>NZ_JBBCUB010000002.1:0-1035433 GCF_037148075.1 Gordonia malaquae | reverse complement strand
GCGGAGGGGAAACGCCCGGCCCCATTCCGAACCCGGAAGCTAAGCCCTCCAGCGCCGATGGTACTGCACTTTAGTCAGTGTGGGAGAGTAGGACACCGCCGAACTCAACATATATTCGAGCCCCTCAACCTTTGTGGTTGAGGGGCTCGAATACTATCTACACCCTGTATGACGGGCGCATCCACTATCGTTCTCAAGATGAGCGAGCAGGCGACGACGACACCGACCGACGACGAACAGCGGGGTGCGTCCACGCTCGAGCTGTTCTTCGACCTCGTCTTCGTCTTCACGATCACACAGTTCACTCACGCGTTCGGCCACGAACCGACGTGGAAGTCAGCCGGAACGATCGCACTGCTCTTCGCGGTCATCTGGTGGATGTACTCGGGATATGTGTGGCTCACCAACGAAGTCGCTCCGTCGACGCCGGCACGACGAACGGTGCTCGTCGCCGGAATGTTCGGCTTCTTCACCCTCGCTCTCGCGGTGCCCGATGCAGTCCATGGTCACGGGGTCGTGTTCGGGTGGGCATTTCTCGGCGTCACGCTCGTTCACGCTGTGCTGTTCCGAGTCAGTGGAGGTGACGACGCGTCCGCGGCGATCCTGCGTATTCTGCCGACCAATCTGGCGTCGGCGATCTGCATGGTCGTTGGCGGGTATGCCCACGGAAACGCGACATACCTCTGGTGGGTCGGCGCCCTGCTGGTGATCGGGGTGTCGCCGCTACTGAGCACGGCTCGGGGATTCGTCCTGCGGACCAAGCACTTCTGCGAACGCCATGCTCTGGTCCTGATCATCGCCATCGGCGAATCCATCATCGGCGTCGGGACCGGTCTGGCAGAGGAGACGATGAACCTGCAGTTCTTCGTTCAAGTATTGCTCGGCTTGACGGTGATCTACGTGATGTGGTGGTCGTTCTTCGGAAACGACAACGAGCACGGTGAAGCTGCGCTCGACGACTTGCCCATGACCGACCGGACGCGCACTGCGCTCATCGCATACGGATACTGCTTCGTCCCGATGCTGCTCGGCATCGTCTTCGCCGCGGCAGGACTCGGCATGGCGATCGGACAGGGGGAGCGACAAGCGAGCTGGGCGGCGGCCGCAGCGTTGTCTGGAGGTGTGGCGCTCTATCTCGCCGGACAGGCGTTGTTCCGGGCCGCACTCGGACTACCTCGACCGTGGATGCGACTTCTGGCCGCGATCCTGGCCGTGCTGACCATTGCACTCGGCGTGTACGTCGCCGAATGGGTCCAACTGGCTGCGATCGCCGTCGTCGTGTACGGGGCGATCATCCTGGACGACGTCATCGGCCTACGAGCCGGTGAACGCAGCAGCTACCTCGTAGGCTGATTCTGCGTGATGCAGTGGATTCCGCCGCCACGAGCGAAGAACGGACGGGCGTCGACGGAGACCACTGTGCGTCCGGGATACACCGAACTCAAGATATCGACGGCCTCCGCGTCCGACGGGTCGTCGAACGAGCACGCCACGACGAGTCCGTTCGCCACGTAATGGTTGATATAGCTGTAGTCGACGAACCCTTCGTCGTCAGTCAGGGTGCGTGGAGCAGGGACGTCCACGATTGTCATCGGAGAGCCGTCCGATGTGACGGCGCCGTTCAACACGTCGCGGATGCGACGGGACACCTCGTAGTCCGGATGACCGGGATCCCGCTGGTCGTGGACGATCACCGTGCCGGGAATCGGCATGGCGGCGACGATGTCGACGTGACCGCGCGTGCCGTACTGCTCGGAGTCGCGCGTGAGGCCACACGGCAGCCAGATCACCGTGTCGACACCCAGCGTTCGGGCGAGTTCGCGTTCGACGTCCGCCTTGGTCAGGTGTGGATTGCGCCCGCGGTCGAGCTGGACGGTCTCGGTGACGAGAACAGTGCCCGCACCGTCTACCTGGATGCCTCCGCCTTCGTTGACAAGCCTTGAACCGATGCGCTCGACGCCGGCCCTCTCGATCACTGCCCGGGCGATGTGCTGGTCGTGGCCCCACGCGGCCCAATCCTGTCCGCCCCACCCGTTGAACACCCAGTCGACGCCGCCGACGCCTCCGTTCTCGGAGACGACGAACGTCGGCCCGATGTCGCGCATCCATGCGTCATCGAGTGGCGCCTCGACGATGTCGACGGTCGCGGACAGGTACTTCTTCGCGAACTCCGTCTGAGTCGGGTCGACGACGACGGTGACCGGTTCGTGGTCGACTATCGTGTTCGCCACCGCCGACCAGGCGGTCCGAGCCTCGTGATGGTCGGCTTCGGTGTCACCGAGAGAGTAGCCGGGAGCAGGGAACGCCATCCATGTTCGTTCGTGCGGTTCGTGCTCGGCGGGCATCCGCCAGGGGCCGGTGTCCAGCGTCATTGTGCTGATCCCGTCCGCGCGGAACCGATGGGCGCCGCGCGATCGACCGGTTCGGTCAAACGGTCGTAGGTGTCGGGACGACGCGTGGCCAAGAACGGAAACAAGGTGAGCCAGTCGCGTCGCTGATCGAGATCGAGGTCGGCGACGAGTACAGCGGACGCGTCGCGCGGTGCCTGAACCAGTACGCGGCCGTACGGATCGGAGATGAACGACGAGCCGTAGAAGGTGATCGCCCCCTCGTCGCCATAGCGGTTGGGAGCGATCATGAACGTGCCGTTCGAGATACCGTTACCCACGATGACCTGCTGCCACAGTGGCTGCGTGTCGAAGTCCGGATGGCCGGGCTCCGATCCGATGGCTGTCGGGTAGACGATCATCTCGGCGCCGCCGAGCGAGTACATGCGTGCGACCTCGGGGAACCATTCATCCCAGCAGGTCGGCATCGCGATGCGAGCGTCGTCGAGGCCGTCGGGGGTGTGGACGGTGTACGCCTCCTCGTCTGCGGGGCCGCCGCGGAAGTACGTGTCTTCGTAGTAGCCCTCGGTGACGGGGATGTGCAGCTTGCGGGTGCGGGCCACGAGCCCGTTCGCGTCGGCGAGGATCGCGGTGTTGAATCCGAGACCGTCGTCATAGGTGTGCTCGCCCGAGGACGAGGACTTCTCGTACAGCGACGCGTGGACGTAGATCCCGTTGCGTTCAGCCGCCGCCGTGGCGAACGCCAGGGTCGGGCCGGTGGCGAGGTCCTCAGCGGTCTCGCCCGGATTGTCTCCACCGCGGACGAATGCGGGATAGCGACTCAGCGTCAGTTCGGGGAGGAAGACGACACGGGCGCCCTGCGCCGCGGCAGCGTCGATTCCCTCGTCGAGTTCGGCGAGCATCTCCTCATCCGACTCGTGCCAACGGTGCTGGACCACCCCGACTCGCAGGGGAGCGCGTGTCGGTTCGTCGACGCGGGCGAATGAGGCCGGGGGAGTGAGGGCTGTGATGACCTGCATCAGAGAACTTCCTTCGAGGGTTCGGGAGTGCTGCGCTTGAGCGTCTCGCCGACGAAGAACGCAGGCGACGCGATGCGCATGACGACCATGAGGATGGCGCCGAGAATGAGGAGGCCGAAGCCGATGTAGAAGACGAGGCCGATGCCGAAGATCTGGGCGCCGCTGCCGTTGTCCGGGTTCAGGCTCTCTCGAACCGATACGACGAAGACCACGAGCAAGGCGACGCCACCGAGAAGCGGGAAGAGGAACCGGAAGATCACGTTGTGGACGTTGTCGAACAACGAGTGGCGGAAGTACCAGACGCACGCGAACGCCGTGATGCCGTAGTACCAGCAGATCATGATGCCGAGTGCGGCGATCGTGTCGCCGAGGGTCTTCTCCGACAGCAGTGTGACCGCGGTGTAGAAGACCGCGGTGACGACTCCGGCGACGATCGCGGCGAAAGCGGGGGAGAGGAACCGGGGGCTGATCTCGGCGAACTTCGCAGGGAAGGCACGGTAACTGCCCATCGCGAGCATGGTGCGGGCGACGGGCAGGAAGGTCGTCTGCAGGCTCGCGACAGCGGACGCGAGGATCGCGAGGAACAGGAACATGCCACCCCATCGACCCATCACCGGCTCGGCCAATGCGCCGAACACGTTGTCGCTGATGTCCTCGTTGCCCAGCCCCAGTCCGGTGTCGCCGACCCCCGCGTACATCATCGTGGCGAGCGCGACCATGAGGTAGGTGCCGAGAATCGTCAACACGCAGAGCAGCCCGGCGCGACCGGGAGTGCGTTTGGAGTCCTTCGACTCCTCACCGAGGGTCAGACACGTGTCCCAGCCCCAGAACGCGAAGATCGATCCGGTGAGGCCGAGTGCGAACGACGCGATCGACAGGCTCCCGAGGCCGCCGAACGGGTTGAACCATGACCAGCTGAAATCCAGGTGTCCCACATGGCCGCCCGCTTTCGCGAACGCGATCACCGAGAACACGACCAGGACGATCATCTGGAACCCGACCAGCCAGTACTGCAAGCGCTCACTCGTGGTGATGCCGCGCATCGACACATACGTGGCCGCCGCCAAGAGGACGAGCGTGGTCAGGATGTTGACCGGCTTGTTAGACGTCCCCAGCTGCTCCCAGCTCGGGTGATCGAACAGCCTCGCGAGCATCAGGTAGAAGAACTGGACACCGACGGCCGCCAGGTTCGACAGGACGATGATCGTCGCGAGCACCATTCCCCAACCGCACATCCACCCCACGTACGGGCCGAATGCCTTCGTCGACCACGTGAACGACGCGCCGGCGTCGGTCGTGTCCGAGTTGAGCTCGCGATACGCGTACGCGGTGAGGAACATCGGGATGAACCCGGCGATGAAGATCGCGGGCATCTTGAGACCGACCGCCGCGACGATCAGTCCGATGCTCGCGGTGAGCGTGTATCCGGGCGCCACCGTGGACACGCCGAGCACTGCTCCGGAGAGGACACCGACCTTGTTCGCGGCGAGGCCCTTGTTAGAGATCTGTGGTGTAGCCGATTCTGCTGGTGTAGCCATCGGTGACTCCTCGGGACTGGGGATGGGACGTACTACGGGGTGAGCGCGATGTACTTGGTGTTGAGGTACTCGTCGATGCCTTCGCTGCCGCCCTCGCTGCCGAGGCCCGACTGTTTGACACCGCCGAACGGTGCGGCGGGATCGGAGATGACTCCGCGGTTGACACCGACCATCCCCGCTTCGAGTGCCGACGACACTCGCAGCATCCGGTCGAGACTCTGCGTGTAGAAGTACGCGGCGAGGCCGTACTCGGTGTTGTTCGCCAGCGCGATCGCCTCGTCCTCGGTGTCGAAGCCGGTGATGACTGCGACGGGGCCGAAGATCTCCTCGCTGAGGATTCGTTGACCGACGGGGACCTCGTCGATGACTGTCGGCTCGAAGAAGTACCCGGGGGCGTCGACCGCCGCACCGCCGGTGCGGACTCGGGCGCCGGATTCGACGGCCTCACTGACGAGGGCCGCCACGGAGTCGCGCTGGCGGGCGTTGATGAGAGGGCCGAGAGCCGTTCCCTCGACGTAGCCTGCTCCCACCGTGGTGGCCGCGATCCTCTCGGTGAGCGCCGCGGTGAACTCTTCGCGGACGCTGTTGTGCACCAGCAGACGGTTGGCCGCAGTGCACGCCTCGCCGCCGTTGCGCATCTTCGCCGCCATCGCACCGTCGACGGCCGCGCTGATGTCGGCGTCGTCGAACACGATGAACGGCGCGTTGCCGCCGAGCTCCATCGATGTCCGCAGCACCTGATCGGCAGACTGCGCGATCAACTTCTTGCCCACCCCGGTCGACCCGGTGAACGACACCTTCCGCAGACGCGGATCACTCATCAGCGCGGCGACGACGTTCGGTGCGTCCATGGTGGGCAGTACCGACAGCACACCCGCCGGTAGTCCGGCGTCGGCGAAGACCTGCGCCAGCAGCATCGTGGTGAGCGGGGTGTCCTCGGCAGGCTTCACGATGACCGTGCATCCCGCGGCCAGGGCTGGACCGATCTTTCGGGTGCCCATCGCGAGCGGGAAGTTCCACGGGGTGATCGCCAGACACGGTCCGACGGGCTCCTTGGTGACCAGGATCCGTCCGTTGCCGGACGGGGCGGTGGCGGTGCGCCCGCCGACGCGGACCGCTTCTTCAGAGAACCATCGCAGGAACTCGGCGCCGTAGGCGACTTCGCCACGACTCTCCGCAAGCGTCTTGCCCATCTCGATTGTCATCAGAAGCGCAAAATCCTCGGTGCGCTCGATGACCAGTTCCCATGCGCGACGCAGAATCATCGACCGTTCGCGTGGAGCTGTCGCGGCCCACGCCTTCGCCGCTGCGGTGGCCGATGTGAGTGCGGCGTCGGCGTCGGCGACGGTTGCGTCTGCGATTGTCGTGAGGACGTCGCCGGTCGCGGGATTCCGGACCTCGAACTCGGCCGATCCCGACGCGGGTCGGGCTGCTCCGTCGATCCAGACGCCGGTGGGCACCGATGCGATCAGAGCCGACGCGTTCGCGGGGAGTTCGGTGCGGGTCACGATGCGGCCCCTGCAACTGCGGTGCGGACAGAGTCCTCGAGGACGGTCAGACCGTCGTCGAGCAGCTCGTCGGAGATCGACAGCGGCGGCAGCAGCCGGAACACGTTGCCGTACGTGCCGCAGGTCAAAGTGACGACTCCCGCTGCGAGCGCGGCGGCCGCCACCGCCTTCGTCAGGTCGGGGTCGGGAGTGTCGGTGCCCTTCTTGACCAGTTCGACGGCGAGCATCGCGCCACGGCCACGGACGTCGCCGATGACGCCGGTCTCCTCGGCCAGTGCCTTCAATCGCGGGACGACCTGATCGGCGATGGCCCTGGCCCGAGCTGCGAGATCCTGCTTCTCCATCACGTCGATCGCCGCGAGGGCGGCCGCACACGCTACGGGATTTCCTCCGTACGTGCCGCCGAGTCCGCCCGGGTGGACCTTGTCGAGAAGGTCCGCGCGACCGGTGACAGCGGACAGCGGCATGCCGCCCGCGATGCCCTTCGCCATCGTGATCATGTCGGGGACGACACCCTCGTGATCGCATGCGAACCACGAACCGGTGCGTGCGAATCCGGTCTGGACTTCGTCGGCGATGAACACGATGCCCTTGTCTCGCGCCCATTGGGCGAGCGCCGGCAGGAATCCCGGTGCGGGCACGATGAAACCGCCCTCACCCTGAATTGGCTCGATGATGATCGCGGCGACCGAGTCGGAGCCGATCTGCTTGTCGATCTGGGTTATCGCCCGCTCGGCGGCCTCCGCGCCGGTCATGCCCTGCGGGTCCCGGTACGGGTACGACATCGGCATCCGGTACACCTCGGGGGCGAACGGTCCGAAGTTCGTCTTGTACGGCATCGACTTTGCGGTCAACGCCATCGTCAGATTGGTTCGACCGTGATAGGCGTGATCGAACGCGACAACAGCTTGGCGGCCGGTCGCCAGGCGTGCGGCCTTGACCGCGTTCTCGACGGCTTCGGCGCCGGAGTTGAACAGCACCGACTTCTTCTCGTGATCTCCGGGGGTGAGCTCGGCGAGCTTCTCTGCGACGGCGACGTAGCCCTCATAGGGGGTGACCATGAAGCACGTATGGGTGAAGTGCTCGGCCTGAGCGGCGACAGCCGCCGCGACCGCGGGCTCGGACGCGCCGACACTGGTCACTGCGATGCCCGATCCGAAGTCGATCAGCGAGTTGCCGTCGACGTCGACGATCACGCCGCCGTCGGCGTCAGCCGCGTAGACCGGGACCGACGAGCCGACGCCTGCGGCCACGGCACCGGCGCGTCGAGCGGCGAGTTCGGCCGAACGGGGGCCGGGCATCGCTGTGACGAGCGAGCGGATCTGGGGAAGGCGGTAGTGCGACATGGTGTTCTTCTGACTCCAGAGATTGTGGGGGAGATGACGTGGCACAGATCAGTCGGCAGGGGTGACGACCATCGGAACCTGCAGGACGCGCAGCATCTTGGCGGCCGTGGAACCGAGGAACAACCGACGTGGTGCGGCGAGGCGGCTGGAACCGACCATGATGAGATCGCCGTCGTTCCACTCGAGTTTGTTGACCGCCTCTTCGACGGTCGGTCCGTCGACGACGTCCCAGGTGACGGTCGCATCGGCAGGCAGATGACTGCGGGCTTCGTCGAGCCGTTCGTGGGCGTGACGGGTGGCGTCGGCAAGCGCCTCCTCGGGTGAACCCCGATAGCCCGCGGCCCGGTCGAGGGCGACGAGCGAGACCACCCGCAGTGGGACCTGCGCCCGTTGGCTCGCGGCGACCGCGGTGTCGAACAGTGTGTCGGCCCCGGCCCGGGTCCCGAGCGCGCAGGTGATCTCCCGAACGCGGGTGACCTTCGATCGGCGCAGGCCACGCGGTGCGAGGACGATGGGCAGCGGCGCTGAATGGACCAACTCGGTGACGACGGAACCGAGTGTGTGGCCGCCGACGATTCCGCCGCCGCTGCCGCCGACGACGATCGCGTCCGCACCGAGCCGCTGCGCTTCAGTGATGATGCCCTCGGCCGCCGAATCGTGGAACGCGATGTGCGTCCTGATATCGATGTCGTCGGGGAGTCCGACTGTCGCCTCGGTGAGCCAGTCGGTGGCTTGCGAGGTGAGGACGTCCTCGAAGTCGCCGGAGTGAAGTGCCGCCGATCGGTCGGGTGGCAGGACCATCCCGATGTCCAGCTGGGCCGACATCGTGCGGGCGAGTCGGACGCCGAGGGCGACGGCGTCTGCGCCGCCGTCGGTGGCGAGATATGCGACGTACAGTCTCATGACGTCGCCCTCACTCGTGCCCGCACTGGCAGCCGTCGCCGCACCCGCAACCGTTCGAACTGCAGCACACCGACTTCTTCGGCGACGGCTCGACGTCGAGCGAGGGGTTCCGGTCGAAGAAGCCGAACGGCTTGAGCCAGAAGCTGACGATGTCGGCGGGCATGATCGGCCAGTCCTCGGGCCGCGTGATGTGGTGGATGCCGAACGTGTACCACATGACGACGTCGGTGTTCTCGATCCCGCGGTTGGCCTGCGTCCACTGGGGAAGTCCCATGCCCGCGCCACCTTGATTGACGAATTCGCCTGCAGGCCAACGCTCGTCGGCGTCGTTCGGGGTGACCCACAGGGTGTGCCGGATCGCTTCGCAGCGGGCCGCGATGGGGGAGTCGTCCGGGAACATCGCCGGGAACGCGCCGCTGGGCGACAACTTGTACGCGGGTTGACGTCCGATCCCGGTCGTCACGTTGTCGTTGGCGATCTTCCACGAGCGCTGGGTCGCGAAGTTCGGGTTCTGCTTGCCTTCGGATTCGGTGCGCAACGGCGTGTTGACCTGACGCAGTGACAGGCCGTACGGGTTGTCGGGCCCCACCGGCTCCATCACGGTGTCGCTGGCGTAAACGGTGTTCTCGGTGCCGTCGATGTCCATGTCGAGACGCGCGGTGATGAAGTGCTGGTGGTAGGGCGCGAACGTCTGGTGATCCACGAGCGTTCCGTGATCGCTCGACTCGCCGGGGTTCATGTGGCTGACCACCATGATGCCGGTGGCTCGCACCTCACACTCGATGTTGCCGTCCTGGTAGAACCGCCAGTACGTGAGGTACTCGTAGTTCGCGACCGTCACGTGAAACGACACCGTGAGCCGGCGCATGCGACGCACCTGCGTGTCGCCGTTGTGGTCCGCGTGCTTCCAGAGCACGGCGTTGTCTTCCTCGTGGATGCAGATCGCGTTCTTGATCGAGTACGGCTCGCCCTTGCTGTTGTGCAGCGTCGCGTCCAAGTAGCGGATCTCGCCGAGACAGTCGCATCCGAGTTCGAGTGAGGTGGTCATGAAGCCGAGACCCCATTCGCCGATGTCGAAGGCGGTGCGGCGGTAGTGATCGTCGCAGTGATCGCGGTACGGCACCATCATCTCGGCGAACGACATGCGGTGCGCGATCTTCCGCTCTGAGCCGTTGTCGTTGTACGAGATCGCATGAAGGGTCATGCCTTCGCGATAGTTGAATCCGACCCGCAACGACCAGTTCTGCCAGGACAGCTTGTTGCCCTCGAGGGTGAACGACGGCCCTTCGGACTGGGTGATGTCGAGCGGCTTGAGCGGCTCCCGCGTGCTGGCATTGCGGATCCGCTCCGGTACATGCGACGGGATGTACTCGCCCATGATCTCGGGACGCTCGACGCTGAACGTGTCCTCGATCCGGAGTAGTTCCATCGAGTTGAGATCGATGACGCAGTGGAATCCGTTGACCGGACCCGCGTACGGGTTGGCGCCCTCGCTCGCCCGGACCCAGGTGTCGGACCATCCGATGCGGCGGCCCGCGAACTCCTCTGGAATGAGTTCGGCGCCGTACGTCCAGGTGTCCATGAACACCAGGTCGAGATCGGTGATGCCACGTGCGGCAAGAGCTGCCACGACGTCGGGGTGAGCGCGCAGCGCCGCATCGGCCTCCTCCCACTCGTCGACTGTGACGTTCGGTTGGACGCCGGGGATGTGCTCCCACGTGAGGACCACGCCGTCGGTGAGCGAGATCAGCGTCGCGTAGGTGCTGTTCGTCGCGCGTTCGAGCAGCACGGCGCGGGCACGGCGGTCGCAGGGGGTTCCGTCGGCGTCGAACGCCGCGATGTCGGCCTTCGACGGCTCGATCATCTCGATCGAGGTGTAGCGCCAGCCGTCGCCCACCGAACGGGTATCGGCGAGGATTCGAGTGACCGCAGTGAACTCGGCCGCGGACAGCGGGTCTAGCGGATGGAAGTGAGTGAGAGTGTCGAGCTGGATGTCAGTCATCGGGAAAAGGTCCTTCGGTCGGTCAGACGGGCAGGCGGGGCGATCTCAGTCGTGTGCGCTCATGACGTGCTTGACGCGGGTGTAGTCCTCGAGGCCATAGATCGAGAGGTCCTTGCCGTAGCCGGAGTGCTTGAAACCGCCGTGCGGCATCTCGGCGACCAGCGGGATGTGGCAGTTCACCCACACGCAACCGGAGTCGATCCGCGCCGTCGCACGTGTCGCGGTGCCGTGGCCGGTGGTCCATACGCTGGCAGCCAGGGCGTAGTCGACATCGTTGGCGAGCGTGATCGCCTCGTCCTCGGTGCTGAAGCTCTGGACGGTGATGATCGGACCGAACGTCTCCTCCTGCACGATCGGGTCGTCCTGGCGGACACCGGTGATGACGGTCGGCTCCACGTAGAAACCCTTGTCGCCGATGCGTTTTCCACCGGTCGCGATCGTGGTGTGTGCACCGAGGGCGTCGATCTTGCCGAGCACCGCGGTGAAATGGTTGACGTTGTTGAGGGCGCCGTAGAACGCGTCTTCGTCGTCGGGCGCTCCGGGACGGAGTTGCTCGGCCTGCGCGACGAGGGCTTCGACGAACGCGTCGTACACCGACTCGTGAACGATCGCGCGGGTGGCGGCCGTGCAGTCCTGTCCACCATTGAAGAACGCCGCCTGTGCGATTCCCTCTGCAGCCTTGGCGATGTCGGCGTCGCCGAACACCACCGCGGGAGCCTTGCCGCCGAGCTCGAGGTGAGCGCGCCGGACGTCCTTGGCCGCCGCGGTCGCCACGGCGATGCCCGCTCGCACCGAACCGGTGATCGCGACGAGGCCGAGTGCAGGGTTCCCGACGAGGTCGGCTCCCGTGCCTCCGTTGCCGAGGACCACGTTGAACACGCCGTCGGGGAGGATGTCCTTGGTGAGTCGAGCGAGCACAAGGGTGCTTTCGGGTGTCGTGTCGCTCGGCTTGAGGACGATGGTGTTTCCTGCGGCGAGCGCGGGTGCGATCTTCCAGACGGCCATCATGAACGGGTAGTTCCACGGAGTGACCTGGCCGACCACACCGATCGGCTCGCGGCGGACGTACGAGGTGAAGCCCTCCATGTACTCGCCCGCGGCGCGGCCCTCGAGCAGACGAGCGGCGCCTGCGAAGAACCGGATCTGGTCGGCGCCGACCATCACTTCTTCCGACTTCACGAGCGTGGCGATCTGGCCGGTGTTGCGAACCTGTGCGGCGACTATCTCGTCGGCGTGCTCCTCGACGGCGTCGGCGAGTTTGAGGAGTGCGGCCTGACGGACACTCGGCGTGGTGCGTCCCCAGGTGACGGCGGCGCGCTCGGCGACGCGGACGGCGGCGGCGACCTCGTCGGCCGTCGACACCGGCGACACGGCCACAACGGTCTCGTCGGCCGGATTGACGACGTTGAGAGTCTCGTTTGATGTCGAGTCGACGAATGAGCCGTCTACGTAGTTCTGGAGCCGGATCGTCATGTCTGGCAGCCTCTCTGTCCGCGGTGGGTGGTCAGAATCACAGTGCACCTTCGAACTGTGCGCGACTACCTGACGAAACGGCTAGTCTGGGCTGGATCGACTAGACGATATGGAGTGCCGAAAGGAGCGTGGCCGCTGATGCCGGTGACCGTCCGGTGGCTCCTGCGACAATCTGAACTGCATCTGGCCACTGCGGGAAGCCCCGACGATCTGTCCGGCGAGATCGACTTCGTGGTGACCACTGAACTCGCCGATCCGGCGCAGTGGCTGTCCGGTGGCGAACTGGTCCTCACCACCGGAATCGGTCTGCTCGACCGCACAGGAGGCGTCGCCGGCCGAGACGGATGCGACGCCTACGTTCAACGCCTGGTGGACCGGGGGATCGTGGCGCTCGGGTTCGGTGTAGGGCTCACATTCGACGACGTTCCCCAAGACCTGACGGACGCCGCATCTGCGGCGGGTCTTCCGCTCATCGTGGTCCCGCGACCCACGCCGTTCGTGGCGATCGCCCGAGCCGTCGCCGACAGGTCCGCCGAACTCCAGTACCGATCGCAGGAACTCGCCGCCCGCGCGCAGCCGAAGATGACGCGCGCCGCGGTGTCCGGCGGCGCCGTCGCAGTGCTCAAGGAGCTCGCGACCGCCTGCGACGGTGCGGCGCTCCTGCTCGACGACGACGGGCGCGTGACCCAGAGCGCGCCGGCGGGGATCTCACCCGCGGTGATGCGCGCCGTCGGTGAACAGGTCCGGGGACATCGGACGTCGTCGGCCGTCGCGATCGACGCCGAGACGGCCATCGTCACGCAGCCGATCCGGGTGGCCGGCCGCACCTATGGACACCTCGCCGTCGCGTCGCGTCATGAGCCTCGACCCACAGACCACGTCCTGATAGGTCACGCCAACTCGCTCCTCGCGCTCGACTTCGACAAACCGCATCGCCTCGACGCGTTGGCCGGCCGAGTCAACATCGCAGTGTTCACCCTGCTCCTCGGTGACGAACCGGACGGCGCGCAGGTTCAGACTCTCGCCGTCGACGCCGCGGACGGCGACGGGCGTGTTCGAGTGCTGGTGTGTCGGGATCTGGGCGCGAACGCCGAACGCGTCGCCGACCGGCTTGTGGCTCGTCTCGCAGAACTACGACGCCCGGCGTTCGGTGTCGCTCGCCCCGGCGGCGATGTCGCCGTGCTGCTCCGCGGTACGGACGACGAGAAGTCGATCGCCGACCTGCTGAGCGCGTTGCCACGATCGACGCGGCGGCATCTACGGGCGGGGGTCAGCGCGAGTGTTCCGCTCACCGGTGTCGCCGACGCCTACCGAGACGCGATCACCATCGCCGGCGCAGCGCTCCGGGGCGGTCCGGTCGCCGATCGGACGTCGGCCGCGGGTGCGTCACTCGTGGCGACGACCGGTGGTCGACAGGCGCTCGACGGCCTCTCGCGACTGCTGGTCGATCCGCTCGTCGCCTACGACACCGCGCACGGCACGGCATTGACGGAGTCGCTGCAGTCGTACCTCGAGAATCACGGGCAATGGGAGACCGCAGCGGCCGACCTCGGCGTGCATCGGCACACGCTGCGCGCGCGGATCGCGAAGGTCGAGAGCGAACTGGACATCGACCTGGGATCCGCGCGCGTCCGTGCCGAACTCCTGCTCGCGCTCCTGATTCGCCAGTGACGTCCTACCGGGACGTTCGGCCAGGCGACGTGCGCTCGGCGTCCCGCCGACGCAATGTCGGTTTGTCGATCTTGCCCACTGGATTCTTCGGCAACTCGCTCAGTTCGATGATCTCGACGGGATTCTTGATCAGTGCGATTCGACGTCGAAGATCATTCGCGATCGTCTCGACATTCGACGCCGCCCCGGCTCGGAACGACACGTAGGCCACGGGCTCTTCGCCGAGGACGTCGTGGGGTCGCCCGATGACCGCTGCCTCGAACACACCGGGATCGTGGTAGATCTGCGCCTCGATCTCCTTCGGATAGATGTTCTCACCGCCGCGGATGATCATGTCCTTCACCCGGTCCACGAGCTGCAGGTAGCCGTCGTCGTCGATTCGGCCGACGTCTCCGGTCCGCAGCCATCCGTCGACGATCGTCTCCGCGGTCGCCTCCGGTCGATTCAGGTAACCGGCCATCACCACGTCTCCCGCGATCACGACCTCACCCGACTCGCCAAGTGGGACGTCGTTGAGCTGGGCGTCCACGATTCGGATTCGTTGCCCGGGCAGCGGTGGACCGACCGTTCCGGGCTTGCGGACGCCGTCGAGCGGGTTGATCGCCGACGCCGTCGTCGTCTCCGACAGCCCGTATCCCTCGACGATCGGAATCCCGAACCGCCGCTCGAATCGTGCGATCAGATCGGCGGGCATCGGCGCCGCGCCGCAGATCCCGAAACGCACCGAGTCCGTCGCCGGGCGCACCTCGTCGGGGAGCGCCGTCAGCATCGCGTAGATGGCAGGCACGGCCGAGAAGTATGTCGGACGATGACGTTGTACGGCGGGGAAGAACTCGTCGGGCCGGAATCGGCCCACGATCGTCGCGCGGCCGCCCGCACGCAGGGGAGTGAGGGTTCCGAGGACGACCCCGTTCGCATGGAACAGCGGCAGGACCAGCAGACTGTGATCGTCGGCGGTGAACCGGAAATGCTCGATGAACGAAGCCGTCATCGCATCGATGTTGTGATGCGTGATCATGACACCCTTGGGCCTTCCCGTGGTGCCCGCCGTGTAGATGAGCAGTGCGACGTCGGCGCCGTCGACGTCCTCCTCCAGTGCTGCCGGTCCGGGTGCGGGCTCCAGCAAAGCCGTGCATTCGACGGCGGTCATCGGGGAGGGCGCCTGTGCGCCCGGTTCGACGACGAGGACCCGCACCCCCGCGTCGGCGGTCTGGAACTCGACCTCTGGGACCGCGAGCGCAGGGTTCACCGGTGTCACCGCCGCACCCAGCCGCCATGCCGCGAACAACGCGACGACCAACTCGACCCGATTGGTCAGCAGGAGTCCGACTACGTCACCGCGTCGGACTCCGGCTGCGGCGAGATGCGTGGCGGCCGTGGCCACGGCGTTCGAGAATCCCTCATTCGTCAGCTCGATCCGATCGTCGGCGAGGGCAGGTGCGTCGGGCGCATCCGCCGCCCGCGTCTGAGGCAGACGCGGGACGGCGAGACCTCCGGTGCTCATGTCGGTCACTGGTGCACCGTGACGATCGGCGGTGCGATGAATCCGAAGGAGCGGAGCACTCCCTCGAGTTCGCGGTGGCCGAAGGCTTGGCAGCCTGATGCCAGTCCGACTCGGCGCGGAGGCTGCTGCAGCAGACTGTAGGCGGCGTACGCCTGGAGAAGGCCCGTCTGCTGGTAATTGCTGTTGCCGTGGATCACCACGTGCGCGCGGCCGAGTGGACCGGACGCGTGAACGGAGTCGAGGGATTTGTTGAGCCGCGGGTTCTCGCGCGGCGGCATCGAGTTCATCACCTGGGCGGCGACGGCGTCGAGGGCGGCGTCGCGTTCGTCCGGGGTCATGTCCTTGGTGGCTTCGAGCGCATCCGCGACGATCACGGGCACGCCGTGCATCAGTGCGGCGTTGAACACGCCTCCCTGTGCCTTGCATGTCGAGACGCGCGGGTCGCGCTTGAACCAGACGGGATGCGAGGTACCGCCCCACGGAAGCGACTGGGCGAGTTCGTGCTGACCCGGAACCACCAGCGGGACCAGGCCCTGGGCGGGATCGAAGGGGACGTACTGGTTCTCTTCGAGGTGGTATGCCGAGCCGCCTGCCGCGTTGACCAAGATGGTTCGCGTGGAGGCGATCGTCGGACTTCCTCCCCAGAACACCGCGATGTCGAGGGTGTCCAGCCCCGGCGTCTCCAACGCGATCTGTGCCGCGATCTCGCCGGTCGTGTACATCTGTGCGATTCCGGGAGCGAGCAGAAGGCCGGCGGCTGCGTAGCGCTCGCCGAACGTCTCGTCGAGATGAATGATCCAGTCCTGCTCGCCGGTCGTGTCGGTGTAGTGCGCGCCGACAGCCAACGCTGCTTCGACGACCGGGTCGCCGAGCTTCATGAATGGGCCGACGGTGTTGAGGACGACCGAGCTCCCGCGGAACAGGTCGGTGAGCGCGTCGACGGTGTGCTCGACTGCGACCACCTCGTAGTCGGCGGTCTCGATGCCCGGCACATGTGAGTTCATCGATTCGTTGAGTGTGTCGGCGTTGCGTCCCGCAGCGGTGAACGGGACGTTGTACTGCCGCAGGAACTCGCACACGAGTCTGCCCGTGTATCCGGACGCTCCGTAGACGACGACTGGCTTGCTGGTCATGACTTCTCCTGGGTGAGTGGGATCGAGTGAATGGTCGATGGTCGGGTCACATGCCCATGCCGCCGTCGACGGGGAGTCCGATCCCGTTGACGAAGCGCGAAGCGTCGGAGGCGAGGAAGACGACGGCGTCGGCCATGTCACGCACTTCGCCGAGCCGGCCGCTCGGAGTGAGTCCGACGACGGCTTCGACAGCCTCGTCGGCCGACCCGAACAGGCCGAGCTGGGCCATGTCGTTCGCGAGTCCGGCCCCCATCGCGGTGGGAACGAGCCCCGGGTAGATGCAGTTGACGCGGACGCCGTAGCCGAGCTTTCCCGATTCCATCGCGGCCACCCTGGTCAGTCGGTCGATGGCCGACTTGGTCGCGGAGTAGATCGAGATGCCGGGAAAGGCGATGGTGGCGGCCACCGACGCGACGTTGATGATCGTGCCGCCCTGTCCTGCCTGGCCGCCGGGCCGCATCGCCCGGAGCCCGTGCTTCACGCCGAGCGCGGTCCCGAGGACGTTGACGTCCAGTTGGCGGCGGATCTCGTCCGGGGTGATCTCGGTGATCAGGTTGCTGATCTCGATTCCGGCGTTGTTGACGACGACGTCGAGTCCGCCCAGCGTCTCCGTCGCGGACCTCACCGCGGAGACCCAGCTGTCCTCGTCGGTCACGTCGAGGTGGACCGATCCGTGGCCTTCGCCGAGTGCGGTTGCGACGCCCGCGGCGGCGTCGTCCTGCAGGTCGGCGACGACGACGTGAGCACCGGCGGCGGCAAGCGCCTGTGCCATTCCTTCGCCGAGTCCTTGGGCGCCGCCGGTGACGAGTGCGCGGCGGCCGGTGAGGTCGAGTGTGGTCATGAGGTCTCCTTGGTCGATGTCGAGCGGGATCGAACTCGTGGTGTGAGTCACACTAGCGAAATCTTGACGATCGTCAAGGAAAAATCGTGACAATCGGCAAGATTCTTGTTCCGGCCCGTCGAACACGCTTGCCTGTGCGGGTACTCTTGGTGGACTGTGCGATCCGAGCGTCGGGAGAGGGGTGCTGATGGCAGCCGAGACCATTGATCGTTCGGAGACCTCCGCGCCCGCGGAACGAGGCGTCGCCCGCAGGTCGTCGAAGGTTGCGGCCAAACGCGACGAGTTGGCGAGGGCTGCATTCCGCACGTTGTCCGAACTCGGATACGCGGGCACGAGCCTGCGGGAGATCGCTGCGAACTCCGAATACAGCCACGGAGTGCTGCACTACTACTTCGCGGACAAGCTCGAATTGATCTCGCACTGTGTCGCGCTCTACAAGCGCGAGTGCGTGGCCGCCTACGACGACATCCTCGACGACGTGACCGACGCCGACGTGCTGCGTCGGCGGTTCTCGGACCGACTGGTCACCACGATGACCGACGATCTGCCGACCCACAAACTCTGGTACGACCTGCGTGTTCAAGCGATGTTCGAACCGTCGCTCCGCAACGGGGTGCGGGAGATCGACGCCGAGCTCGAAGCGATGATCTGGCGTGTCGTGTCCCGATGCGCCGCACTCTCGGGCACCACCCCGGTTCTCGACTCCGCGGGCGTCTACGCCGCGCTCGACGGGCCATTCGAGCGGGCGGTCCGAAGGCTCGCGATCGGCGACTCCTCAGCCGCCGCGGACCTCTCCGTGCAGCTCGACACGCTCCTCGCCGCGGTGGTTCCGGCGCAGTCGTAGGCGATCACTACACTGGCCGATGTGCGCCTAGTGATTGCCGAATGCAAGGTCGAATACGTCGGACGTCTCACCGCGTTCCTCCCGATGGCGAAGAGGTTGATCCTCTTCAAATCGGACGGTTCGGTCAGCATTCACGCTGACGACCGTGCATACAAGCCGCTGAACTGGATGACTCCGCCGTGTTGGACCACGGAAGAGCCTGCGCCGGAGGACTCCGACGCTCAGGCGGTGTGGGTGGTCACGAACAAGGCGGGTGAACAGCTTCGGATCACCGTCGCGTCGATCGATCACGACTCGTCGCACGAACTGGGATTGGACCCGGGGCTGGTGAAGGACGGCGTCGAGGCGCACCTCCAGGAACTGCTCGCTGAACACGTGACGACCCTCGGCGACGGCTACACGCTGATCCGCCGTGAGTACATGACGCCGATCGGTCCCGTTGATCTGCTCTGCCGCGACGCCGACGGTCAGACAGTGGCCGTTGAGATCAAGCGTCGCGGAGAGATCGACGGTGTGGAGCAGTTGACCCGCTACCTCGAACTGCTCAACCGTGACACCACGATCGCGCCGGTCGCCGGAATCTTCGCGGCGCAGGTGATCAAACCACAGGCCAAAACCCTCGCCAATGACCGCGGAATCCGATGCGTCACACTCGATTACGACCGTCTTCGCGGTACCGAGAGCACCGAGTTCCGGCTGTTCTGAATCAGTCCGCTGTCAGGCGGTTGCGGAGTCGGCGCCGTCCTTCGACGACGGGCCGTAGTGCTTCGCGTCGTAGTCGTCGTCGCTGTACTCGTCACTGATCGCGTCGAGGACGTCCGTGGCCTCCGCTGCTCGCGTATCGGTGCGCGACGGATCAGCGGAGACGAAGCGGTCACGGCCGTCGAGTGTGCGGTTGAGCAGCGTCAGGTCATCCGAGTCGTCGGCGTTCACGAGATCGAGTTCGTCACCCGACAGAGCCAGTGCGTCCGGCAGGTCGCCGAGATGCTGACGGAGTGCGCCCAGATGATCGAGGATCTGGCGGTGCGCGTCGTGCGCGGCGCCTGCGATCTCGCGTGAACGGCCGAGCCTGTTCATCGCGATGTTGTGCGCGGCCCCGCGGAGTCGGGCGGCCTCGTCTTCTGCATCGGCGATGATTTGCGCTGCTCGCTCCTTCGCGTCGGCCTGAGCCTTCTCCGAGGCGATCCGGACAGTCTCGGCGTCCGCGTCGATGGCGGCTGCGCGCTCCTCGGCGTCGGTGATCAGCGTGTCGGCGTGGTCTTGTGCCAGTTCCCGAGTGCGAGCGGCATCGGTCGCCGCGCTGTCGCGTTCGGCCTTCGCCTCCTGGCGGGCGACGCTGATGGTCTCCGCGGCCTCCTCGCGCGCGTTGGCACGCAGTTCCGCGGCTTCGTCGGTGGCCAGCTGAAGCATCCGGGACACTCGCTCGGTCATCCCTGCGACGGTCGTCGGCGGCACCGACAGCGTGTCGACGTCGCGCTGCAGACTGTGCACTTGGGCGCGGGCCTGTTCGAGGCGCTCGTGCAGTTGATCGGCGCTGGCGTGTGCCGAATCGCGGTCGGCGGCCATCATCTGCAGCTCGGCGTCGAGCCGACGGATGTGGTCGGTGACCTGGTCGCGGTCATAGCCGCGCATGACGATGGGGAACGGGCTCTGGCGCTGACCGGGTGCTGACATGCCAACAGTCTAGGGCCGCCGGACCCCGAAACGCCGGACCCCACGCGCTGTGTCGGATCCGGCGTCTGCTAAGGAGCGGCGCTCAGTGGGCGCTCGCGGCGGGCTCCACCAGTTCGAGCAGCACGCCGCCGGCATCCTTCGGGTGCACGAAGTTGATGCGGGAATCGGCTGTTCCGCGCTTGGGCTGCGGGTAGAGGAGGCGGACGCCCGCGGCGGTCAGGCGCTCGGAGACCGCGTCGAGATCGGTGACGCGGACCGCCATCTGCTGAAGGCCCGGTCCATTGCGATCGATGAACTTCGCGATCGTCGACTGCTCGTTGAGGGGCGCGAGCAACTGGATCAGCGCGCCGCCGCCTCCGCGCGGGCCGACCATGGCTTCGCGGACGCCCTGCTCCTCATTGATCTCCTCGTGCAGGTTCTCGAAACCGAAGTTGTCGAGGTACCACTTCGCCGACGCGTCGAGATCAGCGACGGCGATGCCGACGTGATCGATGCCGACGACGAGGTCGGAGACGGAGGCCAGGGCGCTTGCCGAGGTGTCGTTGTTCACAGGATCGGATGCGGAGTTGCTCATGTCCTAACGGTAGCGTGGAGACCGACTACCGCTGCTGCGCGCAGGGCACAAACGCGCCCGCGCGACCTTCAACAAGGAGTTGGCTCCAATGTCCGACAACACCACCGTCATCGTCTCCGGCGCTCGCACGCCGCTCGGTCGCCTGCAGGGATCCCTCAAGGACTTCTCCGGCGTCGACCTCGGCGCAGTCGCCGTGAAGGCGGCGCTTGAGCGCGGAAACGTCGACCCCGCAGTGGTCGACTACGTGATCATGGGCCAGGTCCTCACCGCCGGTGCAGGCCAGATGCCCGCGCGTCAGACGTCGGTCAAGGCGGGAATCGGATGGGACGTCCCGGCGCTGTCGATCAATAAGATGTGCCTGTCGGGCATCGACTCGATCGCTCTCGCCGATCAGTTGATCCGCGCAGGCGAGTTCGACGTCGTCGTCGCAGGCGGTCAGGAGTCGATGACTCAGGCCCCGCACGTTCTGCCCGGCAGCCGTGGCGGCTTCAAGTACGGCAACACCGAACTCGTCGATCACATGGCGTTCGACGGCCTGCACGACGCGTTCACCGATCAGCCGATGGGTCTGCTGACCGAGCAGGGCAACGACACCGACGGCTACACCCGTGAGCAGCAGGACGCGTTCGCCGCCGAGAGCCACCGCCGCGCCGCACAGGCCATCGCCAACGGCGTCTTCGACAACGAGATCGTCCCGGTCGAGATCCCGCAGCGCAAGGGCGAAGCGATCCAGTTCACGACCGACGAGGGCGTCCGCGCCGAGACCACCGTCGAATCGCTCGGACGTCTGCGCCCGGCGTTCCGCAAGGACGGCACCATCACCGCCGGTTCGGCATCGCAGATCTCCGACGGTGCATGCGCAGTGGTCGTGATGAGCAAGAGCAAGGCGCAGGAGCTCGGCCTCACCTGGCTCGCCGAGATCGGCGCCCACGGTGTCGTCGCGGGTCCGGACTCGTCGCTGCAACTGCAGCCGGCCAACGCCATCAAGAAGGCGTGCGAGAAGGAGGGCATTAGCCCGGCCGACTTGGACCTCGTCGAGATCAACGAAGCGTTCGCAGCTGTCGGTCTCGCCTCCACCGACGCACTCGGCGTCGACCCGGAGATCGTCAACGTGAACGGCGGCGCGATCGCGCTCGGCCACCCGATCGGCACGTCCGGCGCACGCATCACGCTTCACCTCGTACTCGAACTGGCACGTCGCGGCGGCGGCGTCGGCGCGGCCGCACTGTGTGGCGCAGGCGGACAGGGCGACGCCCTGATCGTGCGCGTTCCGAAGGCGTGATCCGGCGATGAAGAACTTCTTCGACCTCAGCACTCCAGCCAAGCGCTTCCGCTTCGTCGCGATCGTCGAGGCGGTCACCTGGGCCGCACTCATCGTCGCGATGATCGTCAAGCGTGTAGCCGACATGGACTCGGCGATCCGGATCCCGGGCATGGTCCACGGCATCGTGTTTGTGATTTACGTGCTGCTCGCACTCCTGACGGCGCGGGCACTGAAATGGAACCTCAAGGTTCTCGCGTTGGCCCTCGTCGCGTCGATCCCGCCGTTCTTCACGGTGTGGTTCGAGGTGTGGGCACGTCGTAACGGTCACCTCGGTGAACTGTCCGCGGCTCCGGCCACGCCGGACGACGAGCGCGACAAGGTCTCGGCGTGACCGGTCCGATGGGCGCACGTCGGGGCGTCGGGGGAGCTGTCGACCTGTCGGCGCTGGCCGCACCCAAGCCCGAACCGACGCCGCCGCCCGCCGACGGCGGACCGTCGATCATCGAGGTCAGCGAGCCGACGTTTGAAGCGGACGTGATCGTCCGTTCCGAACGGGAACTGGTGCTGCTCCTGCTGTGGGCGCGATGGAGTGAGCCGAGCGTCCACCTCGGGCAGACGATGGAACAGCTTGCCGTCGCCGCGGGCGGTGCATGGACGTTGGCGCTGGTCGACGTCGACGCAGCGCCTCGCATTCCGCAGGCCTTCGGCGCGCAGAACGTGCCGATGGTGATCGCGATGTGGAACCAGCAGCCGGTGTCGGCGTTCGACGGCGCGAAGGAGCCCGCGGAGATCGCCGCGTGGATCCAGGACGTCGCCGCGCAGGCCGGCGTCCCGGTCGCGTCCGCGGCCGCCGAGCCGGAACCTGCGGACGATCCGCGGATGGTCGCGGCGGAAGAACTTCTCAACGCGGGTGACACAGACGCCGCGCTTGCCGCGTACGAGGCGATCGCCACGACTGACGGACCGAAGTCGGAGGCCGCCTCGGCGGTCCGCAACATCAGATTCATGGTCCGCGCGCAGCAGCACGATCCGTCGATCATCTCTACTGCGGCGGCCGACGATGTGGACGGCCAACTCGCGGCCGCCGACGTTCTGCTCCTCGGGCAACGTCCCGAGCAGGCGTTCGACGCGCTGATCAACCTGGTCCGCCTCACGGACGGCGACGATCGCACCCGCGCCCGCACTCGGCTCCTCGAGTTGTTCGACCTGTTCGACCCCGCGGAGCCGTTTGTCGTCGCAGCGCGCCGGAAGCTCGCCACCGCCCTGTACTGACTCGACCCTCCTGCTCGTCGAGCGGCGCCCTTTCCTGCTGTTCTAGGCGGGGCCCTTCCCGCTTGCTGGGCGTCGCCGCCTCCTGCTCACTGAGCGTCGCCATTTCCTGCTCGTTGAGCGCCTTTCGGCTCGCAAGCTCGCTCAAGAACCGCGCAGCGAGTCGCAGCGTGGTGACGTCGCCGCTTAGCTGGGGTGGACGATTCTTCGACTCGGTTCGGGTGCTTGTCACGACGCTTCGACTCGCTTCGCTCGCTCAACGAGCAGTGGGAGCAGGAGGTCAGGCTGGAACGAGCCAGATCGAGGAGCGGGCGGGGAGAGTGATCGAGGCGCTGAAGGGACGGCCGTGGCTCGGTCGGGCCTCGGCGTCGACGGCGCCGAAGTTGCCGATCCCGCGGCCCTGGTAGTCCAGCGCCCCGGAGTTGAGCACTTCGGCCCAGCGGCCGCCGCGCGGAAGGCCGATCCGGTAGTCCGGCAGGTCGGCGTCGGAGAAGTTGAACAGGCAGGCGACGAGACCGTCGCCTGCTGGGTCGCGTCGCACGAAGCCGATGACCTGGTTGCTCGTGTCGTTCGCGGTCAACACGTCGAGCCCGGTGGCGTCGCAGTCTCCCGCATAGAGCGCGGGAGTCTTTCGCAACAACCTGCCGAGGTCGCGGACGAGCGCTGCGACCCCTCGGTGCACCGGGCCGTCGTCGCCGTGCAGCAGATCCCAGTCGAGGCCGCGATGGTCGGACCACTCGTCGACCTGCGCGAATTCCTGACCCATGAACAGGAGCTTCTTCCCGGGATGCGCCCACTGATAGGCGAGCAGCGTTCGGACGTGATCCGCCCGTGTCCGCAGATCATCCCCGGGCATCCGGCTGACGAGGGTTCCCTTGCCGTGCACCATCTCGTCATGACTGAGTGGGAGCACGTAGCGTTCCCTGCTCGCCTCCGACAACGATGCGGCGAGCGATAGGACGCCGCCGTCGCCGGTCGGCGCGGCGAAGTGGCCGAGGGTGGTGTGCATCCAGCCGAGGTCCCATTTGAAGTCGAACCCGAGACCTCCGTCTTCGGTGCGCGTGGTGACGCCGGGCCACGCGGTCGACTCCTCGGCGATCATCATTACGCCCGGGTGACGGTCGTGCACGAGATCGGTGAGGTCAGACAGGAAGTCGACGGCCTCCTCGTTCCGGTGGCTTCCGTCGGCCGCGGGCCGCCACTGGCCTTCGCCGCGCGAGTAGTCGCGGTATAGCATCGCGGCGACCGCGTCCACCCGCAGACCGTCGACGTGGAACTCGCGGCACCAGTAGTCTGCGCTCGCGAGCAGGAACGCGCGGACCTCGTCGCGCCCGAGGTTGAACGCGTACGTGCCCCAGTCGGGTTGGTCGCGGCGCAGGGGATCGGCGTGCTCGTACAGCGGGGTGCCGTCGAACTCGCCGAGCGCAAAGGTGTCCTTCGGGAAATGGGCGGGCACCCAGTCGAGGATCACGCCGAGTCCGCGCGAATGCAGATGATCAACGAGGAACCGCAGGTCGTCGGGTTCGCCGAACCGAGCTGTCGGAGCGAAGAACGAGCCGACCTGGTAGCCCCACGACGGACCGTACGGATGCTCGGTGACCGGCAGGAGCTGTACGTGTGTGATGTTCAGGTCCGTCAGGTGATCGGCGAGCAGGCGGGCCGCGAGTCGGTAGTCGAGGCCCCGGCGCCACGACCCCAGATGGACCTCATACGCGCTGAACGGAACGCGGCCGTGGTCTTCGACGACTCGGTCACCGAGCCAGGTCGCATCGCTCCACTCGAACTCGCTCGGCGCGGTGACGATCGATGCGGTCTCCGGTGGGCGCTGGGTGCGGTGGGCGAGTGGATCGGCTTTGTCTCGGGTGAGGCCGTCGGCTCCGACGACCCGGTACTTGTACCTGTCGCCGATGCGGGCGCCCGGGACGAAGACCTCCCAGACGCCGTCGCGCAGCACCATCGGGAAGCTGCCCGCACCCCATGAATCGAAGTCGCCGAACACGGTCACACCGCGGGCGTTCGGCGCCCACACCGCAAAATGCACACCGTCGTCGACGGGGAACGATCCGAGCAGGTCGACGAGGAACCCCGCCCCCAGCCGAATGTCGCGGCGGTCGTCGTCGGTCAGACGCGATGGGACGCGGTAGGGGTCGTGAACGGTCTGCACGTGGTCGCCGTAGCGCACCTGCATCATCGAGTCGCCGGTGCTCGTGCCCTCCAGGAGCGGGCCGCGAATCCGACGCATCTCCGCACCGTCGATCCACGCCTGGTCTGCGCCGGGAAGGAGTGCGCGCAGCACGCCGTCGTGCCGCCCGAGGAGTGCGTCGGGGCGCGGATGAGTTCCGGCGAGCAGGCGATCGATCGGGTCGCGCATCGGTCAGCTCGACGCCAGGCGCCGCAGAGCCGCGACAACGGGCTTCGGATCGCGGGTGCGCCAGAACGGTGGCAGGCCGGCCATCAGATAGCCGCCGTATCGAGCTGTCGCGAGACGGGAGTCGAGGACGGCGACGACACCCTTGTCCGACGTGGATCGCAGCAGCCGGCCCGCGCCCTGGGCGAGCAGAAGCGCCGCGTGGTTGGCCGAGACGGTGAGGAAGCCGTTTCCGCCGCGCGCGTCGACGTCGCGCTGCCGCGCCGACAGCAGTGGATCGTCGGGGCGGGGGAACGGGATCCGGTCGATCATCACCAGTCGCAGTGACGAACCGGGGACGTCGACGCCCTGCCAGAGCGAGAGCGTGCCGAACAGACACGTCCGTTCGTCGTCGGCGAACTTCTTGATGAGCGTCGACGTCGCGTCGTCGCCCTGGCACAGGATCGGGAAGTCCACTCGATCGCGGAGCTTCTCGGTTGCCTCCTTGGCTGCTCGCATCGAGGAGAACAAGCCGAGTGTGCGTCCACCTGCGGCTTCCATCAGGCCGACCATCTCGTCGAGGGTCTTCGGGGAGAGCCCGTCGCGTCCGGGCGGGGGGAGGTGCCCGGCCACGTACAGGATCGCGGCCTTGGGGTAGTCGAACGGCGAACCCGCATCCATTCCACGCCAACCCGCGCCCTCCACAGCGGTGCTGTCCGGGGAGCCGCCCTGAGGGGGAAGTCCCCATGTACGGGCGAGTGCGTCGAAGTTGCCGCCGATCGTCAGCGTGGCCGACGTCAGTATCACCGTCGAATCGGTGAACAGCGACGTCCGCAGGAGCCCGGCGACC
This sequence comes from Gordonia malaquae, assembly GCF_037148075.1. Classification (NCBI taxonomy): domain Bacteria; kingdom Bacillati; phylum Actinomycetota; class Actinomycetes; order Mycobacteriales; family Gordoniaceae; genus Gordonia; species Gordonia malaquae. Next base: position 1,009,325 of record NZ_JBBCUB010000002.1, on the reverse strand, counting down.
GACAGCGGCGCGATCCGGAGCACGTGACGGGTGTTGTTCCGGAAGTCGTCGACCGACTTCCACACCACGTCGTATCGCTTGGTGATGTCCTTCTCGCCGAACATCGTGAGGACACGGACCACGGCGTCGTGCATGGAGTCGGCGGATGACATCGCCATCTGGCGGGCGGCGGCGGCCTCCGGGTCGGTGCCTGCCGATCCCTGTCTCGCCGGACCGATGCTGCTCCGAGCATTCCAGAGGCGGTCGCGCAACGATGCGAGTATCTCTCCGGCGCCGTTCGGAAGCCGCACCCATTCGCCCGCGGGGGAGTCCTCGAGCAGGATGCCGAGCTGTTCGCCCGCACCGACGAGCGCGTCGGCGGTCTCGTCGTCGATCAGCTTCCCGCAGCGTCGCGCGACCTGCGACACACCTGCGGCGGAGATCTCCTCGGTGGTGACCGAGGTGATGCGGTCGACGAGTTCGTGCGCTTCGTCGATCACCACCACCTTGTGCTCGGGGAGGATCGTCGCCGGGCTCATCGCGTCGATCGCCAACATCGCGTGGTTGGTGACGATGACGTCCGACGCGCCGGCTTTGCGGCGGGCGATCTCGGCGAAGCAGTCTTCGCTGTACGGGCAGTTGTTGGCGCCGAGACACTCCCGCGAAGACACGCTGACCTGTCGCCACGACTGATCGCTCACGCCCTGTGGGAGATCGTCGCGGTCACCGGTCTCGGTGTCGGAGACCCATTCGCGCAGGCGGGTCACCTCGCGCCCGGTCCGGGACAGCTCGAACGCGTCGAACAGTTCCGTGTCGGGTTCCTCGGCGACACCCGAGTGGATCTTGTTCAGACACAGGTAGTTGGCGCGGCCCTTGAGGATCGCGAACGTGGGCTCGCGGCCGATGGGCTTCGCCAACGCCTTCGACAACCGGGGGAGGTCCCGTTCGGTGAGCTGGCGCTGCAGGGCGATCGTCGCGGTGGACACCACAACGGTGTCGTTGCTCTCGACCGCGTGCCGGATCGACGGCACGAGGTAGGCGAGTGATTTACCGGTACCGGTTCCGGCCTGGACGGCGAGGTGCACGTCGTCGTCGATGGCGGCGGCGACGGCAGTGGCCATCGCCAGCTGCCCCTCGCGCCGACTGCCTCCGAGTTCGGTGACCGCGTGGTCGAGGAGTTCGGGAACGGCGGGGATGTCGGTCACTGGGCGTCGGGCGTCGAACTGTCGGCGGGAGCACCGGTGTACAACAAGTCGCCGGAGAGCTCGACGCCGAGCTCACGCATCTGTGCGAACGCGGACTCGGTCGTGGCCTCGGCGACGGCTGCGGTGTACGGGAGCAGCACTCGCGTGCGCAGTCCCGCTTTCACTGCGTCGACGGCCGTCGCCCGGACACAGTGATCGGTCGCGATGCCGACCACGTCGACCTCGGTGACGCCGTGGTCGGCGAGCCATTCCGCGAGCGACGTGCCGTCGGCGTCGGAGCCTTCGAAACCCGAGTATGCGGCGCTGTACGCGCCCTTGTCGAAGACCGCCGCGAACGGTTCGGTGTCGAGCGTCGGGTGGAATCCGACGCCGTCGGTGCGGGCCCGGCAATGCGGCGGCCAGGAGTCGACGTAGTCGGGGTCGTCGGAGAAGTGGTCACCCGGATCGATGTGGTAGTCGCGGGTGGCGACGACGGTGCTGTAGTCGTCGGTGATCGTGTTGATCGACCCGGCGACGGCCGCTCCGCCGCGAACCGCGAGTGCGCCGCCCTCGCAGAAGTCGTTCTGCACGTCGACGACGATCAATGCGCGGTTGTCGGTCATCACTTCTCCGGTCGGGTCACGTATCGGGTGGGGACCGCAGGGTCGCCGTGGCTCAGGCCGAGGCCCTCCCATGGAAGCGACACGAGGCCACGAGCGAGGTGATCCCGCGCGTCGACCAGCGTGGGCAGACCCTCGACGACACGACCTTTGCGCACCAGCGGGATCTGCAGGTCCCGAACGTCCAGATTACCCGCGTCGACGAGATCGGCGGCGGCCACGTCCGTGCCGCCGGTCACGACGATCTCCTCGACGATGGTCCCGGTGTCGCGGGCTGCACGGATTGCGCGCTTGGCGCCGCCGTGGCTCTCCTTGTGACTGGCTCGCTTGGCGACCGGGACGCCGTCGACCTCGACGAGCTTGTAGACCATGCCCGCAGTCGGTGCGCCGCTGCCGGTGACGAGCGAAGTCCCGACGCCGTAGGTGTCGACGGGTTCGGCGCGCAGGGACGCGATCGCGTACTCGTCGAGATCACCGGAGACGACGATCTTCGTGTCGGGTGCGCCGAGCCCGTCCAACTGCGCTCGGACCTGACGCGCGAGGACACCGAGATCGCCGGAGTCGATGCGGACGCCGCCCAGCTCGGGGCCGGCGACGGCGACGGCGTTCGAGACACCCGTCGTGATGTCGTAAGTGTCGACGAGCAGGGTGGTCCCGACGCCGAGCGCGTCGATCTGCGCAGCGAATGCGGCCTTCTCGTCAGTGCCCGCGTGGGTGGAGAACAAGAGGGTGAAAGCGTGCGCGGCGGTGCCTGCACTGGGGACACCGTAGGTGCGTGCAGCCTCGAGGTTCGACGTCGCGGTGACGCCCGCGATGTACGCGGCTCGCGCCGATGAGACCGCCGACCGTTCGTGGGTGCGTCGACCGCCCATCTCGATGATCGGTCGACCGGCGGCCGCGCTCACCATTCGAGCGGCGGCCGAGGCGATGGCGCTGTCGTGATTGAGGATCGACAGGATCATCGTCTCCAGGATCACGGCGTCTGCGAAGCCACCGCGCACCGTCATGATCGGCGACCCGGGGAAGTAGAGCTCACCTTCCCGGTAGCCGTCGATCTCGCCGGTGAAGCGGTAGTCGGCGAGCCAGGCGAGAGTCTGCTCGTCGACGATGCCGTCGAGCGCGGCGATCTCGTCGTCACCGAAGCGGAAGTCGGCGAGCGCGTCGAGCACCCGCCCGGTGCCCGCGACGACGCCGTAGCGACGTCCGTCGGGCAGTCGGCGCGCGAATACCTCGAACACGCAGGGACGATCCGCTGTCCCGGCGCGCAGGGCGGCCGAGATCATGGTCAGTTCGTACTGGTCGGTGAGAAGCGCTGTAGCGGTCACGTTCGCTACCCTATTACTCATGGTGCGCGATGACGTGACGCCGGGCACGAGCACCGGTACGGCGGTAGCCGAACCCGAGGTCGTGACCGACAGGCCGTGGGTCACGGTGGTCTGGGACGATCCCGTCAATCTCATGAACTATGTCGCTTACGTCTTCCAGAAGCTGTTCGGGTACTCCGAGGTCAAGGCGCGTGAGCTGATGATGCAGGTGCACAACGAAGGCAAGGCCGTCGTGTCGTCGGGCGATCGCACCAAGGTCGAGGGTGACGTGCAGAAACTCCAGGCCGCAGGCCTGTGGGCGACCATGCAGCACGACAAATGACGGCTTGCGGCACGAGGAGCTGGGTATGAGGACTGCGGTATGAGAACTTGGCGGCGCACCGGATCCGGTGCCGACGTGCGGATCTGCTCGAACCTCGAGAGCTACGAGTGCCAACTCCTCGCATCGATGGTCGAGTCGATCGCGGAGATACTCACCGAGCGAGGCGACTCCGCGCCACGCGACGAACTGTCGGCCCTCACCGGCATCACCACCGGACACACCACAGCGCCGCAAGACGTCACCCTCGGGCGCCTCCTGCCCGATTTCCACCGGCCGGATCAGGAGCCCGAGCTCACTGCAGCGTCGTTGGCCTCCGATCTCAACGGCGGTCTCCGCAGCGTCAACGAACCGAAGATCATCGACGCGAAACTCGAGGCGGCGGCCACCGTCCTCGACACGCTGCCGTCGGGCGGCGGCGACATCCGGCTCACCGAGGGCGAAGCCGACCGGTGGCTCGCCGCACTCACCGACGTGCGACTGGCGCTCGGCGCGATGCTCGGGATCGACGAACAGCCGATGCGCCTGGCGCCGGATCATCCCCAGGCGGCGCACCGCGACGTGTACGACTGGCTGTCCGTCGTCCAAGGACTGCTCGTCGAGGCACTGATGGCCGATGAGTGGACCGAATCGGACTGGGAGACCGGCGAATGATCACTGCGACCGGTGGCACGATCTCGGACGTCGCAGGCGTCACGGTGGGACATGCGCACCGGATCGACGACGAGGTGGTCGTCGCCACCCTGACCGAACCCGGAGTCGGCTGGGCGACGGGCACCACCGTCGTGCGTGTCCCCGACGGTTCGACGACCGCGGTCGACGTGCGCGGAGGTGGCCCCGGAACTCGGGAGACGGACCTGCTGGAGCCGGGGAACAGCGTCCGCGGCGCACACGCGATCGTCCTCACCGGCGGCAGCGCCTACGGACTCGCAGCGGCCGACGGCGTGATGCTCGGACTGGAGGCCGACGGCGTGGGTCTGCCGATGGACCTGCAGGGCCACGTGGTTCCGATCGTTCCGGGCGCGGTGATATTCGATCTGCCGGTCGGACGATGGGACAACAGACCCGACGCCGACTTCGGACGCCGAGCGCTCGCCGCCGCGACCCGCGACGTCGAGGTCGGTTCCGTCGGTGCGGGTGCGGGAGCACGAGCCGGTGCACTCAAGGGTGGAGTCGGGACGGCGTCGTTGACGCTGGCCGACGGACCGGCCCGCGGACTGACGGTCGGTGCTCTTGTGGTCGCGAATCCCGTCGGCCAGGTGATCGATCCGGCAACGGGTCTCCCGTGGGGCTCGGACGACCTCGCTTGGCACGGGCTCACGACGCCCACGGCGGGGGAGATCACCGGACTTCGAGAACTGTCTGCGAAAGGAACAGTCTTGAACACCACGATCGGTGTGGTCGCGACGGACGCCGCGTTGCCGGTCGCGGCGCTGCGACGTCTCGCGATGTCCGGACACGACGGTCTCGCTCGCGCGGTCCGGCCGGCCCACTCGCCGTTGGACGGTGACACCCTCTTCGCTGTCGCGACCGGAGGGACTCCGGTGGACGCCGATGCCGCGGTGCCCATCCCACCGGGCATGGAACCCGACACCGCCGTCGTCGCCGCGTTGAGCGAGGCGTCCGCGGTCGTCGTTCAACGCGCCATCGTCTCGGCTGTCGTCAACGCGACGTCGGTCGCGGGGATCCCCGCCTATCGCGACGCCGTGCCGTCCGCGTTCGTGGCGTCGGGCCGCGACTCCGGTTCATCGAACGGAGTCGAGGCGGAATGATCCCCGACACGACGAGCCCAACGAAGCCCGACGCACCCTGGGGCCGGTGGTTGTCGGCGGTGATCGCCGTCGCCGTGATGGCCGCGGTGCTGTTCGCGATTGAACTGATCGACACCGTGATGGACGGCCGGCTCGATGCGCACGGCATCGTTCCACGCAGTTGGTCGGGCCTGCTGGGCATTCTCTGGGCGCCGTTCCTGCACGCCGACTTCGCACATCTCGTCGGCAATCTCCTGCCGGGCGTGGTGCTCGGGTTCTTCGTGGTGCTGTCCGGACACGCGGTCGCCGTGACCGCCGTCATCTGGGTGACGTCCGGGCTGGGAGTGTGGCTGATCTCGCCGTCCGACTCGGTGACGATCGGCGCGTCGGGAATCGTCTTCGGTTGGTTGACGTTCCTTATCGTGCGCGGAGCGTTCAACCGCGACGTGTGGCAAGTGCTCGGCGGGATCGTTGTGGTGTTCATCTACGGCGGCATCCTGTGGGGAGCGTTGCCGGGCACCGCGGGCGTCTCCTGGCAGGGACATCTTTTCGGAGCGATCGGCGGCGTGCTCGCCGCAGCGGTCAGCGCACGCGACAAGCCGGAGAAGCCGGCACTCGACCAGGGAGGCTTCCGCTGAATCACGGACCGATCGGCATCTTCGACTCCGGCGTCGGCGGTCTGACGGTGGCGCGCGCCGTCATCGACCTGCTGCCCGATGAGGACATCGTCTACATCGGCGACACCGGCAACGGACCCTACGGCCCGCTGACGATCCCCGAGATCCGCGGGCATGCTCTCGCAATCGGTGACGAGTTGGTCCGCCGGGGAGTGAAGGCGATCGTGATCGCGTGCAACACGGCGTCGGCCGCGATGCTGCGTGACGCGCGTGAGCGGTATGCACCCATCCCCGTCATCGAAGTGATCCTGCCCGCCGTCCGGCGTGCGGTCGCGACAACTCGGAACGGCCGGATCGGCGTGCTGGGAACGGAGGCGACGATCGCGTCTCGCGCATATCAGGACTCGTTCGCGGCGGCACGCGACATGGAGATCACCGCTGTCGCTTGCCCGCGATTCGTCGATTTCGTCGAGCGCGGGGTCACCAGCGGCAGGCAGATCCTGCAACTGGCGCAGGGATATCTCGAACCTCTTCAGGAGGCGGGCGTCGACACGGTGGTCCTCGGGTGCACTCACTACCCGCTCCTGTCGGGTGTCATCCAATTGGTGATGGGCGACGAGGTGACCCTCGTGTCGAGTGCGGAGGAGACTGCGAAAGACACCTTCCGGGTACTGACCGAATCCGATCAGCTGCATCCCCACGATGGCCGCGACGCTCACCGATTGTTTTCTGCCACAGGTGATCCCGAGAGTTTCGCGAAACTGTCCAAGCGCTTCCTCGGACCGCAGATCGGGCACGTCGCCCATTTCTAGGGCGATTTGTGTGACCCGTCCCATAAATGGACGGCGGTGAATTCGTCAGTCACGCGGCGGCCGTTCGACTCTTGATTCGCGACGGTGCATGGCAGAGTGGTGCCCATGCGATTGACGGTGCTCGGGTGCTCAGGGAGTGTGAACGGCCCCGGTGCTGCCTGTTCGGGATACCTCGTGCAGGCCGACGGCCACCCGCCCGTGTTGATCGATTGTGGACACGGCGTTTTCGGCGAACTTCTCCAGCACGCGAACCCCAACCACGTGGCTGTCCTGCTGAGTCATCTGCACGCGGACCACTGCATGGACCTCACGGCGATGCTCGTGTGGCGTCGATGGGCGCCCGAGAGTGCGACCGAGCGGTCTTTCCTGTTCGGGCCGGAGGGGACCGCACTGCGCATCGGTGCCGGCTCCAGCGAGTACCCCGGCGAGATCGACGACATCTCCGACACCTATGACGTCCGGGAGTGGCAGGACCGAGTGGCGGTCGACGTGCACGGCCTCCACATCGAGCCGTTCAAGGTCAATCACCCTCCCGCCACATTCGGTCTGCGGATCACCGGGCCCGACGGTGAGGTCCTCGCGTACAGCGGCGACACCGGCGTCTGCGACGAGGTGGTCGAACTGGCGCGCGACGCCGACCTCTTCCTCTGTGAGGCGTCGTGGACACACGACCCCGATGTCCGGCCGGAGGGGCTGCACTTGTCGGGCGTGGAAGCCGGGCAGGTCGCGGCGGACGCCGCCGTCCGGTCCCTCGCGCTTACTCACGTGGTCCCGTGGACCGACTCCGACGCCATCCTCGACGAGGCGTCCGGCGCGTACGCCGGCCCCCTCCAACTCGTTCACCAAGGTCAGATCATCGAGGTCCGCAAACCCGTCTGACGCGTGCAGCCCCTTCCTGCTCGTTGAGCCGTCGAGGAGCGCAGCGACGAGGCGTGTCGAAACGTCGCGAGCCCGGGCTGGTTCAACGGCACGCCGAGGCCTGTTGTCAGAACGGTCGTCGGTCCGCTCCCGCGGCACTTCTCGTTCCCGCGCTTCGTCCCGCCGAAGAGTGGGAACGGAAACTGCCGCGGGAACGCGCGGCGCTGTCGAAGCACGCCAGCGCGTGATCGAGGAATCGCTCAGACGCGGCGGCCGCGCATGGACCTCATCAATCGGCGATAACCTGCACTACATGGACGAACTTTCATCCACCGTGGGTCCCTTCGGCATGACCCGCGACGAGCTGATCGAGTTGGTTCGTGAGGCGATGGATCCTGAATCGGCCGCCGACGACCATGCCGCGGACGCGATCATGCAACGCATCTGCGACGCGGTGTCCGACCCGCAGATCAGCGACTACATGTGGTGGAGTCCGACATCGTTGACGCCTGAGCAGATCGTCGACAGAGCTCTGTCGTACCGGCCGCTCGCCTTCTGAGTCGCCGCCGAGCGATAGAGTGGGCATCGTGAGCACACGAGCAGACGGCAGGGCCGACAACGAGCTTCGACCCATCAAGTTCACCCGAGGATTCACCTCGCACCCGGCGGGTTCGGTCCTGGTGGAATTCGGCAACACACGAGTGATGTGCACGGCGTCCGTGACCGAAGGGGTGCCGTCGTGGCGCCGCGGTTCGGGACTGGGCTGGCTGACGGCGGAGTACTCGATGCTCCCGGCGGCCACGCACGAGCGCAACAAGCGTGAGTCGGTCCGCGGCAAGATCGGCGGCCGCACACACGAGATCAGCCGCCTCGTCGGACGGTCCCTGCGGGCGTGCATCGACCTCGCGGCCCTCGGTGAGAACACGATCGCCATCGACTGCGACGTTCTCCAGGCGGACGGCGGCACCCGGACCGCAGCCATCACAGGCGCATACGTCGCACTCGCCGACGCCGTCACCTGGCTCGGCGCGGCCGGCAAGCTCAACGACCCGCAGCCGCTGTCCTGCGTCATCGCGGCGATCAGCGTCGGCGTGGTCGACGGCCGCGTGCGGCTGGACCTGCCCTACGAAGAGGATTCGCGCGCGGAGATCGACATGAACGTCGTCGCCACCGACGCTGGAACCCTCGTAGAGGTCCAGGGCACCGGCGAAGGCGCGACGTTCCCGCGACGCACCCTCGACGCGATGCTCGACGTCGCAGAAGCGGGCATCGCACAGATCGTCGACGCGCAGCGCGCCGTCCTCGCCGAGCCGTATCCCGGCGACCTGCCGACCGCCAAGTGACCGGTCGAGTCCTCCTCGCCTCCGGCAACGCGAAGAAGCTCAAGGAACTTCGTCGCGTTGTCGAGGCGGCAGGCATCTCCGGGCTCACCGTGGTGGGCCTCGGCGACGTCGAGGCGTACCCGGAACCCGTCGAGAACGGGGCGTCGTTCGAGGAGAACGCGCTGATCAAGGCGCGTGAGGCGGTGGCGCGGACGGGACTGCCGTCGCTCGCCGACGACTCGGGAATCTGCGTCGACGCGTTGAACGGAATGCCGGGCATCCTGTCGGCGCGTTGGTCCGGCGGCTTGGTGTCAGGGAGTTCTGTCGACGAGGGCAACAACGATCTGCTGCTCGCCCAGCTGAGCGACGTGCCGGAGGATCGACGCGGGGCCGCGTTCGTGTCCGTGTGTGCGCTCGTCATGCCCGACGGTGCCGAGACCGTCGTGCGAGGGGAGTGGCGTGGGGCGATCATCGCGCAGCGCCGCGGCGGTGAGGGATTCGGCTACGATCCGCTGTTCGTACCCGACGACGCCGCTGCGGGCGGCCGCACGTCGGCTGAACTGGCGCCCGACGAGAAGGACGCACTCAGCCACCGCGGCAAGGCTCTGGTCCAGCTGGTTCCGCTGCTGCGGACCCTGGCCTGATCAGGACAGGGTCGAACTGCGCCTACGAGAGGTTGAATTCCGACTTCACTTCGCGGGTGCGAATGTGCTCGAAGTAGAACGACAGGAACGGGATGGTTCCGGCGATGGCGGTCAGCGCCAGCTTGGGCAGGGGCCAGCGAGCCTTGATGCTCAAGTCGACCGTGAAGATCAGGTACACGAAGTAGATCCAGCCGTGAGCTATGCCGACCCAGCCGTAACCGTCGACGTCGAAGCCGTACTTGGCGACCATCTCGGCGACCAGAGCCAGCAGCCAGATACCGGTGATCCAGGCGAGGACGCGGTAGCGGACGAGGGCGCCGTGCACGCGCTTCTGAGTGGCGGCGGACTCCGCCTTGGACATGTCGGTCACAGATGTTCCTTCGGTGCAGATCAGACAGTGCAGATCAGCGGACGTCGTCGCCGCGATCGTTGAGTTCGGAGAGATACCGGTTGTAGTCGGCGAGACCGTCGTCGGGTTCGTCGAAGACCGCGATGTGCGGATCACCTGCCGTCGGACGCGCAGGTAGGACGCCATCGGGGATCTCGGTGGGTCCCCGACGTTCGGCGGCGGTGTGAACAGCGTCCGGATCGGACTCCATCACGACGAACCGGCGATACGCGTACACGACGGCGATGGCGAACGCAGGCCACTGCAGTGCATAGCCGAGGTTCTGGAAGCTGCCCGATGACGATTCGAACCGGCCCCACTGCCACCATGCAAGCGCCAGGCAGGCTCCCGCGGCGACCACCACGAGTGCGATCAACGCAGGTCGGTGTCGCTTCGGGTGGGATGCTGCAGTGTCTGCCACGACCTCTACGGTACCTGGCCGGTCAGAGCGACCGGGGTCACAGCGCACTCGCATCGGGCAGGAGGTCCGGGCAGCCGTCGTCGGCCACGAGTTCGTAGTGCCAGAGCTCATTCGCGAAGATCTGGCACAACCCGTAGTCGGATCCGTTGCGCGACATCCAATCCATCGCGTCGGTGGGACCGACGTCGACCGCTTCGCCGGTCACGTGCTTCGACTTGTCGGGGGAGGCGACGAAGCGGGACGCTGCGTCCTCGGAACCGTACGTCCCGACTGCATCCGCGAACAACGACTGCTGGAAGTCCCTCGACCTCCAACCCGAGGTGATGCGGATGTCGATGTTCTGCGATCGTGCGTCGGCGACGGCACGACGCAGCGCATCCAAGAGATCCGGATCCAGTCGAGTGATCGCGGCCGACGACGAGTCGACCGTCACGCCCTCGTCGGGCAGCGACCCGTTCTCGGACGTGTCGACGAGCGAGCGGGAGACGTCGCCGATGCGGCAGGCGGTCGAGACGAGTATGAGCGACACGGACACGACGGCGACGGCGAGGAGGCGAACAATTCTGGTGGTCATGCACCCAGAATCGGCGGCGGATGTCCCGGTCAGGTCCCGCCGGTGGAGCTACTGTGCGGCGGTCGTGTCGTAGGTGGTCGGGTCTGCGAGTCGGCGACCTCTGCGACAAAGACCGTCGCAGGTGAGCCCTCGACGTCGGTGCGCAGGTATCGGACGTCGCCGCCGAGCAGTTGAGCGTTCTCCCTGGCGATCGCGAGGCCGAGGCCCGCGCCCCCGGTGCGCGTCCGAGCGTCCGACGCCTTGTAGAGGCGCTCGAAGATCCTCGACACGTGTTCGGCCGGGACCCCTGGGCCGCGGTCGACGACGGCGACCGTCAGCACTCCCGGTCGGTGCGAGACGTGGACCGACACGGGGGAGGCGCCGTGCCGGACGGCGTTCCCGACGAGATTCGTGACCACCGCGACAAGGCGCCTCGGGTCGGTCGACACCGATATCGTCGACCCTCGGATCTCGACGTCCGACCAGCCGCGGCGATCGAGCGCGTCGGTCAGGACCCGCAGGACGTCGACTGTCTCGACGGAGACGTCGGCCAGCCCCGCATCGCGGCGCGTCATCTCGAGCAGGTCCTCGACCAGGGCCGCCATCGCGGTGACCTCACGGGAGACCAGGCTCGCCGCTCGTCCCGCGAATCCCGGGTCGTCGGCCAGTTCCTCCTGCAGCACCTCTGCGGCGGGCACCATCGCGGCGAGCGGGGACCTCAGCTCGTGCGACACGTCTGCGACAAACCGTTGCGCGCGTTGTTCCTCTTCCTTCAGCACGGTCAGCGCGGCGTCCTGCTCATCAAGCATGTCGTTCAACGATGCCGTCACGTCCTGCAGTTCGCGCACGTCTGTCGGCGGCATGCGGACGCCGTCGTCACCTGCTGCGATCCTCTTGGCCGCGCTTTCGACATTCTTGAGCGGGCGCACGACGGACCGGACCACGAACGCGCCGAGCGCGATGCCGAGCACCACGCTGCCTGCCACGGCCGCAGCGAGAATCGTCATGAGGTGATTGAGGCGTTCGGACACGTCGAGCAGCGGCCTGACGACGAAGTAGCTGCGAGTGGGAAAGTCTCCGCCCGGCTGATACCCGATGGCTATCCGCTCGGAGGACAGTCGTTCGAACCGGAACAGGGTGGGATTGCGGTCGACGTTGGCGCGGAGGTCGGTCGGCACGAGATCGGCGGTGGCCCGCGGATCGGCGATCACCTCGCCGCCGACGGTGACGATGACATCGGCGGGGACGTCCATCGGGTTGTCGCGGAGCGCTGCCATCTCGTCGGTGAACGTCGCCAGAGCGGCGTCCTGCGCGTCCTGGTAGGCCCAGGATCGGGCGGACAAGGCGGTGGCGCCGCCCGCGCCGAGCGCTGTCACGAGCACAACGAGCACAGTCCCCAGGAGGACTCGGGCTCGCAGGCTGGGGAGCAGTCTGGCGATCACGGCGTCACGCGCATGGTGCGAACCGATAACCGAAACCGCGGACCGTCTCGATGTGGTGGTCTCCGATCTTGGTTCTCAAACGCTGAATCGCGTTGTCGACGAGGCGTGAATCTCCGAGATACGACTGGTCCCACACGAGTTCGAGGAGCTGATCCCGGCTCAGGACCTGGCCGACGTGATCGGCGAACGTCAGCATCAAGCGAGTCTCGGTCGGGCTCAGCGGCAACGGTTCCCCGTCCCGCCGCACCTGGGCGGCACCGCGATCGACGATCAGGTCGCCGAGGGTCACGGAGTCGGCGGTCGCCGTCGACGGAGGTGGACCGACCGTGGCACTCGCGACGCGCCGGACGTTCGCCTTGATCCTGGCGTCGAGGACTCGCGGGCTCACCGGTTTGACGACGTAGTCGTCCGCGCCGGCTTCCAGCCCAGCGACCATGTCGATGTCGTCCGACCTGGCGGTCAGCATGATGATCGGGATGTCACTGATCGCCCGAATCGAACGGCAGACGCTGAAGCCGTCCGCGCCGGGCAGCCCGATGTCGAGAATCACGACGTCTGCTGCGTCGAGAAGCCCCGACAGTCGGACGCCGGGGTCGGCGGGCTCGGCCCGCACAGTGTGATCGAGGCGTTCCAGGCTCATCTGAAGCGCCTCGACGATGTGCGGGTCGTCCTCGATCAATAGAAGTCGCATGCTTGGACTAGCTTTGCACAGTGTGGAGCCTGGTCCCGGGGTTCGTCTGATGCGCGGCCACGCGGCGACCGCGAACGGGCACCAGGCACTCAGCGGCCGCCGCGGCGGCGATCGCGATGAGCCAGCCCCCGATCACATCCGACGGCCGGTGCCACTGCAGGGCGACGACGGCGGCCGACACGACGACGGCTCCGACGCTCGATCCGACTGCTACCACCGTCCTGACCCGCTGCGGAACCACAACGACCAGGGCCATCCCTGCTGCGACGAACGCCGCGACGGTGTTCGACGGGAACGAGTTGTTGGCGGTCCCGACACCGAACGACGGCCGGTCGAGGCCGTGCTTCAGAAACACTGCGGCGGCGACGGCGCCGAGAATGACGGCCGCGGCGTGCACTGCCAGCCGCGTCGATCGGCGCCACACACAGGCCGCGCCGATCACGACGCCGATGACGGCGAGCAGTATCAGCTGATGGTCGCCGAGCCAGCCGGTGGTCGGCACGTCGTTGCCCCACCGCGCCGCCCATGCCTTCATCGCGGCGTCGTCTGCGGTCTGTCCGGGGTAGGAGGCGACGAACATCGCGAAGGAGGCCACCGCTAGGCCGAAAGCTATGACGGCGCAGGTGAACGCGCCTATCCGGTGAGCAGAATTGGTCATGGTGTCCACCTTGCCGATCGGATGTCTCGGATCGGGGCGTCGGCGGACGCAGGAATGTCGCAACTGTGTCGCAGTTATCCTCGACTGGTGACCGATGTCGAGACGATCCTCGCCGAACTCGCCGACCTCGCCGACGAGAAGACGTCGGCGATCAATCGCAGGCACGGAGACGACCACGCGGTGAAGCTGTCGACGCTGCGTGCGATCGCGAAACGATGCAAGACGCAGCACCCCCTGGCCGTCGACCTGTGGGCGACCGGGGACACCGCGGCGCGACTGGTCGCTCTTCTGGTCTGTCGGCCGAAGGAGTTCACCGCGACCGAACTGGACACGATGCTGCGCGAGGCCCGCACACCGAAAGTGACCGACTGGCTGATCGGCAACGTCGTCGCGAAGAGTCCCCATCGGGAATCGTTGCGGGTCGCCTGGCTCGACGACGCCGATCCGGCAGTCGCCGCGGCGGGATGGTCGCTGACCGCGGACCGGGTGGCCAAGGACTCCGAAGGCCTCGATCTTCCGGCGCTGCTGGACGTCATCGAAGCCGAGATGAAGGACGCGCCGGACCGGCTGCAGTGGTCCATGAACACCACTCTGGCGCAGATCGGCATCGGCCACGCGGAACTGCGGGACCGGGCAGTCGCGATCGGTGAACGGTTGGGGGTGCTCGAGGACTACCCGACATCGCCGGGATGCACCTCGCCGTACGCGCCGACGTGGATCGCGGAGATGGTGCGCCGCGCGGAGGTGTGAACCACTCCTCTAAGATTAGGCAAACCTAATCTTCAGGAGAGTTCATGGGAACTGGATTCCAGGGCGCGATGCTGCGTGCACTCGGCGCGAAGAACCATCCGGCGACGGTCACCGGCGTCCGGTGGATCACCGACCACGTCGTTCGCATCGACTTCAGCTGCACCGAGATCATGTACCCGGCAGGCGAGAAGCCGACCGCCTGGATCCGTGCATGGTTTCCCGACGCAGACAATCCGTCCAAGTTCCACCAGCGCGGATACACCTTCGTCGACCCGGACCCGGCCGCCGGGACGTTTGCGCTCTGCTTCCTCGTCCACGAACCGGCAGGTCCGGCGTCGACGTGGGCCCGAACCGCGTCGATCGGCGACGAACTGCTGATGACCAGGCTCAGCGGTGACGGCAACGACGTGCCCGAGGACCCGCTCGGGTACCTGCTGCTCGGCGACGTCGCATCGTGGCCCGCGTTCGTCTCCCTGGTCGAGCAGATTCCGGCAGGCGTGCCGATCCGGATGGTTCTGGAGTATCAGAACGACGACGACCTCGACCTTCCCACGCCCGCTCACGACGGCCTGACCATCGATTGGGTGCCGACGAGCCCCGACCGCCGCGCGCTGGTGGACGCCATCGGCGACGACGACTACCGCGGGTGGGCCACCTGGGTGACGGCTGAAAGCACCGCGGTGCGGCTGGCGAAGTCCGCGCTGGCACGCGATCACGGCCACAACAAGGCCACGATGCATGCGCAGGCGTACTGGGCTGCAGGCCGTGCGATGGGCAAGCAGGCGGATGTGGACATCGCCGCCGAAGTGCCGGATGTCCGGGAAGAGACCTCCACGAAGGCCACGTCGGTGCTCGCCCCCGCCGTGCCGGCAATGGTCATCGCCGGATTGTTCGCACTGGTCCTCGCGGTGCTCGAGGTGATCCCACTCGTCCTCTTCGCCGAACTGGCTCGACGACTCGTGTCTGGCGCCGAACGAGCCGAACTCGTCAGCGTTGGTGTCACGGCGTTGATCGTGCTGGTCGCAGGTGGTGTGGGCAGCGCCCTCTTGATCGCCGTCATGCACTTCTACGACCAGGTGTACGCGGCGGCGCTGCGCCGCCGGGTGCTCGACAAACTGTCGCGACTCCCGCTCGGATGGTTCGCCGGACGACGCCACTCCGACATCCGCAAGACAGTGCAGGACGACGTCTCCGGACTGCACTATCTGATCACGCATGCGGTGCCCGACGTCATCGCCGCGATCGTCACACCGCTGGTGATTCTCGGATACCTGTTCTCCGTCGACTGGCGTCTCGCGCTGGTGCTGCTTGTCCCGGTGATCGTGTACGTCGTGATGATGGGCCGCCTGGCCACAGCCGACAAACCGCGTCTGACCAGGCGAATGCAGTGGTACGCGACGCTTCCCGGCGATGCAGAGCGATTCATCGGCGGGCAGCAGACCTCGCGTGTGTTCGGTGATCGGGCGACCGTCGATCTGCCTGGCGAGGTGCGGCGCCTCACCGATTTCGTGAAGGACTGGCAGAACGCGACTGTCGGCACCAAGTCGGTCCTGTTGCAGCTCAATCGACCGATGACGTCGATGGTGCTGGTCTGCCTCGCCGGCACTGCGTTGATCACCGCGGGCTGGATGGATGCTGTCGCGGTCCTTCCGTTCCTGATTCTCGGGACGTCGTTCGGCGACCGACTTCTCGGCGCGTCGTTCGCCGCCAACGGGCTGCGTGAGGGGATGGAGGCCAAGGCCGGCCTCGACCTGCTGCTGACCACCGGGGAGCTTCCTCTCGCCGACGACGACGTGCCGCCCACATCCGGACCTGCGACCGTCGCGCTGCGCGGGGTCACGTTCGGGTACACGCCCGGACGTCCGGTGCTCGACAACGTCGATCTCCGACTCGCGGCCGGAACGACGACTGCGCTCATCGGGCCGTCCGGGGCCGGAAAATCGACGGTCGCGGCGCTGGTGGCACGACTCTGGGACCCGACATCGGGCACGGTGCTGATCGACGGCGTCGACTATCGAGATGTGCCCGAAGCGCAGTTCCGTGGCCAGGTCGCCGTGGTGTTGCAGGACGTGCAACTGGTCCGCGGGACAATCGCCGACAACATCGCGCTCGGGATGCCGGACGTCGACCGGTCGGCGGTCGTGGAGGCCGCGCGCGCAGCGTACATCGATGACGTGGTCTCGACGTTGCCCGACGGATACGACACCGTCGTGGACCGCGAGAGTCTGTCCGGTGGCCAGCGGCAACGCATCGCGATCGCCCGCGCCATCCTCGGAGATCCGCGGCTGGTGGTGCTCGACGAGGCCACCGCAGCCGCTGATCCAGATTCCGAATGGGAGGTGCGACAGGGTCTCACTCGGCTGCTCGACGGCCGAACGGTACTCGTCGTCGCACATCGTCTGCACACGGTCGCCGATTCGGATCGCATCGTGGTGCTCGACGGCGGGCGGATCGTCGAGCAAGGACCACCGGCCGAACTGCTCGAGGCGGGTGGGCGATACGCGGCGATGACCGCACAAGCACAGGAGGCGCTCCGATGATCTTCACCGACCTTGCTGCGGTCACCGGCGGGACACACCGTGCCGACCGGGCAGCCTTTTACGGACTGACGATCTTCTCGACAATCCTGCAAGCCGCTGCCACGATCGGCCTGGTACCTGTGCTCTCGGCGCTCTTCGGCGACGAGCCGGCCGATGCGTGGCCGTGGGTGGCGATGATGGCGGCGGCGCTGATCGTCGGGTGGGCGACCGACATGGCCGCCACCAAAGCCGGCGTCCGAGTCGGATTCGGCGTGATCGACGCGGCGGAACGGGCGGGTGTGCAGGCGATCCGGACGCTTGACACCGCCGACCTGCACGGTGAGCGCGCATCGATGCTCCGTGACCTCGTCGCGAAGTCGGGACCGGACGCCGTGTCGGCGATCGTCCTGCTGTTCTCCCCGCTGATCCGAGCGGCTCTCCTCGTGCCGTTCCTGTCGATCGGCTTGTTCCTGGTGTCGTGGCAACTCGGCCTCGTCGGACTCGTGGCCGGAGCCGCCCTGTTCGGCGCGTTCTTCCTCAGTCGACGCGCCGTGGCGAAGGCCGAGGACGGATTCGCTGCCGCCGGCCGCGAACTCGACGACCGGATGCTGGAGTACGCGTGGGCACAGCCGACCCTGCGCGCTGCCGGGGTGGGACCGCGACTGGTGGACGACGTGATCTCCAGGTCGCGCAGTCGTGGCTTCCGACTGCTCGCGTGGCAGATCCCCGGAGACGTCCTCTTCAGTGTGGTCGGACAGATCGTCCTCATCGCGCTCGGTGTGACGGCGGGCGCCCTGTACCTGTCGGACGATCTCTCCGGGTCGACCGCCGCCGCGCTCATCGTCGTCGCATTGCGCATGGTCGAGAGCACCGGGTCGTTGTCGTTGTTGGCAACGCCGTACGCGGGAATCCAACGGACGCTCGCCGACCTGCGGGAACTCGTCGAGTCGGAAGATCAGGTCCAGACATCGGCTGACGGCGCGGACGGCCCGGTCGACGTCGTCCTGAACGCGGTCGACTACAGCTATCCGGACGGAACTCGTGCGCTCGACGGTGTTGATCTGACGATCGGTCGAGGCGAGATCACGGTGATCGTCGGACATTCGGGGTCGGGCAAGTCGACGCTGCTCGATGTCGTCGCGGGCCTGCGCGAACCGTCAGGCGGACAAGTGTCGGTCGGTGGTTCGCCGTCGGACGCGGACACGCGACTCGCGGGCTCCGCGGTCGTCTTCCAGACCACACTCCTTCGGCCCGGAACCGTCCGCGAGAACGTGATGACCGGAGACGCCGCCGACTTGGTGGAGATCGCGGATCTCGCTCAGCTGGACTCCGTGTTGGCGGGCCTGCCCGACGGCTGGGAGTCGAAGATCGGTGAGGGTGGAAACACCCTGTCCGGAGGCGAACGTCAGCGGGTCGGTCTCGCTCGGGCACTGGCCAAACCGGCCGGTGTGCTGTTGGTGGACGAAGCGACGTCGTCGCTGGACGTGGTGACCGAACGGGCGGTCGTGGACTCGCTGCAGCGCATTCGGGGCACTCGCACGATCGTGGTCGTCACGCACCGTCCTGCGCTGGTGGCGATCGCCGATTCGGTCGTGGTGCTCGATGGCGGGCGGGTGGCCGAGTGCGGCCCTGTCGACGGTCTCCTCACAGGCGGCGGTGTGTTCGCCGATCTCTGGGAGCGCTGGCGAGCCTCGGAGGGCTGGCAGGTCTGACACGCGTCTACGGGTGTGTCACCCACGTTGTTCCGCTGCACATGATGAACAGGCCGTTCTCATCCTTCGCAACCGAGTCGACGGCGCTGTCGCATGGCTCGCCGACATTGTGGATCTCGCCGGATTCGTCCGCGTGTTGGAGCCAGTGCGGCGCGTCTGTCCCGGAGTAGCCACACACCAGGCTGCGTCCCGACGCATCGGTACCGAAGCTCCGGACTTCAGAAGGAAGACACTCGCCGCCTTCTGTGACGAGTGATCCGCTCGGCGTCTCGACGGTCGGCTCCACGTAGACGGGTGTCTCCACGAGCGGGGCCGTCGTCGTCGCAGTGCTCGGAGTCGTGGTGATCACGGTTGTGGTGGTCGCCGGTGCCGCGGACGGCGACTCCGAGCCGTCGAGCACCACGATGGTCACGGCAACACCGACCACGACCGCCAGAACGGCGGCCGTGCCGGCGAGCACTGCGGTGAACGATTGCGACGACATCCGACGAAGGTACCCGTAACGGCCGTGTTACCGCGACATGGCCGACCCCTCGCATCGTCACCCCAGCTCACTGTGCGTTTCCGGAACCTCCGACCATGGAGCGATACGACGATGAGGAGGCCGAAGGATGACGAGGAACGATCGTGAGATGACGCTGCGTTTCATGGCGGCGCCGACCGACGTGGCGACGATCGGCGGCGGTGTCCGGGGCGGGCGGATCCTGGAGTGGGTCGACAAGGCGGCGTACGCCTGTGCGGCGGCGTGGTCGGGCGGGTACAGCGTGACCGCGTACGTCGGGAACATCAGCTTCGGCCGGGACATCGAGTCCGGCGACATCGTCGAAGTGACGGCGACCCTCGTCCACACCGGACGGACGAGCATGCACATCGAGTGCTCGGTGGCTTCCGCGGATCCTCGCGTCGGCACGTTCACCGAGGCGAGTCGATGTCTTCTGGTGTTCGTCTCGGTCGATGAGGAGGGGACCCCGACGCCCGTTCGACAGTGGGAGCCCGTCTGGGCGGCCGACGTCGCACGGTCGGACGCAGCGTGTGCCCGCACCGAGGTTCGGAACAGGATCACGGCGGCGATGAGCGACGCGGACTACTCCGGCACGTCAGCGGCGCTCAACGTCTCGACGCGCTTCTTGGCGGCCCCGACCGATGTCAACTGGGGCGGCAAGGCGCACGGTGGGCGGGTGATGGGGTGGATCGACGATGCCGCGTACCTGTGCGCGGTGCGCTGGTGGTCGGGGGAGGCGGTGACCGTCTACATGGGCGGAGTGCGCTTCTACCGGCCCATTCACATCGGTCAAGTGGTCGAGGTGCAGGCGCGTCTGATCCACACCGGCCGTCAGACGATGCATGTCGCCGTGCACGTGTACGCGCATTGGCCGAGGGAAGGACGTGAGACGAGGCGGCTCGCCGCGCATAGCCTGACTGTTCTGGCCGCTCTCGACGTGAACGGTGATGCCACCGACGTGAAGCCCTGGACCCCACAGCTCCCGAAAGACGTCGCGCTAGACCTGCACGCGCGTGACCTGATCACGATTCGCGGCAAGCGCCGACCAGCCCGCGAACATCGGATGGTCGAGATCTGACCTACTCCGTCGCGAGTCGGACTCCGAAGCCGATGAGGGCGACGCCTGCGACTGCGTCGATGCGTCGGCGGATGCGCGGCGTCTGCATCCAGTTGGCGATGCGGCCTGCGGCGAGGACGAGGGCCGCGAAATACACGCAGGTCAGGGCTACGTAGAGCATGCCGAGGCCGAACGTGGTCCATGCTGCCGAGTAGCCGTCCGGCACAAAACCGGGCAGGAGCGTGATGAACAGGATGCCGATCTTGGGATTCAGAATGTCCGTGAGGAATCCCGCGAGGAACCCTCCTGCGCGCCCGGCGGGCGGCGCAGGCACCGGTTGGGCGTGCAGGGCACGCATCGACCGCAGAGTCTGGACGCCCATCCAGACCAGGTAGACGCCTCCGACGATCTTCAGGATCTCGAAACCGATCTCGCTCGCTTGGAGCAGTGCGGACAGTCCGAGGACCGCGGCGATCACCCAGACGAGCAGTCCGCAGACGACGCCGAGCGAGGTTCGAACCCCACCGGCCCGCCCGTCGCGTGTCAGGCCGCGGATCACAACGAGTGAGTCGGGTCCGGGGAGGATCACGAGGAGGACGGCCGCCACGGTGAACGACGCGAGGGAGGCGAGCATAGTGTCATCGTAGATAGTCGACGACTCGCCGATCCTCGCACCGGTCGGTTGCCGGTGTCAGCGACGAAGGGTGGCATTGATGGCCACAGCGTCGTCACGCGCGACGGTCAATGCGTCGATGACCTGGTCGAGTACCGCGATCGGCACGCTGAACTCACGTGGGTGGCGGCCGTCGGTAAGCGATATCGTCGCGTCCTGCGCGGTCACGCGCCCGTCATCGCCTTGCATCGTCTTGACGCGAGTCTCTATTCGCACGCCTCGATGGAACGTGACGCGATTGCGCCACCACGTTTCGCGTCCGGTCCGGTGGCGGTAGGAACGTTCGGGGTCATCGGAGTGTTCGTGTTCCACGGAGGGTGTGCGCGACGCCGCGACGGTCGACACGTCCGAGAGTGTTCCTCGCCGCTGAGCCTGCCGGATAGCCAACCTCCATCGGTCGGCACTCGTGTCGAACGACACGTCCTCTGCGAGGAGAAGCAACAACGATCGCATGACGGTGTGCGCGTCGATCTGCGTCTCGACCCGGTAGGCGACTACATCGCCGACGATGGGATCGTCGTTGCGTTCGTGAAAGACGACGTTCCATTCATCAGCTTCGCCGGTACTGACGCCGTGCAGCACGAAGCGGGGTATCACGGCGTGCCCGGGCCGGTTCTGGTGGTACTGCACGGCTGTCGCAAAGGTTGGAAAAAGGTGACGGCCGATGCCGACTGATGAAGAAGAACTCATACGTCTCGCCGCCTTGCTCGAGGTACTCACCTCGGCTGATCCGCCACGACGACAGCGGTCCGCTGCTTGTTGGTGACGACGCAGCCTCCAGCCTACGCGCGTTCGGCGGACGCTGTTCTGGTCGTGATCAGCGTACGGTTGGGGTAGCCGCACGAACAGTTCGCGGGATTCCGCCGGCGTCGTCGCGACTGCGGAACCGGCTGCCTGTCGTGGCCGAGTTTGGTCGAAACTGTGGACAACACCGACTTTCTCGAGATGGTCGAAGCCCAAGGCCGACTATATCCGGACGTACGCGACTACATGCGTGCACGGCCAGGACACGGCGGGCGTCGCAGATCCGTGGTCGCCGGTATTCAGGAGCAGGACTCGGTCGAGACATCTGGTGATCTCCTCGCGCAATGGGACGTGGTCTTCTACCCGAGCGTGATCGTGCATGGGCAGGGGGACGTAGTCGCTCACCGGGTCCTGCGCCGGTCACGGTACTCCCGGACAGTGATCGTGCAGCGAGACGAGCACCCCGTCATCATGGTGGCGCAGGATGTGACTCGTGCTGAGGCGGATGCGGCCTGGCGTTCGGTCACCGAAGGGACACGCGCCGGGACTCTCGAATCGCTGCTCGTCGAGTGTGGAGGGCGGTGACTCGACATGGCGCACCGCAACGACCTGCCGCCGATCACCCGTCGGCTCAACGCTGATCTGGACGCTGCGTTTCGTTCCGAATCGATCGACTGTGATCTGAAGGCTGCCTTGACAGAGCTTCGCCTCGGCATCGTATCTGCAGTCGGAGCACTCGAAGTGGATCTGATCACGAGCCGTCCTCGTCAGGTCGGTCATGCTTGAATGCCCGCACCCAGGGCTGCGCCCTAGCATGCAGTGTCGTGGCTGCACTTCGGGCGCAGGTGGAACGTGACTGACAAGATCGATTTCGAGAAGGCACTCGGCAGCCCATCACCCCGGTCGAACCCGATTCCGGTGCGCGAGGGGGGACTTGAACCCCCACACCCGAAGGCACTGGAACCTAAATCCAGCGCGTCTGCCAATTCCGCCACTCGCGCGTGCCGCCGAATCGCGTCGGCGTGCGATGAACACTGTACCGGTACGCTCGGGCGGTGACGGCATACCCACTCTCAGATCCAGACCTCGTCGACGCCCTTGGTGGGGCACTGCGTGCCGCGGACTTCTCCTCGGAGGGCATCGACGGTCTTCTCGGCGAGCAGGCGAGTACCGCGCTCGTCAACGGATCATGGTGGCCCGCGCTGCGTGCCACTCGCAGGGCCGACGCCGATCCTGCGCTCGCAACCCTCGTCAGGCTCTTTCTGCTCGGTTCCACCGAGCCCGAGTTCCAGGTCGCCGAAGCACTCGCTCCCGTGACGGTGCAGGCGCTCGTCGACGGAGGTGTGCTCGATCGGTTCGACGGTGGGGTCCGCGCGCTCCTCGACATCCGTCCTCACGGCAGTGACGCGTCCGACTACCTGGTGGTCGCCGATCAGGATGCGTCGATGCGTCCGGGCGCCGTTGAGCACGATCATGTGCTGGGCATCGGCGGTGCGTCGATGTCGTTGGCGCAGGCCGTGATTCGCACTCCCGCCCGGCGTGCGCTGGACCTTGGAACCGGATGTGGTGTGCAGGCCCTCCATATGGACGGCCACTGTGATGAGATCGTCGCCACCGACACCAACCCGCGGGCGCTCGCGCTCGCGGCAGCGACAGCACGGCTCAACGGAATGCAGTGGGATCTACGGGACGGCAGCTTGTACGAACCGGTCGACGGAGAGACGTTCGACCTCATCGTCTCCAACCCGCCGTTTGTGGTCGGGACCGGAGCGCAGGACTACATCTACCGTGACTCCGGCATCGTCGGAGACGGCGTCAGCAGGCAGCTGATCGAGAACGCCGCCACGTACCTCAACCCCGGTGGGATCGCGCAGATGCTCGCCAACTGGGTGGTCTACGACGAGGAGCGCTGGGACGAACGCGTCCGAGCGTGGGTGGAGACCAGTGGTCTCGACGCCTGGGTGGTGCAGCGCGAACTCGCCGACCCGATCAGTTACGTGTCCCTCTGGGTGTCCGACGCGGGCGAGTCGCCCGAGGACGCGGCCCGTCGAGGGGCGGACTGGCTCGACTGGTTCGAACGCGAGGGCATCGTCGGGATCGGCATGGGGTCGGTCACTCTCCGTCGGCCGCTGGAGGATCGTGCGGCGGACGTCACGATCGAGGAGATCACCGCGGCAGGGCAGGAAGTCACTGGTTTCGAGGCTCAGGGTTGGTGGCGACGCCGTGACTTCCTGCGCACCACATCCGACGAGGACCTCCTCGCCGCGCGTCTCACCACGCCTCCGGTCTTTCTGGAAACCCAGTCGCTTCCCGGGGACGAGGGCTGGCAGCAGGTCGGTGCGTCCGTCACCCGCCCGGGCGGTCCCGGGGCGGTGCTCGGCGTCGACGAAGTGTTGACCGCGCTGCTCGCCGGCTGCCGCGGCCAGGTACCGCTGGCTGCGCTGATCACCCTGCTCGCCGACTTCCACGGTGTCGACGCCGACGCATTGGCACAGGCCGCGTTGCCGTCTGTGCGCGACGCGATCGGCCGGGGGATCCTGCACGTCGCCGACTAGGCGCCTCGACGTCAGCGTCGGGCGTACTCGTCGACGTACGGCAGGTCGCCGAGGCGGCGGATGGCGGCCATCAGGTCGTCGGTTGCCGCTCGAACATCGTGCTCGCGTCCCAAGATATCGTCTGTCGACAAGGGCTCGCCGATGTGAACCGTCACTGCTCCGCGACGAACCCGACGTGATCCGGCGGGCGTCACGTCGCGCGTCCCGGAGATTGCGACGGGGACGACAGCGGTGCCCGGCACTCGCGCAGCGACACGCATCGCACCCGTGTGGCCACGGTGCAACCTCCCGTCGGGAGACCGAGTCCCCTCGGGGTAGATGGCCCACGCCCGACCGCTGCGAAGGACCCGTTCGGCGGCGTCGAGGGCTGAGTGATCCCCGCCGGAACGGTCCACCGGGATCTGACCGGTGCCGGCGAAGAAGGCTCGTGCGGCGCGTCCGCGAAGGCCGGAGCCGGTGAAGTACTCGGCTTTCGCGAGGAACGACAGTCGTCGTCGGATCGCCAAGGGGAGGATCAACGAATCGATCTCGGCGAGGTGGTTCGACGCGACGATCACCGGTCCATCAGCGGGAACGTTGTCCCGGCCGATCACGGTGACGCTGATCCGCCGCCTGAGTGCAGGGCCGATGAGGACGTGTTTGCAGAGCGGGTACAGGACTGAGGCGGCAGTCGGCATCGGTATCCTCCACGAGTGGTAGACAGTGTCTACTCGACATTCTGTGGTGCCTTCGTAGACACTGTCAACATGGAGGCCACGCGTGACCGTCTCGTGGCGGCAGGAGTCGAGATCGTCGACGAGTCGGGACTCAGCGCTGTCGGCGTTCGAGCAGTGGCCGCGAGAGCCGGTGTCTCGCACGGTACCCCGCGGCGATACTTCCCGACGCTGGAGAGCCTGCTCTCCGCGATCGCGGCGAGTGGCGTCGCCGACCTGCACCGAGTGCTGTCGCCCGCGATCGAGCACGGCATCGCCGACGCGGCTGTCGAGTACTGGCGATTCGCGCAGCGGCGACCGGGGATGTTCGAACTGATCTTTCGTCACGATCTGCTCGACGGTGCAGGGGAGGATCTGCGGTCGACGACGGGTCCGTGGTTTCGTGCGATCGTGTCTGCAGTCGGTGAACCCGACCGCGCGCTGACCTGCTGGGCCGCGGTCCACGGTCTGTGCGTCTTGGCGGCCACCCGAGTCCCCGACGCCGTCGGCGTGACCGTCGACGAGGACGTGATACGCCGCGTCGCAGGTGGATTCGGGCGCTGAGTCGGAACGTCGGATTGCAGTCGTCGCCTGCGGTCAGGAGCAGGCGATGTCGAGAGCCGCGGCGAGATCGGCCTTCAGATCGTAGACGTCCTCGAGACCGACGGAGAAGCGCAGATGACCGTACTCGCGGAATCCGTCGGGGTAGGCGGCGACACGAGGTCCGGTGGTGCCGACGTGCACGATCAGCGATTCGTCGTGACCGACCGACACCGCCGACGTGATCACGCGCAGCGCCGCGACGAAGCGATTCTGCAGGTCGGGATCGCCCTTCAATGCGAACGACATGATGCCGCCGAATCCCGCGTCGGGTGTCGCCGCGCCGCCGAACTGTCGGACGGCGAGGTCGTGCTGGGGATGTGATTCCAGTCCGGGGTAGGCGACGTATGCGATGCGCTCGTCTGCCTCGAGGAATCGCGCGAGTTCCAGAGCCGACCCCTGATGCTGGCGAAGCCGCAGGGGGAGAGTGACGGAGCCGCGCATGATCAGCCATGCGTTGAACGGCGAGATCACACCGCCGACGTCGACCATCGCCTCCGACCGGATCGGCTCCACCGCCGTCGCGGTGCCGATCACCGCACCGCCCATCGCGTCGCCGTGCCCGTTGATGTACTTGGTCAACGAGTGCACGACCAGGTCGGCGCCGTGGTCGAGCGGACGGAACAGCGGCGGGGGAGTGAACGTCGAATCCACCATGAGCAGTGCGCCTGCGGCATGAGCGAGGTCGGCGAGCGCCGCGATGTCCGCGACCTTCGTCGTCGGATTCGCGATCACCTCGGTCACGATCAACTTGGTGTTCGGCCGGATCGCCGCGCGCACGTCGTCGAGGTCGGCGATGTCGACGAACGTCGCGTCGATCCCGTACTTCCTCGGCAACAGAGACGTCCACAGTTTGTAGGTCGCCTCGTACGTCGCGTCGGCCACCACGACGTGATCGCCGACTGAGACATGCGAGAAGAAGACCGCGTGCAGCGCGGCGACTCCGGACGCCAGTGCAACCGCGTCCTGCCCGTGCTCCAACGCGACGAGCTTGTCCTGCAGTGCGATCTGGTTGACGCCGGTGTTTCGGGTGTACGTGAGGTGCTCCGGGTTCGACCAGTCCATGGTCGACGGGTCCGCAGGCAGGTGATACGAGTTCGCCATCGTGACCGGAACCCGGATCGCGCCGCCCTCGCCCTCGGCGTGATTCCCTCCGTGGACACTCCACGTCTGCTCACCGACCGTCGACGCGTCGTGCTTGTCCGGGCGCTGTGTCATCGCTGTGCTCTCCCTGCTCGCTGTATCCCCGCCGCGCCTGCCTGGACCATCTGTATCGGCAGCCGGTGGAGCTTGTCGATCCGGAACCGACTGCGGGCTTCGGCCCACAACCAGCATGTCGCGAAGACCGCCACGGCCACCGTCATCGCCGTCGAAGGCGACCAGGGACGCGCGACGAGGACCGCGGGGACCGCGAGCAGCGCCAGCGCCTGGATCACGTACGAATCGAGACTGCGGGCACCGGTCGAGACAAGCGGACGCAGCACATCGCGACGAGTCCAGCGTAGGACTGCGCGGAACACGCCGTACAACGTGGTCACCACCAGGAACGCCACGATCACCCGGACGACCCCGAGGTCGACTTTGTCGATCAGCCAACCGGAGTGGCGAACAACGGACTTGGACCGGATCACGTCACGAACCGTGAGGCCGACTGCCAGCGACACGGCGACCAGCACGGGGAGTGCGGTGTCGACCCGCTCGGGAACGCGCAGTCGGTCCCAGTGCCAGCCGATCACCAGCGCGACCACGAACAAGACCTGCCAGGCCGCCCAGTTCTGCACTTCGAGCCCGCCGGGGAACGACGTGACGACCATCCACCCGGCAGTCGAAGTCTGACTGACCACGTACAGCCCGATCGATCCGACCACGACGAGCGGCCACCATCGACGCATCAGAATCGGGATCACGGCCAACGCGAGAATCATCAGAATCAGGTAGAGCAGCAGGATGTTCCCACCACTGGGCAGGTAGCGCAGACCGAGCGCCCAGCGGACCTTCTCGCCGACGTCATCCGGATACGGCAACAGCGAGACTCGGCGGAACTCACGGCGAGTGAATGCCTGGGCCGCCACCACTGCGGCGAGTCCGATTGCGGCCTGGCACACGTACAGGACGGCGATCCGACGAATCAGCCGGTCCACGCTGTATCGCAGCGAGAACCGGCTGATCCACCGTTGATGGACGATGCCGAGCACCAGACCGGACAGCAGGACGAACGCACTCATCCCGTCCATGTAGGGGAACAGATGAGTCGGTTCGGCCGCCCAGGTGCCGTCCGCGAAGTGCAGACTGACCATGCTCCAGATGGCCAGCCCGCGCAGCGCGTCGATCGCCAGATCGCGGCCGTGAGCGGACCGCGTCACGAGGTGAACGCGGGCGCAGCCCTGTCGATCACGAGTACAGGTCGGCGATCGCCTGCTGGTACGTCTCGTGAATCACGTTGCGCTTCAGCTTCATCGTCGGGGTCAGCTCGCCGGTGTCGATCGTGAAGTCGGTGTCGAGGACCTCGTACTTCTTGATCGCCTCGGCGTTCGACACCTTCTTGTTGGCGTCGGCGACCGCCGCGTCGAGTTCGGCGCGGATCGCCGGGTTCGTCGTCAACTCGGTGAGTGACGTGTCGGCGGGGAGCCCGTTGCGCTCGAGCCACCCGGGCACGGCCTCGGGATCCAGGGTGATCAGCGCTGCGATGAACGGCTTCTTGTCGCCGACGACGAGGCACTGGCTCACCAGCGGGTGCGCACGGATCGAGTCCTCGAGCTGTGCCGGGGAGACGTTCTTGCCGCCTGCGGTGACGATCAATTCCTTCTTGCGGCCGGTGATGAACAGGAACCCGTCCTCGAGGCGACCGATGTCACCGGTGTGGAACCAGCCGTCCCGGATCGAGTCGGCGGTGGCCGCCTCGTTCTGCCAATAACCGCTGAAGACCATGCCGCCCTTGAGCAGGACTTCGCCGTCCTCGGCGATCTTGACGGTCACGCCCGGCACTGGGCGGCCGACTGAACCGATCCGGCTGTGCTCCTGGCTGTTGGCGGTGACAGCGGCCGTCGTCTCCGACAGTCCGTAACCTTCGTAGATCGGAACGCCCGCGCCGCGGAAGAAGTGGCCGAGACGATCGCCGAGCGGTGCGCCGCCCGAGATCGCGCCCTCGCAGTTGCCGCCGAGGGCGTCGCGGAGCTTGCCGTAGACGAGCTTGTCGAAGATGGTGTGCTTGATCTTCAGAACCAGACCCGCTCCGCCTGCCTCCTCGGCGCGGCTGAACTCGATCGCGGTGTCCACGGCCTTGCCGAAGATGGAGCCCTTGCCGCCGTCGATCGCCTTCTGCTCGGCGGTGTTGTAGACCTTCTCGAACACTCGAGGGACCGACAGCACGTAGTTCGGCTTGAACACGGCCAGGTCGGCGATCAGGTTCGGGATGTCCGAGGTGTGCCCGAGGACCACTCCGTTCTCGAGCGCGGCGACGGCGACGACACGGGCGAACACGTGGGCCAGCGGCAGGAACAGGAGGGTCGACTTGCCCTCCTCCATGCCGGTGCCGACCGCGGCGGCCGTCGCCGCGGTCTCGGAGAGGAAGTTCTCGTGCGTCAGGACGACACCCTTCGGGCGGCCCGTGGTGCCGGAGGTGTAGATGAGGGTCGCGGCGTCGCTGCTCGTGGCAGCTGCCTCGCGCGCGTCGAGTTCGGAGTCGGGAACGTCCGCGCCGCGCTTGCGGAGGGCGTTCACGGCGCCGTCGTCGATCACCAGGGTCTCGCGCAGCGCCGAGGCGCCTGCGATCACTTCCTGGTGCTTGCTGCGCTGGCCTGCGTCTTCGACGATCAGGACCGACGCCGCGGAATCGGTGAGAATCCAGTCGACCTGATCGGGGGACGAGGTCTCGTAGATGGCGACAGTGGTGGCGCCCGTGCGCCAGATCGCGTAGTCGAAGAGGGTCCACTCGAAACGGGTGGACGAGAGCAGCGCGACGCGGTCGCCCGCGGTCACACCGGCGGCGATCAGCCCCTTGGCGACGGCGTCCACCTCATCGGCGAACTGTCCGGCAGTCACCGTCACCCACTGCCCGCCGTCTCCACGACGCTTGAACAGCGGGAGAGTCGGGCGTTCCTTGCGGTAACGCTGCAGAGTGCTGATCGTCGTTGCACTCGGATCGACGACCAAACTGGTGGGAGTGGTGTACTCCTGCATGTTCATTCCCCTCAAGTGGAAATCGCTCGAACCGCCCGGCGGGCGAATTCTTCGCTCGCACAGTACCAGTAGACCGGTGAGGCATGTCACAGGCCCTTTTCGGGGTAGCATCTACAGACGATGACTAAAGATTCCGCCGACGATTCGGCACCGGTGTCCAGCTTCGACGACTTCGACATCGACGGTCGCGTGCGCGCAGCAGTCGACGAAGTCGGGTACGAGACGCCGTCGCCCATTCAGGCGGCGACCATTCCTCCGCTTCTCGAGGGACGCGACGTGGTCGGCCTCGCGCAGACCGGCACGGGTAAGACGGCGGCGTTCGCCATCCCCGTGCTCTCGCGCATCGACACCTCTGCCCGCAAGCCGCAGGCGCTCGTCCTGGCGCCGACGCGTGAACTCGCGTTGCAGGTGTCCGAAGCGTTCGGTCGGTACGCCAGCAAGATGCCCGAGGTGAAGGTTCTGCCGATCTACGGCGGCCAGAGCTACGGGGTTCAGCTGTCGGGTCTCCGCCGCGGTGCGCAGGTCATCGTCGGCACCCCGGGTCGAGTGATCGACCACCTCGACAAGGGCACGCTCGACCTGTCTGAGCTCGAATTCCTCGTCCTCGACGAGGCCGATGAGATGCTCACAATGGGCTTCGCCGAAGACGTCGAGCGCATCCTCGCCGATACTCCGGACAAAAAGCAGGTCGCGTTGTTCTCGGCGACCATGCCCGCCTCGATCGGCCGCTTGGCGCGCAAGTACCTGAACAATCCGCAGGAGGTGACGGTCAAGGCGAAGACCGCCACCGCGTCGAACATCACGCAGAAGTATCTGCAGGTGTCGCACCAGCGGAAGCTCGACGCGTTGACTCGTGTCCTCGAAGTCGAGACCTTCGACGGGATGATCATCTTCGTCCGCACCAAGTCGGCGACCGAAGAACTCGCCGAGAAGCTGCGCTCGCGTGGCTTGTCGGCGATGGCGATCAACGGCGACATGGTCCAGGCGCAGCGTGAGCGCACCATCAACCAGCTCAAGGACGGCTCGCTCGACATTCTCGTCGCCACAGACGTGGCCGCGCGAGGGCTGGACGTCGACCGCATCTCGCACGTCGTCAACTACGACATCCCGCACGACGTGGAGTCGTACGTCCACCGCATCGGCCGCACCGGTCGCGCCGGACGATCGGGCACCGCGCTGCTCTTCGTCTCGCCGCGTGAGCGTCACCTGCTCCGCTCGATCGAGCGCCATACGCGTCAGAGCATCGAAGAGATCGACCTGCCGAGCGTCGACGACGTGAACGCGCAGCGTGTCGCCAAGTTCGCCGACTCGATCACGTCGAATCTCGGGTCGAGCAATCTCGACATGTTCCGCGGCCTCGTGGAGAACTACGCCCGCGAGAACGACGTCGCGATGGCGGACATCGCTGCCGCTCTTGCGCTCGAATCACGGGACGGCGGGTTCCTCATGGCGCCCGATCCGCCGGCGGGGCAGCGACGTGAGCGCAACGAGCGTCCGGAGCGTGCACCGCGCGGCAGCAACGGCGGTCACTTCGCGACCTACCGCATCGCCGTCGGACGCAAGCACAAGGTGTCGCCTGGAGCCATCGTCGGTGCGATCGCCAACGAAGGCGGCCTCACCCGAGGCGACTTCGGAAACATCAGCATCCGTGACGACTTCTCGCTGGTCGAGCTGCCGAACGATCTCGACTCCGAGACTCTGAACCTGCTCAAGCACACGCGGATCGGCAAGAACCCGATCGATCTGCGCGTCGACATGGGCGCACCGCGTGGCCGCGGCGGATACAACAAGCGTGACGGCTACAACAAGCGGTCGCCGCGCGTCGCCGGACGCGGCCGCGGCTGACGACACGCTTCACGCGTAACATTCACCGATTCGACGGGAAACGGGCCGATACCGGCCGGTAACCGTCGGATCGGTGAATCTTTTACGGCGAGACGGTTCCGTCGGCGTCCACGATCAGCTGGAGCCGGGGCCCGTACATCGCGATCACCTCGTCACGGCTCATCTCGGCGAACGTCGGGACTCCGATGAGATAGCGAACCATCGCCATGCCGAACATGCAGCTGATGAGCACGCGGGCGGTGTCCAGATCCACCCCGGCCTTCTCGGAGAGCAGTGGGACCATGCGGTGCGAGGCGAACTCGCCGAACGCATTCGATCGTCCGGGGTCGTTGACGATGGACCTCAGCAGTCCCTGGAGTGCAGTGCCGGTCGTCTCGCCCTCCCATGCTCCGGTGAACTCGGTGATCATCCTCGTGCCCAGCGCGGACCGGGGCCCAGTCGCGGCGCGCGTCAATTGCTCGGCGGGGTCGACCGGGACTTCGAGTGCTTCGACGAACAGGCCGTGCTTGCTGCCGAAGTAGTAGGAGACGAGCGCGACGTCGACGCCGGCCTCGGCGGCCACCGCGCGCAGTGACGTGCTCTTGAATCCGTTGCTTGCGAACATTTCTCGCGCCGCGGCCAGGATGTCGGCACGTGCCGTGGACTCTCCGCTGCGTCGTCCGGCTCGGGTGGATGAAGGCTCTGCCATGTGGTTCAGCCTACCTGAAATTCAACAGTTGTTGACTTGGTCCGGGGTTGGTCGTACCGTGTGCGTCAACAGTTGTTGAATTAATCGGAGGTTGGACATGTCCACGACAGTCCGCAAGCTGGGAGCCGTCGTCCTCGGACTCTCGATCGTCATTCCGCTCGTCCTGCTGATGTTCATCGGACCCGCGTCTCGGGGCACGCCGCACGAGGTGCCGATCGGTGTGGCGGGGCCCGCCGCTGCAGTGGACCAGGTGAGCGCTTCGCTCGACCAGCACCAGCCGGGGGCCTTCGACGTCCGTGGGTTCGAGTCGTCAGACGACCTGCAGGACGCCGCCCGCAATCGTGAGGTGTACGGCGGGTTTGTGCTCGGCGCGCAGCCTCGGACGATCGTCGCGACCGGTGGCAGCCCCACGGTCGCGACGATGCTCACGCAGATCGGGACCGGGCTGGCCGCGCAGTCGGGTGCGCCCGCCGCCCCGGTCGTGGACGTCGCGCCGGCCACCGACGACGACTCGCGTGGTGCGGGGTTCGGTTCGATGGTCATGCCGGTCTTCATGGCCGGTGTCGCACTCGGCGCCACAGCGGCGCTCGTCGGACGTCGCCGCAGGGTGATCCTGTGGGCTCTGCCCGTCGGCGCCGCGGCCGTTTCGGCCGCGTCGATCGGCGTCGCGATGGCGGTGGGTGTGCTCGGCGGGGGATTCGTGCTTCAGTGGTTGGCTCTCGCCGCGGGCATCCTCGCGATCGCGGCGCCGGTCGCGGGTCTTGTCCGTGTCGTGGGTGCACCGGGGATCGGCGTGGCCGCGCTGCTGTTCATGCTCGTCGGAATGCCGCTCGCGGGCGTCTCCGCACCGCCGGAGTTCCTGCCGTCGATCTGGGCGACCGTGGGACAACTGTTGCCGCTCGGCGCCACCGGGACCGCGCTGCGCAGTGCCGCGTTCTTCGACGGGGCCGGCTCTGCGGCGGCGTTCGCCGTGCTCACGGTGTGGATCGTCATCGGCTACCTGCTCCTGTCGGTTCCGAAAAGGACTCCAGAGGCAGAGAGTGACGGCGCTGCCGAGGTCGATGAGCTGCGTGAACCAGCCGCAGTCTGACGGCTGAGTCCACCACCCGGGTCACGCTCAGACGAGCATCAACCGTTGACGGACGCTGAGCCACCTGGCTTCGGCGATCTGTTGATGATCGGTGAGCGCCCGCCAGAAGCCGGCGAGGTCCGCAGTCGGAGACTCCTCGCAGGCGAGCGACATCCGAGCCAGGAGCGTCGGGTATCCGCGCCGGTACCAATGGTCGATGAGCGCGACCGCGAGATGCGCGACGTCGGCGCCTCCCGGAAGCGGCCCCGCACCCGACGGCGCGGCGATGTCGAGGAGCACACTGCGCAGGCTCGCCTTCGCTTTCGGATCGGCGATGCTCTCGGTGAGAAGGGTCGGGGTAACCGGCAGTCCGGCGTCCGTGCGGGCCACCACGGCGGCGAAGACGGCGGTGTGAACCGGACGAAGGAAGAGCTCGGTGTCGACGGGGAGCACGTCCCGCGACGAGGGGTCGCGATCGTCCGGTCCGCCGACCATCGCGTGCACGGCGGCGAGCGACACTGCCGCCGGAGCCCAGACGAGTGAGGTGAGGAACTCCAGTTCCAGGCGGATGGTGTCGTCGAGATCGGCCGATGTGTCGGTCATCCGATCACCCGAGGAAGCGTCTCGGCTGCAGATCCGGCGAGACGGATGGTCGCCAACCGCGTGAGCTCTGACGGCTCCGGGTTCACCTCGATGATGGGGACTCCCTCGACATGTGCTCGTTCGGGAAGACTCGCGGCAGGTCGAACGACTCCGCTCGTCCCGATCACGATCATCAGGTCGCAGGCGGCGACCGCATCCGATGCCGCAGCCCAGGCGTCGCGAGGAAGCAGTTCGCCGAACCAGACGACGCCGGGCCGCAGGGAGTCGCCGCACAGCGGGCACATCGGCCGGGGTGTGATGAGCGCTGTATCCGCGCTCTCGGGACGCCGACAGGATTCGCAGCGGGGCGCGAACAGGCTGCCGTGGAGGTGACTCGCGACCGTGCTGCCTGCACGTTCATGGAGATCGTCGACGTTCTGCGTGATCACACTGACCGCACGACCGTCGATGCGTGCGGTGACGGCCAACTGCGCGAGCGCGATGTGTCCGTCGTTCGGGTCGACACGGCGGACGTCGTTCGCCCGCTGCGCGTACCAGGCCCAGACGAGGTCGCGGTCGGCCGTCCAGCCCTCCGGCGAGGCGAGGGTCATCGGGTCGTGTTTCTCCCACATCCCGACGAGAGCGTCGCGGAACGTCGGGATGCCGCTCTCGGCCGACATGCCCGCACCGGTGAAGACGACAGTCCGCTCGGCATGCGCGATGAGCTCGGCGGCCCGTTCGGTGTCCGTCACGTGCGGTCTCCGATCAGGGATCGGAGGTGCGCTGCGGTCGTCGCGAGATCGCCTGCGCGGCGAGTGACGAGCCCCGTGGCGAACGAGAGTTTGTCGCCGCTCCGCCGTGGCACGACGTGCAGGTGAGTGTGGAACACGGTCTGCATCGCGGCGCGGCCGTCATTGACTGCGAGATTGACGCCGTGCGCGCCGAACTCGGGGGTCTTCATGGCGTCGGCGATCCGTTGAGCCGCCGCGAACAGGGGAGTGCCGAGTGCTGGATCGAGGTCGGACAGTCCGGACGAGTGTTTCCGCGGAATCACGAGCGTGTGGCCGCGGATGACAGGAGCTCGGTCGAGGAACGCGACGACGTGCTCGTCGGAGTAGACGAGGTGTGCGGGTCCGCGTCCGGCGACGATGTCGCAGAACACGCAGGGAACGGTCGACATGGAACAAAACTAACGGCCCGGGCGCGCTTGTGCGCTCCCGGGCCGTCGGCCGGCGGAGATCAGCTGTGCCCGGAGGTGCAGACCCAGTCGTAGATGTAGCCGCCCTCGGAGTAGTAGCGGGCGTACGACTGGGCTGTGTACAGGTCGTTCGCCGTACCGTAGCCCCAGTAGTTCGTGCCCTTGGCGATGGCGCCGCAGCCGTTGACGAACTGAGTCACGACCTTGCAGTCGGAGTACGAGCAGTAGCTCAACGCGACGTTTGCGGCGTCACGAGAGTTGTCGTAATCCCATGAGCGACCGGTCTGCCCGGTGCTCGGCGAGAGCGCGATCGCGCCGTAGTAGCTGTAGGCGTGCGCCGGAGCGGGGTCGACGATGGACGGGACGGTGAGCGCGGAGCCGACTCCGACTGCGATCAGTCCCGCGGTGACGAGACGCTTGCGGATGTTCATGGTGTTTCTCCTGTGGAAGAGAGGAAGGAATGGGACGAGAGGGTCAGCTGCCGGTCTTCTCACGCGGGGTCTCGCCCGACGTTGTCGACTTCGGCTTCGCGGTGGGCGCCTCGACGTTCTTCGGCTTGGTCACGTCGACCTTCTGGCCCCACTTGCTGATGTCGACGGTCAGTGTGGCGTCCTTGGCGGGGGAGACGACGACCCTGGCGACGTTGTTCTTGCCGTCGTTGGTGACGAAGACGGTGGCGTCGTAGGTCGCTTCGGCGAGCTCACCGGTGGACGGTGTCGATGCGAGACCTGCGAGGTCCTTGCCGCTGACGGTGCCGGTGATCTTGGTGGTCTCGACGCCGTTGACGGTCTCGGTGCCGGCCTTGTTGGCGCCCTGGAGTGCACGAAGGATGGCGGGGACGCCGTTCTTCGAGTCGAGGATCTTCGAGACGTCGTAGATGGATCGGCCGTCGCCGTAGTCCTGGTAGCCCTTGTCGGCGACGTCGGCGTACAGCTTGCCGTCGATGTAGACGAACGGCGCCTCGGTTGTGCGGTTGCCCATGTTCAGGGTGGTCCGTCCCTTGCCCTTGAGCTCGGGCTTGGTCTCGACGTCGGCCTCGACCTTGGTGGCGTTCAGGCTCTGCAGCTTGCCGTCGATGGACAGCACGATGTGTGCACCGGTCAGGGCTTCGGTCGCGGTGGCCGCGGCGTCGAGGGTGGATTTCGCGGCGGAATCGGAGGCTGCGGTCGTCGAGCTGCTGCCGCTGTCGTCGCTGCTGGAGCACCCGGTCAGGATGACCGACGCTGCGACGACTCCCGCGAACGCTCCGGCGACGAGTCGGTATGAACGGTTCATGGATGGTGCTCCTCCCCGCGCGATCGCACCCGGTGTGCGATTCACTGCGAATTTTCTGGCTCGAAATCTAGTACGTATCGGCGCGAAGTGGGGGATACACGTCGTTTCTGCGGATGACGCGGCTCGTCCGTCGGCGCGTGT
This sequence comes from Gordonia malaquae, assembly GCF_037148075.1. Classification (NCBI taxonomy): domain Bacteria; kingdom Bacillati; phylum Actinomycetota; class Actinomycetes; order Mycobacteriales; family Gordoniaceae; genus Gordonia; species Gordonia malaquae. The sequence continues at coordinate 972,960 of NZ_JBBCUB010000002.1, read as the reverse complement.
GACCACAGTCACTGGACTTTCCGGCGGCGCAGGTCCGAGTGGTTACCGACGGGTCTACCAGTGGGTATACCTCCCGGTCACCATGAAACATGAGGGATCCCTCATGTTTCTGTGGCACTATGGCCGAGTTCCCCCACACAGGCCGACAGGAGTATCCGTGACCCTCGACCAGTTCCGCACCGGCGATCGAGCAACCTCAACCGACGACGGTTCGACGAGTCTGATCGACCGCTTCGCGGCCGGCGAGAGCTATGCGATCAGCTTCGGCGGACAGGGTGGGCCGTGGTTGCCGACCCTCGCCGAGCTCGTCGCCGACGCCGACCTCGGCCGACGGATCTCCGCGATCGTCGACTCCGCCACGCGTTCCCTCGAGCCCGTCGCCGATCGCCTGGCCGCTGCAGGCGGCGATCGTTTCGCGCCTGCCGACTGGATCGCCGCCATCGACGAGGACCGCGACGTGCCGACAGACGCCGAGCTCGCGGCCGCTGAGCTGTCGGTCCCGGGCATCCTCCTCGCTCAGATCGCGGCCATCGCCAACCTGTCGAAGCAGGGTCTGGACCCGAGCAGGCTCCCGGCGAGCGCGGTCATCGGCCACTCGCAGGGGCTCCTCGCCGCTGAGGCCATCACCACCGCCGAGCATCCCCGCGAAGCCGACGACGCCGCACTGCTCGCCATCGCCCAGCTCATGGGCGCAGCGGCGACCGTCACCGCCCGCCGCCTCGGGCTGCTCGGCTCCGCAGATCAGACCACCGAGGGCACCTCGCCGATGGTCGCGGTCAACGGCGTCCCGCCGCGCGAGATCGACGTGATGCTCGACGAATACCGCGCGTCGCTGCCCGCCGGGACCTCGGGACTGCCGACCGTCGCGATCGTCAACAACCGACGATCGATCGTCCTCTCGGGGTCACCGCGTCATCTGACTGGATTCCAGGCGCTGTGCGCACGTCGCGCAACCGCCGAAGCCGCAGACCGCAAGGCCAAGCTGACCGGCGGAAAGCCGTTCGCACCGACCTTCGAGGAACTGGCCGTCACCGTGCCGTTCCACCATCCCGATCTCGCGCCCGCCGTCGACCTCGTCGTCGAATGGGCAGGCCTCTCCGGACTCGACCCGCAGTTCGCGGGCCGTCTCGCGACCCGCATTCTTGTCGACCCCGTCGACTGGGTGGACCAGATCGGCGATGCCGTCGCCTCGGGTGCATCGTGGATCATCGACTTCGGCCCGGCCGATCTCGGTGCCCGACTGGCCGCCCCGCTGGTCCGCGGACAGGGCGTCGGCGTCATCGCCGCCGCCACCCGTCGTGGCCAGCGCAGTCTCTTCGTTCCGGGCAGCGCCCCCGCCGTCGCGCGGCCGTGGTCGGCCTTCTCGCCGCGCCTCGTGTCGCTGCCGACCGGCCGCACCGTCGTCGACACCGCTTTCACTCGGCTCACCGGCCGATCGCCGATGCTCCTCGCGGGCATGACCCCGACCACCGTCGACCCGGCGATCGTCGCGGCGGCCGCCAATGCGGGCCACTGGGCCGAGCTCGCAGGCGGTGGACAGGTGACCGAGGAGATCTTCGCGTCCAACGTCGCCAAGCTCACCGATCTGCTCGACGAGAACCGCCAGGTGCAGTTCAACTCGCTGTTCCTCGACCCCTACCTGTGGAAGCTGCAGCTCGGCGGCAAGCGCCTCGTGCAGAAGGCTCGCGCCCAGGGTGCTCCGTTCGACGGTGTCATCATCACCGCCGGCATCCCCGAGCTCGACGAGGCGGTGGATCTCGTCGGCGAACTGAACGACGCGGGCCTGCACTACGTCGCCTTCAAGCCGGGCACCGTCGACCAGATCCGCGCCGTCATCCGCATCGCGATCGCGGTTCCGCAGTTCCCGGTCATCGTTCAGATCGAAGGCGGACGCGCAGGCGGCCACCACTCGTGGGAAGATCTCGACGACCTGCTCCTCGCCACCTACGGCGAACTCCGCGACCGACCGAACGTCGTCGTCTGCGTCGGCGGAGGCATCGGAACCCCCGAACGCGCGTCGGCGTACCTGACCGGCGAATGGTCCGCGCGGTACGACTACCCGTCGATGCCGCTGGACGGCATCCTGATCGGCACGGCCGCGATGGCGACGCTGGAGGCCACCACCTCACCCGAGGTGAAGCAGCTGCTCGTCGACACCGAGGGCTGCGACACCTGGATCGGCGCGGGCCACAGTGAGGCCGGCATGGCTTCGGGCCGCAGCCAGCTCGGCGCGGACATCCACGAGATCGACAATTCAGCGTCACGCTGCGGTCGCCTCCTCGACGAGGTGGCGGGCGATGCCGACGCCGTGGCCGAGCGACGCGACGAGATCATCGCCGCGATGGAGCGCACCGCCAAGCCGTACTTCGGCGACGTCAGCACCATGACCTACCTCGAGTGGCTCACCCGCTTCGCCGAGCTCGCAGTGGGCGCCGACGGCGAGTACGCATGGGCCGACATCACGTGGGAGCAGCGTTTCGTCGACATGCTCCGGCGCACCGAGGCCCGTATGCACCACCTCGACACAGGCGAGTTCGAGTCGCTGTTCGGCGTCCGGGTGGACGACGCACACGGTGCGATCGCTCGCCTGGCCGAGACCTTTCCCGCTGTCGAGGCCGACATCCTGCATCCCGCGGATGTGGCGTTCTTCCTGGAGCAGTGCCGCACGCCCGGCAAGCCCGTCAACTTCGTCCCCGTCATCGACAAGGACGTCCGCCGCTGGTGGCGTTCGGACTCCCTCTGGCAGGCGCACGACGCCCGCTACTCCGCAGACGAGGTCTGCATCATCCCGGGCACTGTCGCGGTGTCCGGCATCACCCAGGTCGACGAGCCGGTCGGCGACCTGCTGAATCGATTCGAAGCCCAGGTCGTCGCCGATCTGCGCACCTCCGGTGAGCAGGCGCAGGTCGTCGCCGCGCGTCGTCGGCGGGGCATCGTCAGCGAGTCCGGGCCGCTCAGCATTCTGATCGAAGCCGAAGACGTGCTCTGGGCAGGTCGCCAGGTCCGCAATCCCATCGCTCTCCTCGGCGACCGCGAGGCATGGACCGTGTACGACGGCGAGTACGCCGAGCACTCCACGGGCGCGATGATCGCCTACGTCCCGGACGCGGAGACCGCGGACGACGAGATCCGTCTCGACCTGGTGATCCCGGTGTCCGGCTCGATCCTGCGCATCCCGTTCACCGGCGACCTCAAGGTGGTCGACGGCGGCAGCCCCCGCGTCACCACAGCGGGCGCAGCCGATGCCATGCGCGACCTGCTCACCGTCGCCGCAGGCGGCGATCTGCTCACTCTCACCGACGGCGCCACCTCCGGCACCGTCGCGTGGCGCGCCGACTCGGTCGCCGATCACAGCGGCGCGACGTCGTCGGGTCTTCCGACTCGATTCGGCGCGACCACGCCGTCGTCGCCCAACGGTTTCGCGGTGCCCGACGCGCTCGTCGTGGCCTGCTGGCCGACGGTGTTCAGCGTGATCGGCGGAGTCTTGACCGATGACGGCCTGCCGGTTGTCGAAGGGCTGCTCGATCTGGTCCACCTGGATCACGCGATCACCCTGGCGGCGGCGCTGCCGACAGTCGACACAGACCTGACCGTCGCGGCGCGCTGCGTCGGCGTCAGCGACGCCGACGTGGGACGCGTCGTCGAGGTCGAGGTGACCGTCACCGACGGCGACACTCCGATCGCCCAGCTCGTCGAGCGTTTCGCGATCCGCGGCCGCACCGGCGATGCCGGACTGGCCGACCCGCTCCGGGCCGGCGGCGCACTGAGCGACGAGCGGACCGGCACCCGTAAGCACCTGCGATCGGTGACGGTCAACGCACCGTCCCGCATGCACGGCTTCGCCGTCGTCTCGGGCGACCGCAACCCCATCCACACCGATCCGCTCGCGGCCCGCCTGGCCGGACTCGGCGACCCGATCGTCCACGGCATGTGGCTCTCGGCGCTCGCACAGCAGGTCGTGACCGCCTCCGACTCCGGTCAGCCGACCCCCGCACCGCGCGCTCTGCTCGGTTGGACCGCGCGCTACCTGGGCATGGTCCGTCTCGGCGACGCCGTGGACGTCCGTGTCGACCGTGTCGGAATCGACTCCGGTCGCGAAGTCATCGAGGTGACCGCCAAGGTCGACGGTGAGCTCGTGATGGCGGCCACCGGACTGCTCGCCGCGCCGCGGACCGTCTACGCGTTCCCCGGCCAGGGCATCCAGAGCAAGGGCATGGGCCTGGAGGCTCGGTCACGCAGTGCTGCCGCTCGCGAAATCTGGGACCGTGCCGACAAGCACACCCGCGAGACGCTCGGCTTCTCCATCCTCGCGGTGGTTCGCGACAACCCGACAACACTCGTCGCCTACGGTGCCGGGAGCGCAGCGAGCGGGCCGAATCGGAAGCGCAAGACCTACTTCCATCCGGACGGCGTGCTGTTCCTGACGCAGTTCACCCAGGTCGCGATGGCCACGCTCGGCGTCGCTCAGATCGCCGAACTCCGCGAGGCGGGCGCGTACGTCGAAGACTCGATCACCTGCGGTCACTCGGTCGGCGAGTACAACGCGCTCGCCGCCTGCGCCGGAGTACTGCCCCTCGAAGCGGTGCTCGAGGTCGTGTTCCAGCGCGGCAGCGCCATGCATCACCTGGTTCCCCGCGACGCGAAGGGACGAAGCGACTACCGTCTCGCAGCGATCCGGCCGAGCCAGTTCGGTCTGGCCGACGCCGACGTCGAGGCGTTCGTCTCCGGCATCGGTGCCGAGGCAGACGAGTTCCTGCAGGTGGTCAACCTCAACCTGCTCGGGTCGCAGTACGCGATCGCGGGCACCGTGCGCGGGCTCGAACTGCTCGAGGCCGAGATCGATCGGCGTCGTGCCGAGTTCGGCGGCAAGCGGGCGTTCATCCTCGTCCCCGGCATCGACGTGCCGTTCCACTCGACGGTTCTGCGTGCCGGTGTGCCGGAGTTCCGCGGGAAGCTCGACGAACTCCTGCCGGAGGTCATCGACCCCGACATCCTCGTCGGCAACTACATCCCGAACCTCGTCCCTCGCCTGTTCAACCTGGGACGCGACTTCGTCCAGGAGATCGCCGACCTGGTTCCGTCCGAGCCCCTCGACGCAGTGCTCGCCGACTGGGAGTCGTGGGAGGCCCGTCCGGCCGACCTCGCCCGGGTCATCCTCATCGAGCTCCTGGCGTGGCAGTTCGCCAGCCCGGTCCGGTGGATCGAGACGCAAGACCTGCTGTTCTCGACCGTCGAACAGGGCGGACTCGGGATCGATCGCTTCGTCGAGGTCGGCGTCAAGTCGGCCCCGACACTTACCGGGCTCGCCCGCAACACCCTCAAGCTCCCGCCGTACGGCGCAGCGGTCACCGAAGTCCTCAACGCGCAGACCGATGAACAGCTCCTGCGTGCCGAGGACAGTGCCCCAGAACCGGTCGAGGACGAGGCGCCGGCCGAGGCGGCCGTCGAAGCCACACCTGTGGAGGCCGCACCCGTCGCCGTCGCCGCGCCTGTCGCTGCAGCCGCCGGCCCGCGCCCGGACGACATCACGTTCGGCCCCGCCGACGCAGTCCGGGCCGTCATCTCCCTCTGGACCAAGATGACGCCGTCGCAGATCGGCTCCGCGGACACGATCGAGTCCCTGTGCGACGGTGTGTCGTCCCGACGCAACCAGCTGCTGCTCGACATCGGCGGCGAGCTCGGCCTCGGCGCCATCGACGGTGCCGCAGAGGCGGAGATGCACGCTCTCGCTGCAACAGTCGAGACGATGGCCCGCGGGTACAAGCCGCTCGGCGACGTTCTCACCGACGCCGTCGGCGATCAGATCCGCAAGGTGGCCGGACCCGTCAACAAGCGTCAGAACTACATCGTCGACCGTGTCACCGACACATGGCAGCTCGGCGGCGGGTGGGCGCAGCACACACTCGTCGCGGTCGCTCTGGGTTCGCGCGACGGCGCCAGTGTCCGCGGCGGCGATCTCGGCGACCTGCTCGAGAGCGCCGTCACCACGGTGAACGACCTCGACAACCTCGTCGACCGGGCGGTCCGCTCGGTCGGTGCGGCCCGCGGCATCAGTGTGGAACTGCCCGCGGCGGGCGGAGCAGCGGGAGGTGCAGTCGACTCGGCTGCACTCGACGCACTCGCCGAGCACATGGGCGGCAAGGACGGAGTCCTCGCGGCCACGGCGAACACGATCCTCGCGAAGCTCGGCCTCACCTCGACGGCGTCGACCGAGGAGATCCTCGACGACCCGAACGCCGTCGCCGCACAGCGGATCAGCGACGAGCTCGGCGCGGACTGGGTCCGCACCGTCACCCCGTCGTTCGACGAGCAGCGCGCCGTCCTCCTGGACGACCGTTGGGCCAGCGCCCGTGAAGACCTCGCACGCTTGTGGCTGCTCGACGAGACCACGATCGACGCCGACCACGATCGCATCGTCGCCCGGCTGGCGGGCAGCGGCGAGACCGTCGCCGAGCACGCCACCTGGTGGCAGGGCAAAGCACTGCACAGGGGCTTCCGTGTGCACGCCCGTCTGTTCGCCGCGATCGCCGAAGCGGCGCAGTCGACCCAGGCAGGCGCCTTCGCCGACGACGTCGCAGTCGTGACCGGCGCGTCGCCCGACTCGATCGCCGCGTCGGTCGTCGGAGAACTCCTGAGCGGGGGAGCGACGGTCGTCGCGACCACCTCGCGCCTGAGCAGTGAGCGTCTCGGGTTCTACAAGGAGCTCTACCGAGTCCACGCGAGCCACGGTGCCGCCCTCTGGGTGGTGCCGGCGAACCTCGCGTCGTACGTCGACGTGGACGCCGTCGTCGAGTGGATCGGCACCGAGCAGACCGAGAACCTCGGCGCCACCACGGGTGTCATCAAGCGGGCCATGACGCCGACCCTGCTGTTCCCGTTCGCGGCGCCTCGCGTCGCGGGCGATCTCACCGACGCCGGTGGTCGCGCGGAGATGGAGATGAAGGTCCTGTTGTGGTCCGTGGAGCGGATGATCGCGGGTCTCGGCGCCATCGGCGCAGATCACGACCTCGATTCGCGACTCCACGTGGTCCTGCCGGGCTCGCCGAACCGCGGCATGTTCGGCGGCGACGGCGCGTACGGCGAGTCGAAGGCGGCGCTCGACGCCCTCGTCACCCGCTGGGGCGCCGAGGAGTCGTGGGGCTCGCGCACCACGATCGCTCACGCCCTCATCGGGTGGGTTCGTGGAACCGGCCTCATGGGCGGCAACGACGGCATGGTCGCCGCAGTGGAAGCGGCGGGAGTCCGCACGTGGAGCACTGAGGAGATGGCCGCCGAACTCGTGTCGCTGTGCACCGCTGACAAGCGCACCCAGGCTCGGGCGGAACCGATCGTGGCAGATCTGACTGCCGGACTCGACCCGAACATCGACCTGAAGGCGCTGGCGAAGGTTGCGGCGGCCGACAGCGCCGACGAGCCGGAATCGGACGTCGACGAGCCGGTCAACCCGCTGGTCGCGGCACTCCCGTTCCCGGCACGCGCCGACCTCCCGACCGCTCACGAGTGGCCGGAGATCACGGCCCGCCCCGAGGACATGGTTGTCATCGTCGGCGCGGGTGAGGTGGGACCGTACGGTTCGTCGCGCACCCGATTCGAGATGGAGGTCGACGAGAAGCTGTCGGCCGCAGGCGTTCTCGAACTCGCGTGGAACACCGGTCTCGTCACCTGGGAGGAGACCCCGAAGCCGGGCTGGTACGACGTCGAGTCGGGCGATCCGGTCGCCGAGGCGGACATCGCCGACCGCTACCACGACGAGGTCGTCGCTCGATGCGGCATCCGCCGCTACGTCGACGAGGGCGCGATGGTCGACAACTCGTCGCCGTTGCTCGAGTCGGTGTTCCTCGACGAGGACCTCACGTTCACCGTTCCCAACGAGGCCGCCGCTCGTGCGTTCGCGTCGGCTGACCCGGAGCGCACGCGCATCGTGGCCACCGAGTCCGGCGACTGGAGCGTGACCCGCCTGGCGGGGACCGAGATCCGCGTCCCGCGTCGCTTCGAACTCTCGCGCACCGTCGGCGGCCAGATCCCGACAGGCTTCGATCCGGTCCGCTGGGGCGTCTCGCCCGACATGGCGGAGTCGGTCGACCGCGTCGCCCTGTGGAATCTCGTCGCGACCGTCGACGCGTTCATCACTGCGGGCCTCACCCCGTCGGAACTGATGCGGTGGGTCCACCCCGGTCTGGTCGCCAACACCCAGGGCACCGGCATGGGTGGCATGACGTCGATGCGTTCGCTGTACGTCGACACGCTGCTCGGCGAGTCGAAGGCGAACGACATCCTGCAGGAAGCGCTGCCCAATGTGGTCGCCGCGCACGTCGTGCAGTCGTACATCGGCAGCTACGGCGCCATGATTCACCCGGTCGCCGCGTGCGCCACCGCGGCCGTCTCGGTCGAGGAGGGCGCAGACAAGATCCGCCTCGGCAAGGCGCTGTTCGCAGTGGCGGGCGGCTTCGACGACGTCGGCATCGAAGGCATCGTCGGCTTCGGCGACATGTCGGCGACCGCCGATTCGGCGGCGATGAAGGCCAAGGGCATCGACGAACGTCGCTACTCGCGAGCCAACGACCGTCGACGCAGCGGATTCGTCGAGTCGGCGGGCGGCGGAACCGTCCTGCTGGCTCGCGGCGACGTCGCAGCCCAGCTCGGGCTTCCGGTCCTCGGTGTGGTGGCATGGGCGCAGAGCTTCGGCGACGGCGTGCACACGTCGATCCCGGCTCCGGGCCTCGGCGCACTCGGTGCGGCTCGTGGACAGAAGCTGTCCCCGTTGGCCACATCCCTCGCCTCGCTCGGTGTGAGCCCCGACGATGTCGCAGTCGTGTCCAAGCACGACACGTCGACCCGGGCCAACGACCCGAACGAGTCAGAACTGCATGAGCGTCTCGCCGGTGCGATCGGCCGTGGCGACGGAGCTCCGCTGTTCGTCGTGTCGCAGAAGTCGCTGACCGGTCACGCCAAGGGCGGCGCGGCGGCATTCCAGCTGATCGGCCTGTGCCAGGTGCTCCGCGACGGCGTGGTCCCGCCGAACCGCAGTCTCGACTGTGTCGACGAGAAGATGGCCGAGTACCCGCACCTGGTGTGGCCGCGGGAGACCCTGCGGATGGGAGAGCGCTTCCCGCTCAAGGCCGGCCTGCTGACCAGCCTCGGCTTCGGGCACGTCTCCGGTCTCATCGCCGTGGTCCATCCCGAGGCGTTCGTCTCGTCGCTCGACGAGAACGCGCGCGCGGACTACCGACGCGCGGCCGCAGCTCGACTGCGTGACGGACAGCAGCGTCTGCTCTCGGCCATGTGCGGCGGTGAACCCGCCTACCAGCGGCCGGCGGACCGTCGTCTCGGCGACGGCGACGAGCACACCGCTGAGGCGTCGCTCCTGCTGAACCCGGAGGTCCGTCTCGACGCAGAGGGCTCGTACGCATGACCACACCGGATGCACGATGAGCATCGTCGGAGTCGGCATCGACATGGTGTCGGTGACTGAGTTCGCCGAGCAGCTCAAGCAGCCCGGCTCGACGTTCGCCCGCCGGTTCTCGGTAGGCGAACGTCGGGATTCGGCCGACCGGACCGGTGCCGACGACCGTCACCTCGCGGCGCGCTGGGCGGCGCGTGAAGCCGTGATCAAGGCGTGGTCGTCGAGCCGGTTCGGTCTGGCGCCGGTGCTGCCCGAGACGGCGGTGAACGAGGTGGAGGTGCAGTCGGACGCCCACGGCCGTCCGCGCATCCGTCTGCACGGCGACCTGGCCGAGCAGATCGGACACCTGCGGATCCACGTGTCGTTGACGCACGACGGCGACATGGCCGCGGCGGTCGCGATCCTTGAGGAAGCCTGACGCTTCAGCGGCTGACGGCGTCCTCGAGGAGCAGGTAGCCGGCGAGCATCCGCTTGAGCTCGCCGACGACCTTCTGATGATCGTGCGGCTCCTGCACGGAGAAGCTCAGCAGCGAGTACGACGCGTGGACCAGGACCTCGGCCATCATTTGACGTCGTTGTCTCTCCGACGTCGGGGTTAGCGGCGCGAGGATCCGCGCGACCTGCTCGGCCAGGATCTTCTCGGTGATCGACGCGGTCGCTCGCGTCGCAGGCGTCGACTGGACGGCCAGCCACACCGCGCGCCTCGACGGGTCCGTGCGCCACAGTTCCGCGAGGTGATCGAGGAACTTCTCCAACAGCTCAGGCCATTTGAGGGACGGGATCTCGGCGGCGAACGCCGACAGCTCGTTGCTGACGGCGGTCGTGTCCTGCCGGTCGAGTTCGCACACCACGACGTACTTGTTGGCGAAGTACTGGTAGATGGTGCCGATCGGCAGGTCGGCGCGCTGGGCGATCTGTTCACACGTCAACGATTCGAATCCGACGTCGATGAGCACCTCGCGCGCGGACGACAGGATGGAGTCGAACGTGCGCCGACTGCGCTCTTGGGTCGGACGCTTGCGGGGAACGAGTTCCACTGGGAGCGGTGCCGCTAGACTGAGAGGTCGCGGCGCAACTTGGCGACGTGGCCGGTGGCGCGCACGTTGTACTGGGCTGCTTCGATCACACCGTTCTCATCGACGAGGAATGTCGACCGGATGACGCCCTGCACGACCTTCCCGTACAGCTTCTTCTCGCCGAACGCGCCCCACGCCGTCAGTACTTCTTTCTCGGGGTCGCTGAGCAGCGGGAACGTCAGCTCGTCGCGTTCGACGAACTTGGCGAGCTTGGCGGGCTTGTCGGGGGAGATGCCGACGACGTCGATGCCCTGACCGGTGAGTTCGGCGAGACTGTCGCGGAAGTCGCACGCCTGCTTGGTGCAGCCGGGTGTCATGGCGGCGGGGTAGAAGTAGACGATCACCTTGCGGCCCTCGTAGTCCGCGAGTGACACGGGCTTCTCAGTGGAGTCGAGCAGGGTGAATTCCGGGGCCTTGTCACCAACGGTGAGGCGTGCGTTCTCCGACATACCGCCAGGCTATCCGATCGCCCGACCTGATCGGCCGCCATGCGCCACAGCCCTTATAGGCTGGTCTGCACAAGTAGGCTTGCCTGCACAGACACAACAAGCAGAAGTGGAGACGCCGTGGCCGGGGAAACCGAACGGATCGAGAAAGAAATCGCACAGGCGCGCGAGGAGCTGGCCAAGACGCTCGATCAGCTCGCCGTGCGCGCCAATCCGGAACGTCTCGCGAACGACGCGAAGAGCAAGGCCCTCGCTGTGCTGGCGAGCCCCCCGGTGAAGTTCGGCCTCATCGGAGTCGGCGCGCTCGCCGTTGTGGTCGTGATTCGCAAGATCGTCCGCTGATGAGCCGCGAGAAGAGCTGAAAATAGAGTCTGACCAGCCGATTTTTGTTCTGGTTACATCTACTGTTAATGTTTCTTCTCGCAAGGCCAAGCGCCATTAGCTCAATTGGCAGAGCAGCTGACTCTTAATCAGCGGGTTCGGGGTTCGAGTCCCTGATGGCGCACAACGGAGCCCCCGTCTGGACCATTCGGTCCGGCGGGGGTTTCTTCTATTCCGGTCAGCAAGTATGCCGCCGAGATCCCCGTGACGTTCTCGATCAGTTCGAGCTCGTCCGTGTTGAGGGCTGTCTGCCCTGAGAGTCGTCGGCTGATCATTGCCCGACCCATTCCGGATCGGGTCGCCAGTTCGAGGCCGCTGATTCGTCTCTCGGCGAGCTTTCCGCGCAGACGCCGTGCAACGGCGTCCGTCAGGGACTCGCTTCGCGCGCTATCTACTACATGGAATGTCGTCATGCTGACATTGTGCGCGCTCAGCGTGCGCAATGCAAGCAGGTCGAATCTTCCAACACTCTCATCGTGCAGACGAGGGTTGACAAAGATTCCGCTCAGCGTGCAGTGTGTCTCCCATGACACAGGATTCCGCTCAGCGTGCAGTTTGCTCCGCAGTTAGGGCAGAGATGGCGCGCCGTCGCAAGACTCAAGCTGACCTGGCGCCGGTCCTTGGAGTCACACGCCAGGCTGTATCTCGTCGACTGACTGGCGATGTCCCGCTCACGGTGGACGAGCTTGCCGCGATCGCCGATTTCCTCGACGTACCGGTGACGCAGCTGCTCGGTGGCGGCGTCAAGGCGGGCGCGTGATGGCCGCCGAGCGGGACGACGCTCGCCTACTTCGAGAGTCTTGCGACGGCGACCATCTCGCCGGAGTCGTAGCCGTAGCTCGCGTCGCAGGTGAACGGGGCGAACCCGGCCTTGGCGCCGTAACTGTTCGCGGCATTGACCTCGCCGGTCACCGCCCACAGATTGCTGTCGGAACTCGCTGGCGATTCGATCGCCGTCTCATTGCGGTACTCAGCAGACTCTGGGTCCTTCAGCTTGTTCCCGACCTCTGCGCGGCACGCCGCAATCGCCATCTCTTCGCGCGACGGCTCGCTGTCGCTGTTACTGCACCCCGCAACTCCGGTCGCCATCACCACGGCGGCGGCAGAGCACATCAATACGTTCATTCGCTTCGTCATGGCCGGAGCGTATGCCCGGTCCGCGACGTTGCGGTGTGACTCGCCCTGCCCTGGCACTCAATCACCTGTTCACCCGACACCCGAGAGGTCTCCTGCCATGACCACCCTCCACCCGCTCACGATGGCCGTGCTCTTCGCGCTGGCCGTGTTCTCCGTGCTCCCGCTCCTCGAGAAGGATCCGCGATGAGCACAATCCAGATCCTCACCCTCGCCGCCATCGCCAGCCTCGCGTACGTCGCACTCGCCGCGGCGGCAGCGTACGCCGCGATCGTCGACGGCGAGCAGTCCTACGTCCCGCGCATCGGCCGCCGCTACGGCGACCAGTGGCCCACCCACAAGGCCCGTGCACGAAACCAGCGGGCGGCCCGGCGTGCACGCCACCGTGAGGCGATCCGTCGCCGCAGGCGCGCAGCCAGAGGCCACCGCGACGGGGGAGTGGTGGGAGCCGTAGGGGATTCGGCTCCCACCACTCGCCGGCACAGTGGAGGTTCGCGATGAACCACGTCCTAAGTAGTTGCGATTCTCTCGATGGTCCCGCCGACCGCCATGCGGTGACTCACGGTGGCCTCGACAATCTGAGTTCGGCGCACACCGGCAGGCGTGGTCCACGAGATATGAGCGCGGAAGGCCGTGGACACAACAGGTCCGTCGCTCGCAAACATCGTCACCTGCCCACTGAAGTAGCTCTCGGATGCGGGATGTTGACGAACACGTTCGAGATGCAGCTCGAACGCACCTTCGGACCCGAGCGACAACTCCTCAAACGCGGCTGCACTATCGAACCGTCGAGAGGTGCGCGAGACGCCGTTCGTCTCGATAACGACCATCACGTCACTCGCTTCGTGTGCGCTCCCATTTCGGACGACGGACATTCCGGCGTCATCGATCTGGAGAGTCCAGTCGTAGTCGATGTCGTCCGACGCGACCGCGAGCGCCCGCTCGCTGACCTTGTTCGCGTCGCGTGCGAGGCGATTCGACTCCTCGGCGATGTGATTCGCTTCGTCGGCCCGGTCGACAGCGTCACTCGCGGATTCCGCTGCACGCTCCGCGCTGCTGTTTGCGCGCTTCGCGAGCTGCTGACCGCGGTACCCGAACCACAAACCGCCGAGGCCGAACGCGATACCGGCGATCGCGCCGCTCGCCTCCAGCCATTCCGTCACGTCAGACATCAAGCCCCTTCCGTAGTTGATTCGACGAGCGTAGAGGCAGGTGTCCGATGACCACCGTCGAATACCTTCGACCCGTCCCGGATGGGGTCCGACCGATCAGCATCGGTGACGACGTCGCGCCGGTCGTCGAGTTGGTCGGCGCCCACGTCCGACACCTCGACTGGGCCCGACGCGTCGCCGCCCGCCGAGGCCTCGCCCTCGAGGTCACGGTCTGCGATGTCGACGGCATCGAGATCGACGGTGCCCCCGCCGACTCCGACGTCGAGCACTTCGCCTGTCGCGCCACCGCCCGCCCGTCAGGCCGCGCACGCCACCCCCGCGAGCCCGAGGTCCGCGCCGGCGTCACCGACCCGATCCCGCGCGCCGCGCTCCTCGCCCCGGGCGGGCTGCTCGGTGAGCTGATCGACGCCGTCGACGACCTGCTCGCGCAGCTGCACGTTCATCCGGCCGAGCTCGCCGAGCGACCGATCCGATGACCGCCCGCGGCAAGACCGCGCGCCGGCCGACGTCGACGTGCAAGCGGTGCCACCGCCCGGTCGCCTGGTGGCGTTCGTCCACCCGCGAAGGCGGATGGATCTGCGTCGACGCCAGCCCCGACGACGCGGGCACCGTGCAGCGCGTCCCGTCCCGCGAAGGCGGACGACCCGTCATGTACGGGCTCGTCCTCTCCGGGCTCGAACTCGCCGCCGCCGTAGCTGACGGCGAGCTCCTGTTCACCATCCACTCCAAGACCTGCCCGGCCGGACGCCCACGCAACCCGCGTCCCGCCGGACTCGCCCCCACCGAAAGGCCGTAGCAGCCATGCCGAGCACACGCACACTGCCCCGTTTCCTCGACGTCCCAATCGTCGACCTCCAGCCGCACCCCGAGAACCCGCGCCGCATCGTCGACGTCGACACCCTCGCAGCGTCAGTGAAAGCACAGGGCATCCTCGAACCGCTCGTGATCGCGCCGACCGACGACGCCAACAAGTACGTCGTCCTGGGCGGGCACCGACGACTTGCAGCAGCGACGGCCGCCAAGATCGCCGTCGTTCCGTGCCACCTCCGAGCAGACCTCACCGACCCCGCCGATCAACTCGCGGTCATGCTGTCCGAGAACGGCGAGCGCACAGACCTCACCGCGGCCGAGGAAGCAACGGGCGTGCAGGCAATGCTCGACCTGGGCGAGTCCGTCTCGTCCATCGCCAAGCGCACCGGTATGTCCCGCAGCCGAGTGACGCAGCGAGTGAAGATCGGGAAGCTCTCGCCTGATGTGCTCGACAAGGTCCACGCTCACGGCGTCACGCTGTCCGATGCTGTCTTTATCGCCGACCACCCGGCCTACTCTGACCGCCTCGAGGACGCGCTCGGCACCAACAATTGGGGCCAGGTCCGCGAGAGTGTCCTCCGCGAGGTAAAGCGAGAAGAGGCCAACGCCAAGCGAGTCAAGGAAGCGCACGAGTTGTTCGGCGCAGTCGAGGTCAGTCCTGGCGAGCTGCGCAACAAGGCGACCGCGGACGCGGGCCGGGACGTCGATATCACGTACCCGTTCGGGGAGTGGGACGAGCAGATCAAGAGCGCCCGCAGCGCTGTCGACGCCGACGAGTCGACGATCGTCTACGCCGTCAAGTCCTGGCAGAACATCATGATCGCATTCGCAACGCCGATAGCGGAGACGGCGGCGGCTCAGCCAGACGACGAGCCCTCCGCGGACCAGCCCGCTACTGAACCCGAACCGACCGCGGAGGCGATCGCGGAACGGGAGCGCGCTGCCGCCGAGGCCGAAGCGGAACGCCGCGCAGCCAGAGAAGCCCTTGCGTCTGCGACCGACGCACGTCGGCGGTACATCCGCACGCTCACTTCTGATCAGCTGATCGCCGCCGCTGAGGCCGGTCGGGCTCTTGCGGCGGAGGCGATGGACATGGTCGACGAGGGCGGAGTCTGGCTGTCGTACAACCTGGCCGCAGTCAAGGAGGTCTCGGAAGCGTTCGACTGGGACGACCTAGACACGATGCACCGACAGTGGCTCGCATCCGCACCAGTCGCAGAGATCGGCGCCGTCGGCGTCATCTCGACTCTGATCTTCGATGTCGACAAGGTGTTGACCGAAGAGCCTACCGAGTACCGGTTGACGATGAACCCGCAACGCACCGTCGACTACGTTGCGTGGCTGCGGTCGATCGGCCACGTCCTC
Organism: Gordonia malaquae; assembly: GCF_037148075.1. Taxonomy (NCBI): domain Bacteria; kingdom Bacillati; phylum Actinomycetota; class Actinomycetes; order Mycobacteriales; family Gordoniaceae; genus Gordonia; species Gordonia malaquae. The sequence goes on along the minus strand of NZ_JBBCUB010000002.1, from coordinate 957,173 downwards.
TCCGATGCCGAGGAGACCATCGCGCAGGAGTACCTCAACGCTGCCACGGTGAAAGCCAACCTCGACGGCGGCGCGGATTCATGACCGTCATCATGGCCGCAACGCGCATGCTCGACGTCACCGTGGGCGCCGACGATCTCCGCCGCGCACTCATCGCAGTTCTCCCGCATGCCGCCAAAAAGGCCGAGCGCACGCATCTGCACCGCGTCCGCTGCTACGTCGCACCCGACACCCTCACCGTGACCGGGACCGATGGGTACACGGTCGCCGCCGCACTCGTCCCGGTGGTCGTCGACCACGATCACGACGCCGCCGCCGACTTCGGACATCTGGACCTGTCACCCGCCGATGCCGCCAAGATCCTCGCCGTATTCAGGATCGGCCCCAAGGGGCACGAGCAGGACGACGCGCCGGACTGGCTCATCCGGATCGAGGTCGAGGTCACCCTCTACCCGCCGGACAAGCAGGGAGAGGCCGACGTCCAGGTGCCCTACGTACGGCTCACCGACGTGTCCGGATTCATCCCCGGGGCCGAACTGGAACTGCCGATGCTCGCCGCCGACGAGCATGCGCCACACGTTCCGCGCCTGGTCGCGACACAGCTCGCTCGCCCCGCCGGAGCGCTCGACACATTCGGTGTCGGTACCGAGATGATCGCCCGGTTCACCGCTGCCGCTAAGGCCTACGGGTCCCCGCTGCTCCAGTCGGTCACCGAGTCTCCACAGATGCTCGTGATCCGCGTCGGCGACAGCTTCATCGGCTGCGTCCGTCCCCTCGAGTTCACCGAGGACGACAAGGCCCTGCACAAGCAGTGGCTCGAGGACTGGTGCTCACGACTGCCTGCCGCCCCGCCCGGAGATAGCAGGCCGGAGTGACCACGGCCGGTTCTTGCGACGACTGGTGGCACTCGCTCCCGCTCAAACGGCGTGAGCAGCTGTACCGCTGGTTCGGCGCCGAAGGCATGACCCCAACCGCCGAGATCGAAGGGCAGCAGCCCATGTTCGACGCTCTCGATCTCCAGCCCAGAAAGCAACGCCGATGACAAACGACTTGTGCTCCACGCCGCTTACGACGACCCGCCGGAAGCCTCGCTCAAGCACCACCGCCGCGACACCAGCCTGGCAGCGCCGCGGGCAGCCCACCTGGTGCACCCGAGCCACGCACGCAGGCTCCCCGCTCCCGAGCATCGTCGACGACGACGGAAACCGGAGCCTCGTCGGCGTCGGTGTCGACGTCCCGCTCGTTCGCCTCGGGATGAACGCTGACGGGTTCGACGTCTGGCAGGTGCCCGCGTCCGCCTGGTCGCCCGGCGACACCATCACCGTCGGCCCGCTGCCCGAAGGAGTCCGCGTCGAGTACGAGATCGACCGGCCCCACCACCCCTCCAACTTCCACATCGACGGGACGTACATTCCATGACCGAGCACTTCATCCACCAAGACTTCGCGCTGCAGCGCGTCATCCTCAAGGACGGCCGCGACCTGATAGTCGACCGGATCCCGCCGACGTTCACCAAGGCCCCGTGGGGCACACCGGGGGATGCAGGAGACCACGCACCGCGGCCCGGTCTAGTAACCCCAGACGGGTACTACTACCGAGTCCTCGGGTCGAACGAGACCGTACTGTACGGCGAGATCCGTGAGTTCCGATCCGACTACCCGATTGTGTGCCCGTGCCTGCGGTGCTCCGACCAACGCAACCGCGATCACCGGGTACGCCTGGCTATCGAAGCCGTGAAGTCGACGTCGACGACGATCAGGATCGAAGGCGTCAGGATCACCGCGGTTGAGCGGAACGGCGACGCTGACCCTGCCGGCGACGCGCCGATCGACGATGTCCCGCTCGGCGAGATCCCTCCGGGTCTCCCGCACATCCCGTACGTGCGGCGCGGCTGATGCCCTGGCTCATCGTCGACGGTGACGGCATCCTCGCTCCCGAGGATCAGCCATCTTCCGCGGCTGTCTCCAGACGGCTGAAGCACCCCCTGTGGGCACCTCGCGCGTGGCGCGTGTTCGGTCCGTCCGGGAACTTGATCGCCGAGGCAGGGGACGAGCGGTGAAGGCCTTCGTCCGCCGGCACGCTCTGCGGCTCCTCGAAGACGTCGCACTGTTCGCAGTCGCGATTCTGCTGGTCGTCGGAGCGTGGGCATGACTCCCCGCGGACGAGGCCGAGCCCCGCCCACAGAACCAACGATTCACAGTCCCAGTTCGATCGTCGAGAGGTAGCAGACCAGCATGTGGGCCCGGTTTGGTGACACCAGCGCGTTCCATCCGATCCCCATGACCGTGCTCGAGCACCCGGAGAACGACGAGCGCCTCCTGAACGAGGTGTTCGGATTCTTCGTCCGGTGCGGCACTCAGGCTGCAGCTCACCTCACCGACTACGTCGTCACTCTCGGCACCGCGACCATCATCGGCGGCGCCAGGGTGACCACACTCCTCGCCGTATGCGAGTTCACCGGACTCATGGCCCGGCAAGAACTCGACGGCGCGACCGTGTGGAAGCTCGTCGACGACGTACCCGACTTCCTCCACCTCAGGTTGAAGCGGGACATCGACTGGGAGAGGCAACGCAAGGCAGACGCGAACAGGCCTTCGCTCGTAGTACCGGTCCGCCTCCGAGATGGAGACGGATGCCGGTGGTGCGGCAAGGTCGTCGACTGGAACGACCGGAGATCCGGACGCTCCGGAACCTATGACCACCTTGATCCGGGAGAGCCGGCCACGGTGGACACGTACGTCGTCTGCTGCAAGACCTGCAACTCCAGTCGCCAAGAGGGCGTGATGCCCGCCGGCGTGACTGGACTGCTCGACCCACCCGACGAACCGATCTTCTCGACAGTGTCGATCAGGTGGCTCACTGAGAATCGCTGGCGCGCCGACAACGGGTTCCCCGTCCCGTCGGCCACGTCACCGGACACTCTCAGCCAGCTCGTCCGCGGCTCCCGCCCCCGGCAGGACCGCGCCAACTCTCCGGAAATTCCGGACGGTTCGTCTAAGCGCCGCGCATCCAGCGTGGGCACGCCGGGCATGACCGCAGCACAGAGCACCGCTCCGAGCGCGACTCCGACGTCGAAGACGCCGAACAAGGCAGCAGCGACCACACGCAGCGCCGACCCAACCCCGGGTATGGCAGCAGCACGCAGCGCCGGTTCGCCCGATCAGGCAGCACGACCACGCAGCGCCGACCCGAACCCGGGTATGGCAGCAGCCCGCGCGCCGATCACCGACGAGCACCCCGCGGCGGCGGACCCGACCCCAACGATCAACCCAAAGTTGACAGTTGCCGGGGCCGAGTCCGCCACCGCAGAGCCACCACCAGGCGATACCCGATCTGCCGGAAACCAGCTTGATCGGACAGATCGCAGGGGTACACGACCTGCCGTCTCTGGTCGGGACGGGTCGGGACGGGCCGGGACGGGAAGCGAATCCTCTCCACCTACCCACCATCACTCTCAGCGTCAGTCTCGCAATCGCCGTCGTGGTGGTCGTGGTGGACGCTCACGCCCGAAGGACTGACTCGTGACAGCACTAGACCTCACCCCGTTCGCCGCACTCAAAGCACCTCGACCACGCACGACCGCCGAGCTCCGGGAGACGCAGCGCGCAGTCACCCGAGCCAAACTCCGCGACGACGTCCGAGACCTGAACTACCTGTACGGCGCGTGGCCCTACGTGTGCGGCATCCGCGAGCGCGGCACCCCCCGACACTGGGTGCAGCACGACCAGCGACGCGCAGCCGGCATGCTCCGCATGTCCGAGCTCGAGCGGATCGGCGTCCGAGGCACGGCGATCTCGTCGCCGGCCGACGTCTCCGCGCTCGACGCGCTCTCGCAGATCGCATCGACCGTCACCTGGATTCACAACGAGATCACGCGGACCCTCCCGCAGTACAGGGCCGAGGTCTGGCAGCCACCACGCCGAGCGTCACTCGACCCTCGCTCGTGGATCCTGATCGTCCTCCGGCTGCTCCCGCAGGCGCACGCCGCGACCATCGACGACGACGAGCCGATCGCGCACTGGGTGGAGCACCGCCTCGCGCCGGTCGTCTCTGTCGTCGCCCGACTCCTCGGCGATGCTCGCGACGGCCAGGAGCTCGCAGGGATCTGCCCGTGGTGCACCGGCCGCACACCGAAGGGCACGCACTTCCCGACGATGCGGATCCACTACCCGGCCGAGATGGACCTCGGCCAGCCCCTCGACCCCGACACCGCGCACGCCGAGATGGCCGGCCGCGGCGTCGAGCCACTGATCGTGTGCCACGGACTCTCGTGCACACCACCGTCCACCGCGTACGGCCAGCAGTGGAAAGGCATGCCCGCGTGGGCCGCCCGCGAATGGGACTGGCTCGCGAAACAACTGATCGACCCCAAGGCAGGAGACCACCGATGACCACCAACGAGATCCTGGACCGAGCCCGACGCGCGATCGGTGACGACGGCACGAACGACGACGAGCACGAGGCGCTGCTCGAGTGCATCGACGAGATCGAGCGACTGAAGGACGGCGACTGGGCCCGACTGTCCCGCGAGCTTCACGACGCAGAGACAGTGCGAGACAAGCTCCGTGGGGACATCGACCAACTGAACGAGTGGCGCGACTTCAGCGACGGTCGGTACCAGGAGGTGATCGACGCGTGCGCTGTATTCGAGTGGCTTCACGCGGAAGCCGTGTACGACCGCGACGAGGCCCGCATCGAAGCGCGGACGCTGCGGCAGTCCGCTGCGCGGACGGCGCTGATCGAGAAAGCGCTGGAGGAGTACGGCGGCCTCGGTGCCGGCACTCACGGCGAGGCGCTTGGCCGCGTCGTCGACATGGTCCTCGCCGAGGCGGCACAGTCGTGAGCGCGCAGGAGACGCTCGCCGCGGAACTGTACGAGCACTGGGGTGCGGCACTCCCACGTGACGAGACCGAGTGCTGCGCCGAGGCGGGACTCAAGGCCCTCGCCGCCGCCGGGTACGCCGTCGTGAAGCTGCCCGAGCCTGTGCACGATGACCCCGGCCGCCACCCGTACTTCCCGTCCGCGGGCGTTAGTGCGGTCCAGGGCACCGTCTGGAGTGAGGAGGGTGAATGGACGGGCGTGCAGGCTGAGCAGATCGGCGCGGAGATGATCGCCGCTGGACGACTCGCGGGCGAAGGTCTGACGGCCAGTTGGCGCCGCCACCGAACGACACCGGCGATCGCCACAGTCCGCCGCGTGCGCGCAGCGAACGAACTCATCCACGCTCATCGATTCGATCTCAACAGCAGCGACCCTGCCGGGCATAAGGAGTGGCTCGCGACGCTAGGGGAGAAGAGTGCAGCAGGAGGACCAGACAGCTTCTACCACGGCATCACCTTCGCGCACCGGCGAATCACTCGTGCGCTCGACGAGACGGGGGGTGAGATCGGTGAGTGATGACGCTGCCGTCAGCATCGTCGCCTTCACGCACGCTCGACTCGACGAGGAGGCGAAGGCGTGCGCGTCGATCGACGACGCAGCACTCCGCGCTCGACATGGCCGCATGGTCGATGCGCTGCGCACGGTCGCGAACTCGATCGAGGCTCAGCTGGATTCACATCGTGAATCACATTTCGATTCACCTCTGGCTGCCGGGTTGCTGGTGGTGGCGCAGGTATGGGCCGAGCACCCCGACCACCAGCCGCGTCGCTGGTTCCCCCGCATGATCGCGGGCTGGACGCCGAGCCAGTCCCGATGACGACAGCGAACCGTGCTCGACGTGACGGCAAGGTGGCGGGAGCGATGATGCCGGCGAAGGTATTCACTCCGGCTGAGCGTCGTGCCGCCGGTCGGTGCATGGACTGTGAGTGGGATCCGCCGACGCAGGGTCACCACGAGCTGTGCCCGGCCAAGCCGGGACGCAAGCGCAGGCGATGAGCAGCAGCGTGCACGGTTGCGAGTGGAGTTATCCACAGGGCACAATGAGTTCGTTGGTTCCCGCGTGCCCTGATCAGGGTGCGCGGGTTCTGTCGTTCGAGGGGGCGACGTCGTGGTGAGGGCGCCGATGCGCGCGTGCGCTGATTCCGGGTGCGGTGAGCTGTCGACCCGGAGCCGGTGCCCGAAGCACCGTGCCGCCGAGGATCGCAGGCAGGCCCGGACCGTACCGACCAAGCTCAACCGCAACCGCGACCGGCAACGTCGAGGCAGGGCAGTCGACGAGCACAAGGCGAAGCACGGTGCATGGTGTCGAGGTTTCGGCCGTGATCCTCACTCGTCGACCGACCTCACTGCCGATCACGTCGTGGAGCAAGCCGACGGCGGCGCGTGGGACGGAGAGCTCGAAGTCCTGTGCCGCTCGTGCAACTCGAGGAAGAACCGCCTCGCGCAGGTCCGCCGGGCGAAGCGCTACCAGACGCCCTGAAGACTCCAGCTATCGGCGGCTTCGGTGGAGGTTCGAGACCGGAAAATTAAGGCAAAAATTTCAAAAATTTTTGAATCAAAAATTTTGAAAATCGTTTTCATGTACGCACCCCCAGGGGGGTACCCCCGACCGGCCTACCGTCCCCCGCGCCGCCGGAGAGGGCTGTAAATGGTGCGGAGGGTTCAAGACGATCCGGAGAAGGGACAGGGGCTGATGTTGGTGGATGCGCTCGTACTGACTGGAGCACTGACCTGGCTTCTTGCGATGGGAGTCGTCGGATCGTACGTCGGCTCGTGGCTCGTGTCCGGCGTGGCCCGGCTCGTCGACTGCGCGATGGCCGACGACGAACCGTCCGACGACTGATGACTGGCGGCCAGGTGCTCGCCGCGCTGGTCGCGCTCGTTGTGGTGTGGGAGCGGCGGTGCCATCGCTCGGGGCAGCTCGAGCACTTGATCTCGCGGGTCGTTGATCGACTGCGCGCTCGCCATCGGGTGATCCGGTGGTTCGTGAATTACGTCGTCGTCGCGACGGCGCTGCACCTGCTGCGGTGGGTGCCGGCGCGCTTCGACGTCTATCAGGCGATGCGCTGGACGCGTCGCTGATCCTCTGCGTGGCGAGACGCCGCGCGTGTTGATGCTCGGCGAGATGCCGGGCGGAACGGATGATGATCATGGCTGGACATGGTGGTGCCCGCAATCGGTCGGGCCCGGCGCCGTCGATGCACTCGGCGCGCTCTGATGCACGGGACGTCCGTGCGACGAAGCTCCCCGTCGGTGGATACGCCGGCGACTTCCCTCCGCTGTCGGAGCTGCTGGTCGATGCGACCGAGCGCGAGGGCATCGTCTGGGCGGACCTCTGGCGGACACCGCAGGCAGCGCAGTGGGCGCGGGAGAAGTGGCGCCATCGCGTCGTGGCGATGTACGTCCGGTGGCTGGTGCGTGCCGAGGACCGGGAGGCGACCGCCGCGACGATCAACGCCGCGCAGCGTCTCGCCGACCAGATCGGGCTCACGCCGGCCGGGCTGAAGGAGAACGGCTGGCTGATCGTCCCCGACGACTCGGCGTCGAACCCGGAGCAGGTCGAGAAGCACGAGAAAGTGAAGGCGTCGACCCGGCGTGCGGCTCGAACGAACGGTGGCGGGCGCCGGATGAGCACCGTGCCCAATGGCGACTGAGCCGGAGTCGTTCCTCGTAGACTTCCCGACGCTGGCACACGTGCAGGACCCGTGGGTGCGTGCGCACTGCTCGGTCCCTGACGGCTTCGACCAGGGGCAGCCGTTCGTGATGTCCGATGATCAGTTCTGGTGCACAGCCAACCACTACCAGGTCCGCAAGTCGGCGAAGTGGCAGCCGCGCCGCCCGATGAAGTCGCAGGCGTTCGTCTACCGCCGGTCGTTGATCGTCGGTCCACAGAAGTCAGGCAAGGGCCCGTGGTCCGCGACGATCGTCGCGGTCGAAGCGGTCGGCCCGTCACTGTTCGCAGGATGGGCACAGAAAGGCGACGGGTACTCGTGCGCGGACTGGGGCTGCGGCTGCGGGTTCGAGCACGAGTACGAGCCGGGCGAGCCGATGGGGATGCCGCACCCGACACCGCTGATCCAGCTGACCGCGACGTCCGAGGATCAGGTCGACAACGTGTACCGCCCACTTCGGTCGATGATCAAGATGGGCCCGCTCGCAGAGCTGATGCTGATCCGCGAGGACTTCATCCGACTTCCCGGCGAGGACAATCGCATCGACGTCGTCACCGCAGCTGCGAACTCTCGCCTCGGTAACCCGATCACGTTCGCGCTGCACGACGAGAACGGCCTCTACCTCAAGTCGAACAAGCTCCTGAAGGTAGCGCAGACGCAGCGCCGCGGCGCCGCCGGCATGGACGGCCGAACGATGGCGACGACGAACTGTTGGGACGCGTCGGAGAACTCCGACGCACAGCAGACGTGGGAGTCCAGCGCAAAGGACGTGTTCAAGTTTTGGCGGCAGCCGCCGAAGTCCCTGAGCTGGGGAAACAAGCGCGATCGCCGGAAGATCCTTCAGGAGGTCTACTCGTCGTCACCGTGGGTCACGATCCCCACGATCGAGGCGGAAGTCGACGAGTACATGGAACGTGACCCCGCCGAGGCGGAACGGTTCTTCGGCAACCGAGTAACGACCGGCATGGGCGCCTGGCTCGAGGACGACCTCTGGGAGAAGGCGTATGCCAACGCGTCCTAACCGGGTGTGGTTGCCGAACCCGCCGAAGGGCACACAGATCACCGCAGGCTTCGACGGATCGGAGACCGACGACTGGACGGCGCTGCGATGCCAGACGCGCGCAGGCCGACAGTTCACGCCCCGCTACGGGCCAGACCGTCGCCCGACGATCTGGCGACCCGAGGAGTGGGGCGGGGAGATCCCGCGCGATCAGGTGGCCGTCGCGGTGTCGGAGGTGTTCGAGCGGTGGCAGGTCGCCCGAATGTACTGCGACCCGTTCGGGTGGAGAACCGAGATCGGGGAGTGGGCGGCCGAACATGGCGCCGAGAAGGTCGTGGAGTGGGCGACCAACCGGCAGAAGCCCATGTACGAGGCGATCAAGACCTTCGAGACCGACCTCCGCACCGGCGCGATCACGCACGACGGATGCCCACTGACGGAACAGGCGATGGGCAACGCCCGCAAGGTACCGCTGCCAGGGCAGCGCTACGGGTTGGGGAAGCCGCACGGCGAGTACCACCGCAAGATCGACCCCGCGATCGCGTCGATCCTTGCCCGCGAGGCGGCCGGTGACGTTACCAGCACCAACGGCTGGGACGAGAAGCCCCGCAAGAAGATCTCCGACCGCATGTACGGATTCAACTGAGACGAAGGACCAGCGATGGACACCGTGATCGACCGCCTCCACATGGGCCTGAACGCGCTCAGCACGGGCGAGAAGGACTGGAACCGCCGGGAGGACAACTACCGCGGCGACCAGCAGCTCCCATACGCACCCGAAGGTGTCAGTGTCGAGTACCAAGAGCTCCGAGACCAGTCGATCGCGAACTGGCTGCGGCCGGCGATGGACGTCCCCGTGCAGCGGATGGAGGTCGAGTCGGTCACCGACGCCGACGGCGAGATCGACAAGGACGCGTGGGCGACGATGGAGGCTGCGCAGATGCAGACGCGCGGCAGGATCTTGTTCAGTCAGATGATGGTGCACGGTCGCGGCGTCATGTCGGTGTCCAAGAGCCCGTCCGGCCCGCGGATGATGATCGAGAACTGCCGGCGTGTGCACATCGAGGGCCGCGCCGACGATCCGTTCACGCGCGCGTGGGCGGTCAAGTCGTGGACCGAGAAGCGGCCGCGGACCTCGTCGCTGATTCTGCCCGCCGACGCCGATCTCGGTGGCCTCGAGGTGGCCGTCGTGTACGACGAGACGAAGTGCACCAGGTTTGAGAAGAAGTCGTCGGGCATGTACGGCAAGTGGGAGGACGTCGGCACCGTTGACCATGGGTTGAAGTCCGTGCCGTTCGTGTCGTTCGGTTCGCGGCTGGACGCCGACGCGGTCCCTCACTCGGCGATCGACGACCTGATCCCCATGCAGAACGCAATCAACACGATCAGGTTCAACACCCTCCTGGCGATGCAGTTCAGCGCGTACCGCCAACGCGTGGTCGTCGGATACGACCCGATCCTGCGCAACGACTCCGGCGACATCGTCTACATCACCGACGAGAACGGCGAGCCGATCGTCGGACCGGGAGGCGAACCGGTCCCCGCACTACGCCCAGGTGGCCGCGCAGGCGTCGACCGCCTGTTGGTGTTCCCTGGCTCTGAGACCAAGGTCTTCGACCTCGCAGAGTCGAACCTCAAGAACTACGTCGAGGTGTACATTCGGTTCCTCACGGACCTGTTCACGATGGCGCAGATCCCGCCGCAGTACGCACTCGACAAAATGGCCAACCTCTCCGGCGACGCGATGGCCGGAGCCGACGCCACCCTCCAGTCGCTCGTCTCCGACCTCCAGGCAGAAGCGTCCGGCGGGTTCAACGAGGTCCTACAGCTGATGGACATCGCGGCCGGTCGCTCCCCGCAGTCGCGCCGCCTCGCATGGGCCGACCGGGCGCCGAAGAGCTTCGGGCAGATCGTCGACGGGATCGTCAAGCTGATCTCGCAGGGGTTCCCCAAGCGCGACGCCTGGGACATGCTCCCCGGCGCGACGCCGGTCAAGGTGCAGGCGTGGATCGATCACGCGCTCGAGGAGTCGCGGTCGGAGATCGACCAACTGACCGCCACGTCGTCGATGTCGGCGCTCGAACCCGCACCGCAGGAATAGCACCGCGCCGTGGCGTTCGACGCGCAGCTCCGCTACACAGCCGCCCGCCACGACATCGTCGATGCGCTGCTGCGCCACCTACTCGTCGAGTGGGGGCGCCGCGCGCCAGCCGACCCGCAGGCGTGGATGGACAAGCACGCGCCGACGATGGCAGGGCGCATCGCCGAAGCTCAGGCGCAACTTATCGGGATCTCCGAAGAGTTCGTGCCCGCGGTCCTGGCCGAGCAACGAACACCGATCGCCGCAGTCGGTGAGATCGACGCGTCATCCCTCGTCGGCGTCGACGGCCAAGGCCTCCCGATCGACTCGCTGCTCGCCACGACTCTGCCGACGGTTGAGCGGAAAGTGCAGTCGCTCGTCATGCCCGACGACGCCGCGGGGCAGGCGGCCTCGCAGTCCGCTGGATGGGCCGCTGGCGCGCTCGATCTGGTGACCAAGGTCCGCACACTCACGTCGGACACCTCACGCGTGGCGACCGGGCTGCACACGATCGCACGCCCCGGTGTCGGGTACACGCGACGACTCGTCGGCGCGTCCTGCCCGAGGTGCGTCGTCCTCGCAGGCCGCGTCTACAAGTCGTCGCACGCATTCGACCGTCACCCGCGGTGCGACTGCGAGCACGTGCCCGCCGCGATGCGGAACCTCGACGCGCGCACCATCGACCCCCGCGCGCACTTCGACAGTCTGAGCGAGGCCGAACAGGACCGCATCTTCACCAAGGCCGGTGCTCGCGCGATCCGCGAGGGCGCCGACATCTCACAGGTGGTGAACGCTCGACGGGGAGCTGGTCTCGGCCCTGCATCGGGGCAGCGCTTGACCGATGCGGAGGCGGCCGAGATCCGCAACGGCACAGGGAAGTACGCGACCGCCCGCGACACCACCACAGAGGGAATGACCAAGCGGGGCCTTGCGCACAAGTCGATGCGCGCGAAGACCTCAAAGAAGCTGCCGCGCCTGATGCCGGAGACGATCTACCGTGTCGCCGGCGACGATGACGGCCTCGCTCGCGAGATGCTCCAGTTCTACGGCTATATGGGGAAGTCGTCGAAGAAGGTCAAGAAGGTCAAGGGGCCCGCCGGCGGAGCGGGCGGTGGCGGTGGTGGGAACCGCAACCGTGGTTCAGGGGGTGCCGGGGATAACGACGACCTGCCGATCGACACTCACGTCACTGCGCAGCCGGGCGGTACGCCGGTCGACCCCTCGAAGGTGCTCACCAGGCATCAGCTCGAGGAGTTCGGCAAGGTCGTCGCTGACGATGAGCACCGCTGGGACGAGTTCCTCGTCCACGAGAAGGCCATCGCTGAGTGGCTGCTGACTAGGAAAGTCCCGGTGTTGTCGGTCAGGACGTTCAAGGAGGGGCCGCGGACGAGGCAGGCGCCCGACGCCGTCACCCAAGGTGTGCGCTCGTCCCCGGTCGAGTTCAAGAAGCTGAATCCGGATGACGGGATCACGTTCAACTACCTGTCGTTCAAGGCCAACGTCCGCCTGATCGCCCAGAAGTGCCGCCGGGGTGTGATCGATGCGCGAGGGACTGACGGCACGATCTCCTCAGTATCGGCTGCGCTCAAGGACGCGATCCAGGAGCACGGAGTCAACCTCGATGAGGTCACAGTGATCATCAACGGCGCTGATGGGCTGCCGGTCGCGGTAGGATGGCGGCGTGGGCAGCGTTGAGGTCATGTACTGGGTTGGGGACGGTCCGTCTCCCGCCGCGGTGGAGGCTGCCGCAGCGTCGCTGGAGTCGTCCGATGTCGACGCGTGGGCGTGGGCCTTCGCCACGTCTGATCCGGACACCCCGGGGTTCTCAACGCAGCTGGTTGTTGAGGGGCCAGACGCGCCGGCGTTCGCCGAGCAGGTGTTGGCGCACGTTCGCGCCGAGTTCGGTGTCGAGACGCTTGACGAGCACGAGCTCGCGGTGCGGTTCGACCCGGAGTATCGCCGCCGGTACGAGGCACGTAGGCGGCTTGCATCGTGAGTTATCCACAGGCATAATCGAATCGGTGGTTACCCCCATGCCGTAAACGGCTGGGGGTTTCGTCATTTCAGGGTCCGACCGCGTGATGCGGCCGGGCCCTTTTCGTTTGTCCGGGAGAGCCGGACCCGCATCCGAGATGGAGCCGACCAATGCATCGCCGCACCCTTCCGAACGTTCAGCACCCGCTCGCTCCGTGCCCGCCTGCACCGTCGGGGATCGGGGCTAAGCCTCGTCTCCGGTTCTTCTCAATGGCGGGCGGCGACGGCGGGGGAGCGGGATCCGGCGGCGACGGCGGTCAGGGCGGCACTGACGGTGCCGGCGCGGGGAGTGACGGCGGCGCCGACGGCGGGCAGCAGTCGACGAACAACGCCGACGGCGGCGACGGGTTCAAGAGCGAGCACTCCAAGAACTCCGTGCTCGCCGATCTCGTCGCAGAGCGAAAGGCGCGCGCCGAGCTGCAGCAGAAGCTCGACGCGATCGAAGACAAGAACAAGACCGACGAGCAGCGCAAGGCCGATGCTGACGCAAAGAAGGACGCCGAGCATCGGTCCGCGACGCTGAAGGCGGCGCAGTACGAGGCAGCCGCCGCGGCGGGTCTGTCGCTCGAGTGGGCCAAGCGAATCTCGGGCACCACGCCGGAGGAAATGGCAGCCGACGCTAAGCAGCTCAAGGCCGCAATGGACGCCCAGGCAGGGACGCAGCAGCGCACCGATGGTGCCGGTGCCGGCGCGGGGTCCTCGACCGCCTCGACTGCGGCACCGGGCGTCGGACGTCTCAACGACTACTACGCAGCAACAGCCAAGAAATAACCGAAGCCCGGCGGCGGCCGCCATCGGGATCACAGGAAGGAACGCCACATGGCACTCACTCTGGCCCAGGCCGCTACCCTCTCGCAGGATCAGCTCGCCCGGGGGATTCACGAGATCTTCGTCCAGGAGTCGCCGATCCTCGATCGACTCCCGCTCATGCCGATCGAGGGCAACGCCTACGCGTACAACTCGGAGGAAACCCTGCCCGGTGTCGCATTCCGCGGCGTCAACGAGCCGTACACCGAGTCGACCGGTACGTTCAACCAGCTCACCGAGAAGCTCGTTATCCTCGGTGGCGATTCGGATGTCGATCGGTTCATCCAGCAGACCCGATCGAACGTGTTCAACCAGCGCGCCGAGCAGGACAAGCTCAAGGTCAAGGCCATGAGCTACAAGTTCCAGGACCACTTCATCAATGGCGACGTCGCGGTCGACACAAAGGGTTTCGACGGACTCAAGAAGCGCGTCGTCGGCAACCAGGTCATCGACGCCGGCACCAACGGTGCGCCCGTCCTGGGCAACGGCACCACCGATACGCACGCGTTCTTCGACAAGCTCGACGAGCTCGTCGCCGCGTGCCCCGGTGCGGATGCGTTCTACTGCAACCGGCAGGTGCGGTCCAAGCTCATCTCGGCCGGCCGCCGCATCGGTGGCACCGAGTTCGTCAAGGAGGACGAGACCGGCAAGCGTGTCGCGCAGTGGAACGGGATCCCGTTCCTCGACATCGGCGACAACCTCGCAGGCTCCCAGATCCTGCCGCAGTCCGAGACCGTCGGCTCCTCTAGCGTGACGTCCTCGATCTACGCGGTCCGGTTCGGCGGTACCGACGGTGATCAGGCCGTGACCGGACTGACCAACGGCGGGATCATGGTCGACGATCTCGGCCAGCTTCAGGAGAAGCCCGCACTGCGTACCCGCATCGAGTTCTACTGCGGTCTCGCACTGTTCGGCGGCAAGGCCGCAGCACGTCTCCGCGGCGTCATCGCCGCCTAATCCGAGAGGAACCGACAGATGACCGACGAGAACACCGGCCAGTCCACCGATACACAGGACGAGGACTCGGCCGTGGTGCCGCCTGCCGATACGGCCGACGTCCAGCCTCCGGCGAAGCCGACGCCCGCGAAGAAGGCGACGGCCGCGAAGAAGGCCACCGCCAAGCCGAAGCATCGGATGGAGACGTTCGACGCCGTCCGGCCCGACGGCAAGATCGCCACGATCGAACGCAACATCGACACCGGCGACCAGTCGGTCGTCGGGGTGCGCGACGCCTGATGTCCGCCCCGGTCGCGGAGCTCGTCACCGCGCAGGACGTCGTCGATGCGACGGCCGGCGAGCTCCCGGCCGCTGACACCGCAGAGCGCGTCCAGCTGGACGTGCTCTGCACCCGCGCGGCCGCTGAGATCCGCGCACACGTCGTGGCTGTCGATCGGCGCATCGCCGCCGGATCGCTCGACCTCGACCGGGTTCGCGGCATCGCCGTCGACATGGTCGTGGCCGCGCTCGAAACGCTCGAAATCGGGTTCCGGTCGACCGGCGAGACGTACCCGGAGATCGGGACTCAGCACGTGGCCGCCGCCAATCGCATGTCGATCGAGATGACACCCGCGCAGATGCGGGCCCTCGCACCGCCTGCGCCCGGCATGTACAGCGTTTCGCTCTCAGGCTGACCATGCTTGCCTTTCCGGAAGAGTGGGGGATCCGCCCGCCTCGCTCGTGGACCGTAGACCCGTCGACGGGAAACCGGCGGCCGGGGCAGCGTCCCGACGCTGTGCCGGTCCGAGCCTCGCTCGAGCAGCGGTTCCCGGCCAACGAACAGAAGTCGATCCGCAACGACGTCGTCTCCGATGAGCGGATCTTGCTGCTCCATCCGGGGGCGGACCGGAAGGTCGGCGGCATCACGAACGAGCACCAGGCGATCGCACCTGACGGGACGGTGTGGTCGATCGTCCTCGAACCGAACCCCCGTCGTCGCCGCCGATTCGGCGCGCCGACCCGCTACATCGCGCTCGTCATCCGGCGGGCCACAGACATCAAGGAGAAGTGATCATGGCTGATAACACCACCGCCGACCAGAACGACGAGGTCGAGTCGGACTTGGTCCAGTGGCTCGACGAAGACGGCCGCCAGCACACAGGCTCCCGCTACGGCGAGGGCTACCGGCTCCATCAGCAGAAGGAAGCCAAGAAGGCCAAGGCCGAGGCGGCGGCCAAAGCCAAGGCTGAGGCGGACGCCAAGGCCGCGGAGACCGCTGAGCCCGGCAACGCCGCCGAGGCGCCGGCGCCCGCTGCTGCGGGAGCGGCGTCCGCTGCCGAGGCTGCCGCGGCAGCAGCTCCGGTGGAGACGCCGGAGACCGCGAAGCCGACGCGGTCGGGCCGAAAGTAGTCGACCAGTGGCCGGCGTCCGTGTGTCTGCGCGGGCCAGAGTCATCGCCGATCAGGCGATCGCTCAAGCCAACCGGACTACGGTCGAGCAGCGCGCACGAGTCGCGCACATGATGGCCGACGACGCTCGCGCAGCTGCGCCGGTCCTCACCGGCAAGTACCGCGACGGTGTCGGCGTCACCGTCTCCGGAACCGACGTGAAGCTGGTCGACGAGGACGACCTCGCGATCCACAAGGAGTACGGGACCAGCGACACGCCAGCGCACGCGACGCTGATCAACGCCGCGAGCGCGTACGGCACCTACCACGGGCGGCGGCCATGAGGCGGACACCGTTCGCTCCCGGCGCAGCTCGTGAGCTGCTGCGCAGCAACGCCGACTTTCTCCGCCACTTCGACGGGCCGGACTCGATCACAACCCGTGAGGTCCCGAACCCGGTCACCGGGCCGTGCATCACCATCGTCACCGGCGTCAACCGCAAACAGAACGCCGAGCTGTCGAAGATCCGACTGTTCGTGTCCGTGTGGGTACCGAAGGCGGAGATCCTGGTCGACCGGGACGAGCCGATCCTCACCGACCCGGAAGAGCTGTCGTGGGACATCGCCGACGAGGCCGCGCGGATCTTCGATGCAACACGTGGCATGGGCAGAGGATCCAACGCGTTCGTCTTCCGCGGAGTCACGTGGAAGGCCGAGTGGGACGCCGGGCCGACGACGATGGTCGACAAGGACCGCGGCGACGACAACCCGCTCTACCGATCGGTGATCGAAGTCGTGATGAAGGCGGGCTCAGCGCCCGCATAAAGAACTCCTGCTCGCGCGCCGGGCAGCCCTTCTGCTGACGGGTTCGTATTCCGTCGAGTCGGTGTGGCGCAGCGTGCAGGACATGGCCCGGCCCCTGGTGCCTGCTCGGCACGCCAGGGGTCGGGCCTCCCCAATTTTCCGCAGTGATCGCTCACGACGTGGGCACCAGTAGAGGAGGCTCCGATGAGCACCACCCCCGACAACAGCAAGGCCTACGTGTGGCAGGACGGCGACGCATTCCGCGCGCCCGTCGGTACCGCGCTGCCGGCCGACCCGTGGGCAGCACCGCCGCTGGTCACCGGCACCAGCCCCGGCGTCACGTGGGATCCGTTCGGCGGCATCCAGGCAGGGTTCCAGCTCGATCCGCAGCAGGACGTCAAGAAGCACAAGATCTTCAACAAGCGCGAGAGCTCCTACGCGATCAGCCGCGGACCCCGCGAAGACACCACCAAGTTCCGTGCGACCGACTACTCGAAGGCAGCGGTGCTGACGGCACTGCTCGGCGGGTCGATCGTCGAGACGTCGCCCGGCAGCGACGTCTTCGAGTGGATCGAGGGCAGCGCCGAGGAGTTCGCGCTCCTGTGGATCCTCGCGGATCCGTCGAACGCCAGCGCGGACCGGACCGGCTTCTACACGCCGAAGGCGACACTCGCGACGCCTCCGCCGCGCGCCTTCACCGGAGAGGAGCTCGACGGCTTCGAGCTGGAGATCCTGTCTCTCGCACCGCTCCGACCCATCTCCAACTTCAACCCGCTCATCCCGTAGCAGGAGACGATCACTATGCCGAGCACCAAGAAGAACAAGTCCGGGGCGGCTGAGGTCGCGGCCGCCCCGGTCCTCGGGACGGCGCAAGCCGTCGCCGTCCCGAGGATCGACATCATGGCTGGACTCGAAGTCGGAGCGCCGTCTCTCGAACCGCTCCCTGCGACATTCCAGGGGATCGACTTCTCGATCCGACGGCACTTCTCGGCGGAGGTCGTGTGGGAGTGGACCCGCCTCCAGCACCGCGACTCAGCGAAGCTTTCCGTCGAGGAGATCGACAGTGCGTCGTCGCGACTGCTTGAGATCGTGATCGATGAAGCCGACCACGACAAGATCGCCGCACTGCGTGCCAAGGTCGAGGCGCTCGACGTACATGTTGCACGTCGGCTGTGGATGTACATCTACCTCCAGGCGGGCCTGGTGGACGAGCGGGGAAACCCTCTCGCGCTCTGATCGCTCTCCAGAAGTACGAGAGCGGTTGGGGCTCCCTGATCGCGAGGTTCCGTGTCGTCTACAGCACGGACCTGCGGACCGTGCTTGCGACGTGGCCGTGGCAGGACGCGCTCGCGATGCTCACCGATCTACCGTCATCGTGGTCGCACACGGACGAGAACGTCGCGACACTCGTCGACCTTCAGACGTACTGGCTTAGTGCGGAGTACGTGAAGTGGACCACGGATGCAGCCGAGGCGAAGAGGGCTGCTGCATCGCGTGAGAAGCCGCCCCCGATGCCTCTGATCCAGCCCGTTGCGCGCAGGCCACGGGCCGCACACGAGGCCGCCGTGCGCAGGTACGAAGAGCTCCGCTCTCGTGCGGAGCAGCCAGACGAGAGTGCGCACCGGCAGTGGACTGCTCGGGAACTGTGGGCCCACATCAGCGGGTCCGTCTAATCGTGAACGAAGGAGCACAGTAGATGGCCGGTGGCCGGATCGACATCGACGTTGTGCTCAACGATCGCGACCTCGCGCGCCGTCTCGACGGCACCCTGACCAGGGCGACGTCGATGGCGAGCAAGGCCGCCGGCGTTCTCGGGGTCGCGTTCGGTGGTGCCGCGATTGTCGCCGGCCTCAAGAGCGTCGCCGCCGCGGGTATGGACTACGACCAGGTCATGAACCAGATCCGCGGCACCTCGGGGGCCACGGACGCCGAGATGCGGAAGCTCTCAGAGACGGCGCGGCAGCTGGGCAACGACGCGTCGATCCCGGCGACATCGGCACGAGACGCCGCCACCGCGATGCTGGAGCTCGGCAAGGGCGGTCTCACTGTCCAGCAGGCGATGGAGGCCGCACGTGGGTCATTGACGCTCGCCGCGGCTGCGCAGATCGACGCTGGTCAAGCTGCCGAGATCCAGGGCCAGGCGCTCAACACATTCAGTCTCGACGCCAGCAAGGCGGGGCACGTCGCGGACGTGCTCGCCAACACCGCGAACCGGGCCGCTGGCGAGATCACGGACATCGCCGAAGGCCTCCAGCAGTCCGGCAGCGTTGCTGCGCAGTTCGGCATGACGATCGAGCAGACCGCCGGGGCCCTCGGCGTCCTCGCCAACAACGGCATCACTGGCAGCGACGCGGGCACCTTGCTCAAGTCGACACTGCTCGCGCTCCAGGACACCGCCGAGCCTGCATCGGCGGCGATGGAGACGCTCGGGATCAAGGTGTACGACGCCCAGGGCAAGTTCCGCGGACTGGGCCCGATCATGGACGAGCTCAAAGCCGCGTCGTCGAGGCTCACCGAGGAACAGTTCAACCAGGCGACGAACGTCCTGTTCGGCAGCGACGCGATGCGCCTCGCTGGAATCGCGGCGAAGGACGGTTCCGCGTCGTTCCGGGAGATGGCCGACGCTGTCGGTAAGGCTGGCGGCGCGGCGAAGCTCGGCGAGGAGATGAGCAAAGGGTTGCCGGGCGCCGTCGCCGCCCTCAGCAATGCTGCTGACGAGGCCAAGCTCGCTCTCTACGACTTGTTGCGGGGGCCGCTCACCGATCTCGCTGAGTATGGGGCCGACAAGCTTTCCGGTATCGCCGAGCTGATCAAGGGTGGCGGCATACCGCGCGCTGTCGATGGTCTCCGGCCGATCATTGAGAACGTCAAGGAGCTCGGGGCGGCGGGCACCGAGGCTGCACAGAAGTTCGCAGGGCCCGGTGGTGGTCTCGACATGGCCGCCGATGCGGCGAAAGCAACTGGGCAGGTTGCGGTCGCCGGACTGGCTCCCGTCGTCGGTGTCGTGCAGGGTGCGGCGAGCGCGTTCGCCGCACTTCCCGCCCCAGTCCAGACAGCCGCTCTGGCGATGGCATCGATGGGCTTCGCTCGGTCCAAGCTCAACAGCCACATTCAGGCCGGTGCGGGACTCGAACGCGGACAGATGACCCGACTCCAGCGGATGGGCCGTGAGATCGGGAGCTTCAACGGGGCGATGCGGACCCAGACGGCGCTCGCCGGTATGTCGGGTCAGCAGCTCAGCAGGTCTGCGTCGATCATGGCGGCGTACCAGACTTCGACCGGACATGCAGTCTCCGCGATGCGCGGGTTCACGAACCAGGTCGGGCAGATCCGCGCGGGTGCTGCCGCGGCAGGCACTCCGATCTCGGCGCTATCGGCGACCATGCGGACGATGGGTGAGCGCTCGGCAGCGCTCCAGCGGATCGGGACCGCGTTCACCACCGCGTCCGCGGGAGCGTCGACGTTCGCGCGGACGGCGGGGACAGTCGCCGCCAGCGGTACAGCATTGAAGATGGCCGGCAGTTCGATCGTTGGAGCGTTCGGCGGGCCCGTGGGATTCGGCATCACCGCGACAATCATGGCCGCCACCTGGGCGTTGAGCGCACACAAGAAGCGGCAGCAGGAAGCGGCGCAGGCCGCGGCCGAGCATGCGGCCGCAGTGAAGAACCTCGTCGGTCAGATCAACCTCGAGACGGGTGCACTCACCGCCGCCGGCAAAGAACAGCTGACGAAGGACCTGTCGGGCGGGGCTGGGCTCGGAGACGACAACGACACGTTCAAGTACGCGCGGGATCTCGGGATCTCCTCGCGACTCGTCGTGGACGCCGCGAGCGGGCAGCGTACTGCGATCCGCAGCCTGAACTCGGATCTAGACGATCTGATCGAAACCTCCCTCGCGTCATCGTCGGTCTGGAAGGACAACGCGCACCTACTCCGGGAGCAGGGGATCAGTGCGGGCACTCTCGGCAGAGCACTTCGCGGAGACAAAGACGCGATCGGTGCCGTGACCCCAGGACTCGACAACCTCAACCTCAGCCTCGACGACATGCGGGGACAGCTGAGTGGCGCGGGAAGCGCGGCAGCACACCTCGGAGTCAACACCGCGGCGGCATCAGACCGCGTCGAAGAGGCCACGGGCATTCAGCGTGGCCAGGCCGAGGCGCTGGCCGCGACGAACCCGCAGGCGAAGGCACTCGCCGAACAGATGGACGTGCTCGCCTCGAATACGTCGACGGCCGCGGACAAAGCGGGAGCGCTAAAGAAGGCACTCGACATCCTCACTGGCGATGCCGACACCTTCGATGAGGCGATGGGCGCGGCCGCCGAGTCGAATCGCAAGGTCGCCGATGCGTGGAACGCAGCCGCCGGTGAGGCCGGAAGCTACAACAAGGTCGTCGGCGACGACGGCCGGATCTCCACGAAGACAGAAGCAACGGCAGAGCTTGCGTCAACGGTCCGCGACGTCCGCGACTCGATGCACACCGCTGCGGCATCAGCCCTCGAGATGGCCCAGAACCAGGGAAAGAGCTCGGAAGAAGCGGCCACCGCCGCCACGACAGCGGCCCGCGAGATCTACGACTCGTTCATGCACCAGTCCGAGGGCGCCAAGCGCGCCGGCGTTGACGTCGCCGAGGTCGCCGCCGCGATGGGACTACTCCCACCCGAGACCACGATCGACCTACTCCTGGCCGGAGACGGCGAAGTGACCGCCGAACTGGCACTGGTTCGGGCCAAGCTAGAGATGGTCCCGAAGAACACCCCGGTAAAGATCACCGCGCTGTCTGACGATGCACGCGAAAAGCTCGAGATGATCAAGGGCCTGGTGATCGAACGAATCCCAGGGTCGAAGGACGTCAAGGTCACCGCCACGACGGACCAGGCGGCCGCCCGGATCAACGATCTCGTCGACGGACTCGCGAAGATCAACTCCAAGCAAGTCACCGTCACCGTCACTCAGCAGATTCACCAGATGGTCACGCAGGGCCCCGGCACCGCGCCCCAGCCTGTCGAGGGCGTGCCATTCCTCAATACCCCGGGACGCCGGTTCGCCACCGGTGGTGGAGTTGCTGACGATGGAGCGATCCGGGGACCAGGGTCAGGGACATCGGACTCGATCCGGACGTCGGTCCGCGAGGGCTCGCACATCTTCACAGCCGCGGAGGTTCGAGCCGCGGGAGGTCACGGCGCGATCAACCGCAAGATGGCCGCCATGTCGACGTCCTCCGTCGCATCGGCCGGCGCAGGCCCCATGGTTCCAGTCGCGCTCTCCAACGGTGAGCACTATGCGTCGCCGGAGCAGGTCGACGCGCTCGGCGGACACGACGCGATGCTCGCGTTCCGTGCCGGGCTGACCGGCGACGGTGGGACCGCGGCCGCGCAGCAGCGGCAAGGCCTCTATCTCGGCGGACTGGTGCGCGCGGAGCAGGTCGGCAAGCAGAATGACGGGCTCCCGTACATCACCGGCGCCCGCGACTGCTCGATGTGGGTGTCGTGGATGGTGTCGGCTGCGCAGGGCAAGGAGCTCCAGCGGCTGTTCACCACGTACAGCTTGATCGGTGGCCAGACAGCGGGGTTGGTCTCCGGCGCGTCGCCGTCCGATGCGCTCACGGTGGGCACGTCGATGGAGCACATGGCCGCGACCGTGCGCACCGAGCAAGGCCCGGTCAACACCGAGTCCGGCGGCAACAGCTCGCCGTCGCAGGTGCGGTGGGGGCGTGGTGCCGCGGGCGCTTTCGATCCGCAGTTCACGCACCGCTTCCACCTGCCGGAGAACCTGATCAATCCGCCGATCACCACCGAACCGGCGCCTGACGACAAGTCGTCGACCACGACGACGGATTCGACGTCGTCGGATTCGACGCCGCAGCGGCAGTACATCGAGGCACCGAAGGCCCCGAAGGCTGAGGATGTCGCGGCCGAGGCTGCGAGGATCGGCGTCCGCGGGCTCCTCGAAACGTTCGGCCTTGAGGACAGCGTGATCGCTGACCCGGACAAGTTCGTGGCGGGGCGTGCGTGGCAGATCGGCGAGAACACCAAACGGTTCCGCAATGAGCAGGGCGAGGCGCCGACGACGTCGGGGGTCAGCGAGGCCGACCAGAACGCGTACGACATCGCGAAGCTCAAGCGCGATCAGAAGTACGAGAACGATCGGCTCGCGATCAAGAACAGCATGCCGCCCGGTGCGGCTCGTGACCGGAAGCTGCTCGACCTCAAACAGGACCACGACAAGGCGGGACTGGACGCGAAGATCGCGCTGCGGGGGAAGAAGAACGGGACGACGTCGACGACCGACCCGTCGGCCCCGTCGACTCCGACCGGTCCGACGACGGGCTCCGCTGACTCCGACCCGTACCTCGCGGTCAACTCAGCTCCGTATCGGCCGGGTGCTGGCGCGGCGCAGTGGTCGAAGGAGATCGCGGCCGCCCTTAAGATCACGAACTCGGCGGCGTCGTTGGCGTCGGCGATGATCGGGCAGGGCGACATCGAGTCGAAGGGTGACCCGCGCGCGGTCGGTCCGGACTCGTCGGACGGCAAGCCGATGGGGTGGATGCAGGTCAAGCCGCCGACGTTCGCCGCGAACCGCGACCCGAAGCTGCCGAACGATCCGTTCAACGTCCTCGCCAACGGTGTTGCCTCCCTGAACTACGCGAACAAGCGCTACCCGCAGGGCATCCCGTGGCCGACGACGCAGGGCTACTGGGGTGGTGGGATCTCGCCGATGGACAGCAAGTCGGCCGCGATCGTCGGGCCCGGAAAGTTCCGGCTGCTCGGCGACCGGCAGCTCACCGATGAGTTCTTCATCCCGGACACCGACGATCCGCAGCACATCGAGATCGGCGCGGAGTGGGCTCGGCGCCGCGGGTTCCAGCTGGTGAACATGCATGCCGACGGTGGCACCGCGGCGCGTGCTCGTGGCGGGCAGGCAGCGCTGATGGACCGGCCTGCGGCGGTCGGCGGTCCGGTGACGAAGAACTACAACTACTCCGGTCCGGCCGAGCAGGCTCCGAAGTACTTCCGTGAGGCGCGGCGCCACGACCGCATCGACACCGCTGGTGCCGGTGTCCGTCGGGCTGGAGCGAAGGGGGTCCGGTGGTGAGGGCACGGGGATTGGTGGACGACACGGTCGTCCGGATCTACGACTGGCGAGGCAGCGGGGACTTCGTCGAGTTGTCGGGCCCTCGGCAGGGCGACCACGGGGCGCGGCTCCTCGAGGGCGTCGAGGGGATCTGGGAGGCCGAGCGGTCGTTGGTGTCGATCAAGACCGCCCGGCTGCCCGGGTCGATCCCTGTCGCGGTCCGCATCGAAGAGCTCGAGATCGACTTCATGACGATCATCCAGGGCAAGGATTCCCTCGAGTGGCAGTGGTGGAACAGGCGCATCCACCGGCTGCTGTCGTTCGATCACGATTCGCTGCTCGTTGTGCAGACGCTCCCGTGGGGGCCGCGGTGGATCAAGGTCCGCCGGTCGGGAAAACACGAGACGGAGATCGAAGAGGACCCGACGTGGTCGCTCTCGCAGCTGTGGGACTGGCGGTTGGTCGCCCACGACCCGGACTGGCGGACGAAGGATCTGACGGCGTCGTGGTCGAACAATACGGCCGCGCGCCGAGGGAACCTGCGCGTCGCGAACCGCGGTGACCGGCCGACGTTCGTGAAGTGGGCCGGCCGCGGCGGAAACTGGAATCTGCAAGCTCCGGGCGGGCAGTGGAATCCGCTGCCGCGCATGGCTGCTGACGAGGAGTGGAAGGTCGACTCGCACCCGCTCGCCACGCAGTTGTCGTCGACGGCGGACCGTGACAAGTGGCGCCGGCTGCAGCGTGGATTCACCACGCCGATCAGCGAGCCCGGCGCGCACGCGTTCGGCGTCGAGTGCGAGGGGCCGCTGTCGGCGGCCAAGGTTCAGCTGCGCGTCGAGCAGCGCTACGAACACCCGTGGGGCTGACGATGTACGGGGCGAACGATGACGATCTTGACGGCATCTTCCACCGGCTCGACGAGCAGGACCGCGCCGATCGGCACGCGCATTTCTCGTCGTCGCTGATCCAACTATGGGACGGCAACCTCGAGTATCCGCTCGAGGTGCGGTCGGTGATCTTCCATGAGGGGGAGGACCCCGCGTACAGCGTGGGCGGCGGCAAGACGCAGTTCGTCTATGACTCGCCGGAGGGGCACTACTGCTGGGACCTGATCCGGCCCGACGAGGATCTGCACCTCACGGTCGAGCTCGTCGACCCGGACGACCCGCAGGTCGGGTTCGATAGCCGCGTCCTGTTCAAGGCGATCGACGTGGACATGGTCGACGCCGAGGACGGAAGCAAGGTCATCGAGGTGACGTGGGTGTCGTCGCTGATCTGGTGGGACACCGCGATCCTGATGGCGTGCCCGGCTCTGCCGCCGGCGGTGCAGCCGATCCACTACTACGTCGCGCTCGGCAACATTCGGTCCGCGTTCCTCCAGGCGATCTTCTTGTCCCTCGTCGTCACGTACTCGCCACTGTGGCGGTTCGTCGATGACTGGACCTCGCCCGCGAGTTACCGGGACGCGGTCGACCCGCGCCGGTGGCCGTTGATGGTGTCTCCGGTGTCGCCGCTGCGCGACGCGACCAAGCCGGTGCTTGCTGCGTTCCGTTTCGACATGGCGCTGCCGGCGATGATCGACCAGCTTCGCGACGCGGACTGCTTTCCGACGGCGAAGCTCTGGCGGCCCGGTGATCCGCAGCCGTTCCCGAAGCACGTGACGCTGACGCGTCCGGTCGTCATCCTCGACATCGTTCACGAGGAGCTCGTCCCCGGCATCACCGGGACGGCGCTCGATGGGTGGATCCATCTGCTCGTGCAGCTCGGCGACGATCTGATCACCGAGATCGTGCACCCGATCCTCGACCCGTCGGCGACGAAGGCGCTGCCGTCGCAGCATCCGCTCGGCGACAAGCTCGGGTTGGCGCCGGCGAAACCGTGGCCGGTGTACCGGCAAGGGGAGTACTCGGGGATCACGGGGATCACGACGTCGCGGATCTCCCGGAAGAAGAGCCGCGGCACCGTCTACTGGACCGGTGGCCGGTCGCCGGAATGGGTGAACTCGGCGATCACGCTGGCGATCACGACGGCGTTGGACTACCTCGGGTGGGCGATGGCGATCCCCGGCCTGGGCAACCTGTACCAGGGCGAGTTCGACAACACGCTGCTGGCGTTCGCGAAGGTCGAGAACCGCCGGCAGGCGAGGCGCGCCGGCCGGTTTGCGATCCGGCACGTGTGGTGCTCGGAGGGCTCGACGGGGTTCGGTATGGCGACGGCCGTCGCGCTCCGGAAGGGCTACTACGACACCAAGCCGCGTCTCCTCCAGACGGTCGAGGTCATCGACGGGTTCCCGTACCGGATCGGCCGCGACATCCGGAAGGGTTCGGCGTGCTGCTTCGAGATGCCGGACGGATCGATCTACGTCGACCGCATCACCGACGTCAAGCACCGTCTCGACCGCGACGAAGAACTCCGGTTCGCACTCACTGTCGGTGACGGCGAGGCGGACCCCGACCCGATCGCCGAACTGTGGGCGCAGGCGAGCCATATCCGCGACGTCGCCCGCAAGATCTTCCTGGAGCACTGACATGGACCACCTCGAAGGCGTCTGGCGCGCCGACCCCGGACGCTCGACAGAGCCGCACCGGTTCGCGGACTTCTTCCGCGACGTTCCGCTCCTGCCCGACGGGCAGGCGATCTACCTCGACGCCGCCCAGCGCAACCGTCTCGCGATCCACTGCGAGGCCGTCGGCCTCCGCAAGACGGCACCGCAGCAGATCAAGTACTGGCCGCCGCCCCGCGGCCAACACATGCCCGGGAACTGCGGACTGTGGGTGCCCGTAGACGTCGAGGATCCCGTCGAGCTCGGCACCCCAGACCCGGCCCTGATGACCGCACACGAACGCGAGCACCTGCGCGCGCAGCTCGCTGCGTTCGACGCCGCAGACCACCCCACCGACTAGCACTGCCCCGATCTCTTGGCCCGTCGCCGACTTGGCGGCGGGCCGTCCTGTCACGCCCGCAAGGAGAAGCCCATGACCACCGCAGTACGCCCCACGTTCAAGGACATCGTCAACTTCGGCGGGTCGTTCTCACCGCGCTTCGGTGCCCGCGTTTGCTACGCGCTCGGCCACACACAGGAAGGACCGGGCGACGCGTACTCGTTGGCCGCGTACTGCCGCAACCCTGCGAACAACGCCAGCTACCACGACATCATCGACAACTTCACGTGCATCGCGATCGTCGACACCGACGACGCGTCGTGGTCAGTGCTCAACGCGAACCCTCGCGCGTACAACTTCTGCTACGCCGGATCGCGCGCGAGCTGGACTCGTGAAGAGTGGATCCGCAACATGCGCAACGGGATCCGGATCTCGGCCTGGAAGATCGTCGAGAACCTTGCGAAGTACCCGTACCTCAAGGCGATCGTGCAGGCCCGGCCGTACCCGAAGGGCGACATCGCGTGCGTCGCCGACCACTACTTCGTCACCCGCGTTCTCGGCATCGGCACGCACACCGACCTGGGCCCGCACTACCCGTTCGACCTCCTCGAGGCAGACATCCGCATGTACCTCGGCATGACGTCACCCAAGCCGCTGCCCGCCCCGGTGAACCGGATCAACGAGCGCGCCGCCAAGGCCAGCGACGATCTGTTCGTTCTCGGTGCGCGGGTCAAGACCGGCCGCGAGAACGCGATCGGCGAGGTCGTCACGCCGGACGGCCGCGGCCGATGGGCGAAGTTCGAGAACGGCTACGTCTACTGGTCACCGACCACCGGTGCCGTCGCGATGCCCGACGAGATCTTCGACGTCTGGAAGACCCACGGATTCGAGGGCGGAGCACTCGGCTACCCGACGGTCGAGCGCACTGAACTCGACGGCGGCCTGGTGCAGGCCTTCGAGCGTGGCGTGATCTACCGCCGCCACGGCTCGGACATCGGGTTCTACGTGCACGGCATCATCGGCACTCGCTGGGCACGAGAAGGGTACGAGGAGGGCCCGTTGGGCTGGCCGATCAGCAACGAGTACAGCGATGGTAACGGCGGCCGCCGGCAGGACTTCGAACACGGCTCACTCCTGTGGGATCCGTCCGGCGCCGTGAAGGTCGCAGCCGTGAAGGTGGTGATGGCCGCATGATCACCCTGACTCCGGCGCGTCGCCGGTTCATCTACCGCCTCCTGGTGGCGATCGCGGCGGTCGCCGTCGTCTACGGCCGGATGTCGCAGGCCGAAGCCGCCCAGTGGGTAGGGCTGGCTGCCATCATCCTCGGCGGCGCTGGCAACGTCCTCGCCGACCGCAACGTGCCGCCGGACGGTGATCGCTGATGCCCGTCGTCGAAGACGCCGTCGACCTGATCGGCCTCGCGCTCTACCTCGGACTGCCCTTGATCGGCAGCGTCGTCCTCGGCCGGTTCGCGCTCCAGCAGAAGCAGGTCGAGGCGCGGATTGCCGAACTCGAGCGGCTGCTCGCCGAGACCCGGGCCGACCTCGCCGCGTCGGTCGAGTCGAAGAGCGCCGTCGAACACCTACTGCGGGTGGCGGTCCGGCACATCCGGGACTGGGTGGCCTGGCAAGTCCAGCACGCACCCGAGACCCCGGCGCCCGCGCTGCCGCCCGAACTAGTCGACGAAGTCTGAGGAGGCATCATCATGGCAGTCCCGAATCTCGGCACGCACCTGGCCGACGTGCTACTGCGCGCGAAGGTGTGGGGCCTGGCAACCCCGCCCGGTGAGCCGCCGCTCCAGCAGGCACAGCTCTCGATCACCGGCGACGACGCTGACCTTGCGATCCCCGTACTCCAGGGCGAGCCGGGGCCGCCGGGAACCGCGGCCGCGCCGTTCCTGTGGCAGTTCCCCACACTCGCGTCGGCCGGTGAACTGCCGACGCTGGCCGCCGGGGACAAGGGGAAGGCGTGGGTGATCTCCGATGGGGCCGGTACCGGCGACATCGCGTACTGGACGGGGACGGAGTGGCGGTACTTTGTCGATGCGTTCGGGCCCGGACTGCCGGGCCCGGCGCCTGACGTCACCGCGACCGGTGAGCTGGTGGCGGAGGCCGATCCGTTCGAGGTCGAGATCTCGGGCCCGGCCGCCGCGCCGAACCTGCACTTCAAGATCCCCGGCACGCCGGGGCCGCCCGGGCCTGG
This sequence comes from Gordonia malaquae, assembly GCF_037148075.1. Classification (NCBI taxonomy): domain Bacteria; kingdom Bacillati; phylum Actinomycetota; class Actinomycetes; order Mycobacteriales; family Gordoniaceae; genus Gordonia; species Gordonia malaquae. The sequence goes on along the minus strand of NZ_JBBCUB010000002.1, from coordinate 928,414 downwards.
CGGCGCGTGGTCGCTCTTCGACGCGTCGGTTGCTCGCCCTGATGGCGCCGTGCCCGTGTGGGATGCGGACACAGCGAAGTTCGTGCCGGCCACTGCGGAGACTGCGCTCCCGAGGCCGACTCGCTACACGCTGCCCGAGTCGGCGTTCACCGCGTACGCCGGCACCGCAGCATCCCAGACGGTGGCGACTATGCCGCTGCCAGTACTGCCGTACCCGTTCCAGGTCGACGTCACTGGTCACGCGAAGGTCGGCCTACAGTCCGGCTCCACCGCCGAGACATCGATCATGGTCCGGATCGACGACCCGACCGCCGGACAGCTCGTCGCGAAGTCGATCCCGATCTCATCCGGAGCAGCTGCGATCGGCCCGCACCACAGCTCGGCCGGCGCACCGTCGGCAGCAGCGGCACCCGGAGGAGCGACGGGGCTGATCCCGGCCCACGCTGCACGCAACCTCGTCGTGGTCGCCACGCGCGTCGCCGGGTCGGGCGGTTGGACGTTCGCGAAGACCGACGCCCAGCTGCGAGTGCTCATCGTCCCGGAAGCCTGACATGGGAGCGATTGAGGACTGGTACGACGATGTCGCTCCGGATCCGTCGGGACTCGACGCGGAGCTGTTCGACGACCCCGTGTCGCCGCTCGACACTTCCAAGATCCCGTCGCGCACTGCCGGCCTGCCGATCGACCCGGCGATCCTCGACATCCTCACCGGCCCGGACGGGCTGACGACCAAGCCCGGTGCCGCGCAGATCGCCGACGAGCTGATGGCGCCGTTGAAGTCGTTCGTCAACGCGATACTGGAGTCGTTGAAGACGGGGAGCCCGGCACCTCTGATCACGTGGATCAGCGAGGTTACCGCGGACTGGCTCGGCGACTTCGAGGACTTCGTCCTCGGGATCGGCGCGGATCTCGGGGCCCTTCTCGACGCGCTGTCGGGGGAGTACGTCGGCGACGACCCGATCCTGACCGCGATCCAGGACGTCACCGAACCGATCCGGATCATCTTCGACGGCGGCGGCCTGATCAAGCAAGCATTGCTCCCGCTGATCTCGATCGGCAAGCTGACCGATCAGTCGGTGAACATGCTCGACGGCGGCGACCTCGACGCCCTGCCGCCGGGCACCGGGACGGAGGGGACGTGGTACTACGCGGCTGGCGCCGGTCGGGCTGGCGCGTGTGCTGCTCTCGATGCTCCGTCGGTGGCGCGGGAGATGGTGTGGCAGCCGTCCGCTGTTGCCGCCGGGCAGACCGTGACCGCGTCGGCGTGGGTGCGCGGCGACGGCGCGACGTCGGTCGGATCCCCGTTCGAACTGCGGCTGCACGCGTTCGACGACAGTGGCGTGAAGGTCGAGTCGAAGCTCGTCACGTCGGCGCCGCTGACGGGCGCATGGGTGAAGGCGACTGGCGCGTGGGAGATCCCCGCTGGCGCGACGCGCGTGAGCCTCGGGGTCACCGGCACACCGGCACTGACGGCGGGGCGGATGCTCGTCGACGACGTCGGTCTGTCGCGGCCGTCGACGACGCTGCCGCAGGACTGGATCACTGGGCTGGTGCCGGACCTGGCAGGGCTGGTCGACAATCTCGAGTCGCTCGTCGACCACATGCTCGGGTCGCTCGGCGTCCCGCCGATCGGCACCCTGATTGACCGCATCCTTGATCTCGGTGACGAGATCGGCGACATGCTTGGTCTCGGCCAGGACAACGCCGCCGGCCTCGACGATCTGATCGACCGGCTGCTGCACGATCCGTCGCAGGTGATTGGGGCGATCCCGCAGGCTCTCGTGTCCGGGCTGCAGGGTGCGCTCGCGAACGCGAACGCCTTCGTCCAGAACCTGCTTAATGCGATCTTGCGCGGCATCCGTGGTATCCCGGTGGTCGGCGGAACGATCGCCGAGGTGATCGAAGAACTCGCCGGAATGAAGACAGTGGTCGACACGACCGAGGCGCAGATCGGCGCGGTCCAGATCCAGGTGACCGCTGTGCAGGAGGTCTTTTCGGTCACCTCAACGAAGCCTCTGTGGGCGGGGCTGGATCCGACGGCTGACGTGTCGTTCCCTCTGGCTCTGTTGTCGCAGGCGCCGCCGCACACTCACTCGTACGAGGTGTTCACAGGGTTCGGCGTCCGCACGGATGCGACGACCGGGTCGAGCGGAATCATGGAACATCAGCTGTCGGGGACTCGGATTCTCGGCGCGTGTGTCCGTGTCGGCGAGGCAGGTGCCCGGGACCAGATCGCGTTCCTTGCCCGACGCGTCGGTACGGTGTCGAACCTGTTCGGCTACGTGTTCAAGATGTCGCCGAACGGGAGCTTCGTGAAGGTCGGTGACACGGCCAACATGGCCGCCGATCTGACGACCTCCTCGTCGTGGATCCAAGCGAAGTTCCCGCCGATCCTCGCAGAGCCGGGCGACACGATCCTCGTCGCGTTCGCGGCCGACGGCAACGTGCAGATGATGGGCGTGCAGATGACCACCCCGGCGATCGCGACGGGGTTCCGGCCCCGCCGCATCGGCCTCGACGTCGCAGTGGCCGACACCTCCGATTCGGGGAGCACGATCCCCACCCTCGTCGCCGACAGTGGGTACACAGCGAAGACGGTGTACGTCGAGCTCGGACGCGACATCGGCGCGGCCGACCGGAGGTCGCTGTTCGACACGTTCAATCGCGGTGCCCTCGGCCAGAGCTGGCTTCTGGGTGTCGGGTCGTCCGGTGGTGCGAAGCTGGCCATCGAGTCGAACCAGGTTGTCAACCCGTCCGCGCAGCTCCTGTCGCAGCGGTCGTGGGGGATGTACACCGCAGCATTGGCCACGGACCACATCGCGTGCGAGGTGACCGTCACCGGGTCGGACTCACCTCCGTCGGGCATCGTGATCTGTGCGTCGTCGCAGCAAGGGAACCTTGCCGCGCTGGTCGTTACCGACACGACCGCATCCATCGTCACGGCCGATTCGATCTCGGGTGCCGGTGCAACGACTCGGGCCTCGGCATCCGGCGGTGGTGCGGCGCGCTGGCGTCTGGTCTACGACCCTGCCGACAACTCATTCCGAGGGTTCCGCGACGGCACGCAGGTGCTCGCATGGATCGACTCCGGCAACGTCATCAAGCACGGCCAAGGGCAGAGATTCTGCGGGATGTTCATCGACCATTCGGTCTTCAACAGCGGTGCCGCACTCGACGGGTGGCACGCCTACGACGTGGAGGAAACACCATGACCACTCCGTACTTCGCCCGCGGCCCGCGCGGCGCATCCATCGACTCGATCTCCGTCGACGGCTCCGACCTCGTGATCGCCCGGTCGCAAGAAGGTGGCCCAGCGTTGCCGCCTGTCCGTGCGGCGGTGCCGTCACTGTCGGCCGCCGCGGCCGCAGCAGCCGCAGCAGAGGCAGCGAAGGTCGCAGCCGCCGGATCAGCCACGGATGCGGTGGCCGCCCGCGACGGCGCGACCACCGCCAAGACAGCCGCCGAGTCGGCGAAGTCAGCCGCGCAGACATCGGCGACCGCGGCCGCCGGGTCGGCGACGGCCGCAGACAGCGCACGCGGCGTCGCGGTCCAGGCCGCCGAGTCCGCGTCGACCGCACAGACCGCAGCCGAGACCGCGCGAACCGCAGCGACCGGCGCACGCGACGCCGCAATCACCGCACGCGACGCCGCCCAGTCGTCAGCGACAGACGCCGCCGCCGCCGCCACTGGCGCCGACACCGCAGAAGCCGACGCATCCGCCTCGTCGGCCGCCGCGACTGCGGCCAAGACTGCCGCCCAGACCGCGGCGACCGCCGCCTCCGGATCGGCGTCGGCTGCCGACGCAGCCAAGACCGCCGCGCAAGGCCACGCCACGACGGCACAGTCGGCATCGACGTCAGCCTCGGCCGCGCAGTCCGGCGCCGAGACAGCTCGGTCACAAGCACAGGCGTCAGCCGACGCGGCGGCACAGTCAGCCGAGGACGCCGCGAGTGTCGTGACTGACGGCGTCCCGAACGCCACGTCGTCGATCAAAGGCGGCATCAAACTCACGGGGGACCTCGGCGGAACGTGGGATGCCCCGGCCGTCCCCGGCCTGAACAGCAAGGTCCCGACCGCACGGAAGGTCGACGCAGGCACCGGGCTCACCGGCGGCGGCGACCTCACCACAGACCGGGTCCTCGAGGTCGCGTTCGGCAACGTCGCCGGATCGGTATGCGAGGGCGACGACCCAAGGTTGGCTGGGCCCCGCACTCCTGCCGACGGATCGGTGACGTGGTCCAAGGTCGACCCCGCAGGCGGCGTGTTCGGCGTGCTCTCAGCCTCGGCCGTGATGGCAGACGAAGAGGCAATCGTTCCGCCGGGAATGTGGTTCGTGCTCTTCGACGTAGACCCCGATCCGTCGAAGCATCGGATCATGTACATGATCCGGTCGAACGGCGAGACCATCGCCGACATCGGTGCCGACGACCGCCTGTGGCCGATGTTCAAGGGTGCCACTGGCGGGCTGGAGTTCGACGTCGGGACTGGCGAGATGGGCCTCGCGGACTCCGGAGTGACCGCGCCGAAGATCGCGATGGGAGCAGTCACCGCCGACAAGCTCGCCGCCGGCGTTGTCCCCGCCGACATCAGCATGATCGTGGTCGGCAAGGACACCGTCCGGTCCAACGGAAGCGGGGATAACCCCTTCGGCGTGAAGATGCAGCGGGCAGTCGTCATCGAGTCGGTAACCGTCCGCTGTCTGACCGCCGACGCGTCGGGGAACCTGGTCGTCGAACTGCGGAAGAACGGGACGGCGATCCCGGTGACGTCGCAGACGATCGCCGCCGCCAACCAAGTTGCCGGCGCAACCGTATCGGGGCTGTCCGTGTCGCTCGCTGCTGGCGACATCCTCGCGGTGCAGGTAACCGGTGTCGGCGGCACCCCGGGCAAAGGCCTGGTCGCCGACATCAAGGCGCGGGTGGCCTGATGCAGATCGTGAGCGCACCGCCCGGCGGAGCCGGCCTCGCACGTCAACGGATGGTCAAGAGTGGGAACTTCGCGACCCGCTCCGCTGGTGCCGGCGGCATGCAGCTCGTCCCGTCGTGGTCCTCCGACGCGGCCGCCCCGGCAACGATCAGCAGCAACAAGCTGGTCGTCGCCGGGGCGATGGTCGGCGCGACAGTGCGGGCGACAGTCGAGGTGTCCGACGGTAACCCGGGCCGCCTGTCGTGCCGGTTGATGGTCGATGGTGTTCAGGTCGCGGCGGCCGAGCAGCCCACGACAAGCAGCTCGACGCCGGTGAGTTTGTCGGCGACGGTCAATCTGACCGCGGGCGCGCTGGTCCACCTCGAGGCATACAGCATCACCCTGTCCAGTTTTCAGGAGCGCACGATCAAGGCGACGACGACGTTCCTCGAAGTCGCGCCGGTCTAGGCTGCGGCCCCGAGCACCGCGCGCCTCTTCGCGCCGGACGGCACGGCCGTGTAGATCTGTGTCGTTCGGACATCGGCGTGGCCGAGGAGATCCTGAACGGCGCGGATGTCACGCTCGACGGCGTACGTCGCCGTGGCGAAACGGTGTCTCAAGGTGTGCGCAGTCCAATCGCCGGGCAGCGCCCGCGACACAAGCTTGCCGACGTACTCGGGGCTGAGGTGTCCCTCGATCTGGCCGGGGAAAGTCCAGCCCTCTCCGTGCATGAGAATCCGGTCGGCGATCTCGTCGACCAGCGGGACTGAGCGCATCACGCCGCCCTTGCCCGCGACGATCAGTTCGTACGTCCCGTCGTAGGCCTGGAGAACATCGGCGCCACGGACACGCGAGATCTCGCCGCGGCGCAGACCTTCGTAGGCGGCGAGGCTGACCATCAGCCGCACGCGCGGCGTCGCCTGCTCTAGGGATTGACGAAGCACGGCCTCCGGCGTCGGACGTGGGATTCCTCGTCGCGCTCGGATCGAGGCGAGCGCGGCGGCGGGGTTCTCCGGGCAGCGGCCGACAGCCGCAGCCCATGCGTAGAACGTCCGGCACGTAGTCAGGTATGAGCGCCGGGTCTCCGTCGACCAGCCCGTCTGTCCGAGGAAAGACACGAGGTCGGATTCGGTGACGTCCCACGGGCCGATCCCGGGCGTGTGCCGTTCCAGTCGCTCGAGGTGGTACCGGCGAAGGCGTCGTGTCCCGTGGAGTTTGTCGCCGGCCGCGAGCCACCGGCAGAACTCGTCGCGCGCGTCGATCCACGCCGGGGCTGCCGCGGTGTCGACGACGATAGTGAAGGTGGGGGGAAGTTCGTTCATGGTGGAGTGAATCCAATCGGACGACTGTCCAGACAGACACGACGAAATCGCGCGGAAGGGACTTTAGTCCCAATCGCCATCGGGGTGTCGCGGGTGAACGCGCCGACGGGCGGCACGTATTCGACGGCACAAAGCGAACCTTCGCGCGCGTCCTGACCTACTCGGGTCGGTTGTGTGCGGCCACGTGTGTCGGCCAGGTGGCCTCGATGTGGGCGCGTGCGGCCGCGAGTGCGGCTGTCAGGCCGTCGATGCACTCGGGCGGCACGCCCTGCGGACTCGCGGCGAGGAGCACTATCGGCCGGGGTGTGTCGTCGTACGGGTAACGGCCGCTGTCGTCGTAGACCTCGACGCGAGCGGCGTCCCACGAGTCCGTCGGGTCCCAGACGTGGAGACAGAACTCGCCCTCGCGTGATCCGCAGTAGGACGAGACGGCTCCGACCTGGCCGCCACCGGGGTACAGCTCGACGTCGGGGAGACCGTGGCAGTCGTAGTACCCCGTCGCGCGGATCTGAACGTCGCGCTCAGGGATGTCGTCCTCGCGCCGGACGAACGTCGTCTTCTCGCTCATGCCGGAACCGCCTCGGGGATCGGTGCCGGTGCGTGTCGCGGTGCGGGGAAAGGCACGACGACCGGGTTCGGGGTTCGAGTCCCGTCGCCTTCGGCCTGGTCAGTCGACGTGCCGCTTTGCGTTAACCAGCGGGTTCGGGGTTCGAGTCCCTGATGGCGCACATAGGAAAAAGACCCCCTCCAGTCGGAGGGGGTCTTTTTCGTTGCCGGCGAGAGCCGGTCCTCATCCGCGTCGTGTGGCGTCCGCCTCAGCCTCGTCCATTCGAAGCTAGGTGACGCTAACCTAATTCACCATGATGATCAGGAGAGCTGCCGTCCTCGGTGCCGCTGCCGTCCTCGCCGCGTCGATGGTCGGAACCGGAGCGGTGTCCGCGGAGAAGCCGACGCGCGACGCGGGTATCACCGATGTCGTGATCGTTCCGGGCCAGACCTTCGGCGGCACGCCATATCAGCCGCTCGCCGCGACTCTGCGCGACAAGGGATACCGGACGCATGTCCTCGAGCTCGCGGGCACGGAACTGCGCGAGGATCCGGCGAAGATCGGGGCTGCGGTCGACCGGATCCGTGCCGATCGACCGAGTGCGAAGATCGCGCTCGTCGGACACAGCATCGGCGGACTGACGGCCCGCTGGTATCTGAAGGAACTCGGGGGCGCGTCGAAGGTCGCCGCGTACATCGCGGTCGGAGCGCCGCAGTACGGCTCGATGGGCGGCTGCTCGCAGCGGGGGCAGGCGCGACTGGTCTGCCCGGGCACCGACTACATCACCCAGGTCAACGCGGGGGACGACACCCCTGGGGGCACCGCATACTTCGGCATCCGCAGCGAGCGGGAATGGGCGAGCGGCCACCTCGACGGTGGACAGTGCCGTGTGACCCCGGTGCGGGGCTACTCGCCGCTGCCGGACGTCGGTGTCGAGCACATGGTGGAGACGATCGATCCGGCAGGACAGGCCGCGATCGTGACAGCGCTGTCGGGGCGTTGCGACGGTGAATTCGTCGAGGAGAAGGACGGGGTGATCACCTACAAGTCGTCGGAGTTCCCCGGCGGTTACCCGGATGTCGCCGCTCCGCGGGCCAAGTAGACGTCCAAACCTCGACTACGACTCTAGGTGGACGCGTCGTTCGGCTGAATGCTCCGACTGTGATCCTGTGCGTCCTCGGTGGTGCTTGTCGGAGGGTGTCGGTACTCTCGAACGCGAATCCTCGCAGGCTGAATCGCCATTGACCTGCCGCTACGCCGTTGGGAGGCGTAGGGGTGGGCGATGGCCGGTTGTGTGGTGGGGATGACGGTCAATGTCGGATACGTGAAACGTGTTCGGCGTCTCGTACAATCGAGAAAACGGAATACCGGTCCGTTTACGGGTCACACAGTTTTGGGAGCAAGATGGGCATCACTCGGAGCGGCCTCCGTCGACCTCGCGTCAAAGCGACCTCTGCAGTCGCTTTGATGGTCGCGGCCACCGCATTCCTCTCGGCGTGCAGCGGCGTCAGCGGCTACGACACGGAAGTGCACGCGAACGGCGAGTTCGGCGACATGATCAAGCCTGCCGTCTCGATCACCGACGAGGACGGCAAGCCGCTGACGAAGAACGAACTCGGCGTTCAGCCGGGCCGTCCGGTCGTCGTCAAGGCCACCGAGGGCGCCATCTCCGATGTGCGCATCAAGAAGTCCGACGGTGGCCTCATCAAGGGTGAGTTGAGCGACGACGGCACCACCTGGACAAGCGCCGAGCCCTTCGGCTACGACCGGACCTACACGGTCAACGCGACGGCCACCGGCGTCGGCGGCAAGACCGTGCAGACCACCAAGTTCCGGACCCGTTCGCCCGAGAACCAGACCGCTGCCTACATCGGCCCGCCGGACGGCGAGACCGTCGGCGTCGCGCAGACCGTCTCGGTCCGCTTCGACGAGGCGATCGGCAACCGCAAGGCCGCGCAGGACGCCATCAAGATCACGTCCACTCCGGCCGTCGAGGGTGCTTTCTACTGGATCAGTGATCAGGAAGTCCGCTGGCGTCCCGAGAACTACTGGGCCTCGGGCACCAAGGTGAACGTCAAGGTCAACATCTTCGGCATCGACCTCGGCAACGGCACCTTCGGCCAGGAGAACGCCTCGTCGAGCTTCAAGGTCGGCCGCGACCTCGAGATGTTCGTCGACGACAACGACAAGATGGTCGTCGTCAAGAAGAACGGCAAGGTCATCCGGACCATGCCGACGTCGATGGGCAAGGAATCCGCGCCCACGAACAACGGCATCTACATGATCGGTGACCGCGTCGACCACATCATCATGGACTCGTCCACCTACGGCGTCCCCACCAACTCGGCTGACGGCTACCGCACGCCGGTCGACTACGCCACTCAGATGTCCTACAGCGGCATCTACCTGCACTCGGCACCCTGGTCGGTGTGGGCGCAGGGCAACACGAACACCAGTCACGGCTGCCTCAACCTCAGCCCGGACGACGCGTTGTGGACGGTGCGCAACACGCTGCGCGGCGACCCGGTGACGATCAAGAACACGATCGGCGACCCGCTGCCGGGCACCGACGGCCTCGGCGACTGGAACATCCCGTGGTCGACGTGGAAGAAGGGCAACGCGAAGGGCTGATCGCGAAGTAACGAGTCGCCTCGGAGCGAAGAGTTTCCGAACTGGTCAAGGTCCGGTGGGGTCATCCCCACCGGACCTTGTCATTGGTCAGTGTTAAGATCGCGGCGATCGAAAAAAGTCACCGAAGATTGGTATGAACACCATGGCTCGTCCCAGCTGGGAAACCGAGGATCTGTCCGCACTGCGTGAGATGGCCCGCGCCTTCTGCGAGAAGGAGATCGCGCCCAACACCGAGCGCTACATCGAGCAGCATCACGTCGATCGTGACCTGTGGACCAAGGCAGGCGAGGTCGGTCTTCTCGGCATGTCGATTCCCGAGGAGTACGGCGGCGGTGGCGGCACCTTCGCTCACGAGGCCGTCCTGATCGAGGAGCAGGCGCGTGTCGTCGACTCCGCGTGGGGCCAGAGCCTGCACAACGGGATCGTCGCTCACTACATCCTGGCGTACGGCTCCGAAGAGCAGAAGAAGACGTGGCTTCCGAAGATGGCGTCGGGAGAGGTCGTCGGCGCGATCGCGATGACCGAGCCCGGTACAGGTTCGGACCTGCAGAACATCAAGACCAAGGCAGTCAAAGACGGTGACGACTACGTCATCGACGGCTCCAAGACCTTCATCACCAACGGTGGTCAGGCCGATCTGGTGATCGTCGTGGTCAAGACCGATTCCAACGAGGGTGCGAAGGGCATCTCGCTCGTCCTGGTCGAGACCGACCGCGAAGGCTTCAGCCGAGGCCGAATCCTGGACAAGGTCGGCATGCGCGGTCAGGACACCGCGGAGCTGAGTTTCTCCGGCGTCCGCGTCCCGCAGTCGAACCTGCTCGGCGAGCAGGAGGGCCTCGGCTTCATCCAGCTCATGACGCAGCTTCCGCAGGAACGCCTCATCATCGCCGTCGCTTCGGTGGCGGGCATGGAGGTCGCGCTGGAGAAGACCGTCGCCTACACCAAGGAACGCACCGCGTTCGGTCGCCCGGTGTTCGGATTCCAGAACACCAAGTTCAAGCTTGCCGAGGTCGCCACCGAAGCTCACGTGGCCCGCGTGTTCCTCGACGACTGCATGGAGAAGCACCTGCGCGGCGAGCTCGACATCCCGACGGTGGCCATGGCGAAGTGGTGGACCACCGACCGCGCCATGCAGGTCGCCGACACCTGCCTGCAGCTCTTCGGCGGCTACGGCTACATGAATGAGTACCCGATCGCTCGCATGTGGGCCGACAACCGTGTCCAGATGATCTACGGCGGCACCAACGAGATCATGAAGGAGATCATTTCTCGTTCGCTGTGAGCTAGGTGTCGGGGAAGTACAGCTAGGGGTTGGTGAAGGCGGCGAGGAACTCGGTCAGCATCTTCGCGGTGACCGGCCGCGGCAGAAGGTCGATCGCCGCTATCACCGCGCTCAGGTCCAACGCGTCCGACGCGGCGGCGGGGTCGGTGTGCGGATCGATTCCCGCGCCGACGAGGATCGCCTCGGTCGTCGCGGAGTCGAGGCCGAGCGCGTCCTCGACGCTGACGGTGCCGGAGGCAAACGCCGCTCCCAGTTCGGCCAACGAGGTCGGCGCCTGAGCGGGTGAGACACCGCGTGCGGCCGTCGCTCCCAGGACCAACGCCTCCGACAACTCGCCGACGATCCTCGCGGTGATCGGTGTGATCGTCAGGTGAGTGCTGGGCGCGAGGGCCGTTCCGTCGCCCTGTGTGAAGCCAGGCTGAGCCTGAAGGGTGAATCCGCGGGAGGCGACCTCGTCGGCCCAACGATGCGGGTCGACGGGGTCGGGGGAGTCGTGGTCTGCGGCGACGGCGAAAACGGGTCCCTGCGGATCACCGACTACTCGGAGCCCGTCGATGCCGCGGATCGTGTCGATCAGAGCAGACTTGGCCGAGGCGATGTCGCGGACCAGCCTGCGGAAACCCGCAGTGCCGAGATGACGAGTGATGGCCCAGGCGGACGCGAGCCCCGCGGCCGACCGCGAACCGAGAAGGGTGGCGTTCACGATCGGATATCCCGGCCAGTCGGTGGTCGCGAAGTACGCGGACCGGTGTCGGTCTCGATCGGTGTGCAGCAGGATCGACGCGCCCTTGGGCGCGTATCCGTATTTGTGGAAGTCGGCGGAAAGGCTCGTCACGCCGGGCACCCGAAGGTCCCAAGCGGGCAACTCCTCCGGCCACCACGCCAGCGCGAATCCGCCGAGGCACGCGTCGACGTGCAACGGCAGTCCGAGGTCGAGCGCGACTGCTCCGATCTCCTCGATCGGGTCGAGGGCTCCGGTCGGGTAGTTCGGAGCGGATGCGACAAGCAGGAAGGTGTCGTCGGTGACGGCGTCGGCCATCGCTTGCGGGTCGACGCGGGTGGTGATGGGGTCGACGGGTACCCGGCGCGCGGTGACTCCGAGGAGTTTCGCGGCCTTGTCGAACGCTGCGTGGGCAGTGGACGGCATCACGATGCTGCCGGATCCGGCGCGGGTTCCGGAGTGCTCGCGAGCCGCGAGAACGGCGAGCACGCAGCTCTCGGTTCCGCCGGACGTGATCGATCCCACCGCGTCGTCCGATCCGAACGCGGTGCGCGCGAAGGTGATCAGATCTCGTTCGCACGACGCGACCGAGCCGAAGACAGTCGGATCGAGACCGTTGACCGGCTGGACTATGGCGGCTGCGTCAGCGGCGAGGCGGTCGATCTCGGCGAGTCCGGGATCGTAGACGTACGACAGGATCCGTCCGCCGTGCGTCGGAGCGTCGCCGGCCCGCCGGGACGCGAGTTCGGCGAGGACGTCGTCGACGGAACTGCCCGGTGAGGTCACTGTGTCGTCTTTCGTTCGTAGCGGAGGAGGACTGCGACGCTGACCGCGACGAGCAGGGCGGGCAGCACCGAGAACCCGAGGGAGATGCCCGTGCGAGCGAGGTCGGTCTGCTGTGCCGTCTCGTCCCCGCTGGAGGAGACGAAGCCGGTGGCGGCCAACACGAGCAGGTAGACGCCGGGACCGAGCGCGAGGCCGAGCGTCTCGCCCGCCGTCCACAAGCCGGAGAGTGCACCGCCCTGATCACGTCCTCGATCCTGAGACACTTCATCGATCACATCGGGCAACATCGCGAGGGGGAACGTCTGCATGCCGGCGTAGCCGACACCCGCGATCGCGACGAGCGCGAACATCCACGGCCCCGGTGCGGCGACCGCCCCGGACAGGCCGAGCGCCGCGACGCCGAACAGGACTGACGCCGCGAGCAGACCTGCGCGTTTGCCTTGGCGTACACCGACCCGCACCCACAGGGGCATCACCAGAAGCGCGGGCGCGACCAGTGCGACGAACACGATCGTCAATGCGCCCTTGTCCTCGAGCACATACGTCGCCACATACTGAGCACCCGCGAGCATGACCGCCGAGGCGAGAGCCTGCAGGACGTACACGGTCAGCAGAATCCGGTAGTGGGTGTTGGTCGTGAACGCGGTGAATGCGTCGCGGTGATGCAGGTCCGTGGCGTCGGTGCCGGTGACCGGGCGGGCCCTGGTCGCGGCGAACGAGGTCGCGACCGTCATCCCCGTCGCGATGAGGGCGACGGACGCGACCGCCATGACCACGTAGCCGACGGCTCCGCCGCCGAGAGCGTCCCGCACGGCGGGTGCACCCGCCCCGATCACCAGGATCGTCAAAGCGAGCACCGCGATCCGAACCGAGATGAGTCGGGTTCGCTCGTTGTAGTCGGGTGTCAGTTCGGTGGGCAGCGCCACGTATGGAACCTGGAAGCACGCGTAAGCGACGGCGCTGAGGGTGAAGAACAGCAGCACCCAGGCCGCGGCCGCCGCAGGCCCGAACGACTGCGGTGTGCTGAAGGTGAGGATGAACGCGGGAACTAGCGCGAATGCGCCGAGCCGCATCAGTCGCGTTCGCGTGCCCGTCGCGGCGGCCGCTCGGTCGCTGATCGCGCCGATGACCGGGTTGATCACCACATCGATCGCCTTGGGTATGACCACGACGATCGACGCGATGAGGGCGGCCACCCCGAGAGTGTCGGTCAGGTAGTACGCGAGGACGAGCCCCGGCAGGACGCCGAAGCCTCCGGTGCCGACGCTTCCGGCGGCGTACCCGCCGACAACTCTGCGGGGGAGCGACGTCATGGCCGGTAGGCCTCCACACGTTCCCACATCGCGGCGTACGATTCCGCCGCCCGGTACAGGTCAGCGACCAGTGCGGCGCCGTCAGCGCCCGCCTGAAGCCGCATCCCCTGGATCCAGTCGGGAAGGAGGCCGTAGTGGGCGGTGCCGTCCTTCGTCACGTCGAATACTCGTACACCGGTCCGCTGGCGACTGACGACGGCGCCGTTCGGCATGGTGAAGGGGTAGGTGACAGGTGTTCCAGTCTTCCGCGGTGGCGCCTGCGCGCCCAGCCCGTTCATGTCCGGACCGAACCCGAGGCCGAACGGGCGGTCTTTCGGCGCGGCCTTGCGTGCCTCTCGCCACTCGTCGATGAACGACTCGGTCTCACCGCCGTACAGGCCGACGACGCCGCCCGCCGCCATGATGCGACGGTAGTTCAGCTCGTCGGTCCACGAATGGGACGAGACGACACCCGGATAGCGGAGAGCACTGACGATGTCGAGCGCACGGTCGGACGACTTCGCCGACAGATGATCGACGTCGACCACCATGTTCCGCTTGATCGTGGCTCTGACCGCGTACTCGCCGAGGCGGGTGAGGCCTCGGACGTTGCAGCGCTCCGAGCCGCGCCCGACCGCATCGTTGTCATGCGTGTGACCCGGGCACTTGCCGACCTGCCAGAGTCCGCCGCCCGCGTAGACCTGACCGATCTCGACGCCGACGCCCGTGAGGCCGCCGTCCATGCGTGCACCGCCCAGGGCGTTGTCGAACTTGTGAGTGAGAATCACCTGTCGGACTCCGAGGCCGTGAAGTTCGTCGAGCCCACGGTCGATGTCGGCACTGGAGCACAGCGGACGTCCTCCGACCGCGCCGCAGCCGAACGGCTCGGAGATCTCGATGCCCAGCGTGACAGCGAGTTTGCCGGACGCGACGATACGGCGCAGTTCCTGGGAATTGGTCGCGATCTGGAAGAAGCCCTTACCCGGCCCGCCCGCCTGCGCGTCGATGTAGTCCCGAAGCTGCAGCAGCCGACGGTGCTGGATTCGGACGGACTCCATCTCGTTGCACGGTTCGTCGGACAGCGGGTAGATCTCGCACAGGACGCGGTTCTGGACGTAGTAGTTGTTGAGGACGCGTAGTCCGGATCGCCACGTCCTCTCGATCCACTTGTAGTACGTCTGCTCGTGAGTGAGCGAGTACCAGGCGGGATACCCCTTGAAGGTCGGCCAACCCTTCGTGTCATGCGGGCCGGGTCTGCTGAGGATGTGCTCGCTGACCGCCGGAATGCCGTCGGGTCGGTGATCGGGGCAGTCCGCAAGTGCGACGGTGATGCCGAGAGGACTGAACGGGCGGCCGCAGTGCATCCGGCCGCCGAGGAACTGTTCGGCCATGAGGTGCGCGTGCGAGTCCACGAAGCCCTGGAGTCGCCCGTCTGCGTCGGTCCCGGTCTGAGTCGGCCCGTTCACGTCGACCTGCGCCTCGGGGAAGGCGCGACACCCGGTGGCCGGGGTCAGTCGGACAGCGCGGGTCAGTCCCTTGGTTGAAGTGAACCGGTATGTGGAACCGGTCCGGTCGACTTTCCAGATCGCGTCGTCAGTCGGTGTCGCAGTCCGGACGGCCTTGCTGCCCTTGGCTGTCAGCAGTGTGCCCGCGGTGTCGTAGAACAGGAACTTGCCGAGCGCGGCGGCCTTGGCGGTGGACGGCCCCTTGCCCGGCAGCGCGGCGCCGCCGATCGCCGACATCGCGAAGCAGCCGTTCGCGATGTCGTAGGCGGGAGTGGCGGGCTCTGCGATGGCGGCCTGCGGGGTCAGCAGCGGCACGACGGCGATGACGGGCACCAGGAGGGCGGCGGCGAGACTTCGCCATTTCATCCGTGAGACGTCCATGGTCGATAAACGTAGTCGATCGATCGATCTAATTGTGAGCTTTCGCTCATCGTGAGCATTACCGTGAGCTGATGGACACCTTTTCGGCACAGATCGCCGCATTGACGGCGGTCTCCGACATAACGGCGCTCAAGCACAACTACTGGCGGGCATGCGATGCGAAAGACGTGGACGGCTTCCGTGCGTCGTTCATCACCGACGGTGCGATCATCGATTACGGGCCCCTCGGCACCTTCGACGACGCCGCGCCGATGGTCGCGGTCTTCGAGCGAGTCGCCCTCGCGAAGGTCGACGGCCGGTACGTCGTTCTCGACATGCACACGGGAGGACACCCGGAGATCGAAGTGACCGGACCCGACAGCGCACGTGGTCGCTGGTCGCTGCGATTCCGCCAGGTCAACACCGTCCAACGGACTGAGACGGTGTCAGTGGGCGAATATCACGACGAATACCGTCTCGAGGGTGGGAAGTGGCGGATGTCGGTCTGCCGATTCACTCAGCACTGGTCGATCACGCGTCCGATCGGTGACGACGTCGTCGTGGCCGAGGGGGTGTTCGCCGCCGGCTGAACGGGCTGTGGTGGCGATTCGGGTCCGTCGGCCGCGCCGATCGACCACAATCGGTCTTCTCGGCTGATGTAGAGGGGTGGACTGTTCCGTGGGTGTGATCGTTCTGGCCGATGTGCGTACGACGACCGAGCAAGAGATCGTCGCGGAGTGGGCCGCATCGAGCTATCCGGGGGTCGATGTCCGTCGACTCGG
Source organism: Gordonia malaquae (assembly GCF_037148075.1). Taxonomy (NCBI): domain Bacteria; kingdom Bacillati; phylum Actinomycetota; class Actinomycetes; order Mycobacteriales; family Gordoniaceae; genus Gordonia; species Gordonia malaquae. The sequence goes on along the minus strand of NZ_JBBCUB010000002.1, from coordinate 912,281 downwards.
CGAGGTGGACTTCGCGGCACTCGATCCGGAGACGATGCTGGTCCCGGCACGTGTGGTGTGGCTGCCGCCGGTCCGCAAGGGGGAACGGAGGGTCGCACTGGCCGACGCCATCGTGCTCTCGAACCCGCGACGCCCTCCGGCATTCCGGCAACAGGCCATCAGGAGACTCGGGCAGGACCGAGTGCGTGTGGTGGAAGGCGTTCCCGCGACCGTCGCCGACCTCGGGGCCCGCTACGGAACCCAACAGGCCGAGGGGGAGTCGTTTGCCTCCTTCGTCGGGATGCAGGCGTCTCTGTCGGCCGAACGAGCCGAACTGGAGCTCGTCGGCACGCGTTACAAGGTGCCTCGGCTGGTGGCCGAACAGATCAGTTCGTCAGCGCGCTTCCAGGCGGCGGCTGCCCGACTCGCGGCCGATCTGGGGCGCAGTGCGTCGTCGGTGGCCCAAGAGGCGACCGAGAAGATGGGGACGTTCGTCGCCACCCAGAGCCGACTCGTGCAGGACGTCTTCACGTCAACCTTCAGCGGGCTCTACGAGAGAGCGTGGACGGTCTCGGCCGACCTGGACACGCTCGGCCGATTGCGGACGCTGAACAAGTCGAACTCGCTGGTGTTCCTGCCGTCGCACCGGTCGTACGTCGACACCCTCATCCTGGCCAGCGTGTTGCACGACCACGACTTCCCGCAGAACCTCGTCCTCGGCGGCGACAACCTGGCGTTCTGGCCGATGGGCTCGATCGCCCGTCGGGCGGGCACGATCTTCATCCGTCGCAAGTTCGGCTCCGACCCGGTCTACAAGTTCGCGATGCGCTCGTACCTGTCGTTCATCGTCGAGAAGCACTTCAACCTCGAGTGGTACATCGAGGGCGGCCGGTCGCGTACCGGCAAGCTGCGGCCTCCGATGCTCGGACTCCTCGCGTACGTCGCCGATGCCGTCGAAGCGCTCGACGACGGTGACGTGATGCTGGTCCCGACGTCGATCGTGTACGACCAACTGCCCGAGATCGCGGCGATGGCGCGGGAGTCGGCTGGCGGTGCGAAGACCCCGGAAGATCTGAAGTGGCTTTTCAAGTACGCGCGGGCCCAGCGGGAGTACCGGGGTGAGGCACGTGTGCGATTCGGCGAGCCGATCTCGCTGCGCACGGCGTTGGACGAAGCGGGAACCGGTCGCGCACGGCTGGAGAAGGTCGCTTTCCGCGTGATGGACGAGATCAACGCCGCCACCCCGATCTCGGCGACGTCGCTCGCCGGCTTTGCGCTCCTCGGTGCGGAGGACCGGGCCTATACGGCCCGCGAGATCGAGGAGATCCTCGCGCCGTTGCTGACCTACATCGACGCGCGGAAGTTGCCCGGCCCCGATCCGTCGTTGTGCCGCGGACTCGGTCTGCTGACCACACTCAGCGAACTGACTGACGCGGGCGTCCTCGACACGTTCGACGGCGGTCCCGAGCAGGTGTGGTCGATCGCGCCGGACAACCACGCGGTGGCCGCGTACTACCGGAACGGCGCCCTGCATCACTTCGTCGATCGGGCGATCGTCGAACTCGGCATGCTCGCGCTCGCGGACGGGAAGCCGACGCCGTCGGACGGACTGCTCGCCGCCGGACAGGCCGAAGCACTCCGGACCCGAGACCTGCTGAAGTTCGAGTTCTTCTTCCCGCCGAAGGAGGAGTTCCTCCATCGCCTCGGCCAGGAGATGGACCTGATCTCCGCCGATTGGCGCACCCGTCGACCCACCATCGAGTGGGTGTACGACACCCTGTTCGCCAGCGCCGGAATGCTGCTGGCGCGGCGCTCGTTGCAGACGTTCTTCGACGCGCAGTACGTCGTCGCGACGCATCTGGCGAAGCTCGGATCGGTCGACGTCGACAAGGACACGGTGTTGGCCGACTGCCTGGGTCTCGGTCGGCAGCTCGCGATGCAGGGACTCGTCAAGATGGACTCGGTGTCGCGTGAGCTGTACGACGCCGCGTACCGGCTGGCCGACAATCAGGGCGCCATCGCGGGAGAATCCGATGACGCCGTCCAGGCGGCGCGTCGGGCGTGGCTCGACGACGTGCAGGAGCTGCGGTCGCGTCTCACCCGGTTGGCGGCGATCGAAGCGGAACAGGCCGCCGCGAACCGACGAGAGGACAACCGGTGAGTGCGCTGGCCGACCGGCTGCAGGAGATCAAGGCGGCGCCGTCGGGAAAGCAGGTATGCGCCTTCTTCGACTACGACGGAACGCTGCTCGACGGTTTCTCCGCGGTCGCCATTCTGCGCGCCCGACTGAGGAGCCTCGAGTTCACCGGAGCCGAACTGCTCGACGGCCTGATGATCGCGCTGCGCGGCTGTTCGTCGGAGCAGGACTATGCCGAAGTGCTCGAAGCGACCCGGCCGGCGTTCGCGGGCAAGACGTATGCCGAGCTCCTCGCCATGGGGGAGAAGCTGTTCAAGGAGGACACGGCGTCCAAACTGCGACCACAGATGTGGCAGGTGATCCGCGCACACCGCGCCAAGGGGCACCGAATCGTCATCGCGTCGTCGGCCACCCGCTTCCAGATCGAGCCGATCGCCAAGCAGATCGACGCCGACCACGCCCTCGCGACCGACGTCGAAGTGATCGACGGAGTCGTCACCGGACGGATCCTCGGGCGTCCGCTGTGGGGGCCGGGCAAGGCCGCGGCAGTGCGTCGTCTCGCCGCCGAGCACGATCTCGACCTGGCGTCGTCGTTCGCGTACAGCGACGGGAACGAAGACGTGCCATACCTCGAGTCGGTGGGGCATCCTGCCGCGATCTCCCCGCAGAGCGGTCTGCGGGCCGTCGCCGAGGCGCGAGGGTGGCCGATTCTGGAACTCCGCAACCCGTCGCACAGCGCGCTGAGCATGATCGCCAGGACCAGCGCGTTCTACGGGTCGTTCCTCGGCGGTGCAGCCGTCGGAATCGCGAAGGGCCTGATGGGCGGTGAGGACAGCACCGCCGCCATGCAGGACGCGGTCGCATCGGGCATCGACACCGGATTCGCATTGGCAGGCGTGAGCGTCGACGTGCTCGACGGTCGGGAACACCTGGAGAAGGCCCGACCGTGTGTGTTCGTGTTCAACCACCAGTCGAAACTCGACCTGCCGGTGATGATCCACTTGGTCCGCGATCATGCAACAGGCGTCGCGAAGAAGGAGATCCGCAGCGTTCCGTTGTTCGGACAGATCCTCCAGATCGGCGGTGTCGCCTTCATCGATCGAGCCGACGCGGGCAAGGCCATCGAACAACTCGAGCCGGTGGTCCAGAAGATCCAGGAGGAAGGGCTGTCGTTGGTGGTCGCCCCCGAGGGAACGCGGTCGGCGACGCCGCGGATCGGGCCGTTCAAGAAGGGGCCGTTCCACATCGCGATGCAGGCCGGTGTGCCGATCGTGCCCGTTGTGATGCGCAACGCGGGCGAACTGATGTGGCGCGGCGCGCAACTCATCAAACCCGGAACTGTCGAAGTACGGGTCCTACCGCCCGTCGACACCTCGGACTGGGTGCCGGAGAAGGCCGGCGAGTACGCCGAGCAGGTGCGTGAACAGTTCTTGGACGCATTGGCGGACTGGCCGGTGACAGCGTTCGACGACGGACGAATGACCAGGACCATGGGAGTCTTCGAATGGAAGGAGTCGGCGGGTGACTGACGACAAGCCGCTCGACTGGGGCAACGACGCCGAGATGAGCGCAGTCGACACCGTCATGTGGCGAGGCGACGCCGACCGTCGTCTCCGGTCGACAATCTCGGTTGTCGAAGTGCTCGACTGCGAACCCGACTGGGACCGCCTCGTCGCCGCCCACGACTGGGGCACCCGAATGGCGCCCCGATTCCGCCAGCGGGTGGTGGAGTCGCCACTGCGCACGGGAACACCCAGCTGGCAGGTGGATCCCGACTTCGACCTGCACTATCACCTGCGGCGTGTCCGGGTGGCGGGCGACGGTTCGATGAGCGAGCTCTTCAGCCTGTGCGAGCAGATCGCGATGACACCGCTCGACCCGGCTCGCCCGCCGTGGGAGGGCTACCTGATCGACGGCCTCTCCGACGGCAAGACCGCGTACTTCATGAAGGCTCACCACGCGTTGACCGATGGGATGGGCGCGATGCTCGTCGTCGCCCAACTCCACTCGACGACGCGCGAGCCGAAGCCGGGCAAGCCTCAGCCGCCCGCACCGAAGCCCGCTGAGCTGTCCGGGCTCGACGTCCTGTCGCGCCAGGTGAGTGAGGAACTCAGCCGACTGCCCAAGCTCGCCGGTCTGGCAGTCGACGGTGTCCGGGCGCTCACCGATCCGAAGAAGACGTTGAGCCGCGTCCTGCGCTACGGACGCTCCGTTCCGCGGGTCGCCGGGATGATCAGCCCCGAGGGATCACCTCTCCTCGCAGGCCGCAGCGTGTCGTGGCGGTTCAGTGCGTTCGAGGCTGATTTCGGAGCCATCCGGGCCACGAGTGCCGCGACGGGAGCGTCGGTCAACGACGTGTACCTCGCCGGGCTCATCGGCGGGTTCCGCAAGTACCACGACGCGAACGGTGTGTTCGTCGAGTCGATCCCCGTCGCCATTCCGATCTCCGTCCGCCAGGAAGGCGATTCGGCGAGCGGCAACCGAATCGCCGTCGGCCGTCTCGCCGGTCCCATCGGCATCGACGACCCGTTCGAGCGGGTGCTGACGATTCGTGAGCAGGTGCGTGCGGCGCGCGGCGAGCCCGCAGTCGACATCTTCAACACGATCGGGCCGGTTCTGGCGTGGCTGCCGGGTCAGGTTCTGACGCAGTTCAGCGGCACCACGTCGATGAACGACCTGCAGGCGAGCAACGTGCCCGGCATCCCGTGGGACACGTACTTCGCGGGTGCAAAAGTGGAACGGATGTATCCGTTCGGCCCGCTGCCCGGCTGTGCCGTGATGGCGACGATGATCACGCACAACGGCGTCGCCTGCCTCGGCCTGAACATCGACGCTGCCGCTGTCACCGACATCGACCTGTTCGCGGAATGTCTTGTCGAAGGATTCGACGAGGTGTTCGACCTTGCCGAGTCGTCATCGGACCACCCCGTGGGATCACGAATGGTGAGGGTGATCTGACGGCCACTACCATGGCCTCATGGTTGACTTCGCATACGTGATCGCAGGTTCCGAGGCCACCGGCGGCGCCGGTATTCAGACGGACTTGAAGACGTTCCAGCAGCTCGGTGCGTTCGGGCTCGGCACGATCACGTGCATCGTCTCGTTCGACCCGAAGAACAACTGGGGTCACCGCTTCGTGCCGGTCGACCCGACTGTCATCGCGGACCAGATCGAAGCCGCGACCAGCGCGTACGACCTCGACGTCGTCAAGATCGGCATGATGGGCACGCCCGCGACGATCGACGTCGTCGCCGATGCGCTGGCACGGCAGTCGTGGCGGCACGTCGTCCTCGATCCGGTCCTCATCTGCAAGGGGCAGGAGCCGGGGGCCGCGCTCGATACGGACCAGGCGCTGCGAGCGAAGGTGCTGCCGCAGGCCACCGTGGTGACACCGAATCTGTTTGAGGCGCAGATCCTGTCGGGGATGGACTCGATTCAGACCGTCGACGACCTCGCTGAGGCCGCGCGCCGGATCGGCGCGCAGGGGCCGCAGTACGTTCTCGCCAAGGGCGGCGTGGAGTTGCCGGGTGACGACGCCGTGGACGTCCTCTTCGACGGCGAGGACGTGACGGTGCTCCGCGCACCGAAGATCGGAAGCGAGCGCGTGTCTGGGGCCGGCTGCACACTCGCCGCCGCGGTCACCGCGGAACTCGCGAAGGGCGCCACCGTTCTCGAAGCGGCGCGTCGGGCGAAGGATTTCACAAGCGACGCCATTGCGGCTCGTGTCAGCGGTAACCTCCCGTTCGACGCAGTCCGACAGGGCTGACACACCAGGCGAGGAGATCAGACGCATGGGCCTCTTGACCTACAGCATCAACGTCACACTTGATGGTTGTGTCGACCATCAGGAGGGCATCGCCGACGACGAGACCCACGCGTACTTCACCCGGCTCATGAACGACAGCGGCGCGATGCTGTGGGGCCGCGTCACATACGAGATGATGGAGAGCTACTGGCCCGCCGTGGCTCGCGGCGAGATCGACGCGCCGCTCGCGCTGCAAGACTGGGCTCGTGCCCTGGAGTCGAAGGCGAAGTACGTCGTGTCGACGACACGGACCGACTTCCCGTGGACGAACAGTCATCACCTCGGGGGTGATCTGACGAGCACGGTCGGCGAACTCAAAGAGCGCACCCCGGACGGTGTGCTCGTCGGCAGTGTCGCTCTCGCTGCAGAACTCGACCGACTCGATCTGATCGACGAGTACAAGTTCCTGATTCACCCGATGATCGCGGGCCACGGGCCGACGCTGCACCAGTCAGGTCTGCCCACAACCCGTCGTCTCGAACTGATCTCAGCGGAACCGCTAACCAACGGTGCCATCGCAGTCCACTACCGCCGCTCGCGCGCCTGAGCGAACCGCCCCTGCTCCTTGAGCGAGCCGACCCTGCTCCTGAGCGAACCGCCCCTGCTCTTTGAGCGAGCCGACCCCTGCTCCTTGAGCGAGCTTGCGAGTCGAAAGGCAAGCGACGATTCACCTGAGAGTAGGCATGGCGGTGTACTCGCCTGACCAGCTCAGGCGGGGTTCCGGACCACGTCGACCCCCGGTGGGGCCGGCGGTCCCGGTGGTGGTGCCGGGATCCGGCAGGAGAGCCATTTCTCGACTGCCGATCCGGACTGGGTGGCCCGGATGGCCGGGAGCAGCTTCTCGGGCTGCAGCGAGTGGTTGACTTTCCACGGCTGGTTCGAGCCGGTGGGTCGCCATCCGACCCGGCCTTTGAACGGGCCGGAGGTGAGGATGGTGGTCTCCCATCCGCCGGGTGTGGTGGAGACGCTGCGGTTGTGTCCTCCGCAGGCCCCACCCAGGTGGTTGATGTCGGTGGGTCCGCCGTCTTGCCAGTCGGGCATGTGGTGGGCTTGGGTGCGTGACCACGGGGTAGTGCAGCCGGGCGCGGTGCATCCGCGGTCCCGACCGAACAACGCCAGCCGCTGAGCCAACGAGGCCAGTCGCTTGCCGCGACCCAGGTGCAGAACCTGTGAGGACTGGCCTTCGAACACTTCGAGCCACGGTGTCGCGTCGGCGGCGATGTCGACCAGATCAGTGACCGGCAAGCGGGTGCCGGTGGCGGTGACCGCAACACCCGCGCGGTCTTCTAGGTCCTCCAGCGAGGCCGTCACGACCAGGTGTGAGGGGAGGGCGATGGAGTCGCCGAGGGCGCCGTTGGCGAGCAGGTGGTCGAGCATTGCCTCGAGCGCGTCGTGGTTGCGCTGGGACTGCGAGCGCGTATCGCGCTCACGAGCCGCGGAAAGGGCCTCAGCGTCTGCACCGTAGGCCGCGCCGCGCGGGGACTCGGGGTCGTCGGGATTGTTCATCCCGGGCTCTGCCCAGAGGGTGAGAATGGCTTCGAGCTTGGCTCGAAGCGACGGCGACAGTTGCGCCCGGATCTTGGACATCAGCCGCTTGTCTTGCGGCTGGATCGCGAATCCCCGCGTCCGGGCGCGATCGGCGTCGTCGGTCAATGACCCGTCGGGGTCGAGGTGTGCCAGGATCCGGCGGCCGACCTCCCGCGTCCCCTCCGGGGTCAACTCGCGGGACAGTTCGTCGATCTCGGATTCGGCACGAGCCTTGTCCTCGGCAGGAATCGCGGCGGGAATCTCTTCGATCACGGCGGTGATCTCACTGACGTGATCGACCGACAGGTCGCCATCGGCGACTGCTGCGGCGGTAGCTGGGAGTGCCGGGTCGAGCTGGTCGCCGGAGTAGTTGTACATCGGAGCCAGTGCCAACGCTGCGGCGACACGGCGCTTGCTAGCACCGGCACCAAGGCGCAGGACTGCGGTCAAATACTTGCCCGGCGTCTGGACCCCGGCTTTGCGGTACGCGCCGCGGGTGGAGACCTCGGCGTACACGCGGGCGTCGACGCCGTCGGACCGGCGATGTGAACGCTCCAGGACATCCGCGGTGAGCAGGACGTCGTCGTCGGTCATCGCCGTCAGCGAGACGGACGACAGCTTCACAGTCACCGCATCCTGCAGACGCGCGAGTTCGAGAGGCGAATCGGGGAGATCAAAGGTGCTGGTCATGGCGTCCGCCTCCCTTCCGTAAATCGTGGACCGTGTCCAGTTTTGCTGTTATCTCCATAGTACTCCGAAGGTGTCGAAAATCATAGTACTATAGCTAATCAGTTCGATTGAGCGGAACGAGAGCAAAGCGGACCGAAACTGGCCGGAATGGCTCCTATGTTCAGGGCATCGGCCCAATACGAGGTCGAGTGATCCGACTCCAGGAGAGACACCGTGACCTTCGCAGCAACTCGCATCATCACCGACGACGTCGACGGACTCGTCGCTTTCTACGAGGCGGTGACCGGCGGCACCGTTGAACGCCTGCATCCACTGTTCGCACAACTCAACACGTCGATCGGAAGCCTTGCGATCGCGAGTTCGGCCACCGCCGGACTGTTGGGGGAGGGCGCCGTGGAACCGGCGGCCAACAGGTCTGTTTTGCTCGACTTCCTCGTGGCCGACGTTGACGCCGAGTACCAGCGGCTGCAGGGTGTCGTCACGTCGTTCGTCAACGAGCCGACCGACATGCCGTGGGGCAACCGTTCCCTCCTCTTCCGCGACCCGGACGGCAATCTGGTCAACTTCTTCGCGCCACTGAACCGGTGAAGTGAGGTCGGGACGTTCGACGGCGCTCGGTAGGGTGACAGGATGACTGTGACCCTCCGCGCGCAAGAGACAACCGATCTGGAGTTCCTGCATTCGCTGTTCAGCGACCCGGAGGTGGTTCGGTACTGGTTCGTCGAGCCGTACGTGACGCGTGCTGATTTCGAAGCCAAGTTCGAGGCGCGTCGCGGTGACCCGACGTCTCGCCGCTTCATCATCGACGACGACGGAGAATCAGTCGGCATCGTCGAACTCGTCGACATCCGTCGCATCCATCGGAACTGCGAGTTCCAGATCATCGTCGCGCCAGGCCGGCAGGGGCATGGCTACGCGCAGACGGCCACCACGCTTGTGCTCGACTACGCGTTCAACACCCTCAACCTCCACAAGGTGTATCTGCAGGTGGACGACGAGAACAAGGGTGCGATTCACGTGTACAGCAAGTGCGGCTTCCACGTGGAGGGGCACCAGCGAGACGAGTTCTGGGTGGATGGTGCGTACCACGACGTGACGCGGATGGCAGTGTTCGCCGACGACCCTCGTCCACAAGCCTGACATGAGCGACGTCCGTGTGGAGCGCGACGGCGATGTCCTGATCGTCGTGATGGACCGCGGTGATCGGCACAACGCGGTCGACGGGCCGATGGCGGCTGAGCTCGCCGCAGCGTTCCGTGACTTCGAGGCGTCGGACGCCAAGGTCGCGGTCCTCGCGGGCGAGGGGCCGTCGTTCTGCGCAGGCGCCGACCTCAAAGGCGTCGGAACCGAGCGAGGCAACTCGGTGACTCCGGACGGCGACGGCCCCATGGGGCCGACCCGGTTCGACCTCGACAAGCCGGTGATCGCGGCGATCCACGGTCACGCCGTCGCCGGCGGACTCGAACTCGCCCTCTGGTGCGACCTGCGGGTGGCTGAGGAGGGTGCAACACTCGGAGTCTTCTGCCGGCGATGGGGAGTGCCGCTCGTCGACGGCGGAACCGTCCGTCTTCCGCGGCTCATCGGGCACAGCCGGGCGATGGACCTCATTCTCACCGGACGCCCGGTGGGCGCCGCAGAAGCGTTGTCGTTCGGGCTGGTCAACAGGGTGGTATCGGACGGCTCGGCTCGGGCCGCCGCAGTGGAGCTCGCGCACGAGATCGCGCGGATGCCGAACACGTGCATGCGCGGCGACCGTCGGTCGGCTCGTGATCAGTGGAGCCTCGACGAGGCGTCCGCGCTCTCTGCCGAATTCGAGATCGGGATGACGTCGCTCATGGCCGACGGTATCGGCGGCGCCGGCCGGTTTGCGTCCGGCAAGGGCCGCGGCGGATCGTTCGACGACATCTGACGCTCTCGCTCCAGCTTGGTCAGGGGCTTCGAATGAGGCGAAGTGTCGAGTCGTGGACCTCGACGGCTTGGTCGTCGTCGACGGGCAGGAGTGGGAACCGCGGCCCGTACGTACGCAGAGTCTGCGCGATCAACGACGACGGATAGGCCGGAAGCATGCCTCCGGCGTGGGGGATCACCACCTGATCGATCAGACCGAGACCCGCGGTGGAGCCCAGCTCCGGAGCCTCGGCGGGATCGTCGAGAAGTGCGGCGGGCTCGATGTCCGGGCCGACGATCACCGATCCGGCGCTGAGTCCGATGTAGGGCAGACCTGCGCGTACCCTCGCTGCGAGTTCCAGATCCATGCCCGAGCGTCGTAGGTCGCCGAGGATTCGGAACGTGTTGCCGCCGCCCACGTAGACGGCGTCGACGTCGTCGAAACTGAAGTCGTCGACTGTCGTGTAGCCGCGGTCGTGTAATAGTTCGCGGCCCGCGCCGGCGACAATCCCGATCCGAACGTCCGATGCGGGTCTGGAAACGCACTCGGCGACGAAGCGCGTGAGCGCTCCGTCGCCGAGGGACAGCAGTAGCAGGTGCAATTACACGTCGCCGCGACGCAGCATGCGACCCTGTGCGGTCGTGAAGTCGATCTTCTTTCCGCGAAGCCACGTGCTCTTGACGACGCCTGCGAGAGCCCGTCCATCGTAGGGGCTGATCGGGTTCTTGTGGTGAAGCTTGTTGACGTCGACCACCTGCGCAGATTCCGGCTCGAAGATCGCGAAGTCGGCGTCGTAGCCGAGAGCGATGCGGCCCTTGTTGTTCAGGCCCGCGAGAGCGGCCGGCTTGGCCGACATCCACTCCATGACCTGAGTGAGGGGGATCCCGCGCTTGCGGGCCTCGGTCCAGATCAGGGACAGGCCGAGCTGCAGCGACGCGACGCCGCCCCAGGCGACACCGAAATCGCCATTCTCGACGTCCTTGAGGTCGATCGTCGACGGGGAGTGGTCGGAGACGATGCAGTCGATGGTGCCGTCTTCGAGTCCCTGCCACAGGAGTTCACGGTTCGACGCCTCGCGGATCGGCGGGCAGCACTTGAAAGCGGTCGCGCCGTTCGGGATCTCCTCCGCGAGCAGCGTGAGGTAGTGCGGGCAGGTCTCGACCGTGATCTTGACACCGTCGCGGCGGGCCGAGGCGATCATCGGCAGTGCGTCGGACGACGACAGGTGCAGCACGTGGGCGCGCGCACCGGTCCAGCGTGCCCGCTCGATGACCTCCGCGATCGCCACGTTCTCGGCGCCGCGCGGACGCGAGGCCAGGAACTGCGAGTACTGATTCCCCTCGGCGGTGGGAGCGTGGTCGATCGCGCGGGAATCCTCCGCGTGCACGATCATGAGGGAGTCGAAACCGGCCAGCTCGGCCATGTCCTCTTCCATCTCGTCCGCGGTGAGGTGAGGGAACTCGTCGACGCCGGAGTGCAGAAGGAAGCACTTGAAGCCGAAGACGCCTTCGTCGTGCAGGCCGCGCAGGTCCGCCTTGTTGCCGGGGACCGCCCCGCCCCAGAATCCGACGTCGATGTGGGTCTTTCCTGCAGCGGCTGCGCGTTTCGCGTTGAGCGCCTCGACGTTGACCGTCGGCGGGATCGAGTTCAGCGGCATGTCGATGAGGGTGGTGACACCGCCGGCGGCTGCGGCACGGGTGGCGGAGTCGAAGCCCTCCCACTCGGTGCGGCCGGGTTCGTTGACGTGCACGTGGGTGTCGACGAGGCCGGGGATCATCACCTGGTCGGACGTCAGCTCGATGACCTCGGCGCCGTCCAGTCCGCTGCCGAGCGGTTCGATTGCGACGACACGACCGCCGGAGATTCCGATCTCGCGTGCAACGATGCCCGCCGTGGTCAGGGTCTTCTCGCCCCGGACGACAAGATCGAATCGGGCCTGCGGTGCCTGTGTCGAATCGGCAGCGTCGTCGGTCATGGACGGGTCTCCTTAGCGAGATGAAAGTTCCTCATCGTGGAACTAGAAGTCTACTCAACGGAAATGGTAGATGTGACGGGAGACACGGGTCAAGGCGGCCCGGGGCTTGACAGTTTGGCCTAAGGTACGCGTTACTTATCGAACCTGTGGAATACTCTTTCCGCAGAGTGGAATACAGCGGTCGGCTCCCCAGCTGCCGCCCCGAACGTGAAAGTTCTTCCCATGAGCACAGAGATGACCGAGCCGGTGGACGTCGTGTCGACCGTCAAGGACTCCGGATTCGTACCGAGTCCGGAGCTGTACAACGCCGACCTGGCCCCGACCAAACGCGAAGGGCGACGCTGGAACGCGTACAGCATCTTCACCCTGTGGGCCAACGACGTTCACAGCCTCGGCAACTACGGGTTCGCGCTGGGTCTGTTCGCGGCGGGCGGCCTCGGCGGCTGGCAGATCCTGCTGGCACTCGGCCTCGGCGGAGCCTTCCTCTTCCTGCTGCTCAACCTCTCGGGCTTCATGGGCGAGAAGACCGGCGTCCCGTTCCCGGTGATGAGCCGCATCTCGTTCGGCATCCGGGGAGCGCAGGTCCCCGCGCTCATCCGTGGCATCGTCGCCATCGCATGGTTCGGTGTGCAGACGTACCTCGCATCGGTCGTGCTGCGAGTCATGATCGTGGCGCTCGCGCCGTCGGCCGGCACGCTCGACACCAACGACTTCCTCGGCCTCTCCACTCTCGGCTGGATCTCCTTCGTCGGCCTGTGGATCATCCAGGTCTTCATCGTCAGCTACGGCATGGAGATGATCCGCAAGTACGAGGCCTTCGCCGGTCCGGTCATCCTGATCACCATGGTCGCGCTCGCGGCATGGATGCTGAACAAGGCCGACTGGTCGATCGCGTGGACCGCTCCCGACGCCAAGACCGGTGGCGCGATGTGGGCCAAGATCATCGGCGCTGCGAGCCTGTGGGTCGCGATCTACGGCACGTTCGTCCTCAACTTCTGCGACTTCACTCGTAGTGCGAAGTCGAAGGGCTCCATCGTTCGTGGCAACTTCGTCGGCATCCCGCTGAACATGTTGCTGTTCGGCGGCATCGTGGTGGTCCTCGCCGGTGGACAGTTCAAGATCGACGGCAAGGTCATAACGTCCGTCTCGGACATCGTCGAGACCGTCCCGAACACATTCCTGCTGGTCCTGGCCTGCCTCGCATTGCTGATTCTGACAGTCGCCGTGAATCTGATGGCCAACTTCGTCGCGCCGATCTATGCGCTGTCGAATCTGTTCCCGAAGGTCCTGAACTTCCGCCGTGCGGGCGTCGTGTCGGCCGTGATCGGCCTGGTGATCCTGCCCTGGAACCTGTACGACTCGCCCGCAGTGATCGACTACTTCCTCGGCGGCCTCGGCGCGCTGCTCGGCCCGTTGTTCGGAATCGTGATGGCCGACTACTGGCTCGTCCGCAGGGGCAAGATCAACGTTCTGGATCTCTTCTCGATGGACGAGAACGGTGACTACCACTACTCCAAGGGTGTCAATCCGCGTGCCGTGCTCGCGTTCGTGGTGACCGCGATCGTGGCGCTGCTTCTGGCGTTCGTCCCGGCGTTCAAGGTGGTCGCGGACTTCTCCTGGTTCATCGGAGCCGGCCTCGGCGCGGTGGTCTACCTGGTGGTCGCCGATCGCCAGGGGCCGTTCCGCGACGTCTCCGGCGAAGAGATCGCCGTCGCGAGCGCGCACTAGACCAACCGTCACCGAAGGAGACTTGATGAGGATTCTGGTAGCCAACGTCAACACGACGCAGTCGATGACCGACGCCATCGCCGAGTCGGCGCGAGCCGTCGCCTCGCCTGGAACTGAGATCGTCGGCATCACACCGCGCTTCGGCGCCGACTCGTGTGAAGGCAACTTCGAGAGCTACCTCGCGGCGATCGCTGTGATGGATGCGATCACCTCGTACCCGGAGCCGTTCGACGCCGTCATCCAGGCCGGATACGGCGAGCACGGTCGTGAGGGTCTGCAGGAGTTGCTCGACGTGCCCGTCGTCGACATCACCGAGGCGGCCGCGTCGACCGCGATGTACCTGGGGCACAAGTACTCGGTCGTCACAACGCTCGATCGCACCGTTCCGCTCATCGAGGATCGGCTCAAGCTCGCCGGGCTCGACGCTCGCTGCGCATCAGTCCGCGCGTCCGGGCTCGGTGTCCTCGAACTCGAGTCCGATCCGGACCGGGCCGTCGAGGCGATCGTCGCGCAGTCGCGCGAAGCCGTCGAATCCGATCACGCCGAGGTGATCTGCCTCGGGTGCGGCGGGATGGCAGAACTCGAAGAACGCGTGCGTGAGGCCACGGGGGTGCCGATCGTCGACGGCGTCCGGTCGGCCGTCACAATCGCGGAAGGCCTTGTCCGCATGGGACTTTCGACGTCTAAGGTACGGACATACGCGCAACCGCGCGAGAAGAAGGTCATCGGCTGGCCGTTCACGATCTGACGACCAGTATGACCACGCCGAAGCCGGGCGCCACCTCCCAGGTGCCCGGCTTCGTCGTGTCGTGACCTCCGGCTCCTTCGGTTCTTCGCTCGTCGGCTCGTCCGCTCTTCGCGTTTTCGGCTCTTCGGCTTTTCGAGCGCAGTCGAGAAATGGAAACTGCCCGGCACGCTGTCGCGTGCCGGGCAGTGTCTGTGGGGACGTCAGAGCGTGATCTGGCGGTTGACGTCCTTGTAGAGGAGGTATCGGAAGTTCGACGGTCCGCCGGCGTAGCAGGCCTGCGGGCAGAAGGCGCGCAGCGACAGGTAGTCGCCCTCCTGGACCTCCACCCAGTCGCCGTTGAGGTGATAGACGGCCTTGCCCTCGAGCATGAGCAGTCCGTGCTCCATCACATGGGTCTCGGCGAACGGGATCGATGCACCGGGCTCGAACGTGACGACGTTGACGTGCATGTCGTAGGCGAGATCCTGCGGGTCGAGCATGCGAGTGGTGCGCCACTTGCCGTCGGTGCCGGGCATCGCGGACGGTTCGATGTCCTGCTCGTTGCCGAACTTGACGGACGGGATGTGGCCCTCGGCGGGCTCGTAGCGCTTCCGGATCCAGACGAACGTCGCGGGGGCGTCGCCGTCGTTGCGCGAGGACCAGATGGTGCCGGCGGGGAGGTAGGCGAAACCGCCCTCGGTGAGGGTCTCAGTCTGGCCTGCGGCGGCGACGGTGAGGGCGCCGGAGGTCACGAACACGAACCCCTCGACCTCTGCCTGCGGCTCCGGACGCTCAGCTCCGCCGCCGGGCGCCACCTCGACGATGGCCTGGAAGAACGTGGTCGCGCCACCGGCGACAGGGCGATTGATGATCCACGCCCGGGTGTCGGTCCACTCGGGGAACACCGAGGTCACGATGTCGGAGAGGACGCCGCGGGGAATCACGGTGTACGCCTCGGTGACGATCGCGCGGTCGGTGAGCAGGTCTGTCTGCGGCGGCAGTCCGCCGCGAGGGGTGTAATACGACGCTGAGGTCACTGGTCTCTCCTGGTGGTGGTGGTCGCGCGGCCAAGGGCGGTGTCGCGGACGGTGGACATCGGAAGGTCTGTCGCCGACTCGGCTTCGTCGACCGTCACCGCACCGCAGGTGACGCCGCGGTCGATGACGGCGGCGAGGGCGCGTGCCGTGGCGGGTTCGTCGAGGATCGTCGAGTCGAGTTTGTGCATGTAGTTGCGCAGACGTGTCGCCGCCGGGCCGAAACCGTCGCGGTAGAACGCGTACGTGGCCAGGAAACGGGTCACGAGCTGGGCGGGGTGCAGGTCCCAGCCCTGGTAGATGCCGCGTTCGAGGTGGCGGCGCACCAGTCGTGCGTGCAGCTTCCAGGCGTGGGCCACGGTGTCGGCGTCGCCGATCGGCAGGATGTTGGTCGAGCCGTCGGACAGGTGGACGCCGGTGCCCGCGACAGCGAGCTGCATGACGTTCTTCGCGTGGTCGGCCGCGGGGTGTTCCATCGACTGGTACGCGGCGGCGATGCCGAGCGATGCGGAGTAGTCGTAGGTGCCGTAGTGGAGCGA
The DNA here is from genome assembly GCF_037148075.1 of Gordonia malaquae. Classification (NCBI taxonomy): domain Bacteria; kingdom Bacillati; phylum Actinomycetota; class Actinomycetes; order Mycobacteriales; family Gordoniaceae; genus Gordonia; species Gordonia malaquae. Next base: position 896,252 of record NZ_JBBCUB010000002.1, on the reverse strand, counting down.
GCTGACGCGTCCGTCGCCTGCGTGGATCATTCGGGCCACGGGTGCGGAGCCGTCGGCGCCGAGGATGGCCTGCGGCGTCTCGACCTGCACCTCGAAGCGGATGCGGTGGTCGGGGAGGTTGTGCTCGGACTCCAGGGTCTCGGCGACGAACACCATCGCCTCCACCTGGTCGACCGACGTCACCTTGGGGAGGGTGAGGGTCAGTCCGTCGGGCAGGCCGCCGGTCTCCATCAGACCGCCGATGAACAGATCGAGGGTTCGGAGGCCGCGTCGACGTGTCGGAGCCTCGAAGCATTTGAACCGAGTGCCGACGAACGGCGTCGACGTCCCGGCGTCCAGTGCCGTCCGGAGGCGACTGACGGCCGCGGCGACGTCGGCGTCCTCGGTCGTGTCGCCGCGGTTGCCGTACCCGTCCTCGAAGTCGATGCGGAGGTCTTCGATGGGCTCGGTCGTCAGCTTGCGGGCGACGAGTTCGGCGAGAGTGTCGGCGGTGTCCGTGCTGCCGATCATCGCGGCGACGGCGTCGAGGCCGCCCGCGTTGTGGGCGGCGTCCAGTGCTGCCGCGCCCCACTCCTGCGGCATGGTCGCCGTGTAGCGGTCGCCGGGCAGGTAGACGGTGTGGATCGGCTGGCGACGTCCGTCGTCGCCGGGGTACTGCGCTTTCAGTGCGGCGTCCGCTGATGTGAGACGGCGGTCGACGTCGTCGAGCAGGGCGTCGTCGAGATGTCGTGTCACGATGGTGGCCTCCCGGTTGGCTCGTACGGAATCGGAATCACAATTCCACGATGTGGAGTTTACTGTGAACGGGGTTGAATGCACAAGGATTCGCCGGTCTTCTTGCGGATCGCAGATTCCGCATTGCGGAACGAATCGTGAGCGTGTTGAATGAACCGCATGGCGGATGGCAGGTCGGGTGGCGTTCAATCAGTGGAGCGCGCATTTGAACTCATGGAACTGATCGGTCGCGCGGGCGGGGAGTGCTCGTTGACGGAGCTGTCGTCCGAGTCGCCGCTTCCACCTCCCACCATCCACCGACTGCTCCGAACGCTGGTCGGCATCGGTTACGTGAGGCAGCTTCCCAATCGCCGCTACTCGCTCGGGCCGAGACTCATTCGGTTGGGGGAGGTTGCGAACCGGCAGTTGGGCGCCGTGGCGGGCCCTGTCCTTCAATCGCTCGTCGACGAACTCTCGGAGACAGCCAGCCTCGCCGTTCTCGACGGCGACATGGTGATCTACACCGGCCAGGTCGCGTCGCTGCACAGCATGCGTACGAACAACGAGATCGGGCGTCGCGTGAACTTGCACAACTCGGGTGTCGGCAAAGCCGTTCTCGCCGAGCTCGACGACGCGCGGATCCTCAAGCTCGTGACGCAAGCCGGCCTTCCTGCCGCCACCGAGAACAGTGTGACCACGTTGTCGTCTGTCTTCGCCAACGTGGAGAAGGTGCGCGCCGACGGGTTCGCCGTCGACGAGCAGGAGCAGGAGATCGGCGTTCGGTGCATCGCGATGGCTGTGCCTGGCGCGCCGACGCCGATGGCCATCGGCATCTCCGGCCCGGAATCCCGCATGGATGCGGACCTGCTGAAGCGTGCGGTCCCTGCTCTCCGTCACGCGACCGACGTGATCTCCGAAGCCCTCATCGGGGCTCGGGAGGAGTAGGCCTGGGATCACGCGTGTGGCCGTACGTCCCGGCGTGGCGTCGTGAGCGACGGGGCGAATCTGTGTCATCAGTCGTGATGATCGGACCTGGGCGGGCAGATGTGACGTAGCGTTCTGCGCATACGTGATCGATGCTCGCTGTTTGCAATCCGGGGGTTCTGTGTTCAGACGTTCAATCGCCTGTGCTGCGGCAGTGGCTGCGCTCGCCGCCGTGGCTCCGACAGGCAGTGCCGAGGCGGCATCCATCCCGCGCCTCGTCTCGACCGTCGTCTCGCACGACTGCGAGAACCTCGGTGTGACTATCAGTCTGACGCCGTCGCAGAAGCGGCGAGCACAAGCTCTCCTGCCCGCGGGCTTCCGGCTGGCGGACGCCGCTACCCTCCTTGTCGAGACGTCGACGTGTGCGGGCGCGACAGTGAACGGGCAGGTCATTCATTCGTTCAAACTGTCCGAGGCCGCATTGTCGGTGGTGCCGCCGCGGCGGGTGGAGTCTCGCCAACTGCCGGATCTGGTCACCGAGAACGTCTTCATGCTGTCGCAACTCGACACGAACCGGTTGCTGTCGGAGACGAAGTCGAGGGCGGGCTATCGGACCGAGATCGCCGAGATCTCCCTCGACCGCGGCTCGAACAGTGCGGTCCCGCGCATAATGACCGCGTCGGCGGGCGGTTCACTCGCTCCGTCGTCGGCGCGGGCACGGACCACGCCGCTTCTGCTCCCGGCCGGAGTGGAAGTCCCGAACCCGGGCGTGGTCTACCAACTGTGGACCAAGGACGCCGCCGGGCGATTCGTCGTGACGACCAACTCGAACATGCGAATCGGGGCGCCCGCGGTGGGCGCCGGAACCGTCACCGCCGAACCCGGAACACTTCTGCATCGACTTCTCGGTGGACGGTCGGCGTCGGGGGTGGCGTTCTCCGGTCGGGCGAGTGGATTCATCAACGACACCTACGTCTTCCGTCGCTGAGACCGGACCGATTAGCCCGAAGCTGTCGCTTCACGGGCGGACGGGGATTGTCGGCGCCGTGCATCAGGACCCGTACATCATCCATCCGATTCGGCTCGCCCTGCGATTGCTGCGCTGGGGTGGCGTCCAGAGTGTCGCCGGCGTGACGAATCGCTCGGCCGCACCGGCCGCTCGACAGATTTGTCGGGGGTGGGGGATACCATCACGGAAATCGACATAGGGGGAGTTCAGGATGAATCGCACTGCTACGGCTGTGACTGCAATCGGCCTGATGGGAGTGCTCGCGGGGTGCGCCGACGGTGGTGCGTCCGACGAAGCGAGTGCCTCGGACGCCGCCGGCACCACGACGACCGGCTCGACGCGGACGGTGACGAGCACGCAAACGCAACCTCGAATCGTCGACGCAGACCCGGCCGAGTTCGCAACTGCCGGTTCGCCGGGCTACTACCGGTGGACGTACGCCACGGGTCGGGGATGTGCGGCCGCACCGGCGATGAATGGGATGGATCCTGCCGTCTATTGTTCGGTCACCTTCCCGGCGGGGACGCCGGACGTGAAGAACGATGTCTTCGTCGGAGCACCGAACTCGATCCGGCTCACCGCAGAGGGAACAGAAGCGACGATTCAAGAAGGTGGGCCACCTGGGGCTCGGACTCTTCCCGTGGGGAGTCGGATCGCCATCGGAGACAATGCGTGCACGGCGCTGGCGAACGGGATCACCTGCAGTAGTCCTGGCGGTGGCTTCACGTTCGAGGGTGGTGCATTGACTCGAACCGGGATCGAGATCCCGCCGACGGCTCCGTAGCGACTGCTCCGACGTGCGGCACTGGTTTCACGATCGCGTCATGACGACTCGGACACGAGGCGTCTGACCGCGGGAAGCACGACGTCCCACGTGTGCGGCGGCGGAACTTCGTGCCCCACTCCCGTCAAACGTAGAAGCCGGGATCCGGGGATCATCGCAGCGAGCGCTTTACCGTGCTCGACGGGGAACATCGGATCGTCCACGCTGTGAACGACGAGCGTCGGTGCGGCGATCATGGCGGGGTCGACGCCGCCGGATGGCGCCGCAACGAAGTGATTGGACATCGACGACTCCATATTCGCGGTGCGGCGCACCTCGAGAGATGCGATGTGCCGGACGCGCGCTTCGTCGAAACGTTCTGGGCAGGCGTAGGGTCGTTCGACGTCGACGCGATAGTCGATCACCGAGTCCAGATCGGCCCAGTCGATCGCGGGAGGGGGTTCGGTCCAGGTGGCGGCGACCGCTGGCGTCGGCCCCGGTAGCGATCCGTGGTCGCCTCCGGCCGGACTCGACTCGATGAGAGTCACCGACGCGACACGATCGGGATGGCCGACGGCGAGAGCTTGCGCGATTCCGCCGCCCATCGACATGCCGACGAGGTGAGCGCGCTCGATGTCGAAGGCGTTGAGCACCCGCAGAGCGTCTGTCACCAGATCGTCGCCCGTGTAGTCGGGTCGGCCGGGCGGCGACTGCGCCGATCGTCCGGTGTCGCGGTGGTCGTAGCGGATCACCTGGAGTCGCCCGGCGCTAAGGGCATCGCAGAACTCCGGTGTCCACCAGTCCATCGACTGGCCGCCGCCTGCGATCAGCAGGACCGCCGGCGCATCGGCGGAGCCACGTCGGTCCGCGGCGAGATCGATTCCATCTGCGTGCAGCATCGTCATGGGAGGCCTTTCGAGACGCTCTCCATCGTGTCATCGTGGAGTGATGGGCGACGAAGATTTGACGACAGCAGGTTGGACGGCGACCCCAGACGGGCTCGTCGCCCGCTTCCGCACCGGAACGATGGTCCGTGGTCTCGAGTTCGTGACTCGTGTCGTCGCGGCCGCGGAGGCGGCGAATCATCACCCGGACATCGACTTCCGGTACGGATCGGTGGCGCTCACGCTGATAACGCACGATGCCGGTGACGAGATCACCGATCTCGACCATCGCCTCGCGCGCGAGATCACAAACATCGCAGCCAGCCTGGACGTATCGTCCTGACCTCCTGATCCCCGGGTCCCTCACGATCGGAAACGACCGTGCGGGGCCTCTCTTGCGCTTCCACTATCAGCGTTACTATGTACTGGTAGTAAATATCACTTAGTAGTGGGAGGGGTTGTGGGAAAGCAGATCACGGAGATGCTCAAGGGCACGCTCGAAGGAATCGTTCTCGCGGTGCTGGCGGTCGCGCCGGCGTACGGGTACGAGATCACCGCGCGTCTGCGCGACGAGGGTTTCGCAGACATCGCGGAGGGCACCGTCTACGCGTTGCTGGTGCGCATCGAGAAGCGCGGCATCGTCGACGTGGAGAAGGTCCCGTCGGAGAAGGGGCCGCCGCGAAAGGTCTACTCGCTCAACGACGCCGGGCGAGCGGAACTCGACGAGTTCTGGCGCACCTGGACCTTCCTGTCCGACCGAATCGAACACCTGCACCGAGGAGTCAACTGACATGTCCATCATCAACAAGATCGTCGGCGACAAGAAGCGCTACCGCGCGTATCAGGCGCGAGTCGCGGCTCTGCCGACACCGCACCGCGAGACCGTTGAAGCACTCGCTCGCTACCTGATGTACTTCGGGCCCGGTGAAAGCGACAACCTGACGTCGATGCTCGAAGACCTCACCGACCTGTTCGAGCAGAGCGTGGCCGACGGCGTAGACGTCCGCGGCATCGTCGGGGACAATCCCGTCGACTTCGCCGAAGACTTCCAGCGCAACTACCCCGAAGGTCAGTGGATCGGCCGCGAGCGCGACCGCCTCAACGACACGATCAGCAAGGCCGTCGGCGACGAGGGGACACCACGATGACCGGCGCCGACAACGCGATCAGCGTGCGTGGGTTGACCAAGAAGTATGGTGACCATGTTGTTCTCAACGGCGTCGACCTGGACGTCGCCCGAGGCTCGGTGTTCGCGCTGCTCGGATCCAACGGTGCCGGAAAGACCACCCTCGTCAAGATCCTCGCCACCGTCCTGTCGGCCGATGCCGGGACTGCGACTGTCAACGGGCACGACCTCGGACAGCAGGCGCGGAGTGTCCGTCAGGCGATCAGCCTCACCGGGCAGTTCGCCGCCGTCGACGAGATTCTGACGGGCCGCGAGAACCTCGTGCTCATCGCGCGACTGCGCCATCAGGCGGATCCGGGAGAGGTCGCCGACCGCCTGCTCGCTCAGTTCGGCCTGACTGACGCCGGCGCGCGTCGAGTCGGCACGTACTCCGGCGGGATGAGGAGACGTCTCGACATAGCGATGAGTTTGATCGGCGACCCGCCGATCGTGTTCCTCGACGAGCCGACGACCGGGCTGGATCCGCAGGCCCGCATCGACGTGTGGAACGCGGTTCGGGGACTCGCCGACAGCGGCACGACAGTCCTCCTGACTACGCAGTACCTGGACGAGGCCGAGCACCTCGCAGACCGGATCGCGATCCTCCACGAGGGACGGATCATCGTCGACGGCACACTCGCCGACCTCAAACGGCTCCTGCCGCCCGTCGAGGTCGAGTACATCGAGAAGCAGCCGACACTGGAGGACGTGTTCCTCGCCGTTGTCAGCGACGACGACCTCGGGAGGTCGGCATGACCACTCAGGCTCTCGGCTCGACAGCCGTCTCCGACACTCTGACCCTTCTCGGTCGGTCGTTGCGACACATCACACGGAGTGTCGACACGGTGATCACGACGACGGTCATGCCGATCGCGTTCATGCTGCTGTTCGTCTACGTCTTCGGAGGGGCGATCGACACCGGAGCTCAGCGTTACGTCGACTATCTGCTGCCGGGGATCCTGCTGATCACCATCGCGTCGGGAGTCGCCTACACCGCGTTCCGCCTGTACCAGGACATGCAGGGCGGGATCGTCGAACGGCTGGTGTCCATGCCGATCAGTCGGACGAGTGTTTTGTGGGCGCACGTCTTCACATCGATGGTGGCGAACGCGGTATCGGTGCTCATCGTGCTGATCGTGGCCGCCGTGATGGGGTTTCGCACGAGCGCCGGGCCGGGCGCGTGGTTGGCTGTCGTGGGCATCCTCTGCCTGTTCACGCTCGCGATGACATGGCTTGCGGTGATCCCGGGGCTGACCGCGAGTTCGCCGGACGGGGCGACTGCGTTCTCCTATCCGCTGATCCTGTTGCCGTTTGTCAGTTCGGCATTCGTCCCGACAGCCGGCATGCCCGGTCCAGTGCGGGCCTTCGCGGAGAACCAGCCGGTCACCGCGATCGTCGACGCGATCCGAAACCTCTTTGCGGAGCAGCCGGTCGGTGGCGGGATCTGGATCGCACTGGGCTGGTGCTTCGCGCTTCTCGTCGCGGCGTACGCCGTCGCCATGCTCGTGTACCGCAGAAAACTGCGGTGAGCAGGCTGACACTAGACGCCGGGGGGAGGTCCCCACTGCTGTGGCGACTACAGCTCGTAGCCGGGGCGGACGTTCTGTTGCGGCGGCGCCTGCGGGTGCTGCGACGGCCGGACCGAGCGGAGTAGACGCGGAACGTTGGGCCGCAAAAGTCACGCGGGTGTGGTGTACGAAACGCACCCCGGCGCTACTCTCCTGCCAGGTCGCGAGTTCCGCGATCCCCAAGTCATCTATCCGAGGAACGTCGCCACGTCGTGGGAGACGTCGAGCAGCCAGGCGGGCACGATGCCGAGAGCGATCGTGAGGCCGACGCTGATCGCGATCGGGATCGTGGTCAGCAGGCTCGGTTGTGCGACCGTGGGTCCGCCTTCTGGAGGATCGGAGAAGAACATCGCAACGATCACCCGCACGTAGAAGTAGGCGGCGATCGCGCTGCACACCACTCCGACGATCACCAACGGCCACGCGCCCTCCTGGCCTGCGGCCGAGAACACTGCGAACTTGCCGATGAACCCGCCGGTGAGCGGGATGCCCGCGAAGGAGAGCAGGAGGATCGACATCATCGTGCCCACGAGCGGATGCTCGCGACCCAGTCCGGCCCACGCGCGGAGGTCGGACTCCTCTCGGCCGGTCGCATCGCGCACCACGCTGATCAGCGCGAATGCGCCGAACGCGGACACTGCGTACACGGCGATGTAGAACAGAGTGCCCGCGAGGGCGTCCCGCGAGAGGGTGATCGCCCCGATGAGGGCGAAGCCGACGTGACTCACCGACGAGTACGCAAGCATGCGTTTGCAGTCCCGCTGGGTGACGGCCATGAAGGTCGCGATCACCATTGTGGCGATCGTTATCGTCCACAGCGCGGGGCGCGCGATGTCGGCCAGGTCGGGGAATCCGACGTGCAGCACTCGGAGCAGCGCGCCGAAAGCGGCCGCCTTCGTCGCGGATGCCATCAACGATGTGACCGGAGAGGGAGCGCCCTGGTAGACGTCCGGGACCCACGACCCGAAGGGAACGGCGCCGACTTTGAACAGCAGGCCGACGGCGATCAAGACCAGCGCGATCACACCGAAGGTGCGATCGTCCGCAGTCTGCAACGACTGCCCGACGTCCCGCAGCGACAGCGAGGCGCTCGCACCGTAGGCGAAGGCGGTCCCGAACAAGAAGATCGCCGACGCGAACGCGCCGAGCAGGAAGTACTTGAGCGACGCCTCTTGAGACAGCAATCGGCGACGTCGAGCCAGACCGCACAGCACGTACAGGGGCAGTGACAGCACCTCGAGTGCGATGAACATCGTCAGCAGATCGCCGCACGAGCCGAACAGCATCATGCCGCCCACCGCGAACAGCGTGAGGGGATACACCTCGGTCGTCAGGAACCCGGCGCGTCCTGCGGCGAGTTCGTCCGTCGAACCGGGCACGGTGGCTCCGGACGGCGTGAATGCGTCAGCTGTCAGTTCGGCATCGGCATCCGAACCCGCGTCGTCGGAGCGTGTCCTCCGTTCGTCGAGTGGAGTCGAGACGTATCCCACCGCCACCGGTTTGCCTGCCGCGGTCCGGACCTCGGCGGGCGCCCACACCCTGTCGAGCCGCCGTTCTCCCATGAATGCGACGGCTCCCAGTGCGACGACGAGGACGACTGCCTGAACGAACAGCCCAGGGCCGTCGATCAGGACTGCGCCGGACATGAGGGTCCGTTGCTGTGGCGAGTCCGTTGTGGCGGTGTGTGCGACGAATCCCAGCGCGACCATCGCGGCGACAATGCCCGCACAGGACAATCCGAGCTGAATGCGGTACCGCGCCTCGCTTCGCGCGAAGGCCTCCACGAGGACGCTGACCACGGCGACACCGAACACGATCAGCATCGGCGAGAGCCGGTAGTAGTCGATCGAGGGAAGCACGAGTCCGTCGGTCATCGGTCTGCTCCGTCGTTGGCAGTGGTCGAGGTCGTCGCCGGTGCGGCCGGATCGACGAAGTCCAGGATGATCCGGGGGAAGAACCCGAGGACGAACAACAGGACGATCAACGGTGCGACGACGACCTTCTCCCGCACCCCGAGATCGGTGATGCGCTCGTCCGCACCGTCCGGCGCAGGGCCGCCCATCATTCGCTGATATGTCCAGAGGATGTAGACGGCCGACAGGACCAACGCGAGCGAAGCGATCACGGCTGCCGCGGGATACCGCACGAACGTTCCGATCAGGACGAGGAACTCGCTGATGAACGGTCCCAGCCCGGGAAGAGACAGGGTGGCGAGGCCTGCGATCAGAAATGTCCCCGACAACACCGGTGCAAGGCGTTGCACACCGCCGTAGTCGCTGATCAACGAACTGCCGCGACGCGAGACGAGGAACCCCGCGATGAGGAACAGGGCAGCCGTCGAGATGCCGTGATTGACCATGTAGAGAGTGGAGCCGACGTGGCCCTGATCGGTGAGCGCAAAAACGCCGAGCACGATGAAACCGAAGTGCGAGATCGACGTGTAGGCGATGAGCCGCATCACGTCGGTCTGGCCGATCGCCATCACTGCGCCGTAGACGATGCTGACGACCGCGAGAGTGCACAACACCGGGGCGAAGGTCTCCGAGGCGTCGGGGAACAGGCCGATGCAGAACCTCAGCATCGCGAACGTGCCCACCTTGTCCATCACCGCCATCATCATCACGGCGGCGGCCGGAGTGGTGGAGACGGCGGCGTCGGGCAGCCAAGTGTGCAGCGGCCAGAGCGGGGCCTTCACGGCGAATGCGAATACGAAGCCCGCGAACAGGAGGTTCTGTGTGGTCGGCGACATCTCAAGGGCGCCGTCCGCCACGGCGGTGGAGATCGACTCGAAGCTGAACCGGCCGGCGACGACGTACAGTCCGATCACCGCGGCGAGCATGACGAGTCCGCCGAACAGGTTGTACAGCAGGAACTGCACGGCCGCCCGCGACCGTTCGGCACGCACTCCGGGACCGGCCGTCCCGAAGCCGCCGATCAGGAAGTACATCGGAATCAACATCGCCTCGAAGAAGATGTAGAACAACAGCACATCGGTCGCGACGAAGCTCATCAGCACCATCGCCTCGACCGCGAGCAGCAGGGCGACGTAGATGTGGACGCTCTTGCCCTGCCCGTTCTCGGTTATGGCCGACGGAGCCGCGGTGGAGTCTGCGTCCCGCCACCCTGCCAGCAACAGGAGGGGAGTGAGGACAGCGGTGAGGAGGATCAAGGCGAGTCCGACGCCGTCCAACCCGAGCGAGTAGCGGGCTCCGAACTGCGGGATCCAGCTCAGATCCTCGGTCATCTGGAAACGCCCGCCGCCGGGTTCGAAACGGGCCGCGACGATCACCGACCACACCAGCACCAGCAGGGCTGCGCCGACGCCGATCACCTTCGCGTTGTGGGCGCGGGCCGCGGGCAGGAACATCACCACGGCGGATGCGACTGCGGGGAGCAGCCACAACACGGTGAGCCAGGGCATCGTCATAGGACGTTCACCACCATCGTCAGCGCGGCGATCACCACGGTTCCGGCGAGAATCGACAGAGCGTACGAGCGGACGAAGCCGTTCTGAGCACGTCGGGCGACGGTCGACGTGCCGGTGACGGCCGCGCCGATGCCTGTCGGAACCGCGCTGAGTCCACGCTCGTCCACCGTCACCAGGCCGGCCGTCGCGAGTGCCCCCGGACCCGCGAACACCTTCTCGTTGAAGGTGTCGCCGAACAGGTCGGCGCGCGCCGCGACAGTCAGCATCGACACGTCGTCGGGCGGTGTCGTGGGAACCGGTTGTCGTCCGTACTTGGCCCATGCGACGGCGGCGCCTGCGACGACACATACGAGGACGATGGTCGTGACAGCCCACGCCGGGACGGAACCGTGGTGCTCGGGCGCCTCACCGACGACAGGTGTGAGCCAGTCCGTCAGCGACCCTCCGATCGCGAGGAGCGCACCCGCGCCGACCGAACCGATCGCGAGCACGATCATCGGGCCGGTCATCGATGTGGACGACTCGTGCGGGTGTGCGTCGTCCCGCCACCTCGGCGGACCGAAGAACGTCAACACCATCACCCGGGTCATGTAGAACGCGGTGATCGCGGCGCCGAGAATCGTCGCACCGCCGAGCATCCATCCGCGGACTCCTCCCTCGGCGAGCGCGGCTTCGATGATGCCGTCTTTCGAGAAGAAGCCGGAGAACGGCGGCACGCCGATGATGGCGAGGTATCCGAGGCCGAAGGTGGCGAACGTGATCGGCATCGCCGTCCGGAGCCCGCCGAAGCGGCGCATGTCCGTCTCGTCGTTCATCGCGTGCATCACCGAGCCCGCGCCGAGGAACAGACCGGCTTTGAAGAAGCCGTGTGTGATCAGGTGCAGAATCGCGGCGGCGTAGCCGGCTGGACCGAGACCCGCCGCGAGGATCATGTAGCCGATCTGGCTCATCGTCGACGCCGCAAGCGCCTTCTTGATGTCGTCCTTCGCGCAGCCGATGATCGCGCCGAACAGCAGCGTCACGGCGCCGACCACGGTGACCGCGGTCTGCGCGTTCGGCGCGAGGTCGAAGACCGGACCCGACCGGGTGATCAGGTAGACGCCTGCGGTGACCATGGTCGCGGCGTGGATCAGCGCCGACACCGGGGTCGGGCCTTCCATCGCGTCGCCGAGCCACGCCTGCAGCGGCACCTGCGCCGACTTGCCGCAGGCTGCGAGCAACAGCATGAATCCGATGCCGGTCACCGCGGCGTCGCTCGCCCCCGAGGCGCCCGCGAACACGGTGTCGAAGTCGACGGACCCGAAGGTCGAGAACATGATCATCATCGCGATCGCCAGCCCCATGTCGCCGACACGGTTCATCACGAACGCCTTCTTCGCGGCCGTCGCCGCCGACGGCTTGTGCTGCCAGAAGCCGATGAGCAGGTACGACGCGACGCCCACCCCCTCCCAGCCGAGGTACAGGCCGAGATAGTTGTTCGCGAGGACGAGCACGAGCATCGCCGCGACGAACAGGTTCAGATACGCGAAGAACCGCCGACGGTCCGGATCGTCGGCCATGTAGCCGAGCGAGTACATGTGGATCAACGTCCCGACCACGGTGATCAACAGGACGAAGCACATCGACAACTGATCGAGTTGCAGGCCGAAGTCGACTCGAAGACTCCCCGCCGGCACCCATGAGTACAGGTCGTTGGAGACGGTGCGGTCGCCGACGTCGCGGCCGATCATGGAGATCCACGCGACGATCGCGGCAACCGCCGATCCGGCGGCGAGTGCCGTCGAGAGAAGAGGACCCCAGGTGTCGGCAGCCTTTCGGCCCGCCGGTGCGCTTCGATCAAGGACCGGGGGAAGCACGAGGAGGAGCGCTGCGCCGAGGGCGGGCAGTGCGGGGATGATCCAGAGTTGCGTCACGGGGTCACCGCCTCAACAGGTTGGCGTCGTCGACGTTCGCGGACCGTCGTGTGCGGAAGATCGTCATGATGATCGCCAGTCCGATCACCACTTCGGCGGCGGCGACCACCATCGTGAAGAACGCGATCACCTGTCCGTCGAAGCTGCCGTGCATCCGTGCGAACGTCACGAACGCCAAGTTCGCAGCGTTCAACATCAACTCGACACACATGAACACCACGATCGCGTTGCGACGCAGCAGAACACCGGACGCTCCGATCGCGAAGATGATCGCGGACAGGTAGAGGTAGTTGGCGGGGTTCACTTCTCGACTCCGCTCGAAGGCCGGGGACTCGTCGAAGGCTGGGGACTCCTCGACGACTGGGGACTCAGCTGCGGGGCGGCGCGGCCCGACTCCGGGAGCCGAGGAGTGAGATTCCGATTGACCGAGAGCAGCGACGGGCTGCCGTCAGCCTGCCGGCCGGGCATGTCGACGGCGTTGTGACGTGCGTAGACGCCGGGTGCGGGCAGCGGAGTCGGGTGCCCGGTCTTGAATCGCTCGATGGATTGTTCGCGTTGTCCGCGGACGGGTGCTGTCGGACGCCGGTGAGCGAGGACCATCGCGCCGAGTGTCGCCGTGATCAGAAGGGCGCCGGTCAACTCGAACGCCCACAGGTACCGCACGAAGATCAGTTCGGCGAGCGCTCGGATGTTCTCGTTGCCCCCACCCGGCGACGTCCCGCGGCTCGCGTCGGGCGCACCGATGAAGGGAGCGATGGAGGCGGTGCCGATCGCCGCCACAAGCAGGATCCCGAATCCTGCCGACAGGCCGATCGCCACCAGTCGTTGGCCCCGGACGGCCTCCACCAGAGAGTCGGCGGAGTCGACGCCGATGAGCATCAGCACGAACAGGAACAGCATCATCACCGCGCCGGTGTAGACCACCACCTGCACAACACCGAGGAACAGCGCGCCCTGCATCACGTAGAAGACGGCGAGGATGATCATCGTCATCGCCAGAAATACTGCGGAGTAGACGGCTTTCGGCGACAGGACCACGCCGAGCGCGCCGATGACGACGATCACGGCGAGCACCCAGAACGTCACGGCCTCGGCGCCGGACGTCTCCATCAGCGGCGCGGCCGCGCTCACCAGACTCATCGCATGCCGTCCGGTCCGACGTCGCCCCGGTAGTAGTTCTCGGGTCGTGCGCCGTCGGCCATCGGGTGCGGAGGCGCCGTCATGTCATCACCCAGCGGTGCGAGAAGTCGGTCCTTCTCGTAGATCATCGACTCCCGACTGGTGCCGACGATCTCGTAGTCGCCTGTCATCGTCAGCGCTCGCGTCGGGCAGGCCTCGACGCAGAGGCCGCAGCCGATGCACCGCAGGTAATTGATCTGATAGACCCGGCCGTACCGCTCGCCGGGGGAGAAGCGTTCCTCGTCGGTGTTGTCCGCGCCCTCGACGAAGATCGCGTCGGCCGGGCACGCCCAGGCACACAGCTCGCAGCCGATGCACTTCTCCAGCCCGTCGTCGTACCTGTTGAGTTGGTGCCGTCCATGAGTACGCGGCAGCGACGGGCGTCGTTCCTCCGGATACTGCTCGGTGACCGGCTTGCGGAACATCGACGAGAACGTTCCGCCGAAACCTGCGATCGGCTTGAGACCGTCCGACATCACTCACTCTCCTTCGACTCGACGGGGCGACTGGCCGCGGCGAGGGCAGGCGAGAGGACGACCTGCCCCGGAAGCGGTGGAACGGGGAAGCCTCCGGCCATCGGGTCGAACGGTTCGGACGTCTCGACTCCGCTCGACGATCGGGGCGGGGCGCTCGGGGACCGGGACGCGGTGCCAGAGGTTCGGGACAGGCGAGCGATGGCGTATACGAGAAACCCGGTCACGAGCAGGCCTGCGGCGGCGAGCAGCAACGACGACGTCAGTTCCGAGGCTTCTCGGGTGGCCTGAGTGATGATGCCGACCACCAGCACCCAGCCGAGGGCGATCGGGATCAACACCTTCCAGCCGAGGTTCATGAACTGGTCGTACCGAAGGCGGGGAAGTGCGGTCCGCAGCCAGATGAACCCGAACAGGAAGATCCACATCTTGACCGTGAACCAGACCAGCGGCAACCATCCGGAGTTCGCGCCGTCCCACATCGACAGCGGCCACGGCGCCTGCCATCCACCGAGGAACAGCGTGGTCGCCAGCGCGGACACGGTGGCCATGTTGACGTATTCGGCGAGCATGAACATCGCGAACTTGAGGGAGCTGTACTCGGTGTGGAACCCGCCGACGAGCTCGCCTTCGGCCTCGGGGAGGTCGAACGGCGCGCGGTTCGTCTCGCCGACCATCGAGATCAGATAGATCACGAACGACGGGAGGACGAGCAGGACGTACCAGTGGTGCTGTTGCCCGCCGACGATCTCCGACGTCGACATCGTCGACGACAGCAGGAACACCGCGGCGAACGACAGGCCCATCGCGATCTCGTAGGAGATCACCTGTGCCGTCGAGCGCAGGCCGCCGAGCAGCGGATACGTCGATCCCGACGCCCACCCGGCGAGGATGATCCCGTAGACGCCGATCGAGGTGACAGCCAGCACGAACAACACCCCGACGGGCAGATCAGTCAACTGAAGGGGAGTGCGGTGGCCGAAGACCGACACCTCGGGACCCATCGGGATGACGGCGAAAGCGGTGATCGCGGGGACCACCGAGATGATCGGCGCCAGCAGGTAGATCACCTTGTCGACGCCGGCTGGAGTGAGCCCCTCCTTGAGTGCGAGCTTCACACCGTCGGCGAGGCTCTGCAGCAGGCCGCCGGGCCCGACTCGGTTCGGTCCGAGCCTGCGTTGCATGCGCGCCATGATCTTGCGTTCGGCGAGGATGCCGACGAGCACCGTGAGCACCAGGAACACGAAGATGCCGATCGACTTCGCGAGGATCAGCCACCACGTGTCGTGTCCGAAACTGTGCAGTGTCGGGAACACGGTGCTCGCCGCAGTCATCGTGGTGCTCCGATCTCAACGACGTCACCCGGGGTCGCGCCGAGCGTCGCGTGGACGCGGGAGTCGACGGAGTTCATCGGCACCCACACCACACAGTCCGGCATGTCCGTGATCACGAGAGGCAAGGTGATCGACCCTCGCGATGTCGACACCCGCACGTCGTCGCCGTCGACGACGTCCATGCTCGCTGCAGTGGCGGACGACAGTCGGGCCACGGCGCGGTGCGCGGTCCCGGCGAGATTCGGTTCGCCGTCCTGCATGCGACCGAGGTCGAGCAGCATCCGCCACGATGCGAGGACTGCCTCGCCAGGACCCGCAACCGGACCTTCGACAGGTGCGGGCGGAGCGGAGGCGTGACGTTCACCTCGCCACGCGCCGATGCGGGCGAACTCGGCGTGGATGCCCTCGGCGGTGTCGCATCCGAGGTCGATGCCGATCTGCTCCGCGAGTGCGTGGAGCACGCGGTGATCCGAGAGGGGGACACTGCCGGTCTCGACGGGCAGAGCAGTATCGAACGGTCGTGGCCGGCCCTCCCAGTCGAGGTAGGTGCCCGACTTCTCGGGTGCCGCCGCGACGGGGAACACGACGTCAGCGTGGCGAGTGGCGTCGCTGGCGCGCTGTTCGAGGCTGACGACAAACGTGGCCGACTGCAGTGCACGCGCGGCGTGTCCGGGGTCGGGGAGATCGTCGAGTTCCACACCGCCGATCACCACGCCGTCGAGGTCTCCGCTGATCAGAGCGTCGAGGATCTGCGACGTCGAACGACCGGTCTCGGCGGGTACGTCGACGCCCC
The DNA here is from genome assembly GCF_037148075.1 of Gordonia malaquae. NCBI lineage: Bacteria > Bacillati > Actinomycetota > Actinomycetes > Mycobacteriales > Gordoniaceae > Gordonia > Gordonia malaquae. The sequence continues at coordinate 880,106 of NZ_JBBCUB010000002.1, read as the reverse complement.
AGATCTCGGCGATGTCGGCTCGGGCACGTTCGGATCGCACCGGTCGGCCGGCGGGCAGCAGGCCCGGTGCGGCGCCGACGTCGAGCGCGCCGCGCTCGCCGGATCGGCGGGGGATCCACGCGATCGGCGCCCCGGCAGCGGCTGCCGCGGTCAGGGCTCCCGGGCTCGTGGCGAGTCGTTCGCCGACCACCAGTACGGCACCCGGTGTCGTGAGGAGGCCGCGCATCTCATCCGAGCCGAGAACCTCCGCCTCGTGGCCGGGCACGCACGAGTGCAGGGTGGCCGACAACTTCTGTGCGCCGGGACTGCACCACGACGCGATCGTGTGCACCCGCTGACCGCGTGCGCGGACGGCTTTGCGCAGCCGGAGGAAGACGATCGGAGACTCCTCCTCGGGCTCGAGACCGGCGAGGACCACAACCGGTGCCGCCTCGAGATCGGCGTAGGTGACTCCGAGCCCAGTGCCCGCGACGTGCTCGGCGAGGAACTGCGCCTCCTCCCCGGAATGGGCCCGCGCCCGGAAGTCGACGTCCGACGTCCCGAGCACCACCCGTGCGAACTTTCCGTAGGCATACGCGTCCTCGACGGTGCACCGTCCGCCGAGCAGCACACCCGAGCGCGAGCCCGACGCCGCGAGACCGGCGGCAGCGGTGTACAGCGCGTGCGGCCACGACGCCGGGCGCAACACTCCGTCGTCGCCTCGGACGAGTGGTGAGACGATGCGGTCCGGCTCCCGGGTGTATGCGAATGCCCACCGGCCCTTGTCGCAGTTCCACTCCTCGTTGACCTCCGGATCGTCGCCCGCGAGACGGCGCAGCACCTTCCCTCGCCGATGGTCGGTTCGCTGGTCGCAGCCCGACGCGCAGTGCTCGCACACGCCGGGCGACGACACCAGGTCGAACGGGCGTGCACGGAAGCGGTACGCCGCCCCGGTGAGCGCGCCGACCGGGCATATCTGCACGGTGTTCCCCGAGAAGTACGAATCGAATGGCGCATCGGTGGTGGCCTCGGGGTCCGCTCCAGGCTCCCGATACGCGCTCACCTGCTGCAACGCTCCGCGGTCGGACAGGGCGATCAACGGGTCGCCCGCTATCTCGTCTGCGAATCGGGTGCAGCGTGCGCAGAGCACACAGCGCTCCCGGTCGAGGAGGATCTCCGACGACAGCGGGACCGGCTTCGTGTACGTCCGCTTCACACCGGCGAAACGCGACTCGGAGCGGCCGGCTGACATCGCCTGGTTCTGCAGAGGACACTCGCCGCCTTTGTCGCACGTCGGGCAGTCGAGCGGATGATTGATGAGAAGGAGTTCCATGACGCCGCTCTGCGCTTTCGCCGCGGTCTCCGACGAATGCTGCGTGCGGACGATCATTCCGTCGCTCACCACGGTGGTGCACGACGCCATCGGCTTGCGGAGACCTTCGACGTCGACGAGGCACTGGCGGCACGCGCCGACCGGGGCGAGCAGTGGGTGATCGCAGAATCGGGGGATGTCGACGCCGATCATCTCGGCGGCTCGGATCACCAGCGTCCCGGTGGGCACGGAGACCTCCGTGCCGTCGATGACGACGGTGACCTGATCGTCGGCCGCGGCTTCGGGCATCAGTGCACCCCCTCGTGGAAGACGGTCGACAACGCGGGATCGAACGGGCATCCCCGGCCGTCGAGATGAGCGACGTACTCGTCGCGGAAGTACTGCAGCGACGACGTGATCGGGCTGCCGCTGCCGTCGCCGAGCGCGCAGAAACTCTTGCCGACGACGGTGTCGGTGGTGTCGGTCAGCAGGTCGAGGTCTGCTTCGGTGGCGTCACCGTTCTCGATGCGCTGCAGGATCTGGACCAGCCAATAGGTGCCTTCGCGGCACGGCGTGCATTTGCCGCACGACTCGTGTTTGTAGAACTCGGTCCACCGAAGCACAGCGCGGACCACGCATGTCGTCTCGTCGAAGAGCTGGACGGCCTTGGTACCGAGCATCGAACCCGCCGCGCCGACGCCTTCGTAGTCGAGGGGCACGTCGAGGTGCTCGGCGGTGAACATCGGCGTCGACGAACCGCCCGGTGTCCAGAACTTGAGCTCGTGGCCGGCGCGGATCCCGCCGGCGCGGTCGAGGAGTTCGCGGAGGGTGACGCCGAGCGGCGCTTCGTACTGGCCGGGCCGCGTGACGTGGCCGGAGAGCGAGTAGAGGGTGAAACCGGGTGACTTCTCGGTCCCCATAGACCGGAACCAGTCGACGCCGTTGCGCAGGATCGACGGGACGCTGGCGATCGACTCGACGTTGTTGACCACGGTGGGGCTCGCATACAGGCCGGCGGTGGCGGGGAACGGAGGACGCAGGCGTGGTTGGCCGCGGCGTCCTTCGAGCGAGTCCAGCAGCGCCGTCTCTTCGCCGCAGATGTAGGCGCCCGCTCCCGCGTGGACCACGAGGTCGAGACTGAATCCGGACCCGAAGATGTTCCTGCCGAGCAGACCGGCCTCATAGGCTTCGGCCACTGCGCCGCGCAGTCGCCGGATGACTGAGGCGACCTCACCGCGCACGTAGATGAACGCATGACTCGCCCGGATGGCGTGCGCCGCGATGATCACGCCCTCCACCAGCATGTGCGGCGACGCCAGCATCAGCGGCATGTCCTTGCATGTGCCGGGCTCGGACTCGTCGGCGTTCACCACGAGGTAGTGCGGCTTGGCCGACGGCTCGCCCTGTGGGATGAACGACCATTTCAGCCCGACCGGGAAACCGGCGCCGCCGCGCCCGCGCAGACCGGACGCCTTGACGAGCTCGATCACGTCATCCGGGGTCATCGCCAGCGCAGCCTTGAGCCCCTGGTAGCCGTGTTGACGGACGTAGTTCTGCAACAGCCACGACTCGTCGTCGGACCAGTGCTTGGACAGCACGGGCGCCTCTGCCGCCTCCGCGCCCGGGGTGGGCTGGTCGATGACGATCACGACGCACCTCCGGGTTGCTCCGGGACTCCGGCGAGGAGACGTGCGGTCTGCCGGAACGTGCACAACGCCGGTGCGCCGCGGCTGGGGGCGGGCGGTTGTCCGGCCTGCAGATCGGCGACGAGGCAGGCGGCGGACTCCGGTGTCTGGGCGTCGAAGAACTCCCAGTTCACCATCACGACGGGCGCATGATCGCAGGCTGCGTTGCACTCGACGTGCTCGAGCGTGACCGAACCGTCCGGGGTCGTCTCGCCAGGGGCGATGCCGAGCCGCTGCGTCAGATCCGCGAGTATCGCGTCCCCGCCCATCACCGCGCACAGCGTGTTCGTGCACACTCCGACGAGGTATTCACCTGTCGGTTGCTGTCGGTACATCGAATAGAACGTCGCGACCGATGCGACCTGCGCGGTGGTCAATCCGAGACGGTCGGCGCAGAACGCGACACCGGCCCGGGTGAGGTAACCGTCGTTGCTCTGGACGAGGTGCAGGAGCGGCAGGAGCGCCGACCTCGACTCCGGGTAGCGCGCGACGATGTCGTCCGACTCCGCGGTCAGCGACGCCAGCACATCGGTCGGGTAGTCCGCCGGCCCGTCGAACGAGATCGGGGGAACGGGCTCCGACGTCGTGAACATGATCGGAACGGTCCGAGAAGGTGTGCTCATCGGTCGACGCCTCCCATCACGGGGTCGATGCTGGCCACCGCTGTGATCACGTCGGCGATGAGGCCGCCTTCGCACATCGCGGCCACGGCCTGGAGGTTGGTGAACGACGGGTCGCGGAAGTGGACGCGGTACGGGCGGGTGCCGCCGTCGGACACCACGTGCACACCCAGCTCTCCCCGCGGCGACTCGATCGAGACGTAGCACTGTCCCGCAGGCACTCGCATGCCCTCGGTGACGAGTTTGAAATGGTGGATCAGCGCCTCCATCGACATGCCCATGATCTCGGCGATGTGCTCGGGGGAGTTGCCGAGTCCGTCCGGCCCGACGGCGAGATCGGCGGGCCACGCCAATTTGCGGTCGGTGACCATCACCGGTCCCGGTTCGAGCTTGTCGATGGCCTGTCGGACGATCCTGATGGACTGCCGCATCTCCTCGATGCGGATCAGGTACCTGCCGTACGAGTCGCAGGCGTCGTCGGTGACGACGTCGAAGTCGTAGTCTTCGTAGCCGCAGTACGGCGCGGTCTTGCGCAGGTCGTGCGGCAGGCCGGTCGAACGCAGGACTGGTCCGGTGACGCCGAGTGCCATGCATCCGGTGAGGTCGAGGAAGCCGACTCCCTTCGTGCGGGCCTTCCAGATGTAGTTCTCGGTGAGCAGTGCCTCGACCTCCGCGATCTCGTCGGGGAGAGCGTCGAGCACGGCGAGGATCTTCGGAATCACACCGTCGGGCAGGTCGGCGGCCACACCGCCGGGTCGGATGTACGCGTGATTCATGCGCAGTCCGGTGATCTCCTCGAAGAGGTCGAGGATCTTCTCGCGGGAGCCGAATCCGAGGAACATCGGCGTCACTGCACCGAGCTCCATCCCGCCGGTCGCCAACGCCACGAGGTGCGACGTGATGCGGTTGAGCTCCATCAAGATCACACGGATGACGGTGGCTCGCGCGGGGATGTCGACGGTGATGCCGAGCAGCTTCTCCACGGCCAGGCAGTAGGCGGCCTCGTTGAAGAACGGCGACAGATAGTCCATCCGGGTCACGAAGGAGACCCCCTGCGTCCAGGTGCGGAACTCGAGGTTCTTCTCGATCCCGGTGTGCAGGAAGCCGATTCCGCAGCGCGCTTCGGTGACGGTCTCGCCTTCGATCTCCAGGATCAGGCGCAACACACCGTGGGTGGACGGGTGCTGCGGGCCCATGTTGACGACGATCCGCTCGTCGATCTGGGCGGCTGCCGCACGTTCGGCGACGGCGTTCACGACGTCCTCCCAGTCGTTGCCGGTGACGGTGAACGCGGTGGAGTCGGAATGAGTGGTGCCTGCCATCAGCTGTACGACCTCCGCTGGTCGGGCGGCGCGACGGTGGCGCCTTTGTACTCGACGGGGATGCCGCCGAGCGGGTAGTCCTTGCGTTGCGGATGGCCCTCCCAGTCGTCGGGCATCTCGATGCGCGTCAACGACGGGTGGCCGTCGAAGATCAGTCCGAAGAAGTCGTACGTCTCGCGTTCGTGCCAGTCGTTCGTCGGGTACACGCGGAAGAGGGTCGGCAGATGCGGGTCGGCGTCGGGCGCCGTCGTCTCCAAGCGGGCCGTCCGGTTGTGGGTGATCGATCGGAGCGGGTAGACGGCGTGCAGTTCACGACCCGCCTCCTCGGGGTAGTGAACGCCGCTCACGCCGAGGCACAGCTCGAACCGCAGTGACGGCTCGTCGCGCATCGTCGACGCGACCGCAGGCAGATTCTCTCGGGTCACATGGATCGTCATCTCGTCGCGGTAGACGACGATCTTCTCGACCGCCGCGTCGAATGCGATGCCACGCCGACCGAGGCCTGCGGCGAGTTCGTCTGCGACCTCGTCGAAGTAGCCGCCGAACGGCCGTTCCGAGCTGCCCGGCAGGTTGACCTGTGCGATCATCCGACCGTATCCGGATGTGTCGCCGGTGCCGGAGGCGCCGAAGAGGCCGTGGCGGGCGCCGATGAGTTCGCCGCTCATCGCAGCAGCCCGGTGAACTCGATGGTCGGTTTCGCCGACAGTGCAGCCTGCTCGGCTGCGCGGATCGCCTCCTCGCGGTGCACTCCGAGCGGCATCTGCCCGATCTGTTCGTGGAGCGTGAGGATCGCGTTCAGCAGCATCTCGGGCCGAGGAGGGCAGCCGGGCAGGTAGATGTCGACGGGCACCACGTGGTCGACGCCCTGAACGATCGCGTAGTTGTTGAACATCCCGCCGGACGACGCGCAGACGCCCATCGCGAGGACCCATTTCGGTTCGGCCATCTGGTCGTAGATCTGGCGGAGAACGGGCGCCATCTTCTGGCTGACACGGCCTGCGACGATCATCAGGTCGGCCTGACGGGGCGACGCGCGGAACGCCTCCATGCCGAACCTCGCGAGGTCGTAGCGGCCGGAGGTGGTCGCCATCATCTCGATCGCGCAGCACGCGAGCCCGAAGGTCGCGGGCCAGAGGGAGCCTTTCCGCATGTACCCGGCGAGCTTCTCGACGGTCGTCAGCATCAGTCCGCCGGGAAGCTGTTCTTCGATTCCCACAGTTTCTAATCCCACCTGAGTCCGCCGCGGCGCCACTCGTAGGCGTACGCGACGGACACGTTGACGATGAAGAGTGCAACGGCCAGGAGGCCGAACCATCCGAGGGTGTCTGAGGCGACGGCCCACGGGTAGAGGAAGACGATCTCGATGTCGAAGATGATGAACAGCATGGCCGTCAGGTAGTACTTCACCGGGAAGCGCTGGACCATGTCGGCGGCGGGCGGAAGAGGTTCGATTCCGCACTCGTACGCGGCGAGTTTGGCGGCGTTCCGACGCTTCGGGCCGACGATCGACGCGATCACCACGGACACGATGGCGAAGGCGGCGGCGATCGCGCCGAGAACCAGGATCGGTGCGTAGACGTTCATCCGCGTTAGCCTCCCCACTGTGTGACTTGAACCACACCATACGCACGGAATGGTGTGTGCCGTGGGCGCTTTCGGCTTAAACCGAGGTGAACACCGCTTCCAACGCGAACGCCGGGTCGAGAGTTGTGGACACGTTCGCCGCGGTGACGAGGGCGGCCACCAGGGCGCACATCAGGAGGGTCGCGACGTAGGCCCTGGACACGATGGCGGCGCGCATCGAGGCGTGGTGTCGCGACCGCCACGCCCGGACTGCGAGGACGGCGAGAACCAGGGTGGCGACGCCGGCGAGGACTGCCATCACGAGGTGGTAGCGCCCGAAATCGTCGACCAGCGCCGATACGTCGGCCGGGTGCGGCGAACCCGCGGGTACGGCCGACAACAGCGACGAACGCGGAACCATCGTGCCCTGCAGGTTCGCCAGCAGGATCACCGCCGCGAGGCCGGTGAGGAGCGTGGATCCGATGATGGACGCTGAGGCCGCGGCGTCCACGAATCGGAGCCGGCCGCTGCGTGCCGAGAATCGCCGCGCGAGAGTTCTGGAGAGTTGGACCGCGACGATGAGAAGCAGTGCTGCGAGCACGGCCTTCGCTGCATGGAAACGCGACCAGTATGCAGCGAGGTCGTCGAGAGGCGGCGTCGAACCGGCCCAGAACGACGCGAATGCATCGCGCGACGCTGCGGGGAGGTCGCGTTGCGCGGCTGTCGCGCCCGCGAGCAGAGGCGGCGCGGTGAACACAGCGACTGTCAGCAGTGCTGCGATTCCAGCGAGCAGTCCGAGTCTCGTGCGGCCGTCGCCTGCACCTGCGGAAACCGGCGAGGTGAGAGTCCACCGTGGGCCGGTCGTGTCGGACCGGTGTGCAAAGGCGAAGGTCATCCGCCCATCATCGCAGCAGGTCGACCAGCGTGCGGGACAACCGCATCGGATCCACCGGCACCTGCGCGACGGCGTCGGCCCGTGACCAGTCGGCCAGCCACCGGTCGGCTTCGCGGGCCACCAGCACCACCAACGGCGGGCACGGGCTGTACTCGTCGCGGATCTGTTTCGCCATGCCCATGCCTCCGGCGGGGGAGGCCTCGCCGTCGAGGATGGCCACGTCCACCGTCCCGCTGTCGAGATGGGACAGCAGCATCGGCGCGGTGGCGACTTCGACGTACTCGAGGTCGGGCAACTCCGGGTGCAGGCGCTCGCCGAGCGCCCCGATCACCTGCTCACGTGTGCCTGAATCGTCGGAGTACACGACGACGCGCAGAGTCACCCGTTCCTGTGTCGTGCTCACGAGTCCGACAGTAACTCAGCCGACCGCGCTTGTTCCGCCCATCGTGCAGTTCCCAGGGATCACGAAAATCGCGACCTGGCATGAACGTAACGCCGAGGTGCGTTTCGTCCGCCACCCTCACGTGACTTCTGCGGCACAACGTTCACAATCGAACGTCTAGGTCTTGTCGAGTACCTGGACGCCGGCGCGGGCGAGGCCGCGGTGGTCGTAGTACCAGTTGACGCCGACGCCGAGTGCGACGCCGATGGCGAGGCCCGCGACTGTCATCCATAGACCGTGCGTCAGACCCGCGCTGCCGCGAGCGTCGAAGTAGAGGATCGCGCGGATGCCCATGTACACCTGGTGCAGCGGTTCGAACGACGAGAGCCACGCGAAGAATCCGGGGACCGCTTCGATCGGCGTCGTCGCGCCTGCGGACGGCAAGCCGAGGAAGATGAACACGAACATGTTGATCAGCAGGCCGATGGTGCCGAACGCCGACACGACGGCCAGCGCGGTGACTCCGACCGCGGCTGCGGCGAGCGAGCTGAACAGCCACAACGTCCACGGATGATCGATCGGCATGTCGAGTGCGGTCGCGATGCCGATGTACACCGCGGATACGGCGAGGCTGGTGACGACCATGATCGCCCACTTGATCAGCAACACCCTCAGCCGGGTGAGTCCGATGGCTTTGCGGACGATGACCCGGGGACCGATCTCCGACGGGATGTAGCCGAGAGTCGAGTCGACGAGCGAGTTGATCAGCATCGCACCGGTGAAGCCCGCGAGCAGCACCAGCAGGGCGAAGTAGAACGCCGACAGACCCATGCCGGTGCCGGTAGGCAGGGGTTGGAATGCCGTCGTGACGATGTCGATCGGTGCAGACAGCACGATCGACGCCGTGCCGGTGATGGTCAGCGGCGGGACGGCGGCTGCAGCCTGCTTCGTGACCGCGGCGGTCAGCTGCTGACCGAGCTGCTTGTTCATCTCGGCGAGCGCTTCTTTGCTCAGAGCCGTGACGAGAGAACTCCCGAGCGTTCCGGACTGAGGATTCGTGTACACGATGATCTGGGGACGTTCGACGGCGTTGGGCGTCACCGACCCTTCGGCGAGCGCGAGTGTTTTCGCCGTGAAGTCCGCCGGAACTCGGATCGCGCCGTAGACCTTGCCGTCGCGCAGCTTCTCCTGCGCGTCATCCCAGCTCAGATCCTCGAGGGAGACCTTGTCGGGGTCGACCTTCTCCTTGACCGTCGCCTCCATCTGGGCGCCGAAGTTCTGCTGTGCGCCGGTCGGGTCGACGGCGCCCTCATCGTCGTTGACGACGGCGATCGGGAACGACGTCAGGCTCCCCACCGGGTCGAGGATGCTGCCCAGATACAGGCCTGCCATCGCCGACATCGCCACGAGCACTGCGATCACCGGCGCGATCCACAGACGCCACGAGCGGAGGACTCCGTCCCTGTCGTCGGTCTCCACGACAGGCTCGTCGGTCGGCGGCTGGGGCTGATCTGTTTCGGCGTCGGTCACGCATCGATGGTAATTGCAACGCATCGCAACCCTGGAGCGGATCGGGCTGTCGCTCCTACCGTGTCGACATGAGAGCAGCGCGATACCACGACAGAAACGACATCCGCATCGAAGACGTAGCCGAGCCGCCGGTGCAGCCGGGCACGGTGGCCATCGACGTGGGGTGGTGTGGCATATGCGGCACCGACCTGCACGAGTTCCTCGAGGGGCCGATCTTCATCCCGCCGTCCGGCTGCCCGCACCCGATCTCAGGGGAGTCGGCGCCCGTTGTCATCGGACATGAGTTCTCCGGGACGATCACCGCACTCGGCGAGGGCGTCACGGATCTCACGGTGGGGGAGAACGTTGTCGTTGAGCCGTACATCGTCGGCGAGGACGTCGACACCGGCCCCGGCGAGGCATATCAGCTGTCGAAGGACATGAACTTCATCGGACTCGGCGGCCGTGGGGGCGGACTGGCGGAGAAGATCGTCGTCGAACGCCGCTGGGTGCATCCGATCGGGGACATCCCCCTCGACCAAGCCGCGCTCATCGAGCCGTTGTCGGTGGGTCATCACGCCTACGTCCGCTCGGGTGCGCGGACCGGCGACGTCGCCGTCATCGGAGGAGCCGGACCGATCGGGTTGCTCACCGCGGCGGTCCTCAAGGCCGAAGGGCTCACGGTGTACATCTCAGAGCTGTCCGAGGCGCGTAAGCAGATGGCGCGGTCCACGGGTGTCGCCGATGACGTCCTCGATCCGCGCGACGGCGACGTCGCCGAACGGATCCGGGAACTCACGGGCGGTCGAGGCGCCGACGTCGGCTTCGAATGCTCATCGGTGCCGGTCGTCCTCGACATGCTGCTCGACGCGGTGCGCCCGGGAGCGGTGATCGTCAATGTGTCGATCTGGGGCCACAAGCCCGAGGTCGACATGCCGAAGCTGGTGCTCAAGGAGATCGACCTCCGCGGAACGATCGGCTACTCCAATGATCATCCGGCGACCATCGCGCTGGTTCAGTCGGGGAAGATCGATCTCGCGCCGTTCATCACTGGCCGTATCGGACTCGACGGCCTCGTCTCCGAGGGCTACGACCAGCTGATCAACAACAACGAACACCACGTGAAGATCATCGTCGACCCGCGGGCCTGACAGGCGGTCTACAGTTGGCGGGTGACCGAGACCGAATCCGACAGGCCGGGCGATCTGAACACCGCGACCACTCGTTCCGCAGCCGACACGGTGCGGTCGATCGGAGCGCTGAGCTGGTCGATCATCGGTGTGGTCATCCTGGTTGTCCTGACAGCCGCCGCGATCAGCGCGATCAGTGGAATCGTCGTGCCGCTCATCATCGCCACGATCCTCGGAATTGTTCTGGAGCCGGCGGCTGCGGTGCTGCGCCGACGTCGGGTTCCTCCGGTCGTCGCAACACTCCTGGTGATGCTCGCGGCCGTGGTGGTCGCCGGAGGTCTGGTCGCCCTCGTGGTCTTCGGCATCGTCGATCAATGGTCGCAGATCTACGACCAGCTGATGGTCGGGTGGAACACGCTGCTGGAATGGTTGCGCGATCACGACCTGGACACCGCGGCGGCAGAACACCTTCGAACCGCTGTCGCCGATTACGCGCCGCAACTCGGCCAAGGTGTCCTCGGCGTCGTGACCAGCACGTTCTACGGACTGCTGTCGTTGATCCTCGGGACGTTCTTCTCGTTGTTCTTCTTGTTCTTCGTGCTGCGCGACGGCTACCGGTTCCCGGCGTGGGTCGCGCGGGCCGGACTCGACCCGATCGAGGTGTCGGCCGTCGCGGACCTCTCTCGTCAATCGGTGCGAGGCTACTTCTCGGGAACGGCGAAGACCGCGGTGATCACGGCGCCCATCTTCATGATCCCGATGCTGATCCTCGGTGTCCCGCTGCCGATTCCGATCTTCATCCTGTACTTCTTTCTGTCCTTCCTTCCCTACGTCGGCGCCTGGCTCACCGGTGCGGTCGTCGTGCTGATCGCGCTCGGGTCCGGTGGGACAACGGCGGCTCTGATCATGCTGGCGACGTTCATCGTGTCGAACGGATCCGTGCAGAGCGCAGTCAGTTCGTGGGCTCTCGGTACGTCGCTCAAGATCCACCCGGTGCTCGTCCTGCTGTCGACGATCATCGGGGGAGCGATCGCAGGGATGATCGGCATGGTCCTCGGACCGCCTGTCGTGGCTGCGACGGTCAAATCCGTCGCCGAAGTCCGACGTCTCAGAGCGGCGAGCACTACAGGCTGAGCCCGGCGAGCGACTCGGCGAGGTAGCCGTCCTCGACCCGGTTTCCGGGCAGGTCGAGAGCGCGCCGGTACGCGGCCGCGGCGGCGTGGTGGTCGTCCAGCTCGACGTAGGTCAACGCACGCGCGATGTGGAAAGGGCGGTAGCGGTCGAGGGCCGGATCGTCGGCGAGGCCGTTGAGATGAGCGATTCCGCGCTGCGGTCCGAACGCGCGTCCGATGGCGACCGCCCGTCCCACGCGGACCACTGGCCCGGGATCGACCGCCTCGAGGAGCCGGTAGAGGACTGCGATCTGCGGCCAGTCGGTGGCCGACGCAGTCGGGGCCTCGGCATGCACTGCGGCGATCGCGGCCTGAATCGCATACGGTCCGGCGTCCGGTCGTGACGCCGCCTGCTCGGCGAGGGAGGTGCCCTCCGCGATCAGGGAACGTTCCCACCGGGTGCGGTCCTGGTCGGCGAGGGGCACTGGGCGACCGTCGACGTCGATCCTGGACGGCCGACGGGCCTGCGTGAGGATCAGGAGTGCGAGCAGCCCCGTCGTTTCGGAGCACGGGAGGAGGCGGTGCAGGATCCGGGCCAGCCGGATCGCCTCGTCGGTGAGGTCGTCGTCGACGTGGCTGTCTCCGGTCGACCTGGCGAATCCCTCCGCGAACAGCAGGTAGACCACGCGTAGGACGCCAGGCAGTCGATCCGGGAGATCGCCGTGGCGCGGTGGCGTGAACGGCACCCCGAGCGCGCCGATTCGCTTCTTGGCGCGCACGATCCGCTGCTGCGCGGTTGGGACCGGAAGCAGGAGCGCGTGCGCGACCTCCGCCGTCGAGAGGCCTGCGACGAACCGCAGGGTGAGGGCGATCCGGTCCTCAGCCCGTAGCACGGGGTGCGCGCACGCGAAGAACATGCCGAGCCTGTCGTCGACTATCGGCGCTGGGTCGGGGCGTTCGCCGGGGTCCAGGAAGTCCGGCGGGATCGGGGATCTGTCGGCTTCGACGTGCATGCGCGCGAGCTTGCCGGTGAGAACGTTCGCCCGGCGAACGACGTCGAGCGCCCGATGTTTGGCCGTGGTGGTGAGCCAGGCGTCGGGAATGTCCGGCACCCCCGTCGTCGGCCAGGTGGTCATCGCCTGGGTGATCGCGTCCTGCAGAGCGTCCTCTGCGAGGTCGAGATCCCCGAACCGCCTCGTCAACGTCGCGAGGAGGCGGCTCCGGGTCTCTCGGTCGATCGCGGCGACCGCCCGCCGCGTCACATCGTCCATGACCGTCGGGTCAGTACGGGGCGAGCGGACGGATCTCCACGTGCCCACCGGGCGCCGATCCGGGGCTGCGCCGAGCCCACGCGATCGCCTCGTCGATATCGGCGACGTCGATGATGTAGCCACCACCGACGAACTCCTGGACTTCGGCGAAGGGCCCGGACGCCGCGATGACGCGGTCGCCTGCGTCGTCGCTGTGGACGTAGACGCGCTCGTCCTCGAGGGCGAACGAGCTGACGACCACCCCGGCGGCGGTGATCTCCTCGTCGAAGGCGAAGAACTCCTCCGGAGATGCCCCGCCCTCCTGTCCGCAGTCGGGGTCGGTGACGTGGCCCATGAGAAGCAGTGCGTACTTCATGTGTCCTCCTGTTGATCTCGCTCAGTGAATGTGACTGAGGTGCATGTCGTCGGGCCGAGCGGCTCGACACCATGGTGACGGACGGGACGGCTCGATATCGACAGGGTCGGAGAATCTCTTTTCGGCAGTGTCAGGCGAGGACGGCGCCGACGCCGATCGCGGTGACGACACCCGCGACCAGCACCGGAACACCGAACCGCACGAACTCCCTGGTGGAGTAGCCGATCGGGCCGATCACCATGAGATTGGTCTGGTGACTGTACGGGTTGAGGAACGTGAACGAGATGCACGTGCCGACGAGTGCCAACAGCACCACCGGACTCATTCCGACGTCGTGAGCGATGGCGATCGCGACAGGGGTCAGAATCGACGCTGCCGCGGCGTTGGAGATCACGTTGGTGAGAATCGTGGTCGCCACCGCGAAGACGACCACCACCAGCAACGACTTGCCGCCGACGAGGTATCGGATGGCCTCGGCGAGGGTGTCGGCGAGCCCGCTCGACAAGACGATCGCGCCGAGACCGACGGATCCGGCCAGTGTGAACAGCACCGGCCAGTCGAGGGCCCGCCCGGCGGATCGCGGAGACAACACTCCGGTGAGGACCATGAGCATCGCGCCCGCAACAGACGTGTACTCGATCGGGGCCAGGCCTGCAGACGCCGTCCCGACCACGACGGCCAGGATCAGCAGAGCCTTCCAGGTGTTCTTCGGCTGCGGTGCTCGGCTGGTGGCCTGCTGCCACAGTGCGACGAAGTCGCTGTCCGCAACAACGTGAGCGGACGGCGCCGACAGATAGCAGGTGGCTCCCGGGACGAGCGGAGTGCGGCGCAGCGAGACGTCGGTGCGCGCGGCGATGACCGTGATGTCGTCATCGGTCATGTCGTTGAGAGTGCCGACCTCGCCGGTGTTCACCGAGACGGTGTACAGGCGCTCCGGTTCGAGACCGAAGTGGGGGCTCGACCAGATCGCTGGGATGCCTGCTTCGGTGGCGTGGTAGATCAAGATGTCGCCGGACTCGATCGTCGTGTCGGGTGCAAGGTACTCGCCGTCGCGTTTGACGTAGTCGAGAACGTAGTCGCGGGCGGTCGCCATTCCGACCGAGTCCGCCGTCCTCCCGAGCACCACGGCACGTTCGCCCACCGGGATCTCCACCCGCCAGTCGAGCCCGGCAGGCTCGCCGTCGCGGTTGCCCGCGAGCATCCGTGGCGCGGTCACCGCGATGACGATGATTCCGACGATCGCGACCGGCAGCGCCACGATCCCGAACGACACCATGCCCATCTCGACGTCGCTGTCACCGGCGATGCCCGCGATCAGCAGATTGGAGCTGGTGCCGATGAGAGTGATCGATCCGGTGAGCGTGGTCAGGTGCGCGATCGGCAGCATGATCTCGCGTGCGGGGATCGAACGAGTCTGTTCGAGTTGCCTGCTGGCCGGGATCAGCATGGCGACGATCGGCGTCGTGTTCATCAAGCCCGATGCGACGCCGACGGGCAGCGCGAGGCGACGGAACGCCTGGCCCGCGGAGTTCACCGTTGCGAGCAGGCGTTGTGTCACGCGGGAGACCACGCCGGTCTTGACGACACCCTTCGCGATGACGAGCATCGCGCCGACCGTGATGACGCCGCCGTTCGACAGGCCTGCGAACAGGTCGCTGCGCGGTGCGATCCCGATGAGTCCGGCGATGACGATGGCCGATCCCAGTGCGATCACCGGTTTCACCCACCCCGCCGTCATCACGACCAAGGTGGCGATCACAAGAACAGCGGCGACCCATTGCACTGGAGCAGAATTCCGGCTCTGTTCGGGTCGTCTGCCCGTCGACGGCGAGGGGAGTCAGGCGTTCAGTGCGGCGGTCGCCTCGGAGAGCGTCATGACGTCGGCCATGGTCACCGCGCCATGGCCGCTGTGGACGGCCGCACGCTCGGCGGCGAGGGCGGTCAGCACACCGGTGGCCTCAGATTGACCGGCCCCGGACGCCGAGCGCTCCGTGCCGGTGCGTCGATTGCGGGCGGCGACGTGCCAGCGGTCCGATCCGATGGGCGGGACCCACCGCAGTGTCGGGCGCAGCACGGGGATCCGCGCCACGAGGGCGAGCGACGACGTCATCGGCGCAGAGGTCAGGGTGAAGTAGGTCCGGACCGTCGGACCGCCGTCGCCGCTGAGCAGAACGTGGTCGGGGAAGTCGGCACGCAGATAGCGTCGCATCACTCCGTCTGGTCCGGTCGCCCGGACGGACTCTCGAAGGTTGATCACTCTGCCCGACTCCGGGGGCGCGAACACGTCGGACCCGATGAGGCCCTCGGTCCATTCCACTGCGGCCGCGCCGTGCTTCTCGCCTGCGCCGAGCATGACGAACACGTCGACGGCGTCACCCGGAGCGTCGACGACGTCTGACACGAGCAGCGTCGAGAGGCCCGGTGCCAGTCCTGCGCCGAGGACGACGAGCCCCACGGCGGACCGTCGGAGGTCCGCCAGGTACGACCCGGTGGCCGAGATGTCCACCAGCGGTGTGTCGCCGACCGCTGTCGCCAGGTCGGCTCGCTCCACCCCGGACGTATTGATCACGACGTCGTGGTCGATCGCCGACTCCGACAAGGTGTCGAGATCACCGTGCAGGTCGACGGGCGTGTCGCTGGAGCGGCTGGCGACCGTCACCGAGTGTCCGGAACGTTCGAGTTCGCGACGGACGACAGTGCCGACGGCGCCTCGTCCTCCGAGTAGGAGTGCTTTCACGAAATCCCTCTCCAATCAGCGTCGCAGGGTCTGTTTCATTGTGTCTCACGGGCAACGTCGAGGCTGTCTGGGCAGGTCGGAGACGTGCCCATTGCAATATGCAGGTATTTACCTGCATTATTGGAGGGTGGATGCGGACCTCGTCTTCAAAGCGCTCGCCGACCCAGGTCGACGTCGCCTGCTCGACATGCTTCATGAGCGTTCCGGCTTGACGCTGGGGGAGTTGTGCGACGGCCTCGACATGAGACGGCAGTCGGTCAGTCAACATCTCGCGGTGCTCGACGAGGCAGGGCTGGTCACATCGATCCGAGACGGTCGCCGCAAGCTGCACTACCTGAACGCCGTACCCATCCACGAGATCCAGCAGCGCTGGATCTGGAAGTTCGAAGAGCCGACGCTGGCGGTCCTCGCCTCCGTCAAACGACACGCAGAGGAGAGTTTCATGACCACGGAGCAAGCGGGTCCAGTTCCCGACTACGTCTACACCACCTACATCCGGGCCACTCCGGACCAGGTCTGGGACGCGCTCACCGATCCGGAGATCACGGCTCGGTACTGGGGTCACGCGCAGACGTCCGACTGGCAGGTGGGCAGCCGCGTCGATCACGTCCGCATCGACGGTTCCGGCACCGTCGATGTGACGGGTCGCGTGATCGAGACCGATCGGCCCACGAGGCTGGTGTTCGGTTTCGGTGATCCCGCCGTCGCGGATGATCCCGACGCAGAGATCAGCGTCGTCGCATTCGACATCGAGCAGGGCCGCGACATCGTCAAACTCACTGTCACGCACACCAACCTGCAGAGCGCGAACGACCTGCGCGACATCAGTCAGGGGTGGCCCGCCGTGCTCGCGAACCTCAAGACGCTCCTGGAGACCGGCGACGTGCTCCCTCAGGAGCCGTGGACATTGGAGTGAGTGTCACGCACGGTGCTCGTGGCCGCGCTCGGCAAGCCGTTCCTTGACCATGACGGTCACGAACCGGACGCCGAGGCCGAGAAGGATCAGGGAGCTGGCCATCTGCAGACTGGTGACGATCCGAGCACCCTGGGTGATCGGCACGATGTCGCCGAACCCGGTGGTCGTGAAAACGGTGAGGCAGTAGTAGATCGCGTCGACCCGGGTGAGGGGTTCGGCGAAGGCACCGGGCGAATGCACGCTCATCAAGAAGTACGACGCCGAGAAGACGATGAGGTACAACGAGAAGCCTGCGGCGAGCATCTCGATCGCCGTCTCGACAGGTCGAGTCGAACGGATGAAGTGCCGCACCTCCCATGTGCACACGGCCAGGACGGCGAGACATCCGATCACGAGCGCACCCGGCGACGGCTCGCTGGGGAGTGCGAAGTAGCCGGCCAGGAGGACGATCATCGCGCCCAACGGGCGAAGCAGTGCCGGCCATACACGCCGGTTGTCCGACGCGGGCTCGTCCGTACGGGTCATCCACTGAACTGTTCCACAGCTCGGGCCAACGGCGTGAACGAAAGAACGCCCGACCGGAAATTCCGGTCGGGCGTTCTGTTCGGGGTGGCTGACGGGACTCGAACCCGCGACAGCCAGGATCACAACCTGGTGCTCTACCAACTGAACTACAGCCACCATCGGCGCGGATTCCCAGTGTTCACACACTGTTGGCCGGGCCAGGGTCATACTCTAGCCGGTTTCCACCGATCATGGCCAATCGGTTTCTGACCAGCGTGTTTCCAGGCGTCAGGCGGGACCGAGGTCCGAGACGATCTTCTCGAGTGTCTTCGAGTCGGGGCCGGGGGCGGGCACGAACGCCGCCGCACGGTAGTAGCGCAGCTCCAGAATCGACTCGCGGATGTCCGCGAGCGCACGGTGCGCCAGACCCTTCGGCGGCTGCCCGAAGTAGATCGCGGGGAACCAACGACGGGTCAGCTCCTTGATCGAGCTCACGTCAACCATCCGGTAATGGAGGAACGAGTCGAGGCGCGGCATGTCCCGCGTGATGAAACCGCGGTCGGTCG
Source organism: Gordonia malaquae (assembly GCF_037148075.1). NCBI lineage: Bacteria > Bacillati > Actinomycetota > Actinomycetes > Mycobacteriales > Gordoniaceae > Gordonia > Gordonia malaquae. Next base: position 862,248 of record NZ_JBBCUB010000002.1, on the reverse strand, counting down.
CGATCGAGTTGCCCGCGAGCGGAACGGTGCCGGTCGCGCTCACGTGTTGGCGGAGGTACGCCAGAACCATCTCCTCGGCCTCGGCGAGGGTGACGGTCGACGCGCGGACCTCCTCTGTGAGCCCCGACTTCGCGTGCATCTCGGTGACGACGTCGGGCATGTTCGCGAGCGCCTCGTCGTCGGCGTGGATCACCACGTCGACGCCTTCTCCGAGGATGTTCAGGTCACTGTCGGTGACGAGTGCGGCGATCTCGATGAGCTTGTCCGAGCCCAGATCGAGGCCGGTCATTTCACAGTCGATCCATACGAGTTTGTCTTGCACGGTGTCGACTGTAGTCGCCGAAGGCTAATCGCCCTCGCCGAGCTTGCCGTAGAAGCCGCCGACGATCGGCGCGACGATCGCTCGCGGGGAGTACCCGCCTGCTACGGACATCGCCTTCGACAGGGTGCCTGGAACGACGCGCATCTTGTTGCGGGCGAGGGCGTCCAAGCTCATCTCGGCGACCTTCTCCGACGAGTGCCAGAGGAAGTCGGGGACCATCTTGTCGACGATCGACTGATCCTCGGGAGCGGGCGTCTGGGTACGGACGGGCCCGGGCGCAAGCAGCGTCACGTGCACACCCGTGCCCTTGAGTTCACCGCGCAATGATTCGCTGAACGTGTTGACGAAGGCTTTCGTCGCGGCGTACGTGGCGTTGTTCGGAATCGGCATGTTGCCGGCCGCCGAGCCGACCATGAGGATGCCGCCGGTGTTTCGTTCGATCATCTGCGGCAGGACAGCCAAGGTCAGGTCGTGCACGGCGACGGCGTTCAACCGGACCTGGGCGCGCTCGTATGCGGCGTCGAGTTCGGCGATCGGACCGAACGTCGCGATTCCCGCGTTGTTGCACAGAACCGAGACCTGGCGGTTCGAGAGTTCGTCGCAGAGCACGCCGACCGCGTCCAGATCCGACAGATCCACGGCGCGCACCTCGGCCTCCACCGCAAAACGAGAACGCAGTTCGGTGGCCAGCTCTTCGAGGATCTCGCCGCGTCGAGCCACCAGGATCACCGAGTGACCGCGGGCGGCGAGGGCCCTGGCGAGCGCCATGCCGATTCCGGATGATGCGCCGGTGACGACAGCGCGGGCGGAGGCAGAGGGAGGTACTGGCATGGACCGATCGTATCTGTCGTTCAACCATTGTCGCTCGGTCAGACCAGCGCACTCTCCGCCGATTGTGACCGCATGTCGGTCACAATCGGCGGAAAGTGTCAGATCACGGCATGCCCGCGGCGACTTCCGTTCCCTGACGGATTGCTCGCTTGGCGTCGAGCTCGGACGCGAGATCGGCTCCACCGATGACATGGGTGATCACGCCGGCCTCGGTCAACGGATCGACGAGGTCGCGGACCGACTCCTGGCCCGCGCAGACGACGACGTTGTCGACCTCGAGGACTCGCTGGCCCGTCACGTTGCCCTCCTTGTCGCGCACGGTGATGTGCAGGCCGGCGTCGTCGATCTTGTCGTAGCTGGCGCCGGAGATCTGCTCGACGCCCTTCATCTTGACGGTTGCACGGTGCACCCAACCGGACGTCTTGCCGAGGGTCTTGCCCTGGCCGCCGGGCTTGCGCTGGACCAGGTACACCTGGCGGGTCGCGGGCAGCGGGCGCGGCTTGGTGACGAAGCCGGGAGTGTCGAGGTCTTCGGTGACGCCCCACTCCTGCTCCCACTCCTTCAAATTGAGGGTGGGGGACTCGTCGACGGTCAGGAACTCGGTGACGTCGAAACCGATGCCGCCCGCGCCGATCACGGCGACGCGCTTGCCGATCTCGCGGTGCCCGAGCACGGCGTCGGCGTACGACACGACCATCGGGTGATCGATGCCGTCGATGTCCGGGATGCGCGGGACCACACCGGTCGCGACGACAACCTGGTCGAACCCGCCGTCGATGATGTCCTGTGCGGTCACCCGGGTGCCGAGGTGGACGTTCACGTTGTTGATCTCGAGCTGGCGGGTGAAGTATCGGATCGTCTCGTTGAACTCCTCCTTGCCCGGAATGCGGGCCGCGATGGAGAACTGTCCGCCGATGGTGTCGCCGCCCTCGTAGAGGTCGACGCGGTGTCCGCGCTGAGCTGCCGAGACGGCCGCCGACAGGCCGGCGGGACCCGCGCCGACGACGGCGACCCGCTTGGCGGTCCTGGTGGCGCCGAGCGTCAGGACCGTCTCGCGGCCGGCCCGCGGATTCAGCAGGCACGAGACCTTCTTGCCGACGAACGCGTGGTCCAGGCAGGCCTGGTTGCAGCCGATGCACGTGTTGATCTCGTCGGAGCGACCATCCGCCGCTTTGTTGGCGAAATCCGGGTCGGCGAGCAACGGGCGCGCCATCGAGACCGCGTCGACCTTGCCGCCTTCGAGGATCTCCTCGGCGAACTCGGGCGTATTGATGCGGTTTGACGCGATCAGCGGGATCGACACCACGTCGCGCAGGCGCTCGGTGAACTTCACGAACGCGCCGCGAGGAACTGACGTGACGATCGTCGGGACCTGGGCCTCGTGCCAGCCGATGTCGGTGTTGATGGCGTCCACACCGAGTTCCTCGGCTTTGCGTGCGAGTTGCGCGATCTCGTCGAACGTCTGGCCGTTCTTCACGAAGTCGGCGACGCTCTGGCGCAGGATGATCGGGAAGTCGCGCGGGACCTGCTTGCGGATCTCCTTGATGATCTCCAGCAGGAAGCGCTGACGGTTCTCGGTGGAGCCGCCCCACTTGTCGGTGCGATCGTTGGTGTGGGGGCACAGGAACTGGTTGATCAGGTAGCCCTCGCCGCCCATGATCTCGATCGCGTCGTAACCCGCGCGGCGGGCGAGCTTGGCGCCCTGGCCGAATGACCGGATCACGTGCCAGATGACCTGCTCGGTCATCTGGAAATGCTTGAACGGGTGGATCGGCGACGGCTCGCTGCCGGCGGCGACCTTGAACGGCGTGTAGCCGTACCGTCCCGCGTGGATCAGCTGGAGCGCGATCTTGCCGTTCTCGGCATGCACGGCCTTGGTGAACTCGCGGTGTCGCAGAACGTCGGCCTGGTTGGTCATCTTGCCCGCGAACGGAAGCAGGAGGCCGGTTCGCGACGGCGAGAACCCGCCGGTGATGATCAGGCCGACGCCGCCGCGGGCGCGCTCGGCGTAATACGCCGCGAGCTTCGGAGTGTCCCACAAGCGGTCTTCGAAACCGGTGTGCATGGAACCCATGACGATGCGGTTCCGCAGCGTGGTGCCGCCGATCTGCAGGGGCTCGAACAGGAGCGGATAGTGGGTGTTGGGCTCGGCCGTCTGGGCTGACATGGCGCGACCTTTCTCTTTCGGGCTGGGCTGACTATCGGGCTGTGGCTGTGGCGGTGGTTCGGCGGAGCTCTCGCTGCAGACCCTCGAGCGCTTCATCGCACCAGTCGAGGGTGCTCTGGCACATGCGGATCCCGCCGCGGAGCACGAGGTACTGATTGAGGCGGCGCCCGTGAAGCGCATCGGGATCGGGGTAGTAGTCGCGTTCGAAGCCGGAATAGACCTCGAGCATCGCTGCTGCCTCGTCACGATGAGCGGCGAGCTGGGCGATCGATTCGGTGAGATCACCCATGTCGGCGGCGCGAAGCTTCACTCCGAGGTCGCTGCGGAGCGGGGCGAACGGGGTGGGGGTGACGACCCATTCGGCGAGCATGTCGCGTCCGGCGTCAGAGATCGTGTAGACCTTCTTGTCCGGACGGCCGTCCTGTTCGATCTCCTCGAAACTCACCAGGCCGTCGGCGTGCAGCTTCTTCAGGGTGCGATAGATCTGCTGGTGTGTGGCCGACCAGAAGTACCCGATCGACCGCACGAACTGCTGCCCGATCTCGTAGCCGGTCCCCGGTCGCTCGGTCAGTGAGACGAGGATGGCGTGCTCCAATGCCATGCGATGACGCTAGCAGTGCAACAGTGCGGTATGCAACAGAATGTTATGCAACAAGGTTCATAGTCGCGAGCGGGCGGCCTCAATCCCTGCTAAGAAAGGTGCCGTGAGCACTTTTCGTCGCATCGACCTGCCCGGATCCGCGCCCGAAGACGTCGTCGTGTTGCCCGACGGACGCATCGGCACCGGACTCTCGGATGGAAGACTGCTGGCCGTCGACGCCGAGTCCGGCACGGTGGAGGTGATCGCCGACACCGCGGGCCGACTCCTCGGGCTCGACGTGCAGGCCGACGGGTCCGTTGTGCTCTGCGATCACGATCGTGGTCTGTTGCTCCTCGGCGCGGGTAGACAACGGGCGTCGGTGCTCGTCGACACCGTCGACGGTCGCCCGCTGCACTTCGCGAGCAACGCCGCCACCGCGTCGGACGGGTCGGTGTACTTCTCATCGTCCAGTCAGCGCTTCACAATCGATCGGTGGCGGGCCGACCTCATCGAGCATTCCGGCACCGGACGGCTGATGCGCCGCAATCCGGATGGAACGGTCGACGTGCTGCGCGGTGGCCTTCAGTTCGCCAACGGTGTCGTGCTGTCGCCGGACGAGACGTTTGTGCTGGTGGCCGAGACCGGCGCGGCCCGGATCTCCAGGCTGTGGCTCAACGGCGCACGCGCCGGAGAATGGGACGTGTTCGCAGACGATCTGCCCGGCTATCCGGACAACATGTCGGTCGGCAGTGACGGACGCGTCTGGGTGGCCCTGGCGTCACCCCGCAACAGCGTCCTCGAAGCGCTCTTCAAACTGCCTCTGCGGGCCCGCAAGGTCCTCGCACGTGCCCCGGAACGCGTGGGACCGGCGCCGGAGGAGACCCTGTGGGCCCTCGGAATCGCCTTCGACGGCACGGTGGCGCGCGAGGTCCGGCTCGACGACGTCGACTTCTCGTTCGCCACGAGTGTCGTCGAGCGGGACGGTGTCCTGTACTTCGGCACCATCGCCCACGACGCGCTCGCCGTTGTCACGCTCGACTGACCAGCACGTCTCCGGTTCGAGGACACGACCGTCCCGGAGCGTCGCCACTCGGTCCGCGAGACGCAGGATTCGGGGGTCGTGTGTGATGAGCAGCGTGGTGCGGCCTTCGATCAATGTCCTCAACGGGCCCATCAGGCCGTCCACCGCCTCGTCGTCCAGCGCGGACGTCGGTTCGTCCAGGACGAGGATGCGGGTGTCTCGCAGCAGTGCTCGTGCGATGCACAGGCGTTGACGCTGGCCGCCCGACAGATCGAGTCCACCGTCGGACAGCACGGCGTCGTAGCCGCCGGGCAGGGAACGAATGAAGTCGTCGGCGCCCACCGCGACGGCGGCGTCGATCACAGCGTTCCGCGCCGCACCCGGTCGCCCGTAGGCGATGTTGTCGGCGACGGTGCCGGGTTTGATCAGCGGGACCTGCGGCAGCACAGTGACGTGATCGCGGACGGATGCCGCAGTCGTCGAAGCGATGTCGACGCCGTCGATGTGCACTGAACCTCGACTGGGAGTCTCGAGCCTGCCGAGGATTCCCGCCATCGTCGACTTGCCCGCGCCACTGGGGCCGACAAGCGCGGTCACCCGCCCGGCAGGCAGCGTGAGGTCGGCGTGACGCAGAACCGTCCGGTCGCCACGCTGCATCGTGACCTGGCGGAAATGAACGTGACCAGCGTGGATGGCGAGCGGACGCGCCTCGGGTCGATCCGGTGCGTGCGGTTCCTCGTCGAGCAGTTCGGCGATCCGGGCCGCACTGACCCCCGTCGACGCCAACGACAATCGGACCTCCGCCAACTCCTGGAACTTGGGGTACAGCATCGCGACATAGCCGGTCAGCGCCATCAACTGGCCGACGCTCATCGAGCCCTGACGGACCTGCCACACGCCGGTGACGGCGACGCTCAACGACACGAGCACCTGCGCGAATCCGAGCACCGCGCCGAAGCCGGCCTCCACCCGCGTCAGAGCCACCCGGGCCGTCATCCAGTCCCGTCCGCGACGGTGCAGCGCAGTCTGTTCGGTGCCCTCCTGGTTGTACGCAACCGTCACCTCGTGACCGGTCAGCGCCGAATGGAGTGTGTCAGTGAGTGCAGAGTCGGCGTCGCGTTCGCGCCACGTCTCGGTTGTCTGACGGCGCCCGTACCATGCCGACAGCAAGGCGATCGGCGGCACTGCGCACACCGCGACGACGGTGACGACGGTGTTCATCCAGAAGGCGGCGACCAGCAGGGCGACCATGTTGACGACCGCGATCACGCCCGTGAGCAGGCCCGACGCGATGAGGTGCTCCACGGCTTCGAGATCGCTGGAGTGGCGGACCACCAGATCGCCGATGCCACGTCTCCGGTGGGCAGACGGTGAGAGCCGCTGGACGTGAGCGAAGACGGTGTCTCTGAGCGTCAGGACGATCTTCTCCGACTCCTTCGCTGCGATCACCTGGCCGAGATAGTCGCCGAGCGACGACGCCGCAGTGACGGCGATCCACATGCACGCGAGGGGGATCAGCGCTGCTGTCGTATCGGAGTCGAGTGCGCTGTCGACGACGTCGGAGAGCACGAACACGCCGACGGCGTCGCAACTCGCCGCGATGATGAACAGCAGGGCGGCCGTCGTGAGCAGTCGACGGTGACCGCGGAGCAGAGGGACGAAGCGGGCAAGTGCGCGGCGGGCTGTCATTCGGGTGGCCTCTCTCGATCGAACTGGGTGCGGACGCGCCGCGTGCGCCGGACCCGAGGGGGGAGTCCGGCGCACGCGCAGGGGTTCAGGTGGTGCTTGTCAGCGCCAGATCCAGGTCCAGCGGTGGTTGCGGCGATCCCACTGACGCGTCCGGCGACGACGCGTCGGCTGTTGCTGGGTCTGGCGGTGCGGCTGCTGGTTGCCGGGGCGGGGTGCGGTGGTGTTCGACATGTGATGTTCTCCTTGTTCGCAGATTGTTTCTTGCTTCTCTTCGGGCGCCTCGGGTGTGCGCCACGTGATTCAAGGTAGGAATCGTTCCTGGCAGGATTCGGGTGCGCGGCCTGCCAACTTCCTGGCCGCGATCTCACACACGCGATGGTCGACCTGCGAGGTGTTCATTACGTACCGGTGATCGACCCCGCAGTCGGATGCAACATCGTCTCCCTAGTTTCGAAGTCGACAGTCGACGACCAAGCCGTCGACTCCGGCACGAGGAGGCATACGTGAGACGCAGTCACACGATTGAGAACTGGGACGCGGAGGACGTCGCCGCGTGGGAGTCCGGCGGGAAGGACATCGCGCGCCGGAACCTCATCTGGTCGGTGGTCGCCGAGCATGTCGGCTTCTCGGTGTGGTCGCTGTGGTCGGTGATGGTGCTGTTCATGCCGTCCGACGTCTACGGGATCTCCGCGGGTGACAAGTTCCTGATCGGCGCCGTCGCCACGCTCACCGGTGCGGTGCTGCGGTTCCCGTACACGATGGCCACCACCCGATTCGGCGGGCGGAACTGGACGATCTTCTCCGCAGTCGTGCTGCTGGTTCCGGTCTCGGCGACGATCGTCCTGCTCGCCAACCCCGGTCAGCCGCTCTGGATGTACCTGGTGTGCGCGGCCTTGACAGGCCTCGGCGGCGGCAACTTCGCGTCGTCGATGACCAACATCAACGCGTTCTATCCCCAACGGCTCAAAGGCTGGGCACTCGGTCTCAATGCGGGCGGCGGCAATCTGGGTGTGCCCGCCGTGCAGCTTCTCGGCCTGCTCGTCCTGGCGCTCGTCGGCGACACCGAGCCCTACTGGGTGTGTGCGTTCTACCTGGTTGCGTTGGTGATCGCGGGTATCGGCGCCGCCCTCTTCATGGACAACCTCGACGGGCCCGGCGTGGACATGTCGGCGATGAGAGCCGCGGTCGCCAATAAGAACACCTGGGTGATCGCCCTGCTGTACATCGGGACCTTCGGCTCGTTCATCGGCTTCTCATTCGCGTTCGCCCAGTTGCTGGTCATCAACTTCAAAGCCGACGGCCAGTCCGCGGGTGATGCCGCACTGCACGCTGCGTCGATCGCGTTCATCGGGCCGTTGCTCGGTTCGATCAGCCGCGTGTACGGCGGGAAGCTCGCCGACCGCATCGGCGGAAGCGTGGTGACCCTCGGTGTGTTCGTCGGCATGATCGGCGCTGCCGCGCTGCTGATCGTGGGGAACGGTTCACTCACCGTCTCCGTGATCGCCTTCATCGTCCTGTTCGTCTTGTCGGGCATGGGCAACGGCTCGGTGTACAAGATCATCCCGTCGGTGTTCGACGCGGCCTCGCGGTCGCTGCCCCTCGACGAGGCAGGGCGCTCGGACTACTCGCGGTCCATGTCGGGTGCGGTCATCGGAATCGCGGGCGCCGTCGGCGGCCTCGGCGGAGTCGGCATCAACCTGGTCCTCCGCCAGTCGTATCAGTCCGGCGACGCCGGATCCGGAGTGTGGGCGTTCACCGTCTTCGCAGTGTTCTACCTGATCGCCGCACTGGTCACCTGGCGCGCCTATGTCGCCACTCCTGCCGCGACGAGCGGCGGCGACGAGCAGGCACTCGCGTCGGAACCGGCCACATCTGGAACGATTGCTTCATGAGTCTCGGTACCGATCGGGGAACCCCGCCCACGTTGGCGGGGTTCTCCGTTGCCATCACTGCGGCTCGGCGCGCGGAAGAGTTCGAGGCGCTGCTGACTCGCCGCGGCGCGCGCGTCGTGTCGGCCGCCGCCATATCGATGGTCCCGCTGGCCGACGACCGCGGTCTCTCCGAAGCGACAGCCGACCTCATCGAGAACCCGCCGGACGTCTTGATAGCGACGACCGGCATCGGTTTCCGCGGCTGGATCGAGGCCGCCGACGAGTGGGGTGTGGCCGACGACCTGCTGTCTGCGCTCGCCGGCGCTCGTGTGATCTCCCGGGGCCCGAAGGCCACCGGGGCCCTGCGCGCAGCAGGCCTACGGGAGGAGTGGTCGCCGGAGTCGGAGTCGTCCGCCGAGGTCCTCGCGCACCTGACCAGCGACGACCTCGGCGGAAAGCGGGTCGCCGTCCAACTCCACGGGGCGATCGACGCGTGGGATCCCAATCCCGGATTCCTATCCGGGCTCGTCGGTCGCGGTGCCAGCGTCGTCGGAGTGCCCGTCTACAGATGGGAGGGACCGAGCGACGTCGCCGCATTCGACGCCCTCGTCGACGACGTCGCCCGAGCACGCGTCGACGCGGTGGCCTTCACGTCGGCGCCCGCAGCGGCGTCCATGCTGCTGCGGGCGGACGAGCTCGGCGTTCGAGACGCGTTGGTCGCGGCGCTGTCCGGCCCGGTCACCGCGTACAGCGTCGGCCCGGTGACGTCGGCGCCACTGGAGGCGGCAGGCATACCGTCGGTGGCGCCCGACCGGATGCGGCTCGGTGCGCTCGCTCGCCTGATCGCCGAAGATCTACCCGCAGGCAGCCCCGACATCGCGGTGGCGGGCCATCGACTCGGTGTGCACGCCGCTGCCGCAGTCGTGGACGGTGAGGTCCGTGACGTGTCCGCGAGCGGTCTGACCGTGTTGAAAGCTCTCGCCGAGCAGCCAGGAGACGTCGTGTCCCGACAAGACCTCCTGGCCCTGCTTCCCGCGGCGGGCGACGACCTGCACGCCGTCGAGGTCGCCATCGGGCGGCTCCGGGACGCGCTCGGCGTCAGGGAGATTGTCGGGACCGTGGTCAAACGCGGCTACCGCCTCGCGGTGGACTGAGCGCAGACAAGACTGGTGACCAACGGCTGCTCGTCAGCCGTTGGTCACCAGTTCTGTGTGTGCCGACGTGATCAGACAGTGACGGGTCGCGCTGCGAGAGCGCACGCGCGGTCCACGATGAGGGGATGGAGCCCGAGTGGGCGCGCGACGACGTCGGCTCCCGACTCGACGAGCCTGCTCTGGAACAGTCCGGGAGCGAGCAGGTGAGATGCGACGGCGACGCGGCCCCGAGTCCTCGACACCGCCTCGGCGACGCTCGGGATGTGCGCGACGTGCGGCGACGGCGCGGCGAACGCGACGGTCACCGGAGCGTCGACCAGCGACGACAGGCGGTCGGCGACCTCCTCGACGTCGGCGACAGCCATGGAGTCCGACGATCCCGCGGCCGCGAGGACCACGGCGTCCCCGCGGCGACGGCCCCCCTCGTCGAGCCGGTCGACGAGGGCGGCGAGCACCTCGTCCGACGGTCCGAGGGAGTCGGTGACTCTCGTCGGCGGGAGGCCGGGCCGTGACAGGTGCTCGGGGATGTCGCGGCGCACGTGGTAGCCGCGGCCGAGGAACGCGGGAACCACGGTCGTTTCACGGTTCAGGCGCGCGAGGGCCTCGCTCGGGCTGGGGCCGAGGACGTCGACGAACGCCACCGACACGTCGACGTCCAAGCGTTCGCGCATCGCGCAGGCGAGGTCTCCGATGAGGGCGACCCCGTGTGGGTTGCGAGTTCCGTGCGCCACCAGGAGGACCGTCATTTCACGACCGGTTCCGGGCGCCGACCGAACCGGACGTCGGGCGTGTTGGCGACGAACACGGTGCCGTCGATTCCGACGCGGGTCGCGAACACCGGCACCCGAACGCCGTCCGCGTCCAGGCAGCGGCCGTCGAGCAGGCTGAACGCCTGCTTCTTGAGCGGTGACTGCACCACCGGGAAGCCGCCGCGGTCGCCGACGATGCCGCGGGACAAGACCGCGGCCCGGCCGATCGGGTCGATGTTTCCGACGGCGCGCAGCGAGTCGTCGGCCAGCCGGAACAACGCCACCTGGACGCCGTCGGGCAGCAGGACCGCGACGCCGCGCAACGGCTGCAGACGCTCGTAGGGGCAGGCGGGAGTCCAGTCGCGGGTCCAGCGGTGCAGATCGAAGGCGAGGCTCATCGGGGACTCCTGACGGTGGGCTGTCCGAGGAGAACCGGAACCTTGCGGCCGTGGCTCTCGCCGAACGAGATGGTGGGGTCGGGAACGCCTGGGGCGTTGACGAAGGACGTGAAGCGGGCGAGCTTGTCGGGGTCGTCGAGGACGCCCTTCCACTCGCACTGGTAGCCGGACACGTGGCGGGCCATGTCCGCCTCGAAGTCGGCTGCGAGGCCGAGGCTGTCGTCGACGACAACGGCCTTGACGTGGTCGAGGCCGCCGTCGACGGTCTCCATCCAGGCCGCGGTGCGCTGCAATCGGTCGGCCGTCCGGATGTAGTACATGAGGTACCGGTCGATGTAGCGGACCAAGGTCTCGGTGTCGAGGTCGCCCGCGAGGAGCTGTGCGTGTCGCGGCGTCATTCCGCCGTTGCCGCCGACGTACAGATTCCAGCCGCTCTCGGTCGCGATGACGCCGATGTCCTTGCCGCGTGCCTCCGCGCACTCGCGTGCACAACCGGAGACGCCCATCTTGATCTTGTGCGGCGACCGGAGTCCTCGGTATCGCAGTTCGAGGTCGATGGCGAGCTGCACCGAGTCCTGCTGCCCGTACCGGCACCAGTCCGATCCGGCGCAGCTCTTCACGGTGCGCAACGACTTGCCGTACGCCTGCCCCGACTCCATCCCGCCGTCCACGAGACGCTTCCAGATCTCGGGAAGCTGGTCGACGGTGGCGCCGAACATGTCGATGCGCTGGCCCCCGGTGATCTTGGTGTACAACCCGAAGTCACGGGCGATCTCGCCGATCAAGATGAGCTGATCGGCGCTGATGTCGCCGCCGGGAACTCGAGGCACCACCGAGTACGTGCCGTTGCGTTGGATGTTGGCGAGGAAATGGTCGTTCGAGTCCTGTAGAGACGCCTGCTCGCCGTCGAGGATGTGATCACTGCTCGTGGATGCGAGGATCGACGCGACGGTCGGTTTGCAGATGTCGCAGCCGGTTCCGGTTCCGAAGCGTTCGACCAGGCCGGTGAACGTGCGGATCCCACTCGCGCGGACGAGCTCGAAGAGTTCCGCGCGAGAGACGCTGAAGTGCTCGCACAGCGCCGTCGACTGTTCGACGCCGGAGTCTGCCAGGATCTGCGACAGCAGCGGGACACACGAGCCGCACGACGTGCCCGCGCCCGTGCACTTCTTGAGCTCGGCGACGTCGCACGCGCCGTTCTCGATCGCCGCGCACAGGGTCCCCTTGGAGACGTCGTTGCAGGAGCAGATCTGGGCGTCGTCGCCGAGCGCGCCGACACCGAGTGCGGGAGCGTCGCCGGACGCCGGGCTGATGAGGGCAACCGGGTCGCCGGGCAGACTCGAACCGACGAGCGGGCGGAGCAGGCCGTACGAGCCGGCGTCGCCCACCAACACACCGCCGAGGAGAGTGGAGGCGTCGTCGGACAGGACGAGCTTGGCGTACGTGCCGTTGATCGGATCGCTCACCACCACGTTCAGCGCGCCCGGGGTCTCGCCATGCGCGTCGCCGAAACTGGCGACGTCCACGCCGAGGAGCTTCAACTTGGTCGAGGTGTCGGCGCCGGGGAACTCTGCGGTGCCGTCGAGGAGGCGGTCGGCGACGACTTCTGCGGTCGCATAGCCCGGGCCCACCAGCCCGTAACACCGTCCTTCGACGGCGGCGACCTCGCCGATCGCGTAGATCGCCGGGTCACTCGTCACGCCGGAAAGGTCGGTGAGCACACCGCCGCGTTCAGCCATCGCCAGTCCGGCGTCTCGTCCGAGTTCGTCGCGCGGGCGGACACCGGCCGCGAAGACGAGCAGAGCCGCGTCGACGACGGTGTCGTCGGCCAGGGTCACCGCGACGCCTGAAGCTCCGGGGGTGATGGCCTTGGTCCCGGACGACAGTGAGATGTCGATGCCGAGCTCGCCGATCATCCGCGCGAGGTGCTCGCCGCCCGCCGGGTCGATCTGTTGGGGCATCAGTCGCGGATTCACCTCGACCACGTGCGGTCGAAGGCCCATCTGGCGGAGCGCGTTCGCGGCCTCCAGACCGAGCAGTCCACCGCCGACGACAAGCCCGACCGGCGTCGTGTCGGGGTTCGCCGCGAGTGCCGCATCAGCGTCGACGCGGATGGCGTCGAGATCGTCGAGAGTGCGGTAGACGTGGCAGCCGACGGTGTCGTGACCCGGCACCGGCGGCACGAACGCGTACGACCCGGTAGCGAGGACCAGCGCGTCGTACGAGACGGTGTGGCCGTCGTCGAGACGGACGACGTGAGCATCGCGGTCGATCCCGGTGACGCGTCGACCGAGCACCACCTGAACGTTGTCGTCTCCGGCGTAGTCGTTGCCAGGCAACGCCAGCGCGCTCCGATCCCAGGCGCCGACATACGACGAGAGGCCGACCCTGTCGTAGGCGGCGTCGGTCTCCTCGCCGATCACGACCACCCGCCACTGCGAGTCGATGTCGCGTGTGCGGAGTGCTTCGACGAAACGGTGACCGACCATTCCGTGCCCGATGACTGCGACTGTTCTGTTCATGGCAACGACGTTATGGATCGGGTGTTGCAGCTGATGGGGCCCGGCGTTGCCCGATTGTCACCGCTTCCGCACAGTGTTACAGATCCGTGTGTGAGGAGGACGGGGTCAGTACACGTCGCGGACGTAGCGGTGATCGGCGGCGAGAGCAGTCACGTACTGGTCGGCGCTGTGCGGCGCGAGACGACCCTGTTGGGCGACGATCTCCCGCAGCGCGTCGTCGACGTCACGCGCCATGCGCGACGCGTCTCCGCACACGTAGACGTGGGCGCCCCGCCGGATCCACGACCACAGTTCGGCGGCGTGCTCACGCATCAGGTCCTGGACGTACACCTTCTCGGCCTGATCCCGCGAGAAGGCCACGTCGAGTCGGTCGAGGACGCCCGTGTCGCTGAGCTCGCCGAGCTCGTCGCGATACAGGTAGTCGGAGGCCCGGTGCTGATCACCGAAGAACAACCAGTTGTCGCCCGACGCACCCGACGCGGCTCGATCGTGCAGGAAACCACGGAACGGCGCGACGCCCGTGCCCGGGCCGATCATGATCGCTGGAGCGTCGGAGTCGGAGGGCGGACCGAACTTGGCGTTGGGTTGGACGAACACTCGGACGGGTGTGTCGGGGCCGGAGTCGGCGAGGAACGTCGAGCACACCCCGCCACGCGCCGAGCCGGACTCTGCCGCTGCGAATCTGACGGCCGACACGGTGATCTCCACTCGGTCGGCGCGGCTCCGGGGACTCGATGAGATCGAGTACAGCCGGGGTTGCAGGGGTCGGAGCACAGCCAGCCACTCTTCGACGTCGGCGACAACCGGGTACGCCGCCAACAAGTCGACCGACTGCCGTCCCCAGGACCACTCGCTGAACGCCGCCCGATCGTCCACGAGCGTCCGCAAGAACGGGTCGTCGTGACGATCGCTGACGAACACCAGGAGGTCGCGGGTGAGCCGCGCGATCTCGAATTGTTCGGACAGCGCCGACCGAAGCGGCGTCTCGCCCGAACCCACGGCGACGGGAAGGTCGCCGTCCAGTCCTGTCGCCGTCAGCCACTCGTCGACCAACGAGGGCGAGTTGGACGGCCATACTCCGAGAGCGTCGCCCGCCGTGTACGTGAGGGTGCCCGCGGGCAGGTCGAACGCCAGACGACGCACCTCTTTCGCCGAACTCTCGCCGGTCAAGAGCTCGTTGGCCACCAAAGACGTCGTCAGCGGATTCTTGCGGGAGTACGTCTCGACTGCGCTCGACGAGCCGGGGAGGTCTGCGCTTGACGAGCCGGGGAGGTCTGCGTTCGACGAGCCGGGGAGGTCTGCGCTCGACGAGCCGGAAGGATCCGCGCTCGACGGTTGGGGAGAGGCGAGCTGTGGAAGGAGTGCTGCGATCCAGGCGTCGGCGACGGCGTCGTCCCCAGGCTCGCAGGACACGCGCGCCGCGATGCGTGTCGCTCCGAGATGAGCGAGCCGCCCGTCGAGTTTGCGGGCGAAACCGCAGAAGTCGGCGTACGAGGAGTCGCCGAAGCCGATGACGGCGTAGGCCAGGTCGTCGACGTCCGACTCGGTGGCCGCCGACAGCCGGGTCCACAGCGCCGCTCCATTGTCCGGTGGGTCTCCGTCGCCGGTCGTCGACACGACGAACAGCACGGTGCCGTGAAGTTCGTCGAGGTCGACGGCATCGGCACAGCGCACCGTGGTGGTGACACCCGCCGAGCCCAATGCGGGCTCGAGTCCGATCGCGTACTCCTCGGCGGTCCCGGTCTGCGATGCCCAGACGACCGTCACCGACGGCTGCGCCGGAGCTCTGTGGGCGACGGCCGCGGCGGGAGTGCGCGAGTAGAAGCCCGCGAGAACACCATCGGCCCACGCCCGGACGTCCTCGGACAGCGGCGACTGTGCGGGGATCGTCGGGATCTCGTCGACGGGCGGATTGGCGGTGAGACCGTGTACAAGGCCGGACAGGTACGCCTGCTCGGCGGGCTCGGGCTCCGGACGGCGCCCGACGGTTCCGAACACTCCGGCAAGCGGATGGGCGTCGAGCGGTTCAGCGGTCACAGGGGGCGTCTCCAACGGTTGATCGATGCGGGTCAGCACGACAGCGCACGCTTTGAACTCGGGCTGCAGGGAGTCCTGGTCGACGGCGTCGCTGGTCACGGCGTTGACGGCGAGATCGGGGCCGGCGGCGTCGTTGAAGTGCATCGGCACGAAGCAGCAGCCGGGGGAGATGTCGGCCGAGATCTGTGCCGGCACGCGGACGGCGCCGCGACGAGAGCGGACCTCAACCCGGTCGCCGTCCGCGATGCCGAGACCGGCCGCCGTGTCCGGATGCAGTTGGACGAAACTCGACGGATTGAGCCGGTTGAGTTTGGGGACTCGGCCGGTCTTGCTCATCGTGTGCCATTGGTGTGCGAGTCGCCCGGTGGTCATGAGCAGCGGGAAGTCGTCGTCGGGAAGCTCCGCGGGCGGCAGGTAGGGGCGGGCGAGGAACTGCGCACGCCCGTTGGCGGTCGCGAAGCGAAGACCGTCGCCGTCGATGTACCGGATCGGGTTGCGGTCGGGCCCTCCCGGGGCAGCCGGCCATTGCACGGGGCCGCCGCGGAGTCGACTGTGGTCGACACCCCGGACGTCCCATCCGGTGCGCGGGTTGTGAAAGGTCTTCAACTCGTCGAACACGGCTGCCGCGTCGGGGAAGTCGAAATCGTCTCCGAACCCCATGGCGGTTGCGACGTCGCAGATCAGACGCCAGTCGGGCCGCGCGTCGCCAGGCGGAGGGACAGCGGGGACGCACAAGGTGAGGCTCCGTTCAGAGTTCACCATGACCCCCTCCGCCTCGGTCCAGAGCGCTGCCGGGAGGATGATGTCGGCGTACTCCGCCGTCTCCGTGCCGGTGAAGACCTCTTGCACGATCACGAGGTCCGCACGTTCCAGGGCGTCGATCACGGTCTGCCGGTTGGCGACCGACGCGACCGGATTGGTGCAGATGATCCACGCGGCGCGGATCTCGCCGGCAGCCATCCGTTCGAACATGTCGATGGTGCCGCCGCCCGGATCCGACCTCAGGGTTCCCGGATCGAGTCCCCAGACCGATTCGACTTCGGCTCGGTCACGCTCGAGCAGCGCCGTCCGCTGACCTGGGAGACCGGGACCCATGTAGCCCATCTCGCGGCCGCCCATCGCATTCGGCTGCCCGGTCAACGAGAACGGCCCCGATCCGGTGCGACAGATCGCGCCCGTCGCCAGATGAAGGTTGCAGATCGCGTTGGTATGCCAGGTGCCGTGTGTGGACTGGTTGAGCCCCATCGTCCACAGGCTCACCCACTCGTCGGCGTCGACGATCATCTGCGCCACCGCGCGGAGATCGTCCACGGCGAGCCCGGTGACCTCGGCGACCCGCTCCGGCGGGTACTCGTCCAACAGCGGGCCCATCGTGTCCCAGCCGTCGGTGTTGGCTTCGATGAAACCCTGATCCACACCGCCGGCGTCGACGACGAGGCGGAGCAGGCCGTTGAGCAGCGCGAGGTCGGTGCCCGGCCGTACCGGGAGATAGATGTCGGCTTTGGCGGCGGTCGCGGTGCGGCGAGGGTCGACGACGACAAGCTTCGCGCCCGCCTTCACTCGGTCCATCATGCGCAGGTACAGGATCGGATGGCACTCGGCCATGTTCGCGCCGATCACGAAGAACAGATCGGCGTGGTCGAGGTCGTCATAGCTGCCCGGCGGCCCGTCGGCGCCGAGGGACTGCTTGTATCCGGTGCCCGCGGACGCCATGCACAGGCGCGAGTTCGACTCGATCTGATTGGTCCCGAGGAATCCCTTGGTCAGCTTGTTCGAGAGGTACTGAGCCTCCAGCGACATCTGGCCCGACACGTAGACGGCGACCGAGTCCGGACCGTGCTCGTCGCGGATCGCGGACAGCCTGCGGGCGGCCTCGGCCACGGCGGCGTCGGTGGTGACCGCTGCCCGTTCGGACAACCGATCCGGACGAACGAACGCTGAGGTCAGGCGGCCCGGAGCCGCGAGCATGTCGGCGGTGGTCGAGCC
Source organism: Gordonia malaquae (assembly GCF_037148075.1). Taxonomy (NCBI): domain Bacteria; kingdom Bacillati; phylum Actinomycetota; class Actinomycetes; order Mycobacteriales; family Gordoniaceae; genus Gordonia; species Gordonia malaquae. The sequence goes on along the minus strand of NZ_JBBCUB010000002.1, from coordinate 844,921 downwards.
CTTCGTGCAGAGCCTTCCCCGATTGGCCGGATGCCCCGGTGTGCCCTTCGACGCGGTCACTGCACCGTCGACCACGGTGAGGGTCAGACCGCAGCCGACGCCGCAGTAACCGCACACGGTGTCGACGGTGCGAGTGGCATCGTTCATGTGTTGATGGTCGCCACCGCGTGTTTCCAGATGTGCCCCTTCGTGTTACGCCCCGATCAACCGTGAGTGATGATGGTCATATGCGCGATGCAGTGATCGTCGATGCGGTTCGCACCCCCATCGGCAAGAGAAACGGTTCCTTGTCCACGATCCACCCCGGTGACCTGACCGGACACGTCCTCGGGGCGCTCGCCGGCCGAGTCGGGTTCGATCCGGCCACCGTCGACGACGTCGTCTGGGGTTGCGTCAGCCAGGTGGGTGATCAAGCGGGCAGCATCGGACGAGTGGGTGTTCTCGCCGCGGGATGGCCGGAGTCGGTTCCGGCGACCGTCGTCGACCGACGATGCGGATCGGGTCAGCAGGCGGTCGTGTTCGCGGCCGCCGGTGTGATCGCCGGTCACTACGACATCGCGATCGCGGGCGGCGTGGAGTCGATGTCCCGGGTTCCGATGGGCTCTGCCCGCGGCGACGGTGCTCCCTACCCGGCGTCTGTCCTCGACCGCTACGGCGTTGATGGATTCAACCAGGGTCTCGGCGCCGAGATGATGGCGAAGCGCTGGGATCTGTCTCGCCAGGTGCTCGACGAGTACTCGGCCCGCTCCCACGAACGCACCGCGGCGGCCATCGACGCCGGAGCGTTCGACGCTCAGCTCGCGCCGATCGGCGGGCTGACGCACGACGAAGGCCTCCGTCGCGGCACGACAGCCGAGAAGCTGGGCGGCCTGAAGACGCCGTTCGACCCCGAGGGTGTGATCACGGCCGGCAATGCGTCGCAGATCTCCGACGGTGCCGGCGCACTGCTTGTCACGTCGTCGGAGACCGCGGCGGAGCACGGCTGGAAGCCGTTGGCTCGCATCCACACCACGGTCCTCGCCGGGGACGACCCGGTGATCATGCTCAGCGCGCCGATCGCCGCGACCGAGAAGGTCTTGAAGCGTTCAGGCCTCTCGATCGGTGACATCGGCGCGTTCGAGGTGAATGAGGCGTTCGCGCCGGTCCCGCTCGCCTGGCAGAAGGAGACCGGCGCGTCCGACGCCGTCCTGAACCCGCTCGGCGGCGCCATCTCGGTCGGTCATCCGCTCGGCGGGTCCGGGGCCATCCTCATGACCCGCCTCGTGCACCACATGCGCGACAACGGGATCCGCTACGGCCTGCAGACGATGTGTGAGGCGGGCGGCATGGCCAACGCGACGATCCTGGAGCTGCTGTGAGCGATGACCTGCTGATCGAGCGTGACGGCGACGTCGTCACCTGGACTCTCAATCTTCCAGACCTGCGCAATGCGATCTCCGACGTCGGGATCATCGACGCGATCGTCGACGCGGTCACCGCGACCAACAACGACCAGTCGATCCGCGCGGTGATCCTGACCGGCGCGGGTTCGGCGTTCTCGGCCGGTGGCAATGTGAAGGCGATGGCCGCCGGTGAGGGGCTTTTCGGCGGGGCCGGTCACACCCAACGAATCGGCTATCGCGAGGGCATTCAGCGGATTCCGCGCGCCATGTACTCATTGGAAGTGCCGGTGATCGCTGCGGTGAACGGTCCGGCCGTGGGCGCGGGTTGTGACCTGGCGATGATGTGTGACCTCCGCGTCGCGTCGTCGACGGCGTTCTTCGCGGAGAGCTTCGTGAAGCTGGGCATCATTCCCGGCGACGGCGGCGCGTGGTTCCTGCCCCGGATCATCGGTCCGGCGCGCGCCGCGGAGATGGCTCTGACCGGTGATCGGGTGGACGCCGCGACAGCACTCGACTGGGGAATGGTGTCGCAGGTCGTCGATCCCGACGAGCTGCTGCCGACGGCGAGGGCCCTCGCCGCGCGGGTCGCGGTGAATCCGCCTGTCGCGGTTCGCATGACGAAGAAGCTGTTGCGCGAATCGTCCCAGCAGACTCTCGACCAACTCCTCGAACTGTCCGCCGCGATGCAGGGGCTGGCTCACCAGACCGACGACCACCGCGAGGCGGTCGCCGCGATGCTGGAGAAGCGGCCCGGCGTCTACACCGGGCGCTGACCGTGCGTGTGGTCGTCGTCGGTGCGGGGATAGCGGGACTCACCGCGGCCGTCGCCCTGCACCGCGACGGTCACGACGTCACGGTCCTCGAACGGTCGCCGGATCCTGCTCCTCGAGCGCAGTCTCCTGATCCTCGAGCGCAGTCGAGAGGCGGCATCTCCATCTGGCCGAACGCCTTGGCAGCGCTCGACCGGATCGACGCCGGCGATGCAGTTCGCGCGGCCGGGGGAGCGGTTGCTGCGGGCGCAGTTCGTTGGCGCGACGGAAGTTGGATTCGACGTCCGGCGGCCGATCGCCTGGTCGACGCTCTCGGCGAACCATTGGTCGTCATCGAACGGTCGGTGCTCCTGTCCGTGCTCGCGGACCGGTTGCCTGCCGGGACGGTGCGATACGGCGTCGACGTCGAGTCGTCGTCCGATCTTGACTCCGACGTGGTGATCGGTGCGGACGGGATCGCGTCGCGGGTGGCGACCGCGGTGGACGGTCCGCTGCCGCGAACCTATTGCGGTTACACCGCGTGGCGCGGCGTGGCCGACGCGAGCTTCGATCCGGTTCTGGCGGGAGAGGTGCTCGGCCCCCGATCACAGTTCGGGCTGGTCCCGCTCGGTGAGGACCGCACGTACTGGTTCGCGACCCAGCAACTGCCGGAGCGATCGTTCTTCGACGACGAGCTTGCGCACGTCAAGGACCTGGTCGCCGGGTGGGCGACGCCGCTGCCGGACCTGGTCGCGGCGACCGCGCCTCAGAATCTCCTGCGCAACGACCTTCACGATCGCCCGACCGCGGGGCGGTGGACAGACGGACGAACGGTGCTGATCGGCGACGCCGCGCACCCGATGCGTCCGCACCTCGGGCAGGGCGGCTGTCAGGCGATCGAGGACGCCGTGATTCTGGCCGCGTGCATCGCCGCGGGCCCCGACGTCGACTCCGCCTGCCGGACTTTCGAGAGTGTACGACGCGGACGGGTCACCGCGATCGTGCGTGAGTCGAAGCTCATCGGTCGAGTCGTGAACGGTCGACCCGCAGCACTGTCGGGCGCGGTGATTCGAGCCGGTGTCCTTGGCCCGGACCTGTTGGTCCGCAGGCATCTCGCGCAGATCGCCGGGCGGGCGGCCTTCGAGCGGAACCTCAATCGCGTCTGACCCTCGAATGTTCTCCGCCCGTCGAGCGCCGGTTCTCTGTTCTCTGAGCGACCGATCCTCGCTCGCCGAGCGACCGTTCCTCGCTCGTCGAGCGCGAGTTTTCTGCTCGTCGAGCGAAGTCGAGACGTACCGTGGCGAGCATGACTGTCACACTCTCCGCCCGTGCCCTGCTGCTCGACATGGACGGGACGCTCGTCGACTCGACGCCCGTGGTGAATCGGATCTGGAGTGAGTGGGCTGTTGACCATGACGTGGACGTCGAGGACGTTCTGCATCGGGCGCACGGCCGCCAAGGCCACGATGTGATGGCGGAGTTCTTGCCTGACCGGCCGCAGGAGGAGAACGTCCGCGAGAACGATCTCATGCTCGCGAGGGAGGTCGCCGAGACCGAGGGGATCGTCGAGATCCCCGGTGCCGCAGAGTTCCTCGCGTCGCTCGCCGGGCTGCCGCACGCACTCGTCACCTCGGCCAACGAACCACTCGCGGCAGGTCGAATGGCAGCCGCGGGACTCTCGGTGCCGTCGATAGCGGTCATGGCCGACGATGTCGCGGTGAGCAAGCCCGACCCCGAGGGCTTCCTGAAGGCTGCGGGGATCCTCGGCGTGGACCCGGCGGATTGCATCGTGTTCGAGGACTCGCGTGCCGGCATCACGGCTGCGCGGGCCGCCGGAATGCGTGTGATCGGTGTGGGTGACGCCGCAGCGTTCGAGCCCGACCACGTTGTGTCCGACTTGACGGCGGTAACGGTCACGCCAACACCGGACGGCGTCGAGGTCACGGTGCGCTCGTAACGGTTCCGAACTCGCGTGTCAGCCGATAGCGTTGGGACTCAACCACTATCGGAGGTCATGGACATGGACGTTCTTGCAGCATCAGAGATTCTGGCTCGTTCGACAACACTGACGAATGTGGGCTGGATCGGCTACATCGTGATCGGTGCGATCGCCGGCTTCATCGCCGGGAAGATCGTTCACGGCAGCGGTTCGGGATTCTTCGCGAACATCGTGATCGGCATCATCGGCGCCCTGGTCGGCGGCTTCCTGCTCAGCTTCTGGTTCGACACTGAATCCGGCGGCTGGTGGTTCACGCTGTTCACCGCGGTCCTCGGCTCGGTGATCCTGCTCTGGGTGATGGAGAAGCTCCAGAAGTCGCGCCGCTGACCGGCCGCGCCGATCGCAGCGCTCAGTCCAGAGTCACACCGAGGTGCGCGGCGAAGTGATTGACGAGGCCGACGGCCTGGTCGGTGTCCATCGTGGACCCGCGTAGGCCGTCCAGGTGATGCACGTTGCCGATGGTCAAGCCGCGCAGGTCGACGTCGGACAGTTCAGCTTGATGTACGTCGAGTGTCTCGACGCGGCAGTCGGTGAACGACACGCGAGCCACCGTCGCGCCGCCGAAGTCGAGTTCGCCGATGATGCAGCCGCGGAACTCGACGTCGCGCACGTCGCAGCCACGCAGGTTGACCAGCTCGATCTTGCAGTTCTCGACGACCATCGAGCGGACCTTGCCGTCGAAGAGGTCGAGCGCGCCGATCCGGCTGTCGGCGAGGTGAACGTTGCGGAGAAATGCTCGGGCGAGGGTGAATCGGGGAACGGTGATCCTCGTCAGTCGTGAGTCTGCGAACCGGGCTCCGGTGAAGTCGGTGTCGTCGAGATTCGACGCCGCGATCTCGCACTCGACGAGAGATGCGCCCACGGCGGATTCGCCTGCGAGGTCGACGTTGTCGAACATGGCCAACTCGACGTCGGAGTGCGGCGCGATGTCGGTCGCATCTCCCGTTTCGAGTTCTGGGAGGACCAGACGTTCCAAGCGAGGTGCACGCGGCACGTTCCGACCTTTCGTAGTTTTCGTACTGGTGATCGATCCTACCGACGTCGGCGGGCGTCCGATCGCGCTGAAGCCTGCCGGCTGAGTGTCGCCGGACGCTGTGGGGATCGGCGTGTTCGATCAGGTCCAGCGGGTTGTCGTGCAAGAGTGATCAGCGGGGGCCTGCTGTAGGCAGGTGAGAACTACAAGGGGGAACAATGACAAGATCTGACGGCTTGACCGCATTCTCCTGGACGCTCATCGCGATCGCAGGCGTGGTCGCGGTCGTGACGGGGAGCGGAGAAGGCACCGGCGACCGGATTCTCATCGTGCTGTTGGTAGCGGCAGTCGTGGCGGCGATTCAGTCCATCGGCCGAGAGCCAGAGGTCTCGAATTCAGAGTGACCGGTGCTCGCACCGCCAACCCTGGGCGCACGGAGTGCCGCGGCCGCCCATGCCAGACGATAGGCGCGTAAGGTTCCCCGATTTCGTGAGAAATCAGGGAAAGAAGAGCTTCCGCCGCTGTTATGGGGAACCTTAAACGCAGTTCACAGTGGGCAGGTCGCGGGAGTGGTACGTCTCAGTCTCATGACGGCGGACCGTCTATGACGGCTCGATGACCGTCAGCGGTACCACTCGCGCGATACGACTGCATGGGTGCCCCCGATAGGATTCGAACCTATGACCGGCGGATTAGAAGGCCGCTGCTCTATCCCCTGAGCTACGGAGGCGTCGACCGTCACACTAGGTGGCGGCGAGGGTTGAGTATATCGGGTCCTACGATGGACTCATGACAACGACGTCGCCTGCGAGCGGTACAGACAAGAGCGACGGCGCGACGATCGACCACGATCGGCTGAAGGACCCCTCCGGAATCCGGCGGATCCTGATCGCGGTGATGATGGTGCTCGGCTCCGTGGCGGGTGTCCTTGTGACCGCTGCTTCGGCGGCGACGGCGCTGAAGCTGACCGGACTTCCCGACGCGGGGAACCTCACGACCTACGGAATCCCGGTGGTCACCGTGGTGGGCCAGATCAGTGCGGCGATCGGTTTCGGGTGCGCGATGTTCGCAGCGTTCTTCGTTCCGCCCCAGCAGTCGGGAATCTTGGACGCAGGCGGCTTCCGCGCGATCCGATGGGCGTATGCAGCGATGCTGAGCTGGGCCGTCTGTGGTCTCATGCTGGTTCCGCTGACGATCTCGAATCAGAGCGGGCACTCGTTGGGGGAGACCCTCAAGCCCGACAATCTCATGAACGCCTACGGTCAGGTGGCCGAAGCGCGGTACTGGCTGTGGACGGCGATCTTCGCGATCGCAGCCGCCATCGTCGCGCGCCTTGCACTCGCGTGGGGGTGGACGTTCGTCGTTCTTGCGTTGGCATTCCTGTCCCTGATGCCGTCGGCGTTGGCCGGGCACTCGTCGTCGGGCGGTTCGCACGACATCGCGACCAACAGCCTGATCATCCACATCGTTGCGGCGGCGGCGTGGCTCGGCGGTCTGCTCGCGGTCCTCGCGTACGCGTTCGGTGACGGCCGATGGCGGACTCTGGCGCTGCGCCGGTACTCGCGGGTGGCCTTCTGGTGCCTCTTCGCGGTCGGCATCAGCGGCGTCATCAACGCGCTGGTCCGCATGCCGATCGGCGAACTGTTCACCACCACGTACGGACTCATCGTCCTCGGCAAGCTCGCCGCGTTTGTACTGGCAGGCGTCATCGGTGGACTGCACCGGGCCGTCACGTTGCGGGAGTTGGAAGAGACCGACGAACCTCGGAAGTCGCTGTTCGTGCGCTTCGCCGCGGTGGAAGCCCTCGTTTTCGCAGTGGCGTTCGGATTCGGCGCGGGGCTGTCACGGACGCCGCCTCCAGTTCTGTCGACGGCCGACGTGACACCGATGGAACTCAAGATCGGCTACAACGTCGACGGAGCTCCGACGCTTGCGCGACTGGCATTCGACTGGCGCTTCGACCTGATCTTCGGCACCGCGGCGATCATCGCGGCGGTCGTCTATCTCCGCGGTGTCTACCGCCTGCGCAAGCGAGGCGACGCCTGGCCGATCGGTAGGACCATCGCCTGGATCGCAGGCTGCCTCGGCCTGCTCATCGCGACGTCGTCGGGGATGGGACGGTATTCGCCCGCGTTGTTCAGCAGTCACATGATGAGCCACATGATGCTGTCGATGCTGGTGCCGGTGCTGATGGTCCTGGGTGGTCCGGTGACATTGGCCCTGCGCGCGATCCCGCCCGCGGGACGCGGCAACCCGGATGGTCCCCGTGAGTGGATCCTCGCGGGGCTACACAGCAAGTACTCCCGGATCATCACGCACCCGCTCATCGCGGTCACGGTGTTCGTCGGCAGCTTCTACGTCCTCTACCTCGGCGGGCTGTTCGACGCCGTCGTCGAGAACCACTCGGCGCACCTGCTGATGAATCTGCACTTCCTGCTGAGCGGGTACCTGTTCTATTGGATCGTCATCGGCATCGATCCCGCGCCGCGGCAGCTCAGTCACGTCGGGAAGCTCGGCATCGTGCTCGGCGCACTGCCGTTCCACGCCTTCTTCGGCGTCGCATTGATGATGACCACCGGGATCATCGCCGAGCAGTACTACAAGGGGCTGCAACTGCCGTTCGCGCTGGATCTCGCCGCAGACCAGAAGGTGGGCGGCGGTATCGCGTGGGCCACCGGCGAGTTCCCGCTCGTGTTGGTCATGTTGGCGCTGCTGATCCAGTGGCGGCGTCAGGACGACAAGGTCGCCCGGCGATTCGACCGCCGCGAGGAGCGCGACGAAGACGCCGAGTTGGAGGCGTACAACAAGATGCTGCGTGAGATGAAGGACGCGAGAGACTAGCTCAGAGCAGCGTTAGGCGAACGCGTAGGGCACCTGGAGCGACCGCTGGTGCTCGAGCCAGGTCTGGACGAGGCGCGCGCCGGTGATCCGCTCGACGCGACGGTGAACGGCTGCGTCGATCCGCTGCCAAGTGTGCTGCGCGATTGTGCCTGCGCGTCGGAGCGACGCGACGATGAACGACGTCACGCGGTGTGCCCACTCGAACTCGGTCGACAGCACGCCGAGTCCGAGGAAGAACGATCCCCAGCCGGGACCCGGGATCGGCAACGGGATCATGACGAGGCCGGCCAGGATGAGCAGGCTTCCGACGACGGCGACGCCGACGCGGTACATGCGATCAAGAGAACGGTGACGCCGGATCGCGTATCGCTGCTTCCGGTGCCAGATCTTGATTCGCAGGCGCGTACTCAAATCGCCGTCCCTCTCCTCGTCCGCCGTGTCGTCGGTGTGTCCGTCGGGCCTGCAGGGTGAACGACCCGCCTTTGCGCGACGGTTCCCAGTGTGACACACGTCATGGGAATAAATCAGGGTTGGCACGCAAACATCGTTCAGGGATTTCCCTGAGTTGAGGACGAGTTGTACCTGTGCAGGAGCGCGGCGAACGTCGCCACATCGTCGGCGGGCCAGTCCGTCAGCCGGGCGCTGATCGCAGCTTCGCTGGCAGATGCGATGTCGCTGAGGGTTGTTCGTGCGAGGTCAGTCAGTTCTAGTCGCTGACCTCGGGCGCTGCGACCGTCCGCCGCGCGCGCCAGTAGACCGCGATCGCGGAGTGCGCCGAGCTGTCTGCTCGCCGTCGACTTGTCGATCATTGCAGTGCTCGCCAGTTCGGCGGCGTTCATTCCGGGTCGATCGTCGACCATGCGCAGGAGCGAGTACTCGGTGAAAGTCAGCCCGTTTGCGGCGTAGATGCCGCGCGCGCCGTTTCGGAGTCGGCGGGAGAGCGCTGTCAGTTCGCGCTCGACGGTGACGACGCTCTCTTGCCCGGCCTCATTCATGGTTGTATATTACAACTAAGTCAAAGTTGCATATTACAACTTCACTGAAATGAAAGGTCGAACGCTTCATGTCAGCCAGCCCGGCACCGGCACTGCCCGTCAAGACGATCGCCTCCCACGTTCTTGTCCCTGTTCTCATCGGCATCGTCATGGCGCTCTGCTACCTGGGCGGCTTCCATAAACCGGATCCGCATGGACTGCGTGTCGATGTCGTCGGGCAGCCCGCAGTCACGCAGCCGGTGGGGGAGGCGTTGTCGGCGAAACTCGGCGACACCGTCGATCTGGACTACGTCGCGACCGTCGGGGAGGCCCGCGCCGCCATCGAGAATCGAGAGATCGTCGCGGCGTTCGTGCCCGGCGCCGACTACAACGAAGTTCTCGTCTCCACGGCTGCGAGTGATCCGACGGCGATGGTCGCCGAGCGCATCTTCTCCTCGGTCAGTGCCCACACGCAGACCCGACTCGTCATCACCGACGTCGTGCCCGCGGATCCGGCCACCGACCCGTCCGGCCAGAGCCTGTTCTTCCTTCTTGTCGCTCTCACTGTCGGCTCTTACGGAACCGGCATCGCGATCGCCGTCGCAGGTGGCGGCCGATCGGTGGGCGTCCGCCTGGCGTTCGCTGCGTCGGCGGCCATCGCAGTCCCGGCCGCCGTCATCGCGGTCGCCTCGGTGTTCGACGCGCTTCCGGGGTCGGGCTGGGGTGTGTTCGGACTCGCGGTGCCGTACGCCCTCGCGACGATGCTGTTCGCGATCGGCCTGCATCCGCTGATCGGGCGGTTCACGACCTTCGCCATGGTCACGATCTTCGTCGGACTCAACTTCACGACAAGTGGCGGTGTGTTCGCGCCGGCTCTTCAACCGGCCTTCTTCGGCGTCCTGCACAACTTCTGGATCGGCGCGGGATTCAACGAGGCGGCGCGGAACCTCGCCTACTTCCCGAACCTGAGCATCGCTGGAGAGCTCGGCAAGCTGGCGGGCTGGCTTGTCGCGGCGTTGGTTCTCGTCGCGGTGGCGACCGTCGTGGAGCGACGTCGTCACGCTGTCACCGTGAAGGCGGAGCAGCCGTCACCGGCCCAGCTCTCCGAACTCGAGGAGGAGTTCGTCGCCTGACCTGCTGCTGTGTCGCCCATGCTGATCACGCCACTGTGACGACCGATAGGATGGCCGATGAACCATGCCCACTCTTCCGGCCTGTTGTGACAGCCGAAGTGTCGTGAGCATGTCCGCAATCGCAGTAACCCTGATGCTAGGAGTCGAAACCGGTGGCCGGTGAATTCATTTACACGATGAAGCAGGTGCGCAAGGCGCACGGCGACAAGGTGATCCTCGACAACGTCACCATGAGCTTCTACCCGGGCGCCAAGATCGGCGTCGTCGGACCGAACGGCGCGGGCAAGTCGTCGATCCTCAAGATCATGGCCGGACTCGACCAGCCGTCGAACGGCGAGGCGTTCCTCGACCCGGAGGCGACTGTCGGCATCCTCATGCAGGAGCCGGCGCTCAACGAGGAGAAGACCGTCAAGGAGAACGTCGAGGAGGGCCTCGGCGAGGTCAAGGTCAAGCTCGACCGCTTCAACGAGATCGCCGAGCTCATGGCGACCGACTACTCCGACGAGCTCATGGAGGAGATGGGCAAGTTGCAGGAGTACCTCGACCACGCCGACGCGTGGGACGTCGACTCGCAGCTCGAGCAGGCGATGGACGCTCTGCGCTGTCCGCCCGGAGACCAGCCCGTCACTCATCTGTCCGGCGGTGAGCGCCGCCGCGTGGCGCTGTGCAAGCTGCTGCTGAGCAAGCCCGACCTGCTGCTCCTGGACGAGCCGACCAACCACCTGGACGCAGAGTCGGTCCTGTGGCTGGAGCAGTTCCTCGCGAGCTACGCGGGCGCCGTCCTGGCCGTCACGCACGACCGCTACTTCCTCGATCACGTCGCGCAGTGGATCTGTGAGGTCGACCGCGGCAAGCTGCACCCGTACGAGGGCAACTACTCGACGTACCTCGAGAAGAAGGCCGAGCGGCTCGAAGTCCAGGGCAAGAAGGATCAGAAGCTGCAGAAGCGCCTCAAGGAGGAGCTCGAGTGGGTCCGGTCGGGTGCCAAGGCACGCCAGACCAAGAACAAGGCCCGTCTGGCCCGCTACGAGGAGATGGCGGCCGAGGCCGAGAAGCACCGCAAGCTCGACTTCGAGGAGATCCAGATCCCGACGCCGCCTCGTCTGGGCAACGTCGTCGTCGAGGTCGACAACCTCGACAAGGGCTTCGACGGCCGCGTCCTCATCAAGGACCTGTCGTTCACGCTGCCGCGCAACGGCATCGTCGGCGTCATCGGTCCCAACGGTGTCGGCAAGACGACCCTGTTCAAGACCATCGTCGGCCTGGAGGAGCCCGACTCGGGCAGCGTGAAGGTCGGCGAGACCGTCAAGCTGAGCTACGTCGACCAGAACCGCGCGAACATCGACCCGAAGAAGTCGGTGTGGGAGGTCGTCTCCGACGGGCTGGACTTCATCGAGGTCGGCCAGAACGAGATGCCGTCGCGTGCGTACGTCAGCGCTTTCGGCTTCAAGGGCCCGGATCAGCAGAAGCCGTCCGAGGTGCTGTCCGGTGGTGAGCGCAACCGCCTCAACCTCGCACTGACGCTCAAAGAGGGCGGAAACCTGATCCTGCTCGATGAGCCGACCAACGACCTCGACGTCGAGACCCTGAGCTCGCTGGAGAACGCTCTCCAGCAGTTCCCCGGCTGCGCCGTCGTGATCTCGCACGACCGCTGGTTCCTCGACCGGACCTGTACCCACATCCTGGCGTGGGAGGGCAACGTCAACGAAGGCCAGTGGTTCTGGTTCGAGGGCAACTTCGAGGCTTACGAGGCGAACAAGGTGGAGCGTCTGGGCGCCGACGCGGCACGCCCGCACCGGGTGACTCACCGCAAGCTGACGCGCGACTGACAACACCGTCGACGAGCCGGTTCGGAACGTGAAGTTCCGGACCGGCTCGTGTCGTCTGCGGGGTCGGTGCGTCGGACTCGCAGACCATTCCGCCTGATACCTGCGGGTAACACGGTTGCGCCCGTAGGCTCGTCGCAGCACGAGAGGAAGGGCGTGGAGGAAGTGGCCGACTTGGCGGAGCGCTATGGCGCGGACGTCCATGACCTGGCGAAGGCCCAGGTCGACAGTCAGTTCGATCGGCACCGGGCGGTCGGTGCGGTCAGACCGCCGGGACAGGCCCGAGTCGCCGCGACCCGTATCGCAGGCGGGACGATCGAACTGCAGGTGGTGGTCGACGACGTGCCTCTGCTCGTCGAATCGATCCTCACCGTGGTGGGAGCCGCCGGGCACTCCGTGATCCGAATCGACCACCCGGCGCTCACCGTCACCCGCGACACAGAGGGGCGTCTCGCGGCGTCCGGCGGCGACGTCGCCGAATCGTGGATCAACGTCGCGATCGCCTCAGCGCCTGACGCCGACCTCGACGCACTCGTCCGCGCGGTGACCGCGGCACTGTCTCGGGCGGCGTCAGTCCGTGACGACACGATCATGATGCGAGAACGCATCGCAGAAGTGATTGCGGCACTCGCCGACTCCGACGCTGATCTCGAAGACGTCCGCCTGCTCGAATGGCTCGCCGCGCGCGCCAACTTCGTCGGACTCGGATACCGGGCGGCGGGCCTCGACGCCGAAGCCGGGGAAGCACTCGGCGTATGGCGCGACCCCGACACACCACGACCGTCACCGGCCGCCGTCGGCGTCGCCGTCGACCGGGTGTGGCTCCCGACCGGAGTGCTCCGCAGCACGTTCCCCGTTCTCGTCCGCGCCGCTGTCGGCGATGTGGAGCACCAGTTCGTCGGCCTGATCACCTCCACCGGGCTCTATCAGTCGGTCCGCGACATCCCGGGTGTCCGAGCCAAGGTGCGCACGGTCCTCGATGGCCTCGCGCTCGACGACGACTCGTACGACGGCCTCGCAGCCATCGAACTCCTCCAGACGTTCCCACTCGTCGAACTGATGGCGAGCGACGCCGACGACCTCACCGGGAGGATCGGTGAACTGCTCGACGCGCAGGCAGGCCGCACCCCGCGGTTCCAGGTTCGCGCAGGACTCGACGGGCACACCGTGACCGCGCTGGTCTTCATGCCCCGCGAGGCCTACTCGACGGCTGTCCGCACACGTGTCATCGACATCATCAAACGGGCGCACGGCGGCGACGAGACCGACTTCACCACCCGCATCTCGAACTCGCCGCTGGCTCAGCTGCAAGTGCTCATGCACGTCGGCGAGGCCACCACGCTCGCCGACGCCGCGGGCGCATCGTGCCGCGCGCAGCTGGCCGACGCCGTCCGGACGTGGGACGACCACATCCGAGACAGAGTGTCCGACGACGCGTCGCTCCGACTTCTCGGCACCGTCGCCGAGCGGTATCGCGACGAACGTGACCCCGCCGATGCGGCCGCCGACCTGCCGATCGCGGCGGGTTTGGAGTCCGGTGATCTCCATGTCGCCGTCGAGACCCCGGACTCCGACGCCTGGACCTTCACGCTGTACCTCTGCGATCGCCAGGCCGCGCTCACCGATGTGCTGCCGATGCTGCAGAGCCTCGGGCTCACAGTCGACGACGAACATCCTCACGTCATCGACCGACCCGACGGATCCCGAGTCTGGATCTACGAGTTCACCGTCCAACCAGCCCCCGGCGTCGACGTGGAACGCACCCCTGATCTGCCCGACCGTGTCGCGGACGCCTTCCGCCGGATGTGGCGCGGCGAGGCGGACATCGACGGTCTCGGCGAACTCGTCCTTCGAGCAGGACTGTCGGCGCGGTGGGTCGCGATGCTCCGCACCTACGCCCGCTACCTCGGCCAGTGCGGATTCGGGTACACCCTCGCGCACATCGCGACCGTCCTGGGCGAGCACCGTGACGCGACGGCTGCCCTCGTCGACCTGTTCGAGGCGTCGTTCGACCCCGACACCGCAGACGTTCAGCGGCGCGTCGAGGCGTCCGAACGCCTGGACCGGCATATCGCAGGCATCCTCAGCCTCGACGCCGACCGGGTGGTGTCAGCTCTCGCAGCGACTGTCCGGGCCACCCTGCGCACCACCTTCTACATCGACGCCGACGGCTGGACCCGGCCGACGATCGCAGTGAAGCTCAGCACCGGTGATCTCGCGCACGCGCCCGCGCCGCGCCCCAAGTACGAGATCTTCGTGCACTCGCCCCTCGTCGAAGGCGTGCATCTCCGGTTCGGTGACGTCTCGCGCGGAGGCCTGCGCTGGTCCGACCGGTTGGAGGACTTCCGCACCGAGATCCTCGGTCTGGTGAAGGCGCAGGCGGTGAAGAACGCCGTGATCGTGCCGGTCGGCGCCAAGGGCGGATTCGTCGTGCGACGGGGACCGGCTACCCGCGACGAGGGCATCGAGTGCTACCGGGCGTTCATCGCGTCACTCCTGCAGCTCACAGACGATCTCGACACCGCGACCGGTGCGGTCCTGCACCCGCCGCGCGTCGTGCGGCGCGACGGCGACGATCCCTACCTCGTCGTCGCGGCCGACAAGGGCACCGCGTCGTTCTCCGACATCGCGAACAGCGTGTCCGCACACTACGACTTCTGGCTCGGTGACGCATTCGCGTCCGGCGGGTCCGTCGGATACGACCACAAGGCGATGGGCATCACCGCCCGCGGTGCGTGGGAGAGCGTGAAGCGACACTTCTGGGAGATGGGCGTCGACGTCCAGACACAAGACTTCACCGCAGTCGGCGTGGGCGACATGAGCGGCGATGTGTTCGGCAACGGCATGCTCGCCTCCCGGCACACGCGACTGGTCGCGGCATTCGACCACCGCCACGTCTTCGTCGACCCGAACCCCGACGCGGCGTCGTCGTACGTCGAGCGTGAACGACTGTTCCGGCTGCCACGATCGTCGTGGGCCGACTACAACACCTCGCTGATCTCCGCGGGCGGCGGCGTGTGGCCGCGCGACGTGAAGTCGATCCCGATCAGCCCTGCGATGCGGTCGGCGCTCGGCCTGGCCGACGATGTGACCGAACTGTCTCCGCCGGAACTGCTGCGCAGTGTGCTGCTGGCGCCCGTCGATCTGCTGTTCAACGGCGGTATCGGCACCTATGTCAAGGCGTCGGACGAAGCCGACGCCGAAGTCGGCGACAAGGCCAACGATCCGATCCGAGTGACCGGCTCGCAGCTTCGTGTGAAGGTGGTCGGCGAGGGCGGCAACCTCGGCGTCACCGAACACGGACGCATCGAGGCCGACCTGTCGGGAGTTCGGATCAACAGTGACGCACTGGACAACTCCGCCGGCGTCGACTGCTCCGATCACGAGGTGAACATCAAGGTCCTGCTCGACTCGCAGATCGCCTCGGGCGCTCTCGACGCGGACGATCGTGTGAGCTTCCTCGAGTCGATGACCGACGACGTCGCCGCGCTCGTCCTCGCCGACAACATCGCACAGAACGCCGAACTCGGCGTCGCGCGCGGTACGGCTGTCGATGATGTCGAACTGCACGCCCGAATCCTGACCGAACTGGCCGAGGCGGGCGTCGACCTGGCTCTGGAGGCGTTGCCGACGCCGACCAAGCTCCGCGCGCGGCGTGCGGGTGAGCTCGGTCGAGGCCTCACCAGCCCCGAGCTGGCCACGGTGATGGCGCACGTCAAACTGCTCACCAAAGGCAGGCTGCTCGCCTCGAACCTGCCGGACAACGACCTGTTCATTCCGATGGCCGCCGCGTACTTCCCGGAGCCTGTCCGCGACCGGTTCGCCGACGGGATCGCGGGTCACCGGCTTCGTCGCGAGATCGTCACCACCTGCCTGGTGAACCAGATCGTCGACGACGGCGGCATCGCGCATCTGTTGACGATCGCCGAGTCGACCGGAGCCGACACCGGTGAGGGCGCTCGCGGCTTCGTCGTGTCCAACGACGTGTTCGGGCTCAGCGCGCTGATCGGCTCGATCCGCGGCAGGCGGATCCCGGCCGCGACCGGCGACGCGATGACCTCTCGAGTGAGGCGTCTGTTGGCGACGTCGTCCCGGTGGCTGCTGGCACACCGCCCGCAGCCGCTCGCCATCGCGGCCGAGGCCACTCGGTACAACGACGTGTCGGTGCTCGCCCCGAGGCTGGGGGAATGGCTGCGGCGCGCGAGCGCCGACGCCGTCGAGGCGACCTCCTCCGAGTACACCGCCGCGGGCGTGGACGCGGAGCTGGCTCGGGTCGTCGCCGAGGTCCCGTACCGGGTCCACTTGCTCGACGTCCACGACCTCGCCGAGATCGAGGACCGTGATCCAGACGAGGTCGGCGACCTGTTGTTCGCGGTACTCGACCACTTCGGGATCGACCGTCTGATCGCGGCGGTCGACGGGTTGCCGCACGGTGACCGGTGGGACCTGCTCGCCAGGGTGGCGTTGCACGACGACCTGCTCGCCGTGCTGCGCGGCCTCACCGGATCGATTCTGGCGATGAGCGAACCCGACGAGACATCGGAGCAGAAGATCTCCGAATGGTCGTCCGCGCGCACGGCCCTTCTGCAGCGCGCGAGAGGGACTCTCGAGGAGCTGACGGCGGCCGACAGTTGGGACATCGCCACGCTGTCGGTTGCGGTTCGGGCGTTGCGTAGTGTGATCGGGTAGGAGCGGCTGGTCCGACGGCCGCCGACGATGAAGGGGGCCGCCGGAATGACCGACCCGATTGCAGTGACCGATGCCGAACGTCGATTGTTCGACGACGGTGGACGACGCACCGACTCCGGGTACGTCGTCTCGGTACCAGTCCGATGGTCGGACATGGACGTCTACCAGCACATCAACCATGCGCGCATGGTGACGCTGCTCGAAGAGGCCCGCATCCCGTGGCTGTTCTACGACGACAAACCGACCGTGCTGCTGCGCAAGGGCTGCCTCGTCGCCGACCTGCACGTGAAGTACCAGGGACAGATCAGGCACGACGAGTCGCCGATCTCGGTGACCATGCATGTCGAGCGACTTCGTGCGGTGGACTTCACCGTCGGGTACGAGGTGCGGCCCCGTGGAGCGGACCTCGACTCGAAGCCTGCCGTCGTCGCATCGACCCAGCTCGTGTCGTTCGACATCGACACCCAGCGTCCTCGGAGGATGACGGCCGAGGAGAAGGCGTACCTCGCGTCCTTCCAGCGGTCGTGACGATGTCCACACGCGGCGTCGCACCGCACCGGGACTCCGATCGGGCCGATCTCGCAGCATTCGTATCTCGTGCACGACGCGTCGACGACTCGGGCGTGCTGCGCATTCACGCTCGTCCCGACTCCCGTGTGGGACTCTGGGTCCGCACCGGCTTCGACGTTCTGGCGACCCGATCGATCTTCGGCTCCGTCGAGCCGGGCGACGTGATCGCCGACGCCGTCGTCATGTCGTCGGCCCTTGCCGCGGGCGACGCGGTGATCGGTGTGGGTGCGCCGCCGACGATCGCCTGGCAGGGCGCACTTCCCGGCGCCAACGGTTTCGTCCAGGTGGACGATGTCCCTGCGCGTGACGTCATCGACCTCGCTCGTCGCGGAGCAGGGGTGGCGCGCGACGAGTCGGGAGCGCTCGGGCCCGCCTCGTCACTGCTCGACCAGAAGGTCCTGTCCGTCGTCGAGGGCGATCTGAGTGTCGACGTCACGATGAGAGCGGTGTTCGCGCTGACGGCGATGGGATTCGTCCGCGATGCCGTCGGCCGGGAGATCACCTCCGAATCGCCGCTCGACGCGATCGCGCCGGACGAACCGGTCCGTGTCCGCGCATCAGGCGCGTGGGTTCGCATCGACGCCCGTTTCGGGTCCGTCTATCAACGACGCTCGTCGCTGAATCTCAACGTCTCCTAGGACTCTCAGACGAGCCAGGCGGCGGTGTTCGGCGGGAGGAGACCCGCGTCGAGGGGAGTGCTGACGAGGAGAACCTGCCCCGGAGGCAGGGGGACGGGGACGTCGGAGGCGTTGAGCGCGCAGATCAGTCCGCCGGGACGACGGAACGCGATGCAGCCGTCCGGGGCGCCGTACCACTCGACGGTGTCGCCGGAGAACTCCGGCCGGTTGTACCGCAGCTCAAGCGCTTGCCGGTAGAGCGACAGCGTCGAGAAGATGTCTTCCAGCTGGGCTTCGACAGTCAGCGACGCCCATTCCGCCGGAATCGGCAGCCAGGTGTCGGCGCTGGAACTGAAGCCGAACGGCGGCTCGGTTCCCTCCCACGGCAGGGGGACGCGGCACTCGTCGCGTCCGCGGTCGGTGTGGCCCGAGTTCTCCCACACCGGGTCGACCAGCGCGTCGTCGGGCAGGTCGGCGTTCGGGAGGCCGAGCTCGGCGCCGTTGTAGATGAACACGGTGCCGGGCAGAGCGAGTTCCACAAGCGCCATCGCTCGCGCGCGCAGTTCGCCGATCCCGGTGTCCCCGGCGGGCGCGTACCTCGACACCTCACGCGGCACGTCGTGATTCGACAGCGTCCACGTCGGTGTCGCGCCGACGAGGTCGGTAGCCGCCAATGACGATGCGATGGCCTCACGGATCTGGTCGCCGTCGAAGTCGACGGTCGCGAGACGGAAATTGAATCCGAGGTGCAGCTCGTCGGGGCGGACGTACTTAGCGAACGCCTCGTTCGACTCGACCCACACCTCGCCGACGTTGAACGTGCCCGGATAGTCGTCCATCACGGCGCGGATCGCGCGGTGGATCGCATGCACACCCTCGCGGTTGAAGCGGGGGTCGTCGTCGGTGTGCTTGAGGATCTCCGACGGATGTTCCATGTCGGGGAGGCCTTCGGGTTTCGCCATCCCGTGGGACACATCGATCCGGAAGCCGCCGACACCGCGGTCGAGCCAGAAGCGCATCGTGGTGCGCAGGTCCTCGAGGACTTCGAGGTTGTCCCAGTTCAGGTCGGGCTGCTGCGGTGCGAACAGGTGCATGTACCACTGGCCAGGCGTGCCGTCGGGTTCAGTGATCCGACTCCAGGCCGGGCCGCCGAAGACGCTCGTCCAGTTGTTCGGCGGGAGGGACCCGTCGTCGCCGAGACCGTCGCGGAAGATGTATCGCGCACG
The DNA here is from genome assembly GCF_037148075.1 of Gordonia malaquae. Classification (NCBI taxonomy): domain Bacteria; kingdom Bacillati; phylum Actinomycetota; class Actinomycetes; order Mycobacteriales; family Gordoniaceae; genus Gordonia; species Gordonia malaquae. The sequence goes on along the minus strand of NZ_JBBCUB010000002.1, from coordinate 825,942 downwards.
TTCACGGCTGCCGGGTCCGGCGGCCAGCGCAGCGGTGAACCATGCGTGCTGATCGCTCGTGTGGTTGGGGACGAGATCCATGGTGACGCGGATGTCGCGGTCGTGAGCCTCACGCACCAGCCGGTCGAACACGGAGAGGTCGCCGAACAGTGGATCGATGTCCCGCGGGTCTGACACGTCGTAGCCGTGATCGGCCATGGGCGACCGCATGATCGGCGACAGCCAGATCGCGTCGACGCCCAACAACTCGAGATAGCCGAGCTTGTCGATGACGCCGGCGAGATCGCCGACTCCGTCACCGTTCAGGTCCGAGAACGATCGCGGATACACCTGATAGACCACGGCGGACCGCCACCAGTCATCGGCCGGTCCCGAATTGCTCACGTACTGTTCGCTCACGTACGCGATTGTTTCACAGTCAGATGGGGCTGTTGATCAACGAATCGGCCGCCATCTCCATGTATGCGAGGAGTCGGGCCCGATGGTCGTCGTCGAGGACGTCCGATTCGACGGTTCCGATCGCGATCCGCATGCATCGCAGCCACGCGTCACGCTCGAGGGGACCGACCTTGTACGGGACGTGGCGCATGCGCAGTCGGGGGTGACCGCGTTCGTCCGAGTAGGTGTGCGGTCCGCCCCAGTACTGCTCGAGGAACATGCGGAGGCGCCTCTCGGCTGGTCCGAGGTCCTCCTCGGGGTACATCGGGCGCAGAATCTCGTCGGACGCGACCTCCGCATAGAACGCTGCGGTGATCCGCTCGAACGTCGCGTGGCCGCCGACCTCGTCGTAAAAGGTGCTCACGACGCCCATTGTCCATGACGGGAGTCGTCTGCGACGTCGATGGCCGTCGTCTACGACGCTGCGTAGGCCCTATCGCGACACCGGTCGGAGCCGTGAGCTAAATTAGTCAACGATGACCTGCACCTGGCGGGTCGTGTGCGCTCAACTCCAGGCGCGAGTCGAAAGGGTGGGGTGTGGACCAGCTCATAGTTCCCGTCGGTGTGACGGTCACCGCGCTGTGCGTGCTCTCAGTGATTCTCTGTGTCGTCGCGATGGCCTTCTCCTGGGGCGTCAAGCGTCCCGAGGTCAAGGAATACACGCTCGACCAGCGGTGGGACCGCGGACCTGCGTTGTTCACCGCGACCGACATCGATCCGATGACTCTCGCCCGGCACACCGAGCCCGGCGACACCGAGGGAGGTTCCGCAAGTGGCAAGTGGTGACATCGCGCACGTCGATCCGGCGTCGCTCCCGATCGGTTCGGCCGTCACGTCCAGCGGTCGCGTGTCCGCGGCCCTCTACCCGGGCCAGGGTTTCGGCACCCCGCCGCTGAGCCAGGATGACCTGATCCTGCTCGACGACACGCTCAAGGAGACCAGCGAAGTGGCCCGCGTGCGCTTCTCGGTCTTCATCGGCGATCTCGGCTCCGACGTCGTCGCAGGTGCGCGTGCCGCGCTCGCGAAAGCGCCCGAGCCCTACAACGGCGCGCTCCTCGCCGTCTCTCCGAACTCGCGCGACGTTGTTGTGGTGTCGGGATCGGACGTCGCGGGTCGTGTCAACGATCGTGTCGCCGAACTCGGTGTCTCGGCAGCTCTCTCGGCGTTCAAGCAGGGTGAGCTCGTCGACGGACTCGTCTCTGCGCTGCGCGTGATGGCCACCGCCGTCGCCCGCCCCTGATCTGACCTGTTCTACGCCAAGGACCCCGGCCCGACGGCCGGGGTCCTTTGCTGTTCTACTCGTTCCTACTGCTCGTTGAGCCGCGTCCGAGGCGCTAGCCGAGGCCGCGTGTCGAAGCGTGCCACGCCGCAAGCAGAATCACGGCGTGCACCGCGTGTACGACCGCGAACGGGCGGCGCGGGTCCAGAGGACGTCGTCGCCGACGTCGACGCCCTCGGCGACGAGTGATCGTTTGAGGATCTTGTTGGTCGCGGTGGCGGGAAGGTCCGCGGCGACCCGGACGTACCGGGGCCATGCTTTCGGCGACAGGTCGTCCTGGTCGGCCAGGAAGCGGCCGAACTGGTCCGGCGACAGCTCAGCGTCGTCACGCAGGACCACTGCCGCCATCACTTCGTCGCCGACCGAGTCGGGTTCCCGCGCCGGGTACACGGCGACACGACTGATCGCGTCCAACCGCATCAGGATCCGTTCGATCGGACCCGCGGTGAGGTTCTCGCCGTCCACCCGCAGCCAGTCCGACGTCCGGCCCGCGAGATAGAGGTAACCGTCGGCGTCCTCGTAGGCGAGATCACCGGACCAGTACATGCCGCCGCGCATCCGTTCGGCGTTCGCTTCGGCGTTGTTGTAGTAGCCGGAGAAGAATCCGGCGCCCGTGGTGTTCACGAGCTCGCCTATCGCCTCGTCCGGGTTGATCAACACGTGGTGCTCGTCGAACTCGGCCGTCGCGCATCTGCGTGCGGTGTCGGAGTTGTACACGGCGACACCTTCGAGACCTCGACCGATCGAACCGGGAGGGGTCGTCTCGTCGCGGGTGATGATGACGGCGTTCTCGGTCGAACCGAACGCGTCCATGACGTGGGTGCCGAACCGTCGGGCGAATTCGGTGATGTCGCGTTCGGAGCCCTCGTTTCCGAAGGCGACGCGTAGCGGGTTGTCGGCGTCGTCCGGGCGAGGCGCGGTTGCCAGCACATACGACAGCGGCTTGCCGACGTAGTTCATGTACGTGACGCCGTAGCGGCGGAGGTCGTCGACGAAACGCGTCGCCGAGAACCGAGCCGGCACAAGCGTTCCACCTGCGTTGAGGGCTGGGGAGAAGCCGCCCGCGATGGCGTTCGAATGGAAGAGCGGCATCGACAGGTAGAACACGTCGTCGCCCGTCAGGTCAAAACGCTGCGCGAGGTTGCTGCCCGCGAACAACACCATCAGATGCGACACGAGGACGGCTTTCGGTTCACCGCTGGTGCCCGAGGTGAAGATCATCATGAACGGGTCTGTCATCTCGACAGTTCGGACCGGTGTCAGATCCCGTGCAGAGTCGACTTCGGCGGACCACGACCGTGAATCGACGTCGATCACGATGACTCCCGGCAGGTCGAGCCCGTCGAGGAGCGGTCGATGCTCGGCGTCGACGAGTAGCACCTGCGCGTCCGAGCGTGCGACGTCGCCCGCGAGCGCCGCGCCCCGCCTGGTGTTGTTGACGCCGCACAGTACGTACCCGCCCGCTGCAGCGGCTGCCAACGCCACGAGCATGTCGGGTGTGTTTCCGAGGAGGGCGGCGACGTGCGGAGGCCGCGCCGGGTCGAGGCGGCCGATCACGGCAGCAGCGTGCCGCCGCGCGCGGCCGATGTAGTCGGGCCACGACCACTCGACAAGAACGCCGGTGTCGGCGTGCGTGAAACGCACTGCGACACCGGCGGTCTCGGCTCGTTCAGCAATCAATTCCTGGACAGTCTGCGCCATATGGCGCATTGTGGCACAGGTCTCAGTCGGTGGACTCCGCATCGAATGAACGGGCCCGCATCGCACGCGCCGCCGAGTCTCGGCCCTCCAGAATCAGTCGCCGCAGTGCCGCGGGCAGGTCGGTCGCGAGCAACGCGTCCGCTGCGGCGAGCGCCGAGTCGGAGAGATCCCAGCTCGGGTAGAGGCCGATGACTACGGTCTGTGCGACTTCACTCGTGCGTCGTGCCCACAGGCCTTCGACCTCGCTGAAGTAGCGGTTCGTGTACGGCGCGAGGAGTTCAGTCTGGCCGGGACGGGCCAGACCTTCGACGATCGACCGGACGGTGACGTTGGCGATCGAGTCGTCGTCGAACGCGGTGGTCCACGCGGTCTCCTTGGCCTCGGTGGTCGGCAGCGCGGCGCGCGCGGCCGCCGCGTGACGCGCACCGGCCGCGGTGTTGTCGCGGTCGGCTTCGGCGCTGATCTCGTCGAGGCCGATCGTGCCGTGCGTCGCGAGGGCCTTGACGAGCCGCCAGCGGAACTCGTCGTCGACGACGAGACCGGTCAGGCCGTGTGCCGCGGGATCGTCTCCGGCGAGCAGACCTTGGAGCACGGACTGCTGGTCATCGGTCGTCACTCCGGCGAGCAGCGTGTTCACAAACGCCAACTGATGATCCGAGCCGGCCTCCGCTCCGCGGGCGAGTTCCAGGAGACGGTCGGCGAACTGCGGCCAGCCGGTGGAAGTGGCCCACCCCGTCTCGGCGTACGACTCCAGGGCCGTCGTCGCCTGCAGCAGCACACGCTGCACCACGCCGACCTCCGATTCGGCGGCGATTCCGCGGCTCACCAGTTCGACGAAGTCGCGCGCGGACATCTCCGCCTGGCGGGTCATCTCCCATGCCGCGGACCAGACCAGGGTCCGGGGCATCGGGTCGTCGATGGCGCCAATGCGGGCGGTCGCGGTTGCCAACGACTCCGGGTCCAGACGCACGGACGCGTACGTCAGATCGTCGTCGTTCAGGAGGATCAGCTCTCCGCGGTGCTTGCCGACGAGCTCGGGAACCTCCGTGCGCGGACCTTCGACGTCGAGTTCGACCGACTCGGTGCGGACGAGCTTGCCCCTCGACTCCGCTCGGGGATCGGATGACGCCGAGGCGTACACGCCGATCCGCATGCGGTGGACGCGGGTCTCGCCCGCGCCGGGAGCCGCGCCGTCCTGCAGCACGGCGAACGAGGTGATGACACCGTCCGAGTCGACCTCGATGTCGGGGCGCATCACGTTGATGCCGGTGGTCTTGAGCCACTGGTCTCCCCAGTCCGACAGGTCGCGCCCCGACGCCTTCTCGAGTGCGCCGAGCAGATCCGCGAACGTCGCGTTGCCGAATCGGTGAGCGGCGAAGTAGTCGCGCAGGCCCGCCAGGAACGGTTCGAGGCCCACGTACGCGACGAGTTGCTTGAGGACCGATGCGCCCTTCGCGTAGGTGATGCCGTCGAAGTTCACCTCGACGGCGGCGATGTCGGGGATGTCGGCGGCGATCGGGTGGGTCGACGGCAGCTGGTCCTGGCGGTACGCCCACGACTTCTCGACGTTGGCGAACGTGGTCCAGGCGTTGGTGTATTCGGTGGCCTCCACCTGGGACAGGACGGAAGCGAACGTCGCGAACGACTCGTTGAGCCACAGGTCGTCCCACCAGGTCATGGTGACGAGGTCGCCGAACCACATGTGCGCCATCTCGTGCAGCACGGTCTCGGCGCGACGTTCGTACAGGTAGCGAGTGACGCGCGAACGGAAGACGTAGTCCTCCAGGAAGGTGACGGCGCCCGCGTTCTCCATCGCGCCCGCGTTGAACTCGGGGACGAACAGCTGGTCGTACTTGCCGAACGCGTACGGCACGCCGAACACTCGGTGGTAGAAGCCGAAGCCCTGCTTGGTCTCGGTGAACAGGCGCTCGGCATCCATGTGTTCGGCGAGTGAGGCACGGCAGAACAGACCGAGTGGAATGGTGCCGTGTTCGTCGGTGTATTCGTCGGTCCACGTGGCGTACGGTCCGGCGATCAGCGCGACGAGGTAGGTGCTCATCACCTCGGTGGTGACGAACCGGTGGACGAGTGCGCCCGATTCGGTCGATGCGGGTGTGCCGTCCGGCGCCCCGTTGGAGATGACCTTCCAGTCGGCCGGCGCCGTGACCGTCGTCGTGTAGCGGGCCTTCAGGTCGGGCTGATCGAAGCAGGCGAACATGCGCTTCGCGTCGGCCGTCTCGAACTGCGAGTACAGGTACACCGCGCCGTCTGCCGGGTCGACGAAGCGATGCAGCCCCTCACCTGTGTTGGAGTACGCGCACTCGGCGACCACGGTCAGCGTGTTCTGCTCGGCGAGGTCGGGGAGTGCCAGGCCGACGGACTCGTCGAAGTCGGTGACGTCGAGCGCAACGCCGTTCAACGTGGCCGAGACCAGGGTCGGGGCGACGAGGTCGATGAACGTCGACGCACCCGCCGTCGCACGGAAGGTGACAGTCGAGGTGGAGGAGAACCGTTCCTCGCCCGGGGCTCCGGACCCGTCGGTCAGGTCGAGGTCGACGACGTACTCGTCGACGGCGAGAAGGGCTGCGCGCTGCTGCGCCTGGTCACGTGTCAGATTCGGTGCGCTCACGCGACCATCGTACTGACGAGGACGGGAATGCGACCGGTGCCGCGGTGGTTGAATGCAGGCATGGCTGATAACGATCGTGTTGACTTCTGGATCGACCCCTTCTGCCCGTGGTGCTGGATCACGTCACGCTGGATCCTCGAGGCCGCGCAGGTCCGCGAGCTCGACGTGAACTTCCACATTATGAGTCTGGCCGTCTTGAACGAGGGCAAGGACATCCCCGACGGCTACCGCGAGATGCTGAAGGACGCATGGCAGCCGGTCCGTGTGCTCGCCGCGGCTCAGGCGCGTCACGGTGACGACGTCCTCGCACCTCTGTACACGGCGATGGGCACCCAGCTTCACAACAACGGGAACCGCGACATCCCGGCGATGATCGCGACCTCACTCGCTGAGGCGGGTCTGGAAGCCGATCTGGCGGACGCCGCGCACAGCGAGGAGTTCGACGCCGCCATCCGTACCAGTCACCATGCGGGCATGGACAAGGTCGGCGACGACGTCGGCACCCCCACGATCCACGTCAACGGCATCGCGTTCTTCGGGCCCGTCCTGTCCCGCATCCCGCGTGGCGAGGACGCCGGTCGGGTGTGGGACGGCGTCGTCGCACTAGCGTCGTACCCGCACTTCTTCGAACTCAAGCGATCCCGCCACGAAGACCCGCAGTTCGACTGACCTCGGGCCTTTCGACTCGCTCCGCTCGCTCAAGGAGCAGTGGACGCGGGCGGCGTTTACTGCTCCTTGAGCGAGCGAAGCGAGTCGAAAGGTCGGTTCAGTACGTCCCGGTCTCTGACAGCTTGTTCGGCATCGAACCGGGCGCGACTTGCGCGGGTGGCAGGGGAGCGGGAACGGGGACCACGTTCCCGCTCCCCGTTCCCCTGACGAAGGTTCGGGGCCGCAGCAGGATGGATCCGCTGCGCGTTCGGTCGCGGAGCGCGGCGGCGCGCCAGGTGAGCACGGGGTGCGAGCTCAATGCGTTCACCAGGACGACGAAGAACCCCTTCTCGTGGGTGGCGCGGTCGGCGAACTGGTCGAAGTCGACTGCACTGAGCAGGTACTTGCCTGATGCGAGGACGCCGATCGCGGGCGCCGCGCCGTCGGGCCGCGTGTAGTAGCCGTAGTTGTCGGCGGTGTACTCCTGCGCGCGTGACAGCAGTGAGCCGAGGATCGGGATGTTCATGATCACGCTGCTGAACAGCTGACGCCAGTAGGAGACGTGGCCCGCCGCGATGTGCCCGACTTCGTGTCCGATCACGAACTCGAGGGCCTCGGGACTGCGGGCTCGCCCGCCGACCTCGAACAGGTCCGAGTACACGACGACGAACCGACGAAAACCGTGGCCGGACGCGAACGCGTTGATCTGACCGTTCCCGGACATCACGTACGCGTCGGGGACGTACTCCATTCCATACCGCGCCGCAGCCTCGACGACCATCGTGAACGCCTCGGGAAACTGTGTCGGCGTGATCTGGACTGCGTTCGCTCGAATGCTCGCGTAACCGATCCCGCGGCCGAGGAAGATGAGGAACGGCAGGGCGAGCGGAATCAACAGGTACTCGGTCACGAGGCCGATGGAGATCAAGGCGAGGATGACCGCGTAGACGCCGACCGCCAGGAGCACGGCGAGCACAAGCACCGGAATCTCCCACGGATGACGACGCGGAGCACCCGCGTACAACGCAGGCTGCTGCCAGACGCTCGTCGGCCCGGGAGGCGGGGTGACCGCGGCGGGCCGCGTGTCGTCCACACCGGGAACCGACGGGATCGGCGAGTCGGCGAGTCTGGAGCGGGGGATGGGCGCATCGGAGTCCACGCCCTCAAACTATAGTGGCGGCATGCGCATCTACCTCGGAGCCGACCATGCAGGATTTGAACTCAAGAACCAGATCTCTGACCATCTGAAGGCCGCGGGCCACGACGTGGTCGACTGCGGAGCTCACGAGTACGACGCGGTCGACGACTACCCGGCGTTCTGCATCGCGGCCGCCGAGCGCGTCGTCGCCGACCCGGGCAGCCTCGGATTCGTTCTCGGCGGAAGCGGCAACGGCGAGCAGATCGCCGCGAACAAGGTCAAGGGCGCGCGCTGCGCCCTCGCGTGGAGCGTGGAGACCGCCCAGCTCGCGCGTCAGCACAACAATGCGCAGCTCATCGGCATCGGTGGCCGCATGCACAGCACCGAAGAGGCGCTTGCGATCGTCGACGCGTTCATCGGCGCCGACTGGTCGGACGAGGCGCGTCACCAGCGTCGTATCGACATCCTCGCCGAGTACGAGACGACCGGCGTCGCGCCGGAGCTGCCCGAGCCCCCTCGCTGATCGGCGTCGGGCACCATGCCCGAAGGTCACGCTCTGCATCGGCTCGCTCGCCGGCAGCAACGACATTTCGGCGGACAGCGTGTCCGCGTCACCAGCCCGCAGGGTCGGTTCGCCCACGAGGCGGCCCAGCTCGACGGGCTGGTGTTTCGTCGTGCCGAGGCGTGGGGAAAGCACCTGGTCCACCGATACTCGGCCGACCCGGTCGGCAGGTTGGACGCCGGGCTGATCGTGCATGTCCACCTCGGCATCTACGGCACGTTCAGCGAAGAGCCGTCACCGATGGGAGTGCCCACCGGGCAGGTGCGGATGCGCATCGAAGGCTCCGACATCGGCACCGACCTGCGCGGGCCGAACGCGTGTGAGCTGTACACGCCGGCCGATCTCGACGCACTCGTGGCGCGGCTGGGGCCGGACCCGTTGCGGTCCGACGCCGATCCCGACAAGGCCTGGCGGGCGATCAGCAGATCCCGACGTGCGATCGGCTCGTTGCTGATGGACCAGAAGGTGATCGCGGGAGTCGGGAACATCTACCGCGCGGAAGTGCTCTTTCGGGTAGGCGTCGACCCGCACCGACCGGGAACGTCGATCAGCCGTGACGAGTTCGACGAGATGTGGGCCGACCTGCTTCACCTGATGCCGATCGGCGCCCGGCACGGCAAGATCCACGTCGTGCGACCGGACGACGATCACGGCGCCCCCGCGTACGCCGTAGACCGGCCGCGGACCTACGTCTACCGCCGCACCGGTAAGGAGTGCCGACTGTGTCGAACACCGATCGCCTGGGAGGACATGGAGGGCCGCAACCTGTTCTGGTGCCCGTCCTGCCAGTCGTGACTTCTCAGAAATCCCACAGTCGCAGCGACCGTCGTTTGTCAGAGTCGACGTGCAGAGTGGTCTTCATGAACAGAACCACCGAACCGATCACGGTGTTCGCCGTCGGCGGCACCGGTGAGTCGTACCCCGCCGACAACCGCACGCACGTCACCGGAATGCTCGCCGCGGTGACCGACCAGCTCGACTCCCGATTCGTCAGTCGATGGGTGCCGTATCCGGCCAGCTACGGTCCGACGGCAGGGCGCCACGGGATCGCGTATGTCGACAGCGTCGCATGCGGCGTGGCCTCATTGGCCGCTTCGATCCGTGACACCGACGGACCGATCATGCTGATCGGCTACTCGCAGGGCGCGGCCGTGATCCGCACGTTCCTCGCTCACCCCGCATCGTCGAACCTCGTGGCGAAGGTGACCGCAGTCGGGTTCGTCGCTGACCCGCATCAGCCGCGAGGCGCTGTCGACGGGTGCACCGGGTGGGGAGTCGCCGGGCCGGGAGCGCCGCTCCCGGGCGACGTGCCCGCGTGTTGGGTCGGTGTGGCCGACGACGTCATCTGCAATGCGACGGACGACTCGCTGATCCGCGACATCGCCGACCTCACCGACTCACTGTCGATGCTGCACGTCCGCCGTTGGATGACGGCGATGGGTTCCGCGGTGATCGGCAGACGGATGCAGAACGCCGCGCGCACGTCGGTCTCCCCACGTCAGTGGAGGCGGGACGTTCACCGCATCGCCACCGCAGCCCGGGAAGTCCGGGGATACCTGCCGTCGGTGCTGCCGGTCGGGCGCTGGTCGATCACGAATCGGTCCGGAGGCCGCCACGTGTCGTATGCGGCCGAGCCGTACCGGCATGCGCCGCTCACCGATCCGGACGTGACGGGATGCGAGATGCTCGCGGCCTGGATGCAGGTGGAGGCCACGATGTCGTACCGCCACCAGGCGCCTGCGACAGCTGTCGCCGCGTAAAGTCGTCACCAACGAGACAGGGCCCCTACCGACTGCGAGTCGGAAGGGGCCCTGTCGACGTCTACGGGACTAGTCGCCGGTGTACTGTCCGCCGATGGTGCCGCGAACCACGATCGGAGTGCCGCGTCCGACGTTGTCGAACACCCACTTGCCGTTCTCGGTGCTCACGTTGATGCAACCGTGGCTGGCGTTCGAGACACCCTGCTGGGCGACCGACCACGGTGCGGCGTGGATGAAGATGCCGTCCCAGGACATGCGCGTCGCGTACTCGACGTACGTGCGGTAGCCCTCGGGGGAGTCGATCGGGACACCATACGTGGACGAGTCCATGTACATGTCGCGGTACTTCTCCTTGGTGTGGTACACGCCATTGGGAGTCGGGTGCTTGTCGGTGCCCATCGAGATCGGCATCTTCTTGATGAACTCGCCGTTCTTCCACCAGTAGATCTGGTGGTCGCCGTCGACCGCGAGGGCGACGTAGCCGGTCTCGCTCTTCACGTTCGGCATCGCGGGAACACCCGGAGTGGTCGGCGTGGTGGGCTTGGGCTTCGGCTTCGACTTGGAAGTCGGGGGCACACCCGGGAAGGTCGGAGCCTTCGGGAGGTCGGGCAGCTGCACCGGCGGGAGGCCGGGGATCACGGTGACCGGAGCTGCGTCGGCGACGGCGGGGAGGCCGGCGGTCAGAGCCGCCACGCTGACTGCGATGGCGGTCAGGCGAGCCGCGCGGCTCGCACTCTTCTTCTTGAACACGTCGTTTCTACCTTCGTTTTGTCGTCACAAAAACGCCACCCCCGTGGACGCTCAGGAGTCATCGTTACACAACCGTTGCAGCCTCGCCAAGCGATAACACGCCGCCGGAGGCACTCGGAGTCCGTTTAGCGGGTTATTTGCCGGTGAAGCCTGTCACAGTAGCATCACCGCTGATCATACGGAACGCCGCCGGGACTGGTGATCACCACGACGGCTTCGGCGGGTCCGTCGACTGCGGCGAACACGTGTTCGCGGTCGCTGGTCCACGCGTGGCATCGACCTGCGGCGACGTTGGCGGCCTCGTCGACGGTGCCCGCGCGCACGACGCCGGTGACAACACAGAGCTGTTCGCGGACACCGGACCCGTGGGCGGGGGAGACGTGATGTGCGCCGGCGGGGAACTCGAGGCGGAACACCTCCACGGTTGCGCCGTCTGGGTGTTCTGCTGACGCAGGTAGACGCCTTGTGGACAGCAGGACTGTCACCATTCCGCCCTCTGCCGCGCCGTGCGCGCCCGGTGACTCGCCGAGTAGCGCCGTCAGTGGGACGTCGAGTGGTGCGCAGAGCGCGTACAGCGTCTCGATCGTCGGGTTGCGGCGGCCGCTCTCGATCTCCGACAGTGTCGCCTTGCCGACTTCGGCGCGGCGGGCGAGTTCGGAGAGGCTGAGTCCACGAGCAGCGCGCAGTTCGCGGAGTCGCTTGCCGATGTCGGTGTCGGTCATGCCGTTGAGCGTATCGAATGTTCCGTTTACAGAACGTTCTGTTTGTGGAACGATCGGCGGATGGCTCATTCCGACGTCGAGACTTCAGTGCCCATCGCCATTCCGATCGGCGCAGGCGTGGTCTGTGCACTCGTCGGTTTCACGTCGTCGTTCGCGGTGGTCCTCGCGGGTCTGCGCGCGGCGGGCGCAGACGCGTCCCAGGCTGCGTCGGGGCTCTTGGCGGTGAGCGTGGCGATGGGAGTGGCGACGATCGTGCTGTCGTGGCGCTTCCGCATGCCGATCACGTCGGCGTGGTCGACGCCTGGCGCGGCGCTGCTCGTGAGCACCGGAGCCGTGGCCGGTGGGTGGCCCGCTGCGGTGGGCGCGTTCCTGTGTTGCGGCGTCCTTCTGGTGGTCACCGGGCTGTGGCCGCGACTCGCCGATCTCGTCACCAGGATTCCGACGCCTATCGCCCAGGCGATGCTCGCCGGCGTCCTGCTCCCGCTGTGTGTGAAGCCGCTTCACGGGGTGGTCGATGATCCGGCGGCGGTGGTGCCAGTTCTGATCGTCTGGCTCGTGGTCTTGAAGATCCGGCCGCGCTGGGCCGTGCCCGCGGCGTTTGTGGCCGCTCTGGTGGTCATCGCCGTGTCCGTGGTGCGGGACGGCACCGCGCCCGGCCTGGCCGATCTGGTTCCGTCATTGACCCTGACCGCGCCGTCGTTCACTCTCGGTGCCCTCACCGGGGTCGCGTTGCCCCTCTATCTCGTGACCATGGCGGCGCAGAACCTTCCGGGTGTTGCGGTGATGGCCGGATACGACTATGCGGTTCCGTGGAGGCCTGCGATGACGGTGACGGGCATCGGTTCGATTCTCGCCGCGCCGTTCGGTGGGCACGCCGTCAACCTGTCGGCGATCAGCGCGGCCCTCGCCGCGGCGCCGGATGCCGATCCGGATCATGAACGGCGCTGGGTTGCCGGCCTCACGACGGGCATCACGTACGTCGTCCTCGGCCTCGGTTCTGCGGGCCTGGTCGCAATCGTGCTCGCCGCCCCCGACGGTGTGGTTCAGGCAGTAGCGGGCGTCGCGCTCCTCGGAGCGTTCGCGGGCGCCTGTGCCGCTGCGCTCTCGGACGCCGACGGCCGATTCCCGGCGGCTGTGACATTTGTGATCGCCGCGTCCGGCATCAGTATCGCCGGAGTCGGCTCCGCGTTCTGGGCGCTCCTTGTCGGAGTGCTCGTGTGGGTCTTGGGGATCGGGCGAGAAATTCGGTAACGCCCCGCGCTAGCCGTCGAGGTGAGAACCTCTTTCTCAGGCGTCTCTCAGAGGCGTGGGGGGCGTTGTCATCCTGATGAAAGGAACCCCCATGAAACGAATCATCGGAACTGCACTTGTAGCGATCGCGGCCGCCGCGGTCCTGGCCGGGTGTGGCAGTTCGGACTCCGACAGCAGCAGCGACCCCACGACGACGACAGCGGGCGTCGAGACCGGCTCAGACGCATCGACAGGTGGGGCCGCAGTCGTCAAGGTCGAAGGCAAGGATCTCGAGGGACTCGACCTGAAGTCGGTCACGTGCGTCAAGCAGGGCGATGGCATCGCGATCGCGAGCGGGACGATCGGCGGCCAGGAGGGCGTCTCGGCCACGATGAAGGACGGTAACCCTCCCACGGTCACCGCGTTGGCTGTGGTCGTCGAAGGTTCGACGCTCGCTGTGGCGCCCGGGGTCGGGTCCGCGGAGGTGGCGGTTGATGGGGACAAGTACACGATTACCGGTACCGCTACCGGCGCGGATCTGAAGGACCTCGCTGCTGGCCCGGTGAGCAAGAAGTTCGAGATCGTCATCACCTGCAAGTGACGAACGGACGATTCCGCCGGTTGTGACGAACATGTCGTCACAACCGGCGGAAAGTCGGTGGTGCTCGGCTTATCTGGCCGCGAATGAGTCCAGAACCCGGGTGAGTTCGATCGGGTCCGGCTCGAGGATCTCCCGCGTGACGCCGCCGACGACGGTGGTGATCACGGGGCAGCTGTCGGCTGCCTTGCTCTTGACGGTTCCAGCGTCGCCGGCGACCTCACCGGTCCGAGCATTCCGGATTGTCACCTTGAACTCGGTTGAGATGAGGTCGATGGTCACCTTCTTGCCATTGACGTCGAATGGGCACGACATCAGCTTCTTCTCCGAAGATGCCACAGACGAGAAACACGCGACGGCGTTGGTCGGCGAGGGATCGGTGGGGGACACGTACCAGCTGGACGTGGGCAGTCCGACGATGTTCTTCCGGTCCCCTGTCGCCTCGGGGTCGCCGAAGAGTTGGAACCGGTACGGCTTGGCGAAGTCCTTCGCATTCGTGATTGCGGTGCCGTCGCACACCGCCGCGTAGTCGAGAAAACTGTTCGCGGTGGTCTCTGCGGCTGCTGTCTCTGAAGCGGAGTCGGTCGTCGATTCACCGTCTGATCCGCATGCGGTCAATGCAGCAACAGCTCCGATCGCTGCAAATGCTCCGGCTGTCCGGAGGAATCGAGTGGGAAGCGCAAGGAGCGTTGTTGTCATGATGCAGAACTTCCTTCATGTCAGTCGTGGCAGATTGGTGCGTTTTGGCCCAATCTTCGGGTTGACACTAGCGGGGAACTCAGGCATCGTCCACGCGGCGTCGTTCCAATGGGTGACACTCTCTGGAACGACAAAGGCCCGGCATCTTTACGATGCCGGGCCCTCGACGGATCTTTGAGCGGGTGACGGGAATCGAACCCGCGTAGCTAGTTTGGAAGGCTGCCAGCGGTGAGCTGGTCTATTTGGTTGTTTACCTGCGGTGACAATGTCGGTCAAGGCGGGCACGACGAACGTTACACGTGGACATATGTGCACGCAAGAACCCATGATCGGACACGGTGCGCGTTCGATAAGGTTGCACCATGACGAGCACTAGACGGTCCTGGGGGACTGTGCGGAAGATGCGCGGGAAGTTCCAGGCGTCCTACGTCGGCCCGAACGGTCAGCGCTACTACGCACCGCACACCTATGCGGCGAAGATGGACGCCGAGGGTTGGCTGTCGGCAGAGCGCAAGCTGATTGAGCGTGGCGAGTGGGTGGCACCTGAAGAGCGGGAACGCGACCTAGTAGCAGCGGCAACCACGGTTCGCGACTACGCGACGACGTGGGTAGCTGAACGCAAACTCGCACCGAAAACCCGATGGCTCTACAACCACGAACTTGAGTCCAGGATCGTCCCGACGTTTGGGGACATGCGGATGGGCGACGTGGACGCAGCAACCGTTCGCACGTGGTGGGCGAACCTTCCGGACACGCCTACCGCGAATCGGCAGGCGTACACGCTGTTGCGGTCCATATTCGCCACTGCGGCAGAGGACAAGCTGATCCCTGAGAATCCAGTTCGGATCAAGGGTGCGAGCAAGGCCGCGCGGCGACGCGAGCTGGAGGTGTTGACTCCGGGGGAGCTGGAAGACATGGTCGATGACATGCCGGAGAAGTACCGAGCGGCGGCTCTGGTCCTGGCGTGGTGCGGACTGCGGTTCGGGGAACTAATTGAGTTGCGGCGCAAGAGTTTTCAGCGTGTCGATGGCGTCCCGGTGGCTGTCCATGTTCGCACCTCCGCAACGAAGGTCGGCACGAAGATGGTCGTCGGGCCGACGAAGTCTGATGCGGGCGTTCGTGATGTGGCGATACCGCCACACGTTGGCGTAGTCCTGGCCGAACACCTTCGGGAACATGTCGGGCGGGGGCCGGATTCGTACGTGTTCACGAACCAATCGAACGGTGAGCGACTTACGCAGCGTGCGTTCACGCTGGCGTTCAAGCGGTCGGCGGCGAAGGTGGGTCACGCCGACCTGCGGGTGCACGACTTGCGGCACGTGGGTGCGACCCTGGCGGCGCAAGCTGGCGCGACGACGCGTGAGCTGATGGAGCGTTTGGGCCATTCGTCGCCGGGTGTGGCTATGCACTACCAGCACGCGTCAGCGGATCGAGACCGCCAGCTCGCGGAGGCGCTTTCGGGCTTGGCTGGAAAGGCCGTCAAGTCGAAATAGTGTGTTCTGTGACACGTTCGGGAATCACAACGAACCAGTGTCGTCCGGTCTCGTCCAGTCTGGTCCGGTCGTGGACCGTTCGTGTCCATAAGTGTCCCAAAAACGGGTGTTAGATTCTCTCTACCGGCCAGCAGCCAACGACGGCGCTGCAACGTGAGGCCATGAATTCCGGCGAGACCGGAGCAGAAGACGTTCACTAACCCGCCACGCAAGTGGCGGGTCTATCTGTCATGCCTGGAGGCCCCGTGAATTATCTATCGATTGCTCAGACAGCGGATCAGGTCGGCGTCTGCACTAAGACTGTGCGGCGCTGGATCGCTGCTGGTGACCTGTCGGCCCGACGTGCTGGGCCGCGACTGCTGAGGGTCGCACAGGCTGACCTGGACGCGTTCATGTCGGCTGGTGTCGCATGAAGACGTGTGACCTGTGCGGCGTCCGCAAATGGCTTGACGCCTACCGCAAGAAAAACCGTGGTGGCGGGTACCGGTCGACGTGTACCGCGTGTAGCCGAGCACGCCACGCGGAAGCGACTGGCTGCACGCCGCGCACGGCGAAGAAGTGGAAGCCGCGTCACTCCGGCAGTACCGAACCCGCTCTGTGGGCAGAGCACGTCATAAATGGAAACACCTACCTAGGCGAGCTGGCGGCACAGCGGTACGTCAACCGTGGAACTACAACGTTGTGGGATTGGCGTCGGCGTGGGTCTGTTGTCGCGCGAAAGATCAAGGTGGAAAGCGGCTATGTCGGCTGGGCCTACCATCGCGGTTCACTCCGGCAAGGTCTCCGCGATGCCGACCGGCGCAGCCGGGAACGGTTACGTGTGGGGGGCGGTGGTCGTGGACGCAAGGGGCCGCAGAGTCCGGAGAAGCTGGCCGCTGCTCGGCTGCGGGCGGAGGCGAAGCGGGCGGCTCGGGAGCGGGTGAAGCGGGATCGTAGGGCGGCGATGCGGGCGGCTGCTGAAGAGGCTGAGCGGCTGGACGATCTGGAGTGGGCGCGTACCCATCCGGGCGAGTGAAAGCCCTTTTCGCGTGATGCGCGCGCGAGGGACGTCCGGAGTGGGTGCGTCTTGGCGTCTGGAATCGGCGCTGAACGGCTGCGGAGGATCGTTGCATTCAGAGTGGCCGCGGTGGTCACGGCGCCACCTTCGACTTCAGAGGAATTGATATGCCCATCTACTTGACCGCGCGGCAGGCAGCAGCCCACGTTGACCGAGCGGACCGGACCGTTAGGCGCTGGCGACGGTCGGGCCTTCCATTTGTCATGCAGCCGCGCGTGGGGTGTTTGATCCGAGTCGATGATCTGGAGGCGCACCGGGACCACGTGGAGCTACTGCGGGCGTTCGGTACTGACGGCGCACGGGAGCGAATCGAAGCGGGTTCACTGTGAGCGTCAGGCCGAAACGCGGAATCGTGTCGCGCGGGAAAATCGAGACCAGCGCGCGAAGGCGGAAAGACGGAGGTGCCACCATCCGGGTCCGCGTACGCAGCGACGACGACACGCAGCGGGTTCACCTATCCGTACAGGACGCCTACGACTTGCGGGACGCGCTCACGCAGCAACTCAGGCGACATGAAGCAATCCAATGGAGAGTGAGACGACGTGAGGCCCAAGCGGCGCAACTACACGCAGTTTGAACGGGACCTAGCGAAGAACTGTGGACTGACACCGGGGCAGGCGAGAACGGCACTGCATCAACTGGAGCGAGTCAGGTTGATTCGTAGAGCTGGCGAATCATTCGCCGATGGCGTCGTGCTCACTGTGCCGGAACTACCTGAGAACGGTCTGACCGTCGGTCCGCGGAGGTCGAATGACTGACTATTTCGTAATGACCCCCGACCGGGTTCTAGACATGGTCGAAGATTCAGAGCTACCGCCAACGTCAGCGTTCATGCTCACCGTACTGGTTCGGATGGCGCGCAAACAGGGCGGAGGCCCGTTCTTGGCGACGCGCCAGGAAATTGCGCGCGGAATGGGCATGGCGAGAAAGCAGAGTGTGGACCCGCACCTGAAGAACCTTCAGGACGCTGGCCTAGTCGAGGTGGCTCACCGTTGGAAGAACCGTGCTGGTGACGTCCGGACCGGCGACAAGGGCGAGGGATTCAACGAGCAAGTCGAGAGCGAGTACACCATCACGGGCGGACGTGTTGATGACCGTCGATCGCCACCGAACCACGGTGATGCGCCAGAGCGCACAAGGGTTGTACGCGATACCGCACCAGGGTTGTACGTTGTACCGAACCACGCTGATGCGCCAGACCGCACACTTCCTATAGAGGGTTCAGAAGATAAAGAACAGATCCGCGCGGATGGGTTCGAGGAATGGTGGACGGCGTACCCCAAACGGTCCGGGAAGGGGCAGGCACGGACGGCGTACAGGGCAGCCCTGAAGAAGGTATCGGCGGGCGAATTGCTGGCCGGAGCTGAGCGATATAGGGACGACCGGAACCGGAAGCCGGACTACACGAAGAACGCGAGTACGTGGCTGAACGGTGAGTGTTGGGCGGACGAGGTCGAGGTGGCTAAGGCGTCTGGTCCGGATCAGCGGTGGGATAGGTGGCAGTCGGGCGTATGACGGCGGCACAACCGACCAGGGGCCTCCAGATCGCGAGAATCTGAAGGCTACGGCCCACGCCGCTCCGGTGTGTGCCTCCCCCTCCGAATGCAGTACCCCATCATGTGCGCGCGAGGCATTCGACATGAATAACTGAATAGCAAACAACGATTATAACCCGCTGGCGTCCACGCTGGCGGGTTTTTCTATTGACCTGAGGTATTTGGGCGTATGAGTAACAAGATCACGGCACAGGCGCATATAGGCGCTGTTGCGCTGCTGGAATCGATTGAACGTGATGACCGGTCCGCGTACGAGGCGTGTATCGATGAGGCGTATCAGCGATTCGGCGGCATTGACATGTTGGTGACGGCACTTGCGTTCGAGGCGCTGCGCAACGTTGAGGACAGTCCGGGCCACTTCGCTCAGCGGCGCGCCGAACTTGTCGAGGACGTGTACGGATTCGCTGGTGGCTCGGCGGTCTATGCGGGTGACGAATAGTGCAGGTGTGGCCGTCGTCCTGGCGGATCAGACGAACCAGGGTCGAATCACTACCCGACAGTGAGGCGCTGCTGACGGCGCTCGATCCGGACGCCATCGCACAGTCTCCAGCGGACATGTACGAGAGTCAGCCTCATCTACGGACTGTGGTCAGCTTCCTTGCCCGCAACGTCGCTCACCTCGGGTTGCACGTCTACCGGCGTGACGAGAATGGATCACGCAAGCGTGTTCGCGACCATGCCCTTGCTCGGCTCCTGGCACGCCCGAACCCGCACACCACGACGTTCGAGTTCGTGCAGGCGATCGTGTCGAACCTGGCGCTGTTCGATCGGGCGCTGATCTGGGTGACGCCGGACAATACGGACACTCCGGCAGAGCTGCGGGTCATCACTGAGTCATGGATCGTAGACACGGTCGATTCGACTCCGTTCGCGGTCGGCTCCTATGTGCTGTCGCCGGATGGTAAGAACCGGGTCACTGTTCCGGCGTCGGACGTGATCGAGCTGCACGGCTGGAACGCCGGGGACTGTCGGACCGGAACCAGCCCTGTCGTGGCTCTGAGGGCTGTTCTCGCGGAACAGATTCAGGCTCAGGTCTATCGGGGTCAGTTGTGGTCGAACGGCGGGAGGATCGGCGCGTATCTGACGCGCCCAAAGGATGCGCCGGAGTGGGGCAACGTAGGCCGCAAGCGTTTCAAGGAACAGTGGAAGGCCGCGTACACGGGCACCGGCAAGAAGGTCGGCGGCGTTCCTCTGCTCGAAGACGGTATGGAGCTGAAGCGGCTCGGGTTCTCGGCGAAAGAAGAGGACTACGTCGAAGGAACCAAGCTTGCATTGACGACGGTAGCGGCTGTCTATCACGTCAATCCGACAATGCTCGGATTGCTCGACAATGCCAATTACTCGAATGTGCGCGAATTCCGGTCAATGCTGTACGTCGACACTCTCGGCCCGCTGATCGCCATGATTGAGGCACGCCTTAACGCCTACCTGATCGATCGGTTCGCGGATTCTGATGGGCTGTACGTGGAATTCAATATCAGCGAGAAGCTGGAAGGCTCGTTCGAGGATCAGAACCAGCAGCTCTCAACGGCTCTGGCGTCCGGATACATGACGGTTAACGAAGTCCGTCAGCGGCTCAATCTGCCAGCGCTACCGGACGGTGACGTACTCGCACGTCCGCTCAACACTGAATGGATCGATGGGAACAGTGAAGAAGAAACGGAATGAATCGCCGCTGCTCAAAGCGGCTGATGGCACCGCTGGAGTGTTTACGGGTTACGCGAGTGTCTTCGGCGTCAAGGACTCGTACGGTGACGTGGTGGAGCCTGGAGCTTTCCGCGACACGCTCGCGGAGTGGGCGGCGAAGGATACGCGGATTCCGGTCTTGTACGGTCACCGCTCCGACGATCCCGACTTTAATATCGGGTATGTTATCGCGGCTGAAGAAGACGAACGCGGCCTGAAGATCACCGCTCAGCTCGATATGGAATCGCCGAAAGGCGAACAGGTCTATCGGATGCTGAAGGATCGGCGAATCGGCGAAATGTCGTTCGCCTACAACATTTGGGACAGCGAACGGAAGTCCGATCACCTATCGCTGAAGTCGCTCGAATTGCATGAAGTTTCGATCGTGCCTATTGGCGCGAATCGGGAAACCAGTATCACTAATATCAAGGGGAATTGTATGAAGATTGATACCAAGGACGCGCGGACTGCTGCTATGTCGAAGGCCGACGGGCTGGCTACGAAGGCGGCGGCGGGCGACCTGGACGACGCCGGTAAGGCAGAGCTTGCGGCGCTGATCGATGACGTGAAGGAGTTCGATGCGAAGGTGGCTAAGGCTCTGGAGTCGAAGGCGCTGATTGATGCTGTGGCCGCGCTCGGCGGTGAGCCGGAGTCACCGGCAGACGAGGGCGCGAAGGCTGGACAGGTCGCTGGGCGTAAGTTCCTGGCGTTCGGCGGTGGGCAGAAGAGTCGGGCAGCGGCGGGCACGCTGGCGAAGGCGATGCTGGGCGGCGTCGGTGTGAAGTCGCTCGTTGCGTCCGGGTCGACCGTGGTCGGTGTGCCGCTGGAGGATAAGACCCCGATCGAAATGCAGAAGATTCCTACGACTCTGCTCGATCTGCTCCCGGTCACTCAGCACTCCAGCCCGACGTTCCGCTACCTCCGTCAGAAGACGCGCGATATGAATGCGGCACCCTGGACCACGGGCGCGAAGGCTGAGTCGACCTTCAGCGTGGAAAGCGTGGACGGGGCGCTGACCGTTATCGCCCACATTTCCGAAGGTCTGTCGACATACGACCTACTGGACAACGACGCGCTGACTGTCTTCGCCGAATCTCAGATGCTCTACGGACTCCGCACCGCGCTCGAAGCGCAGGTCGTCAATGGTTCGGGCACCGCTCCGAACATGCGCGGTCTGCTCAACACGTCCGGCATTCAGAACCAGGCGTTCGACACTGACCCGATCACCACGACGCGCAAGGCGATCACGGCTCTGGAGTCGACCGGCTTCACTCCCTCCGTGTTCGTGCTGTCGCCGAAGACGTGGGAAACGATCAGCCTCCAGCGTGCCAACGGGTCGGGAACCTTCGACCTCGGCAACGTCGCGGTCGATCGTGCCGCACAGCGCCTCCACGGCGTTCCGGTCGTGGTGTCGAACGCGCTCGCGACAAAGACGGGCGTCTTGCTCGACTCGACGGCTGCACGTGTCGACGCCGACACTCAGGGCATTCAGGTCGCTTGGGGCACGCAGGGCAACGACTTCGGATCGAACCTGATCCGCGTCCGTACTGAGCTGCGGGCGGGCGTGTCCGTGCTCCGTCCGGGCGGCGTCGTCAAGATCGCAACCGAAGCCGCTTGACCTGTGGTTACGTAAGGGCTGACACGTACGTTCGGATGACACGAGAAGCGCCCCACCTTGGTTCCAGGGTGGGGCGCTTTTCGTGTAGCTGACGTGCTAGTCGTCGAGGTGGGCTGCCTTCTTGAGCATGTCGATCATCTCGCGCAGTTCTTCAGCACTCGCGTGAAACTTCACGGAGTCTTTCTCGTCTGTGCCAAGCAGCTTCATATCCAACGTGATCTCGTATCGACGTGGAATGTGCTTGCTCTGTCGACGGCTGATCGCTCCGGAACCAACTTTCATGGATCGGGTGAGGTGCCATTCGTCCAGCTCCGCTAGATCGCTCCCGATGATCACTTCGGGGCCGTGACCCGTGAAGTTGTGGCAGGCCCAGTCGGTCTCTGGGTCCTGCAGGATTGTCAGATGCTGCTGGCAGACGGGCATCTCCATTGGGTAGCTGTAAGGCCCACCGGGCTTGTCCGGGTCAAGATCGATCACAGAAGCGGCGTTCTCGTTGCAGTGGCGTACGTGGCATGACATGTGTCCGTTTTACGTCCGCGATACGGTCTGAACGCCGAGGCTGCGGGAATTCGTTTGAACGTACGACTAGGTTCGGCACAATCAAGCGATAGGAACCCATACGGGTGCCGGTGTCGAAACCCGCTCCGCCCATCGATCCCACGAAACCATGCCCCTATCGCTTCCGGCCACGACGAGTAGCGCCCGCTGAGACAGCGCGCGTTGAGTCATGGCACCTGCGGGCGGCGATCAAACGCGCACAGATGGCGACGGGCCAGGCGTCGACTGAGCTACTGGCCGGAGGTCGGTTTACGTCGGACACTCCACAAAGCGACGGCGCACGCAGTTATGGTCGGTGCGGCTTAGTGCCCTGGCCGGTCGTCTGCCACCGGCTGACCGCTTGAACGGGTCAGGGCATAGGGGAGCGCACAAAAGGTGCGGGAGCACCGCCTACAGGCGGGAGATTGCGGCGTAGACAGCGGTCGCGTTGGCGACCTCGGCGGCGAACTCCACCGGGTCGGTCACTTCACCATCGGCTGTGATGAACATTCGCGGCTCACCGTGGCCGGTCTCGACGTCGAATCTGGAGCTGACGTAGACGCGCTGGAGGCGCGCGACACCTTCGGGAAGGCATGTCAGGTACCGGTTCACGTACGTGTATTCGAGGCAGTCGACGCCATCGATCGATAGAGCGCTGACGCGCGGTTCCTGAGCGATCGGTTCCGGAGCGGTAGGAGTGTCAGCGGGCACGTCGAAGTGCGCGGACTGCTGGCGGATGCGGGCGGCGTGCCGCTGAAGTTCGGCAATCACTGCGGGCAGCTCTTCGACCGTTTGGACGCGGACGAGGGCGTCGGCGGCGTGCTCTAGGCCGATGGCGGTTCCACGATTGACGCCGTGGGCGAAGTCGGCGGCGCTCATGCGGGCGCTCCGGCGTACAGGCCGAGGGCGTGGACGGCGTGGAAGACGCCGATCATGGCGGCGTACGTGCCGAGCACGAACACGGTGGCGATTGCCAGGCCGATTACTATGGGATGAACGTTCAAGACGGCTGCTTCCGTAGTGGGCGTGAGGCCCCAATCTGCATTGCCGTGCAGGTCGGGGCCGAACTTTCTTCACCACTGGAAGCGTTCGATAAGGTCGCAGACCTTCGGAAATAGCAAAAGGTCGGAGGCTAGAAACAGCCTCCGACCTGCTGGAGCGGGTGACGGGAATCGAACCCGCGTAGCTAGTTTGGAAGACTAGGGCTCTACCATTGAGCTACACCCGCGTGCCGCACGCTTGGTGCGACGGGTGAAACAGTACCCCAGGGCATCGGCGATGGACAAAACCGGTCCCTGGTTCGCGGTGGGACACCCTCGGCCCGTACTATGTGCGTTTGGCCGTGCCCGCACTGCGGGACGTCCACGGGATGTGGCGCAGCTTGGTAGCGCATCCGCTTTGGGAGCGGAGGGTCGCAGGTTCAAATCCTGTCATCCCGACGAATACGTGACGTACGGATCTATAAGGAGCATCGAAGTCGTGAAGAGCACCGTCGAGCAGCTGAGCCCGACCCGAGTCAAGCTGAGTGTCGAAGTTCCGTTCGAGGAGCTCTCCGCTGACTTCGACCGGGCATACAAGTCGCTCGCGCAGCAGATCCGAATCCCCGGCTTCCGCCCGGGCAAGGCCCCCGCGAAGCTGATCGAAGCCCGCGTCGGCCGTCAGTCGATCCTCGAGCAGGTCGTCAACGACGCACTGCCGAACAAGTACTCGCAGGCGATCGCCGAAGCCGACATCAAGGCGATCAGCCAGCCCGAGCTCGACGTCGCAGAGCTCGAAGACGGCCAGCCGGTTCGCTTCACCGCCGAGGTCGACATCCGCCCGGAGATCACGCTGCCGGAGTACTCGACGATCGCAGTGCAGGTCGACGCCATCGAGGTCGCCGACGCTGACGTCGAGACCGAGCTGGACAACCTCCGCGCACGCTTCGGCACCCTCGTCGGTGTGGAGCGCGGCGCGACCAACGGCGACTTCGTGTCGATCGACCTGGTCGCCACCGTCAACGGTGAGACCGTCGACGAGGCCACCACCGAGGGCCTCTCGCACGAGGTCGGCAGCGGCGATCTGGTCGACGGCCTGGAAGAAGCCCTCGAAGGCCTGAAGGCCGGCGAGAAGAACACCTTCACCACCAAGCTCGTTGCAGGCGACCACGCAGGCGAAGAGGCAGAGGTCACCGTGACCGTCAACTCGGTCAAGGAGCGCGAGCTCCCCGCCGTCGACGACGACTTCGCACAGCTCGCCAGCGAGTTCGACACCGTCGACGAGCTGCGCGAGAGCCTGCGTGAGCGCGCAGGCGAGTCGAAGAAGTACGAGCAGGCCGGCGCGATCCGCGACGCAGTCCTCGAGCAGCTCCTCGAGACCGTCGAGTTCCCGCTGCCCGAGAAGGTCGTCGCAGACGAGGTCGAGGGCGTCCAGCACCAGCTGGTCCACGCACTCGGTCACGACGACGCTCAGGTCGACCGCTTCCTCGAAGCCCAGGGCAAGACCCGCGAGGAGTGGGACGCCGAGAGCCGTACGGACGCGGAGAAGTCGGTCCGGACCCAGCTGCTGCTCGACGCGATCGCGGACGCGACCGAGGTCGAGGTCGGCCAGGACGAGCTGACCCAGCAGATCCTCATGCAGAGCCAGCGCTACGGCGTCGCACCGCAGGAGTTCATCCAGCAGCTGCAGAACGCGAACCAGATCGGCGCTCTGTACGCCGACGTGCGTCGCAACAAGGCGCTCGCCGAGGTCATCGGTGACGTCACGGTGACCGACACCAACGGTGAGGCCATCGACACCAAGGCGTTCTTCGGCGGAGCCGACGAGGACGCTCAGGACGACGAAGAGGCCTGATCCTCTCGCCTCGATCACGAGGTTTCACGACAGCCGGGACGGTATCCGTCCCGGCTGTCGTGTTCTCCCACAGATGAACCCGCAGGACGAGGCGTCGCCTTGTTCTGCTGTGAGCGAATCCGGGGTGTCACCGGAACATTCGGGACCCCGGTAGTGATTAATCTCGGTGACAACGCCGCAGTTTCTCGACAGATAGGTACAACCAGTGAGCACTCTCCACACGCCTTCGATGAGCTCGGGCGTCGCCGGCCTGAACCTGACTGATTCGGTTTTCGAGCGACTCCTCCGCGAGCGCATCATCTTCCTCGGCACTCAGGTCGACGACGACATCGCCAACCGCCTCTGCGCGCAGATCCTGCTGCTCGCCGCGGAAGACCCGGAGAAGGACATCAACCTTTACATCAACTCGCCCGGCGGCAGTGTCACGGCGGGCATGGCGATCTTCGACACGATGCAGCTCGCGCCGTGCGATGTCGCGACCTACGGGATGGGGATGGCCGCGTCGATGGGCCAGTTCCTGCTCGCCGCGGGCACCAAGGGCAAGCGTCACGCGCTCCCGCACGCACGCATCATGATGCACCAGCCGTCAGCGGGCATCGGCGGCACCGCGGCCGACATCGCGATCCAGGCCGAGCAGTTCGCCGCCACCAAGCGAGAGATGAACCGACTCAACGCCGAGTTCACCGGTCAGCCGCTCGAGAAGATCGAGGCCGACGCCGACCGCGACAACTGGTTCACCGCGGCGGAAGCCAAGGAATACGGCTTCGTCGACCACGTGGTGACCACCATCTCGCGACCGGGTGCCTGAGCGCCTCCTTCTTCCCTCACATCCCTTCACCGGCTACGGAGAAACCATGTACAACGATCTTCCCGCTGATGTCCGCGCAGGCATCTCGGATTCGGCGATCGCTCTGAAGAGCATCGAAGCCCGCTACATCCTGCCGTCGTTCATCGAGAACACCCCGAACGGTCAGCGCCAGTACGACCCGTACGCGAAGCTGTTCGAAGAGCGCATCGTCTTCGTCGGCACGCCGATCGACCAGACCGTCGCCAACGACGTGATGGCTCAGCTGCTGGTGCTGGAGAGCCAGGATCCCGACCGCGACATCACGATGTACATCAACTCGCCCGGCGGCAGCGTCCCGGACATGCTCGCGATCTACGACACGATGCAGTACGTCCACTGCGACGTCGTCACCGTCTGCCTCGGCGAAGCCGCGTCGGCCGCCGCGATCCTGCTCGCAGGCGGCACCCCCGGCAAGCGCGCGGCTCTCCCGAACGCAACCGTCCTGATCCACCAGCCTCGCACGGGTGGCGCCTACCAGGGCCAGGTCTCCGACCTGGAGATCCAGGCGGCCGAGATCGAGCGCATCCGCAAGCGTCTCGACGAGATCCTCAGCCACCACACCGGTCAGGACACCGACAAGATCCGCAAGGACACCGACCGCGACAACATCCTGACGGCCGATGAGGCCAAGGAGTACGGGATCATCGACGAGGTCTTCGACTACCGCAAGAAGTCGGCACGCTAGTAAACCGTGTTCGCCCCGGCGAACGCAGTCTGCGCGAGTACCGTTCATGGTGACGCGCGTCACGAGAAAGAAGGTGCGGCCACATGGCGCGAATGGGAGACGGCGGGGACCTTCTCAAGTGCTCGTTCTGCGGTAAGAGCCAGAAGCAGGTCAAGAAGCTGATTGCAGGGCCTGGGGTCTACATCTGCGATGAGTGCATCGACTTGTGCAACGAGATCATCGAGGAGGAGCTGGCCGAGACCAGCGATGTGAAGATCGACGAGCTTCCGAAGCCCGCCGAGATCCGTGACTTCTTGGACAACTACGTGGTGGGTCAGGACACGGCCAAGCGCACGCTCGCCGTCGCGGTCTACAACCACTACAAGCGAATCCAGGCAGGCGAGAAGAAGGTCAACGACAAGCGCGGCTCGGTGGAGACAGTCGAGCTGGCCAAGTCGAACATCCTGATGCTCGGTCCGACGGGCTGTGGCAAGACCTACCTCGCTCAGACGCTCGCGAAGATGCTGAACGTGCCGTTCGCGATCGCGGATGCGACCGCACTCACCGAGGCCGGCTATGTGGGTGAGGACGTCGAGAACATCCTGCTCAAGCTGATCCAGGCTGCCGACTACGACGTGAAGCGCGCCGAGACCGGCATCATCTACATCGACGAGGTCGACAAGATCGCTCGCAAGAGCGAGAACCCGTCGATCACGCGCGACGTGTCGGGCGAGGGCGTGCAACAGGCGCTGTTGAAGATCCTCGAGGGCACGCAGGCGTCTGTGCCTCCGCAGGGCGGACGCAAGCACCCGCACCAGGAGTTCATCCAGCTCGACACGACGAACGTCCTGTTCATCGTGGCAGGAGCCTTCGCCGGTCTGGAGAAGGTCGTGGCAGAGCGGATCGGCAAGCGCGGCATCGGCTTCGGCAACGAGGTCACCAGCAAGCGCGACGTCGACACGACGGACCACTTCGCCGAGGTGATGCCCGAGGATCTGATCAAGTTCGGTCTGATCCCCGAGTTCATCGGACGTCTCCCGATGATCGCGTCGGTTCGGAACCTCGACAAGGAGGCCCTCGTCTCCATCCTGTCCGAGCCGAAGAACGCGCTGGTCAAGCAGTACGCGAAGCTGTTCGACATGGACAACGTGGAACTCGAGTTCAGCCAGGACGCCCTGGAGGCGATCGCCGACCAGGCGATCCACCGCGGCACCGGTGCTCGTGGTCTCCGCGCGATCATGGAGGAAGTCTTGCTTCCCGTCATGTACGACATCCCGAGCCGCGACGACGTCGCCAAGGTCGTCGTCACCGGCGAGACCGTCCGCGACAACGTCCTCCCGACCGTCGTCCCGCGCAAGGACGAAGGCCCGAAGGAGAAGTCGGCCTAAGGCCGACGGACCGACAGGCCTAACCTTCACGCATCAGGCGTTGGTTCCCGCTAATTGTCAGACAATTAGCGGGAACTGACGCCTGATGCGTATTGGCTAAAGGAGTCCGTGGCGCCGGAGTTTCTGCGTCACGCGGGGGACCATCAGGCGGTTCTCGAGGTCGGCCCAGATGAATCGGACCACGTCGCACCCCAGGTCGCGGAGACGGTCCTCCCGGACCTTCTCGCGCACGACGGCGTCTTCGACGCTCTGGCCCGGGCGCACGTCTCGACCGTACTTCCGGAAACCGTCGAACTCTGCGATCAGGACTCGCCCCCAGTCGTAGTCGGTGAATGCCGTTGATCCGTCTCCGAGTTCGAACTCAGTCTGCAGTTCGGGGACGGGGAGGCCGGCTTCGATCATCTGCGCGCGACCCCACGATTCTCCAGGGTTCGCCGATCGGCCGTCTGCATACCGCAACGCCGCATCGACGACGGCCGCCCCGCGGATGCGGTGGCGCGCGGCCTCAGCACGCAGTTCTTCAAGCGTCACCCCGAGGCGAAGAGCGCTGTCCATCACGGCAAGGGCACGAGCAAGGTCGGCGCACGCGGCGACGTCCACAGCAGTTCGCGCGATCGACGTGACCGCGATACCGCTGACAACGACGAGGACGTCGTCGGGCACTCCGGTGTGGATGTGGCGACTGTGCATTCGGCGTCCACCGCTTGAGCGGTTCGTGCCGAAATGAACCACAGAGCGGTCCGGCTTGAGGGTCGCGAGTCCGTGGACGGCGGCCGCCGATTCGTGTGTGAGCGGCATCGACTGCCGAGACGCAGCGGCAACAAACCTTGTACCGGTAGACAGCGTCGTCTATGTCGTACGTGGGCAATTGTGCAGCCGGTAGGTAGAAGCCCCTGTCCAGGGCGATGATCTCGCCGGAGCGCAATGCACGTTTGACCTCGGCGTCGGTGACTCCGATGTCGAGGAGCGTTGAACGCTGGATGATCCCGTGTTCGTCTGTCGGCCACATGGCCAGATTGAAACCCGAAACGCCGATTTCGTCACCTGCGTTATCCACAGACCTGCTTGCGCCGCAAGTTTCGATTCCCGCTAATTGTCAGACAATTAGCGGGAGCCAACGCATCGTGCGTAAACGCCAAGCGGCGGCGGGAAGGTGGCGTCGCCGCTACGGTGGTCGGTATGACGCACAACACAGTTGCCGGAATCGTTCTCGCTGGGGGACGGTCGCGGCGCATGGGGCAGGACAAGGCAGCACTCGAGTACGAGGGAGTCACCATGCTCACTCGGATCACGGAGGCGATCGGGGAGCGGTGCGCGCCGGTCCTGGTCGCCGCACCGGAGGCGTCGCAGGCCTATCGGGAACTGTCAGCCGAGTCGGATCTGCAGTGGGTCACCGACGAGAAGGACGGAAGCGGCCCGCTCGGCGGGCTTGTGGCAGCCCTGCGAGCCGCCGCGGCGGCCGGAGCCGACGTCGCATTCGTGTGCGCCACGGACATGCCGCTCGTGAAGGCCGATCTCGTCGACGAACTGCTCGCCGGACTCACGCCGTCGACCGATGCCGTGATCGCTCACGACGCCCAACGCGACCACCCGATGGCAGGGGTCTACCGGACGAGTGCGGCCGACGCGCTGGCCGGCCTCGTCGACGCAGGAGAACTGCGCATGCTGGCGGCGTTGGACGCGATCAGCACGCGCCGCGTCGGTGTCAGCGACCCGAACTGGCTCACCAACGTCGACGCGCCCGAAGACCTGCACCGACTCCGAGTGGGAGCCTGACTGGGCCGGTTCGTCCCACGAGCTGTGTCGCTTCTAGAATCGAACCGTGACGAACTCCGACCAGAGCGCCAGCCTGCCCAAGTCATGGGACCCTTCCGAGCATGAAGCGGGCCTGTACGAGCGGTGGGTAGACGCCGGATACTTCGAAGCCGACGCGTCGAGTGACAAGCCCGGCTACTCGATCGTCCTGCCTCCGCCGAATGTGACCGGCTCGCTGCACATGGGCCATGCGCTCGACCACACCCTGATGGACACTCTGACGCGCCGCAAGCGCATGCAGGGTTTCGAGGTGCTGTGGCTGCCCGGCATGGATCATGCGGGCATCGCGACGCAGACCATCGTCGAGAAGCAGCTGGCGGCCGAAGGCACGTCCCGCGAGGAGCTCGGGCGCGAGGCCTTCATCGAGCGCGTCTGGAAGTGGAAGGCCGAATCGGGCGGCATGATCCAGGGCCAGATGCGTCGACTCGGCGAGGGCGTCGACTGGAACCGTGACCGGTTCACCATGGACGAGGGTCTGTCCCGCGCCGTCCAGACGATCTTCAAGAAGCTCTACGACGACGGTCTGATCTACCGCGCCGAGCGGCTGGTCAACTGGTCGCCCGCACAGCAGACCGCCATCTCCGACATCGAGGTCAAGTACAAGGACGTCGACGGTGAGCTCGTCTCATTCCGCTACGGTTCGCTCGACGACGCAGAGCCGCACATCGTCGTCGCCACCACCCGTATGGAGACGATGCTCGGCGACACCGCGATCGCCGTCCATCCCGACGACGAGCGGTACAAGGCACTGATCGGTGTCGAGCTCGACCACCCGTTCCTCGACCGCAAGATCCCGGTGATCGCCGACGACTACGTCGATCCTGAATTCGGTTCCGGCGCAGTCAAGATCACCCCTGCCCACGACCCGAACGACTTCGCGATCGGGCAGCGCCACAACCTGCCGATGATCACGATCATGGACAAGACCGCCGTCGTGGAGGGCACCGGAACGCAGTTCGACGGTCTCGACCGTTTCGCGGCGCGCGTCGCCGTCCGGGAGGCCCTCGCCGAGCAGGGACGCATCGTCAAGGAGGTGCGCCCGTACTCGCACAGCGTCGGCCATTCCGAACGCGCCGGCGAGCCGATCGAACCTCGCCTGTCGATGCAGTGGTGGGTCGACGTGTCGTCACTGGCCAAGGCCGCGGGTGACGCAGTCCGTGACGGCGACACCGTGATCCACCCCAAGAGCCAGGAACCGCGCTGGTTCGACTGGGTCGACGACATGCACGACTGGACCATCTCCCGTCAGCTCTGGTGGGGCCACCGCATCCCGATCTGGTACGGCCCGAACGGCGAAGTCGAGTGCTTCGGCCCCGACGAGACCGCACCCGAGGGCTGGGAGCAAGACCCCGACGTCCTCGACACCTGGTTCAGCTCCGGACTGTGGCCGTTCTCGACGATGGGCTGGCCCGAGCAGACTGCCGATCTCGACAAGTTCTACCCGACATCGGTCCTGGTCACCGGCTACGACATCCTGTTCTTCTGGGTCGCCCGCATGATGATGTTCGGAACCTACGTCTCGAACCTCGACCTCGGCGGCCTGCAGGGGCGCACCGCTGCAGTTCCGTTCCGCGACGTCTTCCTGCACGGACTCGTCCGTGACGAACGCGGTCAGAAGATGAGCAAGTCGAAGGGCAACGGCATCGACCCGCTCGACTGGATCGACCGCTTCGGCGCCGACGCCCTGCGCTTCACACTCGCGCGCGGCGCGAACCCGGGCAGCGACATCTCGGTCGGCGAGTCGCATGCGCAGAGCTCACGCAACTTCGCCACCAAACTGTTCAACGCCACCAAGTTCGCCATGATGAACGGTGCACGCCTGGGTGATCTGCCGGCCGCAGACGACCTCACCGTCGCCGACCGCTGGATCCTCGGCCGACTCGACCAGGTGCTGGCCGACGTCGACGCAGGCTTCGAGACGTACGAGTTCTCGAAGGCCTGTGAGGCGCTCTACCACTTCGCGTGGGACGAGGTCTGCGACTGGTACCTCGAGCTGTCGAAGGTTCAGGTCGCCGAGGGCGGCGCCCGCGCCGACGCCACCGCGCTTGTCCTCGGGACCATCCTCGACAAGCTGCTGCGTGCGCTGCACCCGGTGATGCCGTTCGTCACCGAAGTCCTCTGGACCACGCTGACCGGCGGCGAGTCCGTCGTGATCGCCGAATGGCCCACACCGTCGGGGGCGCCCGCGGACCCGACCGCGGCACAGCAGATCGACGACCTCCAGAAGCTCATCACCGAAGTGCGACGGTTCCGCAGCGATCAGGGGCTCAACCCGGGACAGCGAGTCGCCGCCACCGTCGAGGGCCTCGACGCACTCGGATTGGACACCCTGCGCGGACAACTAGACTCGCTCGCACGGCTCGAGACCGCGGGTGACGACTTCGCGGCGACAGCGACCGTTGAAGTCCGCCTCTCGGGCGGCACTGCCACCGTCGCGATCGACACCTCCGGGACAGTCGACATCGAGGCCGAGCGCAAGCGCGCGGCGAAGGACCTCGCCGCGGCCGAGAAGGAACTCGCGGGCACCACCGGGAAGCTCGGCAATGAGCAATTCCTGTCCAAGGCGCCCGACGCCGTCGTCGACAAGATCAAGGCCCGCCAGGCCCTCGCACAGGAGGACATCGCCCGTCTGAAGGCCAAGCTCGAGGCGCTGGGCGCCTGATGGCTCCCAGCCCGGAGGACCTCGCCGAACTCGCGGCGGTCGAGGCCGAACTCGACACCCGGTGGCCCGAGACCAAGATCGAGCCGTCGCTCACGCGGATCAACCTGCTGCTCGAGTTGCTCGGGAACCCGCAGCACGCCTACCCGGCGATCCACATCGCGGGAACCAACGGGAAGACGTCGGTCACGCGGATGATCGACTCTCTGCTGCAGGCGTTCCACCGCCGCACCGGCCGGATCACCAGCCCGCACCTGCAACTGGTGACCGAGCGGATCGCGATCGACGGCACGCCGATCTCGCCGAGGCTCTACGTGGACACCTACCGCGAACTGGAGCCGTTCATCACGATGGTCGACGACTCGTCGACCGCGCAGGGCGGCCCGCGCATGAGTAAGTTCGAAGTCCTCACCGCGATGGCCTACGCCGCATTCGCCGAGGCTCCGATCGAGGTGGCCGTCGTCGAGACGGGCATGGGGGGACGCTGGGACGCCACCAACGTGATCGACTCCAAAGTCGCGGTGATCACGCCGATCGCGATGGACCACGCCGACTACCTCGGTGACACGCTCACGGCCATCGCGGGGGAGAAGGCGGGGATCATCAAACCCGGCCCGACCGACGCCGTGGTCCCGAGTGATCCGGTCACGGTCATCGGACCGCAGGAACCCGAGGTGGCCGACGTGCTGCTGCGAGCGAGTGTGGAGGCCGGGACCATCGTCGCGCGGCAGAACTCCGAGTTCGCGGTGCTCGACTCGGCGACCGCCGTCGGCGGCCAGCTGCTGCGGATCCAAGGTCTCGGCGGCGTGTACGACGAGGTGTTCCTCCCGCTGCACGGTGCCCACCAGGCGCAGAATGCCGCCCTCGCGCTGGCCGCAGTCGAGGCGTTCTTCGGCGCCGGCGCCGACCGTCAACTCGACGTCGACACCGTGCGCGAAGCATTCGCCGAAGTCCGGACCCCCGGACGGCTCGAACGGCTGCGTAACGCGCCGAGCGTCTTCATCGACGCCGCACACAACCCACACGGTGCACGCGCACTGGCCCAAGCACTGGTGTCGGAGTTCGACTTCCGCCGCCTCGTAGGCGTGATCGGCGTGCTCGGCGACAAGGACGCGCGCGGACTGCTCACCGAGCTGGAACCGGTGCTCGATGCCGTCGTCCTCACCAACAACGGTTCACCGCGAGCCCTCGACACCGACTCCCTCTACGACCTCGCGCTGCCCATTTTCGGAGACGAACGACTGAGCGTGGAACCGTTCTTGCCCGACGCCGTCGAGGCGGCGATCGCCCTCGCGGAGGACGGTGAGACCGGGACCGTTTCCGGTGCGGGCGTCATCATCACCGGATCGGTCGTCACTGCGGGCGCCGGTCGCACACTGTTTGCGAAGGACCCGTCATGACCGACGAGAACACTCCGGCGGTCAACCCGCCCGCCACCGATCCGTGGAAGGGATTCCGCGGTGTGATGGCCGGAACGCTGATCCTCGAAGTGATCGTGATTCTGCTCGCGTTCCCGATCATCGCCAAGATCGGCGGTGGTCTCGGGTGGGGCTCGGGCCTGTACCTCGGTGCGATGGCCCTCGCTCACGTGCTGATGTCGGGCATGTGCGCGCGGTCGTGGGCACTCCCGGCGATCCTGGTGCTCCAGGTGGCTCTCATCGCAGGCGGACTGTTTCACTGGTCGATCGCTGTGATCGGAGTGATCTTCCTCTGTGTGTGGGTGTACATCGCCTACATCCGGCGTGACGTGGCACTGCGTATCGAACGAGGCCTGCTGCCCAGCCAACGCGCGTAGTCCGATCGAGCGAATCCGTCCGTTACACTCCTAGGCAGTAGCGTCGATCACTCCGAGATCGACCGGAAGGATTGCATGCGTTCGTCTCATCTCGTGTCGGCACTGATGGCTGCGGTCGCGGTCCCGTTGTTCATCGCGCCGCTCGCTCATGCGGGGCCCTCGTCGACTGTTCCGTCGCCGACGACGCCTCCGTCGGACGGCTTCGACCCGTCGATGGTGAAGCCTGGTCTGCCGATGCCCGTGCCCGAGGGCTCCTTCGGTTACATCGCGACGCGTGGTGCCACCAAGTGGATGGATGATCGTCAGCCGGGTGCGCTCGTTCGCAGTCTTCCGGTGCCGCCCGCTTTCCGCGAGGCGAACAGTGCGATGGGCAAGATCATCGACGCCGAGCTCGACGCGGCGATGGCCAAGCCGGGCGCCTGCGTCCAGATCATCGTCACGCCGCACTCCAAGTCGGGCCTGTTCAGCTACGGATTCTTCGCGGTCGAGCCCGAGTACTGTCCCAGCTGACGCGGCGTATCCGCCCAGTGGTCGTTACAGTGTGCTGGTGACTGAACAGACTCTCGTCCTCATCAAGCCCGACGGCGTGCAGCGCGGTGTCATCGGTGAAGTGATCTCCCGCATCGAACGCAAAGGCCTGACCCTGGCCGCGCTCGAACTGCGCACCGTCACCACCGAGATCGCCAGCGAGCACTACGCAGAGCACGCCGAACGCCCGTTCTTCGGTTCGCTGCTCGAATTCATCACCTCCGGCCCCGTGGTCGCACTCGTCGTGGAAGGCCCCCGCGCCATCGCGGCATTCCGTCAGCTCGCGGGCGGAACGGATCCCGTCGAGAAGGCCACACCGGGTACCATCCGCGGCGACTTCGGCCTCGAGACCCAGTTCAACCTGGTTCACGGCTCCGACTCGCCCGAGTCTGCCGCACGTGAGATCGGTCTCTGGTTCCCGTCGCTCAACTCCTGATCTGACACCCTCGCGCTGCGGCGCGCGGGGGCACTTTTCCAGGCTGTGCGGGTTCTGCCCGGCACGTGTGGGATACTTGTTGTAGTTCACGGCGTCACACTTTGACGCCGAGGGCTCGGCGGATGCACCGCCACAGCAAGGCGTCGAGAACGACGCGAAGACCACACAACACCCGGTCGCATCGACCGGCACACATTGGGAAGGCCCTCGCGTGGCCGCGTCGTGAGAAGTCCACACGCCCGACGCGCCCGGGGGTCTCGAGGAGACCACGTGACCGACAACGGGTCGCCGGTGAACGCCGACAAGGCGGATTTCACGGCGGAACATTTTCCCCTTCGACTCCGCGTGCACGCACTCGCCCGGATGCTGGAATCCACCAGCCGGGACGTGCTCGCGCACTTGGGTGAGTTGGGGGTGACGGCGCGCACCGCGCAGTCGTCCATCTCACGCGATGACGCGTACGCCGTCGCACAGCGTCTGGGCGCCACCGCGCCCGACGCCTCCAGCGATTCCGCAGCTCCCGCGGCAGAGCCGTCAGCCTCACTGTTCTCTGCAGTCGAGGTCGTCGAGCCGACCGCGCCCGCCGCCGCCGGCGACGCCGGAGCTCCGTTGTTCTTGTCGGCAGACACACCTGCGGGCGACAAGCCTGCCAAGAAGTCGCCTGCACGCAAGGCCGCTGCCCGTAAGACCAAGAAAGCCGACGCAGAGTCCGTCGCCGACGACCGTCACGCTGACGATCCGACGGCCGATGAGAAGTCTGACGACAAGAAGTCCGACGAGAAGAAGTCGACCCGCAAGGCTGCGAAGAAGGCCGACGACGCCGCGCCTGCGAAGAAGAAGAGCGCCAAGAAGTCCGGCAAGAAGGCCAAGGCCGCAGACTCCGACGACACCGCTGATGCGCCGGTCGCCGAGATCGCGGAACAGCCGCCGATCGACGGGCCGGCGGAGGAGAAGGGCGACGCTCCGGCGGTCGCCGATACTTCGACCGGCGACGCGCAGGACGCCGACGAGTCCGCCGCCGACGACACGACGAATGCCGACACCGCCCAGGAGATCGATGCCGACGGCGAGTCGCGGTCGCGCCGCCGTCGTCGTGGTCGCCGCGGACGTGGCCGTGGACGCGGCGATCAGCCCGTCGACGAGCAGAACGACAACGCGGAGGCCGCCGACACAGACGGTGCAGGCGACGACGAGGAGCAGGCCGCACCTGACGCTCCCGCAGACACGGAGTCGGAGTCCGCGGACACGTCCGACGACACGGAGACCTCCGAGGCCGACTCCGACGACGACGCCACCGATGACACGACGCCCACCAGCAAGCGTCGTCGTCGTCGCCGCCGCCGTCGCGGTGCCGGTGAGGGTGAGGAGGCGACGTCGTCCGACGACCCGCCGAACACCGTCGTCCACGAGCGTGAGCCGCGCACCAAGCGGGTCCGCGACGAAGTCCAGGGCATCTCCGGGTCCACTCGACTGGAGGCCAAGCGCCAGCGTCGGCGTGACGGACGGGATGCGGGACGTCGTCGTCCGCCGATCCTGACCGAGTCGGAGTTCCTCGCTCGCCGTGAGTCGGTGGAGCGGGTCATGGTGATCCGCGAGCGCGGCGCCAACGCCACCACCGAGGACTACACGCAGGTCGCAGTGCTCGAAGACGGCGTTCTGGTCGAGCACTTCGTCACCACCGAGACGTCGCAGTCGATGGTCGGCAACATCTACCTCGGCCGCGTTCAGAACGTGCTGCCCGGGATGGAGGCAGCATTCGTCGACATCGGTCGTGGCCGCAACGGTGTCCTGTACGCGGGTGAAGTCAACTGGGAAGCGGCGGGCCTCGACGGCCGGTCGCGCAAGATCGAGCAGGCTCTCAAGCCCGGCGACTACGTCCTGGTCCAGGTCAGCAAGGATCCGATCGGACACAAGGGCGCTCGCCTGACGACGCAGATCTCGCTGGCGGGTCGCTACCTGGTGTACGTGCCGGGCGGGACCTCGACCGGTATCAGCCGCAAGCTGCCCGACACTGAGCGCAAGCGTCTCAAGCAGATCCTCTCCAAGCTCGTTCCCGACGAGGCGGGCGTTATCATTCGCACCGCGTCCGAAGGCGTCAGCGCCGAGGAGCTCGCGGCCGACGTCGCGCGGCTGGAATCGCAGTGGAAGGGCATCGAAGCAGCCGCCGCTGAGCACTCGGAGAAGGCGTCCGGCACTCCTCGTGCGCTCTACGAGGAGCCCGACCTGCTGGTCCGCGTGGTCCGCGACCTCTTCAATGAAGACTTCAGCAAGCTCGTCGTCGAAGGCGACAAGGCATGGAACCTGGTGTCCGGGTACGTCAACGACGTCGCCGCCGACTTGTCCGAGCGCGTCGAGGAGTTCACCAAGGCGCATGCCGACGCACCGGACTCGTTCGCGGTGCACCGCATCGACGAACAACTCGCGAAGGCGCTCGACCGCAAGGTGTGGTTGCCCTCGGGCGGCACGCTGATCATCGAGCACACCGAGGCGATGACCGTCGTCGACGTCAACACCGGCAAGTTCACCGGTTCGGGCGGCAACCTCGAGGAGACCGTCACCAGGAACAACCTGGAGGCGGCCGAGGAGATCGTCCGGCAGATGCGTCTGCGCGACATCGGCGGGATGATCATCGTCGACTTCATCGACATGGTCCTCGAGTCGAACCGCGATCTCGTGCTGCGGCGTCTCACCGAGGCGCTGGCTCGTGACCGCACGCGTCACCAGGTGTCGGAAGTGACGTCCCTGGGGCTGGTGCAGATGACCCGCAAGCGTCTCGGAACCGGTTTGCTCGAGGCGTTCTCCACCACCTGCACCGCGTGTGCCGGTCGAGGAGTGATCGTTCACGCCAACCCGGTCGAGGTGCGTCCGGCGTCGTCCGACGACGCGTCGCGCGGCGATTCGAGCAGCCGACGGTCGCGTCGTAAGAAGGGCCGCGCCGACGCCGCTCCGGAGACGAAGCCGGAATCGGCCGCGCCGACGCAGCAGCCCAAGGCGCCGCACAAGCCGGCTGCGGAGCATCCGTTGTTCCGGACCATGGCTCACCACGACGACGAGCACGCTCACGATCACGGCGACGACCACGCCGTCGTCGATCAGCCGGTGGACGTCGCTCCGGCTGCGGTCGAAGAGAAGGCAGAGGCCGCTGTCGAGGTTGTGGCGGCCGAGACGGCTGTCGAGGCGACTCCGGAAGCTGCGCCCGTCGTCGATGAAGCCCCTGTCGCCGACACGGCTCCGGCCGTCGGCGTCGTCAGGCGTCGTCGCCGTGCGGTCCGCCGTCCGTCGGCGCCCACCGCGGTCGCCCCGGAGGCGATCACCGTGAGCAGCGAGGAACCGCCGGTCACCACCGTCGCGCCGCAGGCCTCCGAGCCTGTCGTGTCGGTCACCCGGACCCCGCGCAGGCGTACCGGTCGACGTGCGGCGGGGCCTCCGCCGAGCGGCGACTGACACGCCGACGGGATGAGTTTGACCTGATAGGGAGCGCTACCGTAACCTTAACAGGTCGCATCCCCCAGACGCGCGCTGACGCGCGCGCTGGAGAGGAAATGCTCCGAGGACGGATCCCCGGAGCGTGCAGCACCACAGATTCGCTGGAGCGCAGGAATGGCCTGCGACTTCGGCCCGATGAGACAAGTTAGAGGACAGCGGGAATGGCTACGTACGCGATCGTCAAGACCGGCGGTAAGCAGTACAAGGTCGCCGAAGGCGACATTGTGAAGGTTGAGAAGATCGACGCCGCTCAGGGCAGCAGCGTTGATCTGCCGGTGGCGCTGGTCGTCGATGGTGCGAACCTCACCACCGATGCGGACAAGCTCGCCAAGGTGTCGGTCGCAGCCGAGATCCTCGAGCACGTCAAGGGTCCGAAGATCCGCATCCACAAGTTCAAGAACAAGACCGGCTACCACAAGCGCCAGGGTCACCGTCAGAACCTGACGGTCCTCAAGGTCACCGGTATCAAGTAAGCAACGCACTTTTCTTTCAGGAGGAATGAACCATGGCACATAAGAAGGGTGCATCCAGCTCGCGCAACGGTCGCGATTCGAATGCCCAGCGACTCGGTGTGAAGCGCTTCGGCGGCCAGCAGGTCAGCGCAGGCGAGATCCTGATCCGCCAGCGCGGCACCAAGTTCCACCCGGGCGTCAACGTGGGTCGCGGTGGCGACGACACGCTGTTCGCTCTCGAGGCGGGCGCTGTGCAGTTCGGTACCAAGCGCGGCCGCAAGACCGTGAACATCGTCCCGGAGTCGGCCTCGGTCTGACACCAGGTGTTCTGGTAACAAAGCTCTACGCAGGGCGGGTCGGGGTCACTTCAGAACCCTGACCCGCCTTGTGTCATTCGGTGAGGAAGGAGACGAACGTGTCGCGTTTCGTCGACCGCGTCAAGATCGACGTGGTAGCAGGCAACGGCGGACACGGATGTTCGTCTGTGCACCGCGAGAAGTTCAAGCCGCTCGGTGGTCCCGACGGCGGTAACGGTGGCAACGGCGGCGACGTCCGCCTCGTCGTCGACCCTCAGGTGCACACGCTCCTCGACTTCCACTTCCGACCGCACGCACGCGGCACCAACGGCCGACCCGGTCACGGTGACAACCGCAGCGGCGCCAACGGCGACGAACTCGTGCTGCCGGTCCCCGACGGCACCGTCGTACTCGATGACAAGGGCAACATCCTCGCGGACATGGTCGGGGAGGGCACCGAGTTCATCGCCGCACAGGGTGGCCGCGGCGGACTGGGCAACGCGGCTCTGGCGTCGAAGGCTCGCAAGGCTCCTGGTTTTGCTCTGCTGGGCGAGCCCGGCGAGGAACGCGAGCTGATCCTCGAACTGAAGTCGGTGGCCGACGTCGGCCTCGTCGGCTTCCCGTCGGCCGGCAAGTCGTCGCTGGTCTCGGTGCTGTCCGCAGCGAAGCCGAAGATCGCCGACTACCCGTTCACCACGCTCACCCCGAACCTCGGAGTCGTCACGGCGGGTGCCGACGTGTTCACCGTCGCCGACGTCCCGGGTCTGATCCCCGGAGCGTCGGAGGGACGCGGTCTCGGTCTGGAGTTCCTCCGGCACCTCGAGCGCTGCGCCGTCTTGGCGCACGTCGTCGACTGCGCGACCCTCGACCCGGGGCGCGACCCGCTGTCGGACATCAACGCGCTCGAAGCCGAACTCGCCGCGTACCGACCCGCCCTGGACGCCGACCATTCGCTCGGCGACCTCGCGAGCCGTCCGCGCATCGTCGTCCTGAACAAGGTCGACATCCCCGAGGCGGCGGAGCTCGCGGACCTCGTCGAAGCCGACATCGCCGAGCGCGGCTGGCCCGTCTATCGGATCTCGGCTGTGGCGCACCAGGGGCTGTCGGAGCTGACGTTCGCGCTGGCGGAGATGGTCTCGGACTACCGGGCAAAGAACGCCAAGCCCGTTGCGCGCCGCGCGATCATTCGGCCCAAGGCTGTCGACCAGGGCGAGTTCACCATCGAGGCGGATCCGTCGATCGAAGGCGGCTTCATCGTCCGCGGCGCTCGCCCGGAGCGGTGGATCATCCAGACCCAGTTCGAGAACGACGAGGCCGTCGGCTACCTCGCGGACCGGCTCAATCGCCTCGGTGTGGAGGCGGCGCTGGTCAAGCGCGGCGCCAAGCCGGGAGCGGCGGTCACGATCGCCGGTATGACCTTCGACTGGGAGCCGACCACGCCGACCGGAGACGCTGTCCCGATCACCGGTCGTGGCACCGACATCCGTCTCGAGCGGAACGACCGTGTCGGCGCCGCTGAGCGCAAGGTCGCCAGGAAGGCTCGCCGTGAGCACTCCGACGCAGACAGCGAGCAGGCTCTCGGCTGGGATTCGGACGACCTCGACGATGAGTGACGTTCGGGCCGGGATCGCCGCGGCCCGGAGCATCGTCGTCAAGATCGGGTCGTCGGCCCTGACCGATCTGGAGAGTGGTCTCGACCGCGGTCGTCTGGACGTCCTCGTCGACGCTCTGGAAGCACGGATGCGAGCGGGGTCCGACGTGATCGTCGTCTCGTCCGGAGCGATCGGGGCGGGCATCGCTCCGCTCGGTCTGCGTAAACGACCGACTGATCTCGCGACCAAACAGGCAGCTGCCAGTGTCGGCCAACTCGCGTTGGCGCATGCCTGGGGGACGTCGTTCGCGCGATACGAGCGCGTGGTGGGGCAGGTGCTGCTCACCGCGGACGACATCTCCAACCGTGCGCACCATGCGAACGCCCAGCGGACGCTCGATCGCCTGCGGTCACTGCATGCGGTGGCGGTGGTCAATGAGAACGACACCGTCGCGACGAACGAGATCCGCTTCGGTGACAACGACCGTCTGGCCGCGCTCGTGGCACACCTGGTGTCCGCCGACGCGCTTGTGCTGCTGTCGGATGTCGACGGCCTGTACACGGGGGACCCCCGCAAACCAGGGCCTGACGGGCTGCCCGCGCGTCTCATCGAGCAGGTGGACGGTCCCGACGACCTCGACGGGGTGATCGCCGGGTCGGGTGGCGCCCTCGGCACCGGCGGCATGGCCTCGAAGTTGGCGGCCGCACGTCTGGCCTCGGACTCGGGTGTACCGGTTCTCCTCGCATCCGCCGCCGACGCGGCGGGCGCTCTTCGCGACGCGTCTGTCGGAACAGTGTTCGCCGCACGGCCCGAACGACTTTCCGCGCGACGCTTCTGGGTGCGTCACGCGGCGGAGTCGCATGGCCGGCTCGTGCTCGACGACGGCGCCGTCCAGGCTGTGTGCCTGCGGCGACGGTCACTGCTGGCCGCCGGGGTCACCGAGGCGCACGGGAACTTCTCCAGCGGCGACGTCGTCGACCTCGTCGACCTCACGGGCGCCGTTCGAGGTCGGGGAGTGGTGGCGTACGACGCAGACGACGTCGCGCGGATGATCGGACGGTCGACGGACGAGTTGCCCGGTGACCTTCAACGTCCGATCATCCACGCGGACGATCTAGTTCCTGCTTGACCTTTCGACTCGCAGGCTCGCTCAAGGAGCAGAAACTACTGCTCGCTGACCTAGCAAAAGCGTGCTACTGTTCGTTGAGCGAGCGAAGCGAGTCGAAGCGTCGTCGCCTAAGCGCGGTGACGACCCGCGAGCTCACCTTCGGGCGCGGGCGCCGGCACCTCGACGAGCGGGTAGACGCCGTTCTCGTCGTGGACCTCGGTGCCCACGACGGGCGGGTTGAACACGCACAGCATCCGCATCTGCTCGTCAACGGACACGGTGTGCCGCTCGTTGCCGTTAAGCAGGTACATGCTGCCGGGGCCGAGCGGGTACGTCTTGCCGGTCTCCCGATCGAGAAGTGTGCCCGACCCCTCGATGAGCCAGACGGCCTCGACGTGGTTCGCGTAGTGGAACTCGTTGATCGAACCGGCCTTGATGGTCGTCTCGTGGAACGAGAACCCCACCATGTCGCCGCCGAGGACGATGCGCTTGGAGACCCAGTTGCCCTTCGGGTCGGCGACTTCGCGGTCGGTGCCGGTGATTTCAGCGGTGGTGCGGACGATCATCCGAGTACCTCCTCGACTGCTGCGGACAGAATGGTGAGACCTTCGCTCAGTTCGGCGTCGGTGATCGTCAACGCCGGAAGCAGCTTGACGACTTCACTGGACGGGCCGGACGTCTCGGCGAGCAGTCCGCGTTCGAATGCCTTGGCGCACACCTCATCTGCCTTCGGTGCGTCGGCGAACACGAGACCTTGGACCATGCCGCGTCCACGGTGGCTGAGGCCGTCGAAGCGCTCGCACAGATCGTCGAAATGCTCGGAGATCGCGATGCCCTTCGCTTTGGTGGCGATCGTCAGCTTGTCGTCTGACCAGTAGTGATCGATCGCAGCCTTCGCCGTGACGAACGCCGGGTTGTTGCCGCGGAACGTTCCGTTGTGCTCACCGGGCTCCCACACGTCGAGCTCGGGGCGGATCAGGGTGAGCGCCATCGGCAGTCCGTAGCCGCCGATCGACTTCGACAGCGTGACGATGTCGGGGACGATGCCGGCTTCCTCGAAGGAGAAGAACTCACCGGTACGACCACAACCCATCTGGACGTCGTCGACGATGAGGAGCATGTCCTGGCGCTTGCAGAGGTCGGCGAGGCCGCGCAGCCACTCGGCGCGTGCGACGTTCACGCCGCCCTCGCCCTGGACGGTCTCGACGATGACGGCGGCAGGCTTGTTCAGTCCGCTGCCCTCGTCGTTGAGGACTCGCTCGAACCATGCGAAGTCTTCAGTGGCGCCACCCATGTAGTTGTCGAACGGCATCGGGGTGGAATGAACGAGCGGGATGCCCGCGCCTGCGCGCTTCATCGCGTTGCCCGTGACCGACAGCGAGCCGAGCGTCATGCCGTGGAAGGCGTTGGTGAAGTTGACGATCGCTTCGCGCCCGGTCACCTTGCGGGCGAGCTTGAGCGCCGACTCGACGGCGTTGGTGCCGGTCGGGCCGGGGAACTGGACCACGTAGTCCAGTCCGCGGGGCTTGAGGATCTTCTCCGCGAACGTCGAGAGGAACGCACCCTTGGCGCGCGTGTTCATGTCGAGTGCGTGTGTGATGCCGTCGCGCTCGATGTAGTCGAGCAGCGCGGACTTGAGGAGCGGGTTGTTGTGCCCGTAGTTCAGGGCGCCTGCGCCTGCGAAGAAGTCGAGGTAGCTGCGTCCGTCGACGTCTACGAGTCGAGAGCCGACGGCGGTGTCGAAGAGGGCAGGCCAATCACGGCAGTAAGAGCGGACTTGAGATTCGTGCTTGGTGAAAGTGTCGTCGCCGCGTGCTGTGTGCATCGTCGTCATTTGTTTAGGTTCCTTACGGATTTGTCGGCGTCATGCCGGCGAGAGCCGGTACAGGTCTTCCGGCTCGTGCGAGTCGCCGAAGAGTTCGGCCTCGAGAAAGGGCTCGCGTGTGAACTGCAAGCCCAGCGATCGGGCGACCCCGGAGAACAAGCGCTGAGAAGCGTCGTTGTCGGGGCTGATCGTGGTGTGGATCGCGGAGACCCCTGATCGGCTGAACAGTTCGCGGAGCATCGTGCCCGCGATCTGCTTGCCGCGTTGATCGGCGTCTACCGCCACCTGCCACACCATGAGGACATCGGAGGCGTCTGGCCTGCGATATCCGGTGATGAAGCCGACGGGCCTTCCGTCGACTTCGGCGATGATCGACGTGTCGGCGAAGTCGACGGCCCACAAGACATAGGCGTAGCTCGAGTTCACGTCGAGGACCTGCGAGTCGCGGGCTATCTGCCACATCCGCAGGCCGTCGGTGGCCCGGGGCCGCCGGTAGGCGACACCGCTGCGCTCATTGATTTGGATCGCGCTGAGTTCCGGGTTCATGACGTGACCGAGGCTAACGAGGGGCCTTGGCGATGTCACCCGATCAGGCCACGCGACGCCGATATGTCGGGCCTTTGTGCAGTTCACAGCTTTGCTGTGGGATAAATCACAGTAACGTCGTGGCGGCCGTCAGCGACGGCAGAATCACCTCGCATCGGTGATCGATCTTGAGTGTCGCAAAACGGTCCCCACGGGTGCCTCCGCGGTTCACGATCACCACCGGAATCCCGGATTGCGCGGCGTGGCGTACAAACCGGAGCCCGGACATGACGGTGAGCGACGACCCGGCCACCAGCATCGCCTCGGCGGCGTCGACCATCGCGAATGCGCGATCGGTGACCGGCC
Organism: Gordonia malaquae; assembly: GCF_037148075.1. Taxonomy (NCBI): domain Bacteria; kingdom Bacillati; phylum Actinomycetota; class Actinomycetes; order Mycobacteriales; family Gordoniaceae; genus Gordonia; species Gordonia malaquae. Next base: position 781,227 of record NZ_JBBCUB010000002.1, on the reverse strand, counting down.
GGGGGACTGTCTCTCCGAAGTAGACGATGTCGGGCTTGAGGACGCCGCCACAGTTCTCGCAGTCGACCATCACGAAGTCGGCGGTGTCGTGCAGGACGGCGTCCGCATCGGGCGCCACTTCGATCGCGCCACGACTGCGGACCCTGTCGGCGAAGTCGGGATTCACGGCGTCGAGCCTGTCTGCCAGCGTGTATCTCGACAGCAGGTTCCCGCAGTCCAAGCAGATCACTCGGCCGTACGAGCCGTGAAGGTCGAGAGTCGGAACGCTCCCGGCTTTGAGGTGCAGCATGTCGACGTTCTGGGTGATCACTCCCGTCATGGATCCGTCACGCTGCATCCGGGCGATCGCATGATGGGCAGAGTTCGGCCGTGCGGCGTCCATGTGGCGCCAGCCGAGATGGTTGCGCGCCCAGTAGTGCCTGCGGAAGTCGGGGGAGGAGAGGAACTGGCCGATCGTCATCGGATTCCGGACCGGCGACCCGGGGCTTCGATAGTCGGGGATTCCGGACGGGGTGGAGATCCCGGCGCCGGTGAGGACAACAGTGCGGCGTCCATCGAGGATCTGAGCGGCATGAACTGCCGCGGCATGAGGATCTGGGTCTGCTGTGGTCGGCGGGGCCGGCGACCAGGCGTTGACGCGCGTACGCATGCCACGACGATACGATGGTTAACCGATATGACCAGGATCATCGCCGGAGAGTTCCGCGGCCGCCGACTCAGTGTTCCCGCCGACACCACCAGGCCCACGTCCGACAGGGTGCGCGAGGCCGTGTTCTCCATGCTCGGCGCGCGTCTCGACCTCGACGGGCTGCGAGTGGCCGACCTCTACGCAGGCACCGGTGCGCTCGGGCTCGAGGCGGTCTCGCGGGGAGCGGCGTCTGCGGTGCTGGTGGAGGCCGACCGTCGCGCGGCGAAGATCGTTCGCGACAACATCGCCACGTGCCGTGCCGGTGGGCGGGCGCGGGTCGTCGACCGAACCGTTGAATCATTCCTCTCGGCTGCCGCCGGGCCGTTTGATCTCGTCTTCCTCGATCCCCCGTACGACGTGACGACGGCCGACGTCGACGCGGTCTTGGCTTTGTTGCTTCCGGCGTTGGCCGACGACGCATGGGTTCTGGTGGAGCGCGGGGCTCGCACGGATCCGATCACCTGGCCGGACGGGCTCGACGAGGTCTCGACGAAGAAGTACGGCGACTCGGTGGTGCATCTCGCGGCACGATGATGCCGTCGGCGACCCTGCGCCCGGTAGATTCGGCGGCATGAGCGCCGCTGTCTGCCCCGGTTCGTACGATCCCTTCACTCTCGGTCACCGATTCGTCGTCGAGCGCACCGCCGCCCGTTTCGATCGAGTGGTCGTCGCCGTTGTGGTCAATCCCAACAAGCAGGGGATGTTCTCGATCGACGAGCGGATCGAGCTGATCCGTGAGGACTGCGCCGATCTGCCGAACGTCGAAGTCCGCAGCTGGTCGGGGTTGTTGGTGGATCTCGTGCGCGACGACGATCTTCCGACCATCGTCAAGGGCCTGCGGTCGGAGACCGACTTCGCATACGAGACGCCCATGGCGCAGATGAATCGTGAACTCGCCGATGCCGAGACCCTCTTCATGCTCACCGATCCCCGTTTTGCGCACGTCTCCAGCTCGCTGGTGAAGGAGGTCGCCAAGCTCGGCGGCGACGTCACGCCCTACCTCGCTCCACACATCCACCGTGCGCTCGCCGACAAACTCGCCGGTGCCCGCTCCATCTGACGAGCCACGACACGACACGCCGACCTCACCTCCTGAATCACAGTCGCAACATTCGGCACAATGGCCACAAGAACATCAAGGCCTTGTGCCGGATCGGAGTAACCGTGTACCGCGTATTCGAAGCGCTGGACGAACTCGTCGCACTCGTCGAAGAGGCGCGCACCGTCCCGATGACCGCCGGCTGCCTCGTGCCCCGCGGTGACGTCCTGGAACTGCTCGACGACCTGCGCGACGCGCTCCCCGGGGAGCTCGACGACGCCCAGGACGTGCTCGACGAGCGCGACACCATCGTCGGCAACGCACGTGACACGTCGGACAAGCTGATCACCGGCGCCGAGACCGACTCGGAAGCGATGCTCGCTCACGCGAAGGCAGAAGCCGAGCGAATCGTCGCCGAGGCGCAGGCCAGGGCTGATCGACTCGTCGGTGAGGCGGGGGTGCACGCCCAGCAGACCATCGACTCCGCAGACGAGGAGGCTCAGCGCCTCGAGGCGAGCGCCAACCGCGAGTTCGAGGCGGTCACCGGTCGCGCACGCGCTGAAGCCGCACGGGTGGTTGAGGCGGGCGACGCCAGTTACCACAAGTCGGTGGCGGACGGCATCGCCGAGCAGCAGCGGTTGGTGTCGGATTCAGAGGTCGTCGCCGCAGCCAAGAGCGAGGCCGAGCGGATCGTCGATGCAGCGCACGCAGAGTCCGACCGCCTTCGGGGCGACTGTGACATCTACGTCGACGACAAGCTCGCCGGGTTCGAGGACCTGTTGACGAACACGCTGCGGTCGGTGAACCGCGGTCGTCAGCAGCTTCGCACCGGAGCGGGCATGCACGACTACGTCGAGTACCCGCGCAGCGTCGAGGACTCGCATCGCGAGGACTACGACGAGCACGAGATGGCGGGCTGACGATCCGATTCGACACAAGCGCTAAAATCACTGCGTGAGTGTGAATCCCTTCGTAATCGACGTTCGGAGCGTCCCCCGTCGCGCAGGATCGATGGTCGAGGTCGACCGCACGGTTGCGGCGCCCGACCGAATCGGTGCACAGATGGTCGGGATCCCCGCCGGTGCGGACGTTCACCTCGATCTGCGGTTGGAGTCGGTCACCGAGGGTGTGCTGGTCAGCGGCACTGTCGACGGTCCGCTCGACGGGCAGTGCGGTCGATGCCTCGATCCGATCGAGGATTCGGTGTCGGTGTACCTGACCGAGCTGTTCGCCTACCCGGACAGTGAGACCGATAAGACGTCCGACGATGAGGACGTCGAGCGGATCGTCGACGAGGAGATCAACCTCGAGCAGACGATCATCGACGCCATCGGCACGGAGCTTCCCTTGACGCCGGTCTGCACGCCCGACTGTCCCGGCCTGTGCCAGGTGTGCGGTGTGAAGCTCGCCGACGCCGAGCCCGACCACGGACACGACGTCATCGATCCTCGTTGGGCGAAGCTGGCGCAGTTCTCATCTGATCCGCACGCGGGTCTGTCCGATCCACGAGCGCAGTCGAGGGGCGCCGAGTGAGTCGTCGTACCGACCAGACTGAGCTCCTCGAGGCTCTCGGGGTCACGATCAGTGACGAGATCCTCACGTTGGCGTTGACGCACCGCTCGTACGCGTACGAGAACGGTGGGCTGCCGACAAACGAGCGTCTCGAGTTCCTCGGCGACGCAGTGCTCGGCGTTGTCGTCACCGAACGGCTCTACGTAGGTTTCCCCGATCGTCCCGAAGGCGAGCTGGCGAAGATCCGCGCGAGTGTGGTGAACATGAACGCACTCGCAGACATCGCCCGTGGTCTGGGCGACGGCGGGCTCGGAGCGCACATCCACCTCGGTCGGGGTGAGGAGCTGACAGGCGGACGGGACAAGGCGAGCATCCTCGCGGACGGTCTCGAGTCGTTGTTCGGCGCCATCTTCCTCGATCACGGCATCGAGGTCGCCAAGCGTGTGGTCATGGGACTGTTCGAGCCGATCATCGCTCGCGCCGGAGAGCTCGGCGCCGGTCTCGACTGGAAGACGTCCCTGCAGGAGCTGTCCGCCGAACGTGGGACCGGGCAGCCGCATTATCAGGTGACGTCGACGGGACCCGATCACGACAAGGAGTTCACCGCCACGGCCGTGGTCGCCGGTCGTTCGCTCGGCGAAGGCGTCGGACGGACCAAGAAGGAAGCCGAGCAGAACGCCGCTGCGATCGCGTGGCGCGAACTTGACGGCGATCCGACTGTCGGACAGTCGACGTCCGGGAACTGACGGGTGCCTGAACTTCCCGAGGTCGAGACGATTCGGTCCGGCCTCGCTCCGTACCTCGCGGGTCGGACTGCGACGTCGGTCGAGGTGGCTCATCCGCGCGCTGCACGTCGTCACGTCGGTGGACCGTCCGATCTGGAGAATCGGTTGCGCGGCAAGCGTTTCGAGTCGGTCGATCGGCGAGGCAAGTACCTGTGGATCACCGGAGCCGACGCCACCGACGAAGTGGCGGTCGTCGTCCATCTCGGCATGAGCGGTCAACTGCTGATCAGCGAAGCCGATGCTCCCGATCCCGTGCACCTGCGTATTCGCGTCCAGCTCGACGACGGTCGACAATTGAGGTTCGTCGACCAGCGCACCTTCGGCGGCTGGCACGTCGACGAGCTGGTGACGGTCGGGGAGCGGGCGCTCCCGGAGTCGGTGGCACACATCGCGCCGGACCCGTTCGAGCCCGCCTACGATCCCGACCGCGTGGTGTCTGTGCTCCGCAAGCGCGACACGGAGATCAAACGCGCGATCCTGGACCAGACCGTCGTCTCCGGGATCGGCAACATCTATGCAGATGAATCGTTGTGGCGCGCGCAGCTTCACGGACGTCGACGTACACGTGGCATCACCAGGGCCGCACTCGGCGGACTGCTCGGTGCGGCGTCGGACGTGATGGGCGAGGCGATCAAAGTCGGCGGCACCTCGTTCGACGATCTCTACGTGAACGTCAACGGGCAGTCGGGGTACTTCGAGCGATCGTTGAACGCGTACGGCCGCGAAGGACTTCCGTGCAGGCGCTGCGAGACGCTGATGCACCGCGAACAGTTCATGAACCGCAGTTCGTTCTTCTGCCCGCTGTGCCAGCGGCCGCCACGAGCGAGATAGCGCCACGCACGGTCGTCGCGTCGACGATCAAGTCATGGGGTCTGCCGGAGATCAGTCGGTTCGCACCTTTGCCGGCAGAAGTAGCGCGATGACAAACGCCGCGCCGACCAGGCCTGCGCTCACGAACAGTGCGCTTCGGTAACCCGGGAGGACGTCGGCACCGGTGTTCACGGCAGCGGATACGGTCACCAGAATCGCGAGCCCGAGTGCGCCGCCGACCTGACGGAAGGTGTTGAGCAGCCCGGAGACCATGCCCGCGGCCGAGGGCGCCACGGCAGCGGTGGCGACGTTCGGGAGCGGTAGGAAGACCATTCCGATTCCGACCGAGGTCACGAGTGACGGGATGAGGATCGCGGTGATGAACGGGCCGTCAGTGGGGAGAGGCGCGAACAAGAGGAACCCGACAGTCGCGAGCGCCGCGCCACCGGCGACCACTCGGCGGGCACCGAATCTCGGCACGAGACGTGATGCGATCTGCACCGCGGCGATGGTGCCGAAGCAGAAGGGGAGGAACACAAGTCCGGTCTTCGTGGCGGAATAGCCGAGCCCCATCTGCAGGTACAGAGACACGAAATAGAAGGCGCCGAATTGCCCCGCGACGATGAAAGCGAAGACCAAGCACGGGACGAGGACCTCGCGACGACCGAGAACGCGAAAGTCGACAAGCGGGACAGCGGTTCGCCGCTCGGCCGCGACGAATGCGCCCAGCAGGACGGCGGCCACGGCGAACCAGACGAGTGTACGAACGCTGCCCCAGCCGTTGTCGGTCGCGGCGACGATCCCGTAGGTGAGCACTGTCAGCCCGGCAGTGGCGAGCACACCGCCCGCCCAATCGGTACGGCGGTCCGCACTCGCGATCGGGCCGGGTGCTGCGAATGACAGGGCGAGCCCCGCCGCCGACACCAGTGCACCGCAGGCGATCACCGTGCGCCAGCCGAACGCGTCGGTCAGCACGCCCGAGAGCACGACACCCACCGCACCGCCGAGAGACGCGCCGATCGCGATGGCTGCAAATCCTTTGGCGCGTTCAGTTGGTTCGCGGAAGGTCAGCGCCACCGAAGTGATCGCTGCGGGTGCAACGGCTGCGGCGCCAACGCCCTGCAGGATCCGCACGGCGATCACCTGCCACGGCTCACTGCACAGGTACGCGGCCAGTGACGCGATGGTGAACAGGGCGAATCCGAACCTGAGCAGTGATCTGGCTCCGAACCTGTCGGAGAGTCGCCCGGACAAGAGGAGCAGCCCTCCGAAGACGATCGCGTACGCATTGACGACCCACGACAACCCTTGTGGGCTGAAGTGGACGTCGTCCCGGATCGCTCGAAGCGCGACGTTGGTGACCGAGGCGTCGAAGGTGACGAGGAACTGGGAGAGGCCGGCGAGGACAAGCGAGGTCCGGACCGCAGTAGTTTGTGTAGCACGTAACATAATTAGTTAGGCTACACTTACTTGTGCTGTGAATGCAAGAGGCTCTGGCAGAATGCGGGCATGCGTCAGAGCACGCCCCGCCGGGGTCGTCCGCCGAGCATTACGCGGGACCAAATTGTTGAAAAGGCGCTTCATCGGCTCGATGAAGCAGGTGTCGACGAGCTCACGATGAAGGCTTTGGCTGGCGACTTGGGTGTGACGACCATGGCGCTGTACCGCCACGTGGGCGACAAGGAGACGCTGGTCGCGCTGGCCCTCGACGCGATCGCAGACCCGTTCGCGACAATCACGTATCCAGATGAGCCGCATGCATGCATTCGGCTCGCGATGACGACCCTCTACACCACGCTAACCGCACATCCGTGGGTGCCGGAAGCGCTCATCCGACCCCAGCGGATCGGACGCGGCGCTCTGTTGCTGGCCGATGCGGTGATCGGTGCGGCATTCGACATCACCGGTGATCGGGCCGCCGCGCTCGCAGCGTATCGAGCGCTGTGGAGCCTCACGCTCGGCAGTGTGCTCTCGCATCTGCGGCAGCGCGCAGAGGGGACGCCGCTGTCGCACGACCGGATGGACGAACTCATGGGTTCGGTCTCCGGCGACTCGCTGCCGAACCTGCGCGCGAGTGTCTTATTGGACCTGCAACCGTCCACCGGTGAGGATTTCGAGGAGAGTCTCGACGCGCTGATGACTGGACTGTTCGCCTCGTTCGGTGACTGATGCCAGTTGACTTCCTGTGCGGCCGAGACGGGCTTGCCTGCCGGCTACAGGGCGGCCATTCCCAACGGTCGGGGCGCTGTCGGCGAAGGCACGGACCGGTCCGGACTTCGACGGTGGTCACCGTGTGCGCGCTTCTTCGCCAGATTGGCTGCGCGCAGTCAACCGATGTCGGTGCTGAGCGGATCGGTCGCGTCGACTACCTGGTCCAGCATGCCGATCGCGCGAAGGACCTGGGCGACGCTGCGAAAGTTCACTCCGGGGTCGCCGGTCTCGATCTTGCGTAGAGTGTCGCGCGTTCAGCCTCCTGCTGTGCGGTCAATCCGAGCACCATGCGCCAACCGCGCACGTGCTCCCCAAACTCCGAGAGTTGTCTGTCGCTCCGGTACACGGCCATGATTCGCTCATTTTCAATGACGAGAAGAGCAGCCGTATCCGATGGTTACGAAGTGTTTCATCGTCATTGTGATCGCCTCCAGAGCTGAACGGCCGGAGGCTCGGACGACTCTGCGCGCATTGCTGGAATTGCTTACCTGGCTACACGTTCGACGGTAGCCATCCCGGCCGCCTGGACACGATCGTGGCGGGCGGCCCCTGGGTGTCACTGTTATGACGAGCCAATGGACGATCTGTGCCACAGGAACCGGTCTCGGGGGTTTGCGAAGGATTTCCTCACTATGATCGACGGGTCTCATCTCACCCGATCTGGGGGTTCGAATGTTCCGTAATTTCCGTCGTATCGCCGTCGTCGCCGCAGCGTCGATGGCCCTGGTCGCAGGCGCGGCCGTCGTCGCGCCCGGCGAGGCCGCCGCCGCCACCCGCTACGCGGCCCCGACTCTGAAGGCTGAGCAGGGAGCATTCGCCGGCGACAAGAACGTCAAGCTGACGATCACCAACACCAATGTCTCCAGCGGTCTCTTCGCCGAAAGCACCTGCTCGTCCAGCCTGCTCCACGGCACTGAGGCCCTGCAGGCGTTCGTCGCATTCAACAACAAGGACTACATCAACCTTCTCAAGATCATTGCGACCTCCAACAGCAAGGTCGGGCCGGTCGTCAGCAACAACCTGATCAGCCCCGGCCCGAACAGTGCGTCGCGCGAGGTCAATGCCGCTGACGGCGTCTACATCTACCTCGGCACCTGTGGCGGCATCAAGTCGCTGGAGCCGGGCAACGTCGGCGTCGCCTTGCTGCCGGTGATCGTGCCCAGTGGCGTCGGCAGCATCGGCTCCGTACTGGACTTCGGCAGCGCTGCAATGGAATCCGGCATGGCGATGGGCGACGTCCTGAGCCTGCTGAGCATCCTCGGCAGCGGCTCCTAGTCGCTCGCTTCAAAAACAGTCGCCCGTGACCGTCTCCATCTGGTCCCGGGCGACTGTTGTCTTCCGATCCGCGTCAGCATCGATCGGCGTCCGCGTGGTGGGTGAAGGCTTCTCGCCGTGACGAGCGGCCTGATGGGCAACCAGGGGTGTGCGCCGTCTTAGGTTCACCGATGTGTGGCATACAGTCGGCCCGGGGCACAGAACTCGCGGAATCGGGGAACATTAGACGACGGCTGGACTCGGCGACGTCGGTCGGCGCCATGAACGCGGCGGTCACTACGCTGGTGACAAGGACGAGCCGACGAGGGAAGCATTCGCGCGCCTCTCGTGTTGCCACCCACACAACGACGAAGGAGTCTTCCCGACATGACTGATCTGTGGGTGCAGCGCACCGGAACCCGGCGGTACACGGGCCAGAGCTCGCGCGGTGCGGAGGTGCTGATCGGTTCCGCCGACGTCGAGGGTGTGTTCACGCCCGGCGAGCTGTTGAAGATCGCTCTCGCGGCGTGCACCGGCATGTCGTCGGACAAGCCGCTGTCGCGTCGCCTCGGCGACGACTACGACGCGACCGTCCGCGTGTCAGGCGAGGCCGACCGCGAGAACGAGGTGTACCCGGTGCTGTCGGAGACCCTCGAAGTGGACCTGTCCGATCTCGATCCCGAGGCCGCTCAGCGGCTGCTCGTGGTCGTCGAACGCGCAGTCGACAAGGTGTGCACCGTGGGGCGCACCATCAAGGCCGGTGCGCAGGTCGAGCTGGCGATCGAAACGGACTGACACATGGAACGGTTGTCGGCGTGGGTGCACGGAAACGTCCAAGGCGTCGGTTTCCGCTGGTGGACTCGATCGCGAGCGTTGGAGCTCGGTCTGGTCGGTTATGCGTCCAACCACGCCGACGGTCGGGTCCACGTGGTGGCCGAAGGGCCACGTCCGCAGCTGGAGGCCCTGCTGAACGCACTGCGGTCCGACGAGACGCCCGGACGCGTGGATCTGGTGGTCGAGGACTTCCTCGCGGCGCGCTCGGACCTGCACTCGTTCGTCGAACGCTGAGGTCGCACGGGTAAACTGGACAGCCGTGCACCTCAAGAGCCTCACCCTCAAGGGCTTCAAATCGTTTGCGTCGTCGACGACGCTGCGATTCGAGCCCGGCATCACGTGTGTGGTGGGGCCGAACGGGTCGGGCAAGTCGAACGTCGTGGACGCCCTCACCTGGGTGATGGGTGAGCAGGGCGCGAAGGCGTTGCGCGGCGGAAAGATGGCCGACGTCATCTTCGCCGGAACGTCCGGTCGGGCGCCGCTCGGCCGTGCGGAAGTGACGCTGACCATCGACAACTCCGACGGCGCGCTGCCGATCGAGTACTCCGAAGTGTCGGTCACGCGGCGCATGTTCCGCGACGGTGCGGGGGAGTACGAGATCAACGGGAACGCATGCCGTCTCATGGATGTGCAGGAACTCCTCTCCGACTCCGGCATCGGCCGCGAGATGCACGTCATCGTCGGTCAGGGTCGGCTCTCCGCGATTCTCGAATCGAAGCCGGAAGATCGCCGAGCGTTCATCGAAGAGGCGGCGGGCGTCCTCAAGCATCGTCGGCGCAGAGAGAAGGCGGTCCGCAAGCTCGACGCGATGGCCGCGAACCTCGCCCGCTTGACGGACCTGACAGCAGAACTGCGCCGACAGCTCAAACCCCTTGGACGACAAGCGGAGGTGGCGCGTCGCGCGGCGACGGTGCAGGCAGACCTGCGTGACGCTCGACTGCGGCTGGCGGCTGACGACCTCGTGACCCGCCGTGAGGAGATGGCGCAGCACACGAGCCTCGAACACGAGATCCGCGAACGGCAGAACGAGGTGGCCGCCCAACTCGACGAGGCGACAGCCGCGCTGGCTGCGGCGCAGGAGCACCTCGCGCAGATCACGCCCGCGGCCACCGAGGCCGGACGCGTCTACCACCAGTTGTCGACGTTGGCCGAGCGTGTGGACGGCACTCGCCGGGTCGCGTCCGAACGCGCGGCACACCTCTCACAGCCTGCGTCGGCGCCCACCGGCCCAGACCCCGAGACGTTGGAGCGTCAGGCCGAAGAAGCGGCGATGACCGAGGCGGAACACGCGTTCGCCGTCGAAGAGGGCGCGGAACGCCTCGAGTACGCGACCGCCGCACTCCAGGCTGCGGAGCAGGCCGCATCGGCCGCTGAGAAGGCGCACATGGCTGCGGTGCAGGCCGTCGCCGATCGCCGTGAAGGCCTTGCCCGTCTCGAAGGTCAGGCCGCGAACCTACGGACCAAGGTGGAGTCGGTCGACGCTGAGACGTCGCGTCTGGCCGAGGGCATCGAGGCCGCCCACCAGCGTGCCGACGCCGCGCAGGCCCTCATCGACGAGCAGGCCGCCGCGACCGCGGAGCTGGAGTCGCGCGAGGCGAGTCTCGACGAGCATCACGAACGATGTGTCGCCGCACTCGAGACTGCGTCCGCGACCGTCGTCGCACTGCAGAAGACCGAACGCGAGGCCGAGCAGGCGATCGCCTCGCTCACCGCACGCATCGAAGCGCTCGCCGTCGGCCTCGAACGCGGCGACGGTGGCGCATGGCTCCAAGAACACGCTGGTGACGGACTTCTCGCTCCGCTGTCGGACCTGCTGACCGTGGAACCGGGATACGAGACGGCGGTCTCGCTGGCCCTCGGCCCCGCCGCCGACGCCATCGCCACGGTAGACGGACTCGCCGCGGTGCGGGCGCTCGACGCTCTCCGAGGCGGGGACGGCGGACGGGCGGCACTGATAGTCGGCGGCCTTCCGCAGACGGCCGAGCCCACCCGCCCGCAACTGCCGGCAGGCGTCGTGTGGGCACGTGACGTGGTCAGCGCACCGGACACGATCAGCGGTGCCGTCGACATTCTTCTGGCCGGCACCGTGATCGTCGACGATGCGGCACTCGGACTGCGGCTGGCCGCCGAGCACGGATTGGTGGCCGTCACCGGAGACGGTGACCGGGTGTCGGCAGCGTCGGTGGAAGGCGGCTCGTCCAAGCGTCCGTCGACTCTCGAAGTCCAGTCGGCCGTCGACACCGCGACCGACGACCTCGCAAAGGCACGTGCGACCGTAGACCGCGTGCTCGGCGAACTGAGCGAGGCTCAGGCCGCCGAGGCTCAAGCCAGGGAGGCCGCTGAGGGTGCACTGGCAGCGCTGAATGAGTCCGATGCCAACGTCGGCGCCGCATACGAACAACTGGGCCGCCTCGGTTCCGACGTCCGTTCCGCCCGTGATGAAGCCGACCGACTCACCCGGCAGCGGCGGTTCGTCGAAGAGGGGAGAGCCGATAATCTCGCGGCCCTCACCGAGGTCGAGGAGAGGCTCGCCCGGGCCCTCGACGAGCACGACGACCCGACGGCCGGAGACCTCGACAGCGGAATGCGAGAGGCGGCCGCAGCAGAGGTCGCGTCTGCGCGCTCGATGGAAGTCGAGACCCGACTGACCCTTCGGACGGCCGAGGAGCGTCTCGGATCGGTACGCGGCAAAGCCGAGAGTCTGCGCCGTGCGGCGGTCAACGAACGAGCCAACCGTGAGCGACTCAAGCGGCAGGACGCCAGCCGTCGGTACGCGGCGGGCGTCGCGAACGTCGTCGTCGACGCAGGACGGAAGCTCGCCGATGCGGTGTCGACCGCAGCCTCTGACGCTGCCCGCGGACGTGACGAACTCGAGGCCGTCCGTGCCGCACGGACCACGGAGACCGACGAATTGCGTCGACTCGTCGACGAGCTCACCGCCACCATGAACCAACTCCGCGACGCCGTCCACCGCGACGAGGTCGCCAAGGCGCAGGCCGAACTGCGCATCGAGCAGCTCGAAGAACAAGTACTCGAACAGTTCGCGATGGCGCCCGACGACCTCGTCGCCGAGTACGGGCCGGACGTCCCGATGCCGCCGTCCGATCTAGAGATGCGCGAGTACGAGGACGCCAAGGCGCGCGGCGAGCAGGTGGTCGCTCCGGCTCCGATGCCATACGACCGCAAGACACAGGAGATCCGTGCGAAGCGGGCGCAGAAGGACCTCACCACGCTCGGCAAGGTGAACCCCCTCGCGCTCGAGGAGTTCGCCGCACTCGAAGAGCGCTACTCGTTCCTGTCGACGCAGCTTGAAGACGTCAAGAAAGCACGTGAAGACCTCCTTGACGTGGTCGCCGACGTCGACGCCAGGATTCTGCAGGTCTTCACCGAGGCCTACGCCGATGTCGAAGCCGAATTCACCCAGGTGTTCGCGACTCTCTTCCCCGGCGGCGAAGGCAGGCTCGTGCTGACCGACCCGTCCGACATGCTGACCACCGGCGTGGAGGTGGAAGCGCGTCCACCGGGCAAGAAGGTCAAACGACTCTCACTTCTCTCCGGCGGGGAGAAGTCGCTGACCGCGGTCGCCATGCTCGTCGCGATCTTCCGCGCCCGACCGTCGCCGTTCTATGTGATGGACGAGGTGGAGGCCGCGCTCGACGACGCGAACCTCCGTCGTCTCATCAGCCTGTTCGAGCAGCTTCGCGAAAAATCGCAGCTCATCGTCATCACGCACCAGAAACCGACGATGGAGATCGCCGACGCCCTGTACGGCGTCAGCATGCGCGGCGACGGCATCACCCAAGTCATCTCCCAACGACTCCGCGGCGTCGACCTCGCCACGGCAGGCTCATCGCCACAAGGAAAGGCACAGTCTTCGTGACTACAGAAGTCCTCATCGGAATCATCGTCGGAGTGATCCTGCTGATCGCTCTGGTCGGCCTGACCGGCTATCTGATCAGCCGCAAGCGGCAGATCTCGATCTCCGACAAGCCCGAACAGATGGATGTCACCGACGGCACCACACGCCAAGTGGACCGATCGGGGGGCTACCAGGCCGGCTCGGGTTTCAACTTCAGTCAGGGCGGGACGGCGACCGTTGACGCGCCCGCACCCACGCCCGAGCCCGAGCCTGAGCCGGTCGACGCTCCGGAGGTCGAGGCACAGCCGGAGGTCTCGGAGTCGACCGCCGCTGAGCCTGCTTCCGCCGAACCCGAAGCGGCCGAGCCCGAGGGCGACGAGGTGGAGGCAGACGCCGAGCCCGAACCGGAGCCGATCGTCGAAGACGCTCCGGCGCCCGCCCTCGACGACATCGAACCCACGGCCGGACGTCTGTCCCGTCTGCGTGGACGACTCTCTCGTTCGCAAGGCGCCATCGGCGCCAGCGTCCTGGGCCTGCTCGGTGCGGGTGATCTCGATGAAGACTCGTGGGAAGAGATCGAAGACACCCTGGTCATGGCCGACCTCGGCACTGCGGCTACCGCCACTGTCGTCGAACGGCTCCGCGAGGAGTTGGCGACCGGCAAGGTCCGCACGGCCGACGACGCGCGTTCGGCACTTCGTCGGATCCTCATCGAACAGCTCCACCCGAAGCTTGATCGCTCGGTGAAGGCGCTTCCGCACGCCGACGGACCGGCAGTGGTGCTGGTGGTCGGCGTGAACGGTGTCGGCAAGACCACCACCACCGGAAAGCTCGCGCGAGTGCTCGTCGCAGACGGACGACGCGTGACACTCGGAGCCGCGGACACCTTCCGCGCCGCGGCCGCCGACCAACTGCAGACCTGGGGCGAGCGCGTCGGTGCGGGCATCGTCCGGGGCAAGGAAGGCGCCGACCCGGCGTCGGTCGCGTTCGACGCCGTCAGCAAGGGCATCGACGACGGGGTGGACGTCGTCCTCATCGACACCGCCGGTCGACTGCACACCAAGACCGGGCTCATGGACGAGCTCGGGAAGGTGAAGCGCGTGGTGGAGAAGAAGGTTCCCGTCGACGAGGTCCTGCTCGTCCTCGATGCGACCGTTGGACAGAACGGACTCATGCAGGCGAAGGTGTTCGCCGAGGTCGTCGACCTGACCGGCGTGGTGCTGACCAAACTCGACGGAACGGCCAAGGGTGGCATCGTCTTCCGCATCCAGGAAGAGCTCGGTGTGCCGGTGAAACTCGTCGGTCTCGGAGAAGGCGCAGACGATCTCGCTCCCTTCGAACCCGGCGCATTCGTCGACGCACTGCTGTAAGCGCACCTCGACGAGATCCCCATCCGGCCGTGCCGGGTGGGGATCTTTGCGTTCTGGGTCGCTTGAGGGCCGGATCCCTTGAAAGCAACCTCTGAATCATGGTTCAATACTTTCCGAACGAAGAATTGAATTGAGATTCAGAAGGGGTGGGCAGTGGCATACCGACCGACCGAGGCGACGCGTCGCGCGGCGCAGGCGAAACGCGCGGCGATGCTCGCCGCCGCGCGCGGTCTGGTCGCAGACGCCGGATTCTCCGCGACGACGGTTGCGGCCATCGCCGAGGGCGCCGACGTGAGCGTCGGATCGGTCTACTCGTACTTCGACAACCGTGAGACGCTTCTCGCCGAAGTGTTCCGCACCGCGGCGGAGTACGAGTTCGCCCAGGTGGCAGCGGCGGTCGAGGCCGCAGGCGGCGACCCTCTCGCGCAACTCGACGCACTGATCGTCACCTTCGCCGACCGTGCGCTGCGCGGTCGGCGGATGGCGTGGTCGCTGCTCTTCGAGCCCGTCATCCCCGCCGTCGACGCTGAACGCCTCCGGCTGCGCCAGTGGTACCGCGACCTGGGGGAAGCCGTGATCGCTGCGGGTGTGGCGTCGTCGATCTTCGTCGACCAGGACGTGCGTGTCACCGCTTCTGCAGTCATGGGCGCGATCTCCGAAGCGCTCGTCGGGGCCCTCAATCCCGACACATCGCCGCTGGCCACCGACCCCGATCAACTGCTCGGAACCATCCGAGCATTCTGCCTACGTGCGCTCGGCGCACCACCGAAGGAGACTCCATGACCGCCACCCACGATGTGTTCAACCAGGCCGCGCCCCGCGTCGACGTCAACGAGTATCTGACCGACCTGCCGCTCGTGGAAGCAGTGGAGGCGTACGGCGCGTCCTGGGCCACCGACGAGCTCACCGAAGCGGGTGCACTCGTCGGACGTGCGGACTTCCAGCGTGACGCGGAACTCGCCAACACGATCACTCCGAAGCTCCACACTCATGACCGATGGGGACATCGCGTCGACGAGATCGAGTTCCATCCCGCCTACCACCGGATCATCGGCGACGCCATCGCACACGGCGCGCACACGAGCTGCTGGGACGATCCGCGCGAGGGGGCGCACGTCGCCCGCGCGGCGATGTTCATGCAGTTCGGGCAGGTGGAGCCCGGCCACGCGTGTCCGGTGAGCATGACGCACGCGGTGGTCCCGTCATTGCGCGTGGATCAGACTCTCGCGGATCAGTGGATCCCGCGGACCCTGTCGCGCAACTACGATCCGTCACTGGCCGATCCGTCGAAGAGCTCCGCGATCTTCGGCATGGCGATGACCGAGAAGCAGGGTGGATCCGACATTCGCGCCAACACCACACGCGCGGTCGACAACGGGGACGGGACCTACCGGATCACCGGACACAAATGGTTCTGCTCCGCGCCGCAGTCTGACGCGTTCCTCGTCCTGGCGAAGGCTGAGCCGGGGGTGACCTGCTTCGTCGTCCCGCGCACGCTGCCGGACGGCTCGCGCAACACCTTCAACATCCAGCGCCTCAAAGACAAGCTCGGAAACAAGTCGAACGCGTCGAGTGAGATCGAGTTCTCCGACACCGTCGGCTGGCGCCTCGGTGACGAGGGCTCGGGCGTGCGCACGATCATCGAGATGGTCAACCAGACCCGTCTCGACTGCGCGTTGGGCAGTGCCGCGGGCATGCGTCAGTCGGTCGCGGAAGCAGCATGGCATGTGCGCCACCGCTCCGCGTTCGGCGCGACCCTGATCGACCAGCCCGCGATGACCGCGGTGATCGCCGATCTTCAGGTGGAGGCCGAGGCCGCGATGTGGACCGCGATGCGTCTGGCGTCCGCATACGACGACGACTCGGAGCAGTCGCAGGCGTTCCGGAGACTCGCCACCGCTGTCGGCAAGTACTGGGTGTGCAAACGAGGCCCGAACCACGCCTACGAGGCACTCGAATGTCTCGGCGGCAACGGATACACCGAGGCGTTCCCGCTGGCCCGTCGCTTCCGCGAACAGCCGGTGATGGCCGTGTGGGAGGGGTCGGGGAACGTCATCGCGCTCGACGTCTTGCGCGCGATGGTGCGTGATCCGCTGTCGGTCGAGGCGCTCGACGCCGAGTTCGAACTCGCACTCGGTCAGCACCACGCGTACGACCTGCATGTCGAGAACACACGCAAACTCGTGGCGCAGGCCGCCGCTGATCCTTTGAACGCGCCCGCCATCGCGCGTCGTCTGACGGAGTCGCTGGCGATTGCCCTTCAGGGATCGATCGTCATCCGACAGGCGCCGTCGTTCGTCGCGGACGCGTTCGTCGCAGGTCGGATCGCCGAACCGGGCCAGATGTACGGCGTTCTCGACTCGAAGCTCGACCTGGCCGGAATCGCCGGACGGGCCTGAGACATGCATCTGACAGCAGTCCTCGAACGCGCGGCGCGAATCGCGGCCGACAAGCCGGCACTGATCTCAGACGACCACGAGATCACTTTCGGGCAGCTCCTCGACCGGTCGAAGCGTGCGGCCGCGGTCTTCATCGACGCGGGCGTCCGCCCGGGGGATCGGGTCGCCGTGATGGCTTTCAACACACCGGGGTTCGTGGTCGCGGCTTTCGGCGCCTGGTTCGCGGGAGCGACCTTGGTGCCGGTGAACCACAAGTTCGCCGCACCCGAGGTCGAGTACACGATCGGGCACAGCCGAGCGAGTCTCGGAGTGGTCGACGGGACGCTGGTGTCGACCACACTCGGAACCGGCATCACGTGGCTGACCACCGACTCGACAGCTGCAGGCTTCGGCGACTTCGATGCGCTCGTCGCTGCTGCGACCGCGGTCTCCGGACCCGTCGACGACGATGTGGACACGCCGGCACAGATCCTCTACACGTCCGGGACCACGAGTTCGCCGAAGGGATGCGTGCACACTCATCGGGGGCTGTCGACAGTGGCTCCTCTGATCGCGACCGCTCTCGGCTTCACGTCGGACGAGCGTTTCCTTCTCGCGATGCCCATCTGGCACGCCGCGCCGCTGAACGATTGGCTGCTCACGATGATCTCGTTGACGGCTACCACCGTGCTGATGCGCGAGTACGACCCCGCAGCGTTCCTCCCGACTGTGGAGAGGCACCGGATCACCGCGTTCTTCGGCTCGCCGATCGCGTACCTGTTGCCAGTGCAACTCGCTGACGCAGGGCGCCTCGACCTCGCGGAATGCAACCTGTCCAGTGTCCGCGCATGGCTGTACGGCGGTGCATCGCTCGGCGAACACACCGCGCGCCGACTGATCGAGGCCTACCGGAGCGACCGCTTCTTCCAGGTCTACGGCATGAGTGAGACCGGCCCCGTCGGCACCGCTCTGTACCCGCACGAACAGACCACAAAAGCCGGATCGATCGGTCGCGGTGGGATGTACGGCGTGGATCTACGGGTTGTGGATGCCGGCGGTGTCGACCAGACAGCAGGCGGGACAGGCGAGATCTGGCTGCGCGCCGACACCCGCATGGTCGGCTATCTCGACAACCCGGAAGCGACTGCTGCCGCGTTCGCGGGACCGTGGTTCCGGACGGGCGACGTCGCGCGCATCGACGACGACGGCTACCTGTACATCGTGGACCGGCTCAAGGACGTCATCATCGTCGGTGGCGAGAACGTGCACTCACAGGAGGTGGAGGAAGTCCTGCGTGGGCATCCGCGGGTGGCGGACGTCGCGGTCATCGGTCGTCCGCACCCGGAATGGGGTGAGACCGTGGTGGCGGCGTGCGTGTCCACGGACGGCGTCGACGTCACCGTCGGCGAGGTCCGCGACTTCCTCGCCGATCGCCTCGCGCGCTACAAGATCCCCAGGGAGGTCGTCATGGTGGACGCGCTTCCGCGCAATCCGAGCGGAAAGATCGTCAAGCACGTCCTTCGCGATCGCGTCACTGTGTGATGTAACCCGCCCGAAACGTGGACCGTCCGCACGTGACGCGCACGAAACACGAGCGCGGCTGTGCGGCAACCTGCGGGCGACACAGTTACCTCACACGTCGACAGACGACGGGTGAGGAGGCCTGCAACAGTGAATGTGGCACTGCCGGACACAGTGTTCGGAACCATCGACAGCGGAAACACCGCCTGGGTGATCGCGAGTGCGGGACTCGTACTCCTGATGACCCCGGCCCTGGCGTTCTTCTACGGAGGACTCACCCGGGCCAAATCGGTCCTCAACATGATGATGATGTCGTTCGGCGCCCTCGGCGTCGTGACTGTCATCTACGTCCTGTGGGGATTCTCGATGTCGTTCGGCAACTCGTTGACGGGTTCGAAAGACATCCTCGGCATCTTCTCGAATCCGTTCGAACTCTTCGGATCCGACCAGCTGATGCAGTCCAAGGAAGTCGGCGGCACCACTCAGGTGGTCGTCTGGGGCGACTACGGCATCCCAGCCATCGTCTTCCTGGCGTTCCAGCTGACATTCGCGGTGATCACCGTCGCGCTGATCAGCGGTGCCATCGCCGAACGCGTCAAGTTCATCACGTGGCTCGTCTTCAGCGGGTTGTTCGCGACGATCGTCTACTTCCCGCTCGCTCACATGGTGTGGGGCGGCGGCATCCTCTCGGGTGCCGAGGACGGTATCGCGGCGAAGATGTTCGGAGTCACCGACGGCGCAGCGACAGTCGCGCCGATCGACTTCGCGGGCGGCACCGTCGTCCACATCAACGCCGGTATGGCGGGCCTGGTGCTCGCGTTGATCGTCGGTAAGCGCAAGGGCTTCGGAAAGACCGCCTACCGTCCTCACAACATCCCGTTCGTGATGCTCGGTGCTGCGCTCCTGTGGTTCGGCTGGTTCGGATTCAACGCCGGTTCCGAACTCGGCGCCGACGCGACTGCCGGACTGGTGTGGGTCAACACGACCGTCGCGACAGCCGCCGCCATGATCGGATGGCTTCTCGTCGAGTGGTTCCGTGACGGACACGCGACCAGCGTCGGCGCGGCTTCGGGCATCGTCGCAGGTCTGGTCGCCATCACCCCGGCATGCGCCGCGCTCACCCCGGTCGGTTCCATCGCTCTCGGCCTGGTCGCAGGTGCACTCGCCGCGGTAGCGATCGGCCTGAAGTACAAGTTCGGCTTCGACGATTCACTCGACGTCGTCGGCGTCCACCTGGTGGCAGGCCTGTGGGGCACGATCGGCATCGGCCTGCTGGCCAAGGACACCGGACTGTTCTACGGCAACGGATTCGAGCAGATCGCTGTCCAGACCGTTGTGGCGCTTGTGGCGCTACTGTTCACTGCAGTGCTCACCGCCGTGATCGGCTACGCCCTCAAGCCGCTCGGCTGGCGCGTGGACGACGAGGCGGAGTTCGTCGGAATCGACTCTGCGGAGCACGCGGAGAGTGCATATGAGACGACGTAGTCGACCGAACAGGCCGTCACGGCCGGAACGTTGCGCCGTAGGCTCGAAATCTCAGGGAAAGGTCTATTCATGAAGCTGGTCACCGCAATCGTCAAGCCGTTCACCTTGGAAGACGTGAAGGCCGCACTGGAACAGATAGGCATCGTCGGCATGACGGTCAGTGAAGTCCAGGGCTACGGACGTCAGAAGGGGCACACCGAGGTCTACCGCGGCGCCGAGTACGCCGTCGACTTCGTGCCGAAGGTCCGCGTCGAGGTCATCGTCGACGACGACGTGCTCGATCAGGTCACCGAGACCATCGTCGAAGCGGCCCGGACGGGCAAGATCGGCGACGGCAAAGTGTGGGTGACTCCCGTCGAGTCGATCATCCGGGTGCGCACCGGTGAACGCGGACCCGACGCGATCTAGTGCGGAGTCGTTCGCCGCGGCACGTCGAGTGCTGCTGCGCGCCGGCGATCTTCACGGGCAAGCTCTGCGGGACGCTCTCGCAGACCGGGCCGAGGAATGGATCGCCGCGCGTGCAGCGGAACTCGGCGTCGTCGAGGGGAGCGGCTTCGCCGTTGTCGCCGTCGGCAGCCTCGGGCGTCGAGAGATGGTCGGATACTCCGACCTGGACCTGATCCTGGTCCACGACGACCGGCACCGAGATCGTCTCGCCGAGGTCGCGGACGGGCTCTGGTATCCGATCTGGGACGCCGGGATCAAACTCGACCACAGTGTCCGGTCGGTTCCCGAGGCCATGAAAGTGGCGCGCGAAGATGTGACGGCAGCCCTCGGGTTGCTCGACGCCCGGTTCATCGCAGGCGACTCCGATCTCGCTGCGTTGCTGATCTCCTCGGTCCGGAACCTGTGGCGCGCCGAGGCGAGAATGCGTCTGCCCGAGGTGATCGACGCCGCGAAGGCACGGTGGGAGCGGACCGGTGAGATCGCGCACCGGGCCGAGCCGGATCTGAAGAACGGCAGGGGAGGACTGCGCGACGTCCAACTGCTCGACGCCCTCGCATTCGCACATCTCACCGACGGCCTCGGTCGTCTCGACCCCGGCCGGGCGGAGTCTCCGCTGCGGACCGCGTACGGAGATCTCCTCGCGGTTCGAACCGAACTGCACGTAGTGGCGGGCCGAGCGCGCGACCAGGTGCGAGCGCAGGACGCCGACGACATCGCCGCCGCACTCGGCGCAGGAGACAGGTTCGACCTGGCGCGAATAATCAGCCGGGCGGCCAGAACCACCTCGTATGCAGTCGACACAGGCTTCCGGACCGCCACCAACGCGGTGGGACGACGCGGACTGTCGCGCTTTCGCCGGAATCCGATCCGCAAGCCGCTCGACGAGGGAGTCGTCGAACACGACGGCGAAGTGGTCCTGGCGAAGACCGCCACACCCAGTTCGGATCCAGGACTGGTCTTGCGTGTCGCCAGCGCGTCCGCGCGGAATCAACTGCCGATTAACGGTGCTGTCCTCGAGCGTCTCGCGAACTTCGCGTCCCCGATTCCCGAGCCGTGGTCGAGCGAGAATCTGTCGGATCTGCTCGTACTGCTCGCATCGGGGCACGAGTTGATCGCACCGGTCGAGGCGCTCGACGCCACGGGGTTGTGGGAGAGGATCGTGCCCGAATGGCCTGTCGTCCGCGACCTGCCTCCGCGGGACGCGATCCACACGTGGACCGTCGACCGTCACCTGTTGGAGACCACCGCCTACGCCGGATCCCTGACTACGAGCGTGTCGCGCCCGGACCTCCTGATCCTAGGCGCGCTCTTCCACGACATCGGCAAGGGACGCGGCGGGGACCACAGCGTGGTCGGGGCCGAGCTCGTCGGCCCGATCGCCGACCGAATGGGCCTGTGGCCAGACGACCGGGATCTGCTCGTCGAGATGGTGCGGCTGCACCTCCTGCTTCCCTCGGTCGTGACGCGCCGTGACGTCACCGAGCCCGCGACGATCGCGTGGGTCGCCGACCAGGTCGGAGGTGATCGGGTGCTCATCGAACTGCTCGGCGCCCTGGCCGAGGCCGACTCTAGGGCCACGGGACCGGGCGTCTGGAACGAATGGAAGGCGTCGCTCATCGGGGGACTGGTGGAGCGGGTGGTCGATCATCTCGGCGGCCGGCCGGTTCCGACTCCCGAACCAATCGCCGACGATGTCCGAGCTCTCGCCGAGCATGGCGGCGTCCGCGTCCACACGGCGCCCGGGGACGGGCCGAACATGACCGTCGTGACGATGGTCGCGCCCGACGGGCCGGGAATGCTGTCGACGATGGCGGGTGTGCTCGCACTGGCGGGGCTGCAGGCGCATTCGGCGTCGGTTCGCACACATGCCGGTGCGGCAGTGGACTCGTTTGTGGTGATGCCGACGTTCGGCAGCGCCCCGGACGCGCAGTTGCTTCGGCAAAGGCTCGTCGCCGCAGTGTCCGGAAGCCTCGATGTGCATGACGCGCTGGCCAAGAGGATCGCGGATCGGAAGCCTGCGGTCGGCGTCGGCTCTGCTGCTGTGCCGACCGCTCGGACCACGCCGCCCCCGCGCGTCGCGTGGCTCCGGAGCCCGGAGAAGGAGCGTCAGCTCCTCGAACTCCGAGCCCAGGACGACGAGGGCCTGCTCGCCCGGGTGAGCGCGGAACTCGATCGTTGTGGTGTCGACGTCGTCTGGGCGACGGTCGCGACCATGGGCGCCACCGCGGTCGACACGTTCTGCGTCGTCCTGCCGGACGACAGTCCCGCGACCCGCGAACGCGTCGCCGCCGCGGTCCTGGCGGTCTGCGGGGGCCGGCCGTAGGTCAGGGCCGCAAACGAGGTGTTCAGCGACAAACGAAGCATGCAGGTATGCCTCGTCTGTCGTTGAACACCTCGTTTGTGGGTCGCCGCAGCGGTGGCTGATCTGATCCGGGAGGCGGCCGCTCGGCTCGGCATGGAAAGATAGAAGAATGTTCGAATCCCTCTCCGACCGGTTGACAGGCGCCCTGAAGGACCTGCGCGGCAAGGGTCGTCTCACCGACTCCGACATCGATGCGACGGCGCGCGAGATCCGTCTGGCACTTCTCGAGGCCGACGTCTCGCTGCCCGTGGTCCGCACGTTCATCGCGAACGTGAAGGAGCGCGCCAAGGGCTCCGAGGTGTCCGCGGCGCTGAACCCCGCGCAGCAGATCGTCAAGATCGTCAACGAGGAGCTCGTCGCCATCCTCGGCGGGGAGACCCGCCGTGTCCAGCTGGCGAAGACTCCGCCGACGGTCATCATGCTGGCGGGCTTGCAGGGCGCCGGTAAGACGACGCTCGCGGGCAAGCTGGCCAAATGGCTGTCGGGCCAGGGCCACACCCCGATGCTCGTCGCCTGTGACCTGCAGCGTCCCGGCGCCGTCCAGCAGCTCCAGATCGTGGGCGAGCGCGCCGGTGTGCCGGTGTTCGCTCCGCATCCCGGCACCGCCGTCGGCGGCGAAGGCACGCTCGGCGTCAGCTCCGGCGACCCCGTGCAGGTGGCGCAGGCCGGTGTCGCGGAAGCCAAGACCAAACAGCACGACGTGGTCATCATCGACACCGCGGGTCGTCTCGGCATCGACGCGGAGCTGATGCGCCAGGCGTCCGACATCCGCGACGCCACGAACCCGGACGAAGTCCTGTTCGTGCTCGACTCCATGATCGGTCAGGACGCGGTCAGCACGGCGCAGGCCTTCGCCGAGGGCGTTGACTTCACCGGCGTCGTCCTCACCAAACTCGACGGCGACGCCCGAGGCGGTGCGGCGCTCTCCGTGCGAGAGATCACCGGACGCCCGATCATGTTCGCGTCGACCGGTGAGAAGCTCGAAGACTTCGACGTCTTCCATCCGGACCGCATGGCCAGCCGCATCCTCGGCATGGGCGACGTCCTCTCGCTCATCGAGCAGGCCGAACAGCACTTCGACGAGGCTGAGGCGCAGCGCACCGCGGAGAAGATCAGCCAGGGTGAACTCACCCTCGACGACTTCCTCCAGCAGATGCTGATGATCCGGAAGATGGGTCCGATCGGCAATCTCCTGGGCATGCTGCCCGGCGCCGGCGACATGAAAGACGCACTGTCTCAGGTCGACGACAAGCAGCTCGACAAGATTCAGGCGATCATCCGCGGCATGACGCCCGCCGAGCGTGACAACCCGAAGATCATCAACGCCTCGCGCCGCATCCGAATCGCCAAGGGTTCGGGTGTCACCGTCACCGACGTGAACCAGCTCGTGGACCGCTTCTTCGCGGCCCGCAAGATGATGTCTCAGATGTCCGGCCGCATGATGGGCGGCGGCATGCGCAAGAATCAGCGCAAGGGCAAGAAAGGCGCCAAGGGACGCAAGGGCAAGGGCAAGGGCGGACGCGGACCCACGCCGCCGAAGGCGATGCGCGGTGGAGGTTTCCCCGGCATGCCCCCGGGCATGGGGATGCCGCCCGGCCTCGATCTGTCGAACATGCCGCCCGGGCTCGACGAACTGCCCCCGGGCCTGGAGGGCTTCGATCTCAACAACCTGAAGTTCCCGAAGAAGTAGGTTCACGCAGCCCATGAATGCGCCCCTCGAGTTCAACGGCACAGACCCGTTCACCGGTGAACCGATTCGGTTCTGGATGCACGACGGCGTCGTGTCGACCGAACCGATCGCGGGCGCCAACGTGGCGGTCGCGCGCGGCTGGATCGTTCCCGGTCTGGTCGACGCTCACAACCACGTGGGGATCGCGCCCGGACTCGGGGTCACCATCGAACGCGCGCGCGAGCTCGCCGCGCAGGACCTGCGCGCGGGCACCATGCTGATTCGTGAGGTCGGCTCGCCTGTGGACACCCATCCGCTCGACGCCGACGCTCACGGTCCGCGGTTCCTTCGCTCGGGCAAACACATCGCCCGACCCAAGCGGTACCTGCGCGACTACGGGGTGGAGCTGGACGACCCCGACCAGCTGGCCGCCGAAGTGGCCGTGCAGGCGCGGGCGGGCGACGGCTGGGTGAAGCTCGTCGGCGACTGGATCGACCGCGAGGTCGGCGACCTCGCACCGCTGTGGTCGCGGGAACAGCTCGTGGCCGCGGTCGAGGCCGCGCACGCCAACGGCGCACGCATCACCGCACACGTCTTCGGCGCCGAAGCGCTCCCGGACATCATCGCCGCGGGCTTCGATTCGATCGAGCACGGCACCGGCCTGGATGAGGACCTGATCGATCAACTGGTGGAACGGGACATCGCACTGGTTCCGACGCTGATCCAGCTGGAGACCTTCCCCGAGATCGCCGCGGGCGCCGACCGTTTCCCCAAGTACAAGCAGAACATGCTGTCCCTGCATGCTGGTCGCCACGAGGTCTTCGCTCGGGCTCGCGAGGCCGGTGTCCGGATCTATGCAGGCACCGATGCGGGCGGAACAATCAAGCACGGTCGAATCGTCGACGAGGTCGAGGCGCTGACGACCATCGGTTTCAGCCCTCTCCAGGCTCTCGCCGCCGCATCAACAGCTCCGCGCGACTGGCTCGGCGCTCCGGGCATCGTCCACGGTGCGCGTGCCGACTTCCTGGTGCTCGACTCCGATCCGGCAGAAGATCTCTCGACCCTCCGCCGTCCGCTCCACATCGTCTGCGGCGGCGAGAAGATACCCGCCTAGGGCGTGTCTCCTAATTCGCTTCGCGCGGTCTCGACGGCCAGGTGCACTCCCCGCGGCGTTGTCGTCGGTCGTGATACCTACCGGTATCCCTCCCTCCTCCGCCTTGCGGGGCGCACACCTGATCCGCCGATCCCGAGCGGCGAATTAGGAGACACGCCCTAGGCTTGCTGCACGATCTGCGCGATGCCGATCACGATCAGCAGCACGGTCACAAACCAGCCGGCGGCGCGGGCCACGGACTCCTGATTTCGGCGACCGTAGGCGAACACACGGCCGATCCACCAATGTGGGCGTGCGCGGACGGCGACGAGTGCCAGGCCGGTGAGGAACGGCAGACTCAACGCCACCGTCGCGTACAGGAACACGCCGATATAGCGCTCGACGGTCGGGAAATCTGCGGCAGACAGCACCGCGAGACCAGCGTAAAACGGGGCGGATGTAGCCGACTGCACCACGCCGAGGACGAAGCCGACCACCAGAGTCAGCGGCGACGGCGATCGCAGGGGAGTGAGGATCTTCTCCATCAGGCCGGACGAATCGCCGCCACGCCACGTCAAATACGCGGTCAGCACACCCGTCAGGATCAGCAGAATGCCGAACGTCGGCGAGTTCAACACGGCGTCGACCAGTGGCTTCAGGCCGTCGAAGACCAGCATCACCAACACTGACAGCACAAACACGCCGAGCCAGTCGCCGATCAGCAGCAGGGGGACGATACGCCGGTAGCTGCCTGGCGCGAGCATCATCGCGAGCGTCACGAGCACGCCGATCAGGAGGACGTTGACCGAGTCGACGAACGCGAGCGACAGTGCGTGCAGCATGGTTGAGGCGAGTCTCCGGCGGTCGTTCGGCAGCCCGGTCGGCCGTCGATGTGTGTCTGAAACGGTACCTGGAGAAGCACCTCGGCCACCGGTTTGGGTGCGTGACACGGGATCTGGCACAATGGACAGCTGGTTCGCCGGAGCCGGCCACGGCCGACCGGCGGTCACCCCAGAAGAGATCGCAAAACCGGGCCCATCGACGTGGTGGGTCGCTGAATTGCGCTGTGACGAATGGAGAGCCAACCATGGCTGTCAAGATCAAGCTCACGCGGCTCGGCAAGATCCGCAACCCGCAGTACCGCATCGTCGTCGCTGACGCTCGCACCCGTCGCAACGGTCGCGTCATCGAGACCATCGGCAAGTACCACCCGAAGGAAGAGCCGTCGCTGATCGAGATCGACTCCGATCGCGCGCAGCACTGGCTGAGCGTCGGCGCACAGCCGACCGAGCCGGTCGCAGCACTCCTGAAGGTCACCGGTGACTGGCAGAAGTTCAAGGGCCTGCCGGGCGCCGAGGGCACCCTCAAGGTCGCTGAGCCGAAGCCCAGCAAGCAGGACCTGTTCAACGCTGCGCTCGCTGCTGCCGAGAACGAGCCGGTCGCTGCCGCCACCACCGCCAAGAAGAAGGCGAAGAAGGCCGACGAGGCGCCGGCCGAGGCCGCAGCTGCTGACGCAGGCGAGGACAAGGCCGACGCGTGAGCACTGTCGTCGCTGACGCAGTCGAGCACCTGGTGCGCGGGATCGTCTCCAACCCGGACGACGTTCGTGTCGACCTGATCACCGGCCGTCGCGGCCGCATGGTCGAGGTCCACGTGAGCCCCGAAGACCTCGGCAAGGTGATCGGCCGTAACGGTCGCACCGCCACCGCTCTGCGCACCCTGGTCGCCGGAATCGGCGGCCGCGGCATGCGTGTCGACATCGTCGACACCGACCGCTGACGAGTCCGCATACATGGATCTCGTCGTCGGTCGCGTCGTCAAGACGCATGGCGTTCGCGGTGAACTCGTCGTCGATGTCCGCACCGACGACCCGCAGACGCGCTTCGCCGTAGGCGCACGCCTGGTCGGGCGTGCACCGAAGGGCGCAGGCGACACCGAATACGTGGTGACAGCCGCCCGGAATCACTCCGGGCGGCTGTTGCTGTCCCTGAAAGGTGTCGCCGATCGAACCGCAGCCGACGCGCTGCGCGGAACTCTGTTCGTGATCGATGCTGCTGACGTCGACTCAGGAGACGATCCCGACGAGTTCTACGACCACGAACTCGAAGGCGTCGCCGTCTCGACCGTCGCGGGTGATCCGGTCGGCACGTTGACCTCGATCCTGCACCTGCCGGGAGGCGACGTACTCGCGATTCGAACGGACGACGGCCGTGAGGTGCTGGTTCCGTTCGTACGCCAGATGGTCCCGACCGTCACGCGCGAGCGCATCGAGATCGATCCGCCGGAAGGCCTGATCGACCTCGACACCGCGGTGTCGGAGAGGGATTGACGGCGAGTCGACCATGAGAATCGATGTCGTCACCATCTTCCCCGAGTACCTCGAACCGCTGAAGGCCGCTCTGCTCGGCAAAGCCGTCGACGCGGGACTACTCGAGTTCGGTGTCCATGACCTCCGGCGATGGACGTACGACGTCCACCACAGCGTCGACGACGCGCCGTACGGCGGTGGGCCTGGCATGGTCATGAAACCGCAGGTCTGGGGCGAGGCGCTCGACGCCGTGTGCCCCGACGACGCACTTCTCGTGGTGCCGACACCAGCAGGTGTGCCGTTCACTCAAGCGACAGCGCACCGGTGGAGCGCAGAGAAGCATCTGGTGTTCGCGTGCGGCCGATACGAGGGCATCGACCAGCGGGTGTTCGACGACGCGGAACGCCGTGTCCGCGTCGAAGAGGTGTCGCTCGGCGACTTCGTCCTGATCGGCGGCGAGGTCGCCGTCCTCGCGATGGTCGAGGCGACCACTCGCCTGATGCCGGGAGTCCTCGGAAATCCGCAGTCGCATCAGGAGGACTCCTTCTCCGACGGGCTGCTCGAAGGGCCCAGCTACACCCGTCCCAAAGTGTGGCGTGACCTCGAGGTCCCGCCGGTTCTGCTGTCCGGTGATCACGGCAAGGTCGCCGCGTGGCGACGCGAGCAGTCGCTGGAGCGCACGAGACGTCGACGGCCAGATCTCCTTCCCGACGAAGGCTGACTCTCCCCATCGATCGGTGTGTCGCGGAACCGAACATCGGCGTGGTGCGTCTGACCTTATGTGGGAACTGTGTGGACCGACATCGCGACGACCCTCGCGCGCATCGACACGATGAGCTCCGCTTCGGCGGCCGCTGACGCCGCCGAACTCGCCAGGATCGTGTCGGCAGTCGAAAGCGTCGCGGTGGGTCTGCGTGCGGCCTTCGCGCCGGCGGCGGGCCTCCTGGGCGTAGCAACGGACGGCGCCTCCGACGCCGGGCAATCGCTGGCCGCACGGATCAGCACCTCGGCCGCCGAACTCGAACCTGCGGCTTCAGTCCTCTCCGATGTCTCTGGTGTGTTGGCGGCGAGCGAAGGGGTGCGAGGGAGGATCGCGGCGATGGCCCCGATCATGAGCATCCCGGGTCTGCGGGGATCTGTCGTCGGCGCCGTCAACTCGCTGATGGTCGGGACCTACAACGAGCCCATGACGGTGTCGCGGGGCATGGAGATCACGCCGGCGGGCGCGCCGGAGGCAGCCACAAGCGCCACTGCGACACTCGGAATGCCGAGTGTCGCCGCGGGTGATCAGCCGGTTGCGCTCCGGCCCGCCGGGCCCGATCCGTCGTACTCTCCCAGTCCTGTCGGCGTCGTGGCAGACGGGGGCGGTCCGCGCGGTGGTCCGGCGCCCGCGAGTTCGCCGCGAGAGGCGACCCCGAACGCGGCGCCGACACCGACTCGCGCTCCGGCCGTGCCACCGGGAACCGCGCCGCCTGATCCCGCCGTCACCCGTGGGGACCCTAGGGACGGTCCGGGGCCTGCGTCCCCAGCGGTCAGTGTCGCGCCCGGCGTCAAACCGACGCTGCGACCATCTGCAGTCACTCCGGGCACGTCTGTGCCGTTGAGAGTCTCGCTCCCCTCGACGCCGGCTGTTCCGGCGGGAACGGTCTCGTCGCCTGGTTCGCCAGTGACCCGGGTCGTTCCGCCCCTTGCGGCGACGCCTCCGACTCAGCCGGGACCGGCGGCAGGCAATCAGGCGCGTCCCGCCCCCGGCGGGGCGCAGCCGATGGGGCCGGGAGCGACTCGGTCGCGTGACGAGCAGACTCGGAGACCTGCGGACTATCTACGGTCGACGTCGGAGGGTGAACTCCTCTTGGGGGACCAGCGGTTGGTCACGCCTGCTGTCCTTGCACCGCCCATGCCGCCACCGGTCGACGACGAGCCCGATTCGACGGACGGGCCCTGATCGTCGTGACCGTGGGTCGATTTCGTTCAACGGTCGTCATCTGGCAGAATGTGTCAGGTTGCCTGTCGCCGCCGAGGATCTCTCGGATGCGCAGCGCACGAAGACCAATGATTCGGGCACGAACCGGTCGATCCTTTCGCACTCGCTGCGGAGCGGGCCACCAGGTTCCTCTGTCCTGCTGAACGAATGGACTCCACAATGAACACCCTCGACTTCCTCGACAAGCAGTCGCTGCGCGACGACATCCCCGAATTCGGCCCCGGCGACACCCTCGACGTTCACGTCAAGGTCATCGAGGGCTCGAAGGAGCGCATCCAGGTGTTCAAGGGCGCCGTGATCCGTCGTCAGGGCGGCGGCATCGGTGAGACCTTCACCGTCCGCAAGGTGTCGTTCGGCGTCGGTGTGGAGCGTACCTTCCCGGTTCACAGCCCGAACATCGCGAAGATCGACGTCCTCAGCCGTGGTGACGTCCGTCGCGCCAAGCTGTACTACCTCCGCGACCTGCGCGGCAAGAAGGCCAAGATCAAGGAGAAGCGCTGAAGTATCGCCTTCGGGCGACTTCTCGCACCGGCCCCGGCCGGTTCACCGCATACGCGGTGGATCGGGTCGGGGCCGTTCTGCATTAGGCTGTCGGGGTGGACGACGACAAGATGAACGGCGACGAGACCACTCCCGTTGACGCTGATGCTGCAGACGAACCGAAGTTCGTCATCAAAGACGAGTCGGAGGACGACGAGCCGAAGAAGTCGGGGAGGTTTCTCCGCGAGATCGCGATCATCGTCGCCATCGTTCTCGGTCTGATGTTCGTGTTCACCCAGTTCTTCTTCCGGCAGTACGTGGTGCCGTCGGAATCGATGGAGCCGACTCTGATGGGGTGCACGGGCTGCAGCAACGACCGGATCGTCGTCGACAAGATGGTGTACCGATTCAGCGACCCCGAGCCCGGTGACGTCGTCGTGTTCAAGGCGCCGACCAGCTCGTGGGACGGTACGTGGGTGTCGCCCCGGTCGTCCAACCCTGTCGTTCACAAGATCCAGGACGTCCTGTCGTGGTTCTCCCTCTCTCCGCCCGATGAGAACAACCTGGTCAAGCGTGTGATCGCGGTCGGCGGGCAGACTGTGCAGTGCACCAACGCGGACGGCAAGGGCGTGACCGTGAACGGCAAGCCGCTCGACGAGCCGTACATCGACAAGAGCATGCAGGTGAACACCAACACCGAGACCGACGGGGCCCTCGGCGGCGGAAGCTGCTACGGCTCGGATTTCGGCCCTGTCAAGGTGCCGGACGGCAACGTGTGGGTGATGGGCGACAACCGGTCCAACTCGGCGGATTCGCGTGCTCACGTAGATGACGAACTGCAGGGCACCATCCCGGTCTCGGACATCCGGGGCAAGGTGCGGTTCATCCTGTACCCGTTCTCGCGCTTCGGCGGAGTCGGCTCGGTGAACCCGCAGGGCTGATGTCTCGAACGGATCGTTGGCCGCCTCGTTCGCCGGTCCGCAAGGCCGCGTCGCTGCGCACCCTGGAGTTCACTCTGGCGCGCCACCGACTAGGACCCGTCGCCGGTGTCGACGAGGCCGGCCGCGGGGCCTGTGCGGGGCCGCTCGTCGTGGCCGCCTGTGTCCTCGGACCGACGCAACTCAAGTCCCTCGCCGATCTCGACGACTCCAAACGACTCAGCGAGTCCACGCGTGACCGACTCTTCGACGCCGTCCGACGTCACGCGGTGGCGAGCTGCGTCGTGATCGTCGACGCGCCCGAAGTCGACCGTATCGGCGTGCACGTCGCGAACATCGAAGGGATGCGGCGTGCGGTCGCCGGACTCGACGTGCGGCCTGGATACGTCCTCTCCGACGGATTCGGTGTGCCAGGGCTGCCGATGCCGTCCCTTCCGGTGATCGGCGGGGACGCGAACGCGGCATGCATCGCGGCGGCGTCGATCCTCGCCAAGGTCACTCGCGATCGGATCATGACGGACCTCGACGCGAGCGTGCCCGGCTACGATTTCGCGGTTCACAAGGGCTACAGCACCGCCCACCACATGTCGCGACTCGATGCCCTCGGCCCCTCTGCGGAGCACCGGCTCTCGTACCGGAACGTCCGCGATAGGCTTGCATGATGAGCACGGAGGACCTCGAGAAGTACGAAGCCGAGATGGAGCTGTCTCTGTACAAGGAGTACAAGGACATCGTCGGCCAGTTCACCTACGTGGTGGAGACCGAGCGTCGTTTCTACCTTGCGAACGGCGTTGATCTCATTCCGCGGAGCAACGACGGCGAAGTGTACTTCGAGATCCACATGACCGATGCCTGGGTGTGGGACATGTACCGCCCGGCGCGCTTCGTCAAGCAGGTCCGCGTCGTCACGTTCAAGGACGTGAACATCGAAGAACTCGAACGGTCGGAGCTTCGTCTTCCCGACGAGCCGTGATCTGAGCGTGCATCTGCGCAGGTGAATCTGTGGACACCGACCAGGCTGTCCACAAATCCTTCGCTTCGACCGAAACCCTCTGGTCGTTGTCGGCGGTCGGGGCCATTCTCTGCGCATGGGGGAGAACGCAGGGCGCCGGGACCGGCGTGGACAAATAGGTCGACTGGGCGAAGACGTGGCCGCCGAGTACATCAGCGGGCTCGGGTGGCAGGTGCTGGCTCGCAACTGGCGGACACGCTACGGCGAACTCGATCTCATCGCGGCGGACGGTCGCACGCTGATCATCGTCGAAGTCAAGACGAGGGCGAGTCGGACGTTCGTCGATCCGGTGGCCGCGGTGACACCACAGAAGCTCCGGACGATGCGGCTCGTCACTCGACAATGGTTGGCGGAGCAGTCCGAGTTCTGGCCGGTGATCCGGTTCGACATAGTCTCGATTCGATTGGACATCGGCGATCCCGAGGATCTGGAACGCGCGACGATCGCCCATCACCGGGGAATCGTCGAATGACCGGCGTCGCGACCGACCTCGGCCGAGTCCACTCGGTCGGGTTGAACGCGTTCGCGGCCGACGTGGTGGAGGTCCAGGCCAACATCAGCAGTGGACTTCCGGGCTTCTACATCAGCGGCAGCACCGACACGTCGCTGCGGGAGGCGAAGGAGCGCGTTCGGGCCGCCGTCAACAACAGTGATCTCAAGTTTCCGGAGAAGCGACTGACGGTCGCGCTCGCACCGGCCAACCTCCCGAAGTCAGGCGCCGGGTTCGATCTGGCAATGGCCGTCGCTGTGCTCGTCGCCACGGGACAGGCGCCGACGACGCTGCTGCCGGGCACGGTGATGATCGGCGAACTGGCGTTGGACGGGCGTCTGCGCTCGACGCGCGGCGTGTTGCCGTTGCTGCTCGGTGCGCGGGACGCCGGATTCACCAGGGCAGTCGTGCCGATCGACAACGTCGCCGAGGCGACTCTCGTCGAAGGAATCGAGATCGGCGGGGCGTATTCGCTGTCCGACGTGGTCGCCTGGATGGCCGGAAATCTCGTGCTCGACACCGTGGCGGACGGGCCCGGCCCGTCAGCGGCTCCTGCCGTCCCCGACATGACGGACGTCGTCGGCCAGCCGGCCGCTCGGCATGCGCTCGAGGTGGCGGCGGCAGGCGCTCATCACATCTTGATGACCGGGCCGCCCGGTATCGGGAAGACGATGCTCGCGTGCAGACTGCCGGGGATTCTTCCCGCGCTCGATCACGCGGAATCGTTGGAGGTCACCGCGATTCACTCGGTCGCAGGGATCCTGCCCGCGCATAGGCCGCTTGTCGTGGTGCCACCGTTCGTGGCGCCGCATCACAGTGCGAGCATCACGTCACTGCTCGGCGGCGGCACCGGGATGGCCCGGCCGGGTGCGGTGTCTCGGGCGCACCGGGGAGTGCTGTTTCTGGACGAGTGCGCGGAGATGGGCACCAAGGTGCTCGACTCGCTGCGGCAACCTTTGGAAGAGGGCATCGTGCGCGTCGCGCGGCGCGACGGGACGGCGGTCTACCCCGCGCGTTTCCAACTGATCCTCGCGGCCAACCCGTGTCCGTGTGCTCCCGTGAACGACGTCGACTGCGTGTGCACGTCCATCGTGCGCCGACGTTACCTGGGCAAACTGTCCGGTCCGCTGATGGATCGGATCGACATCCGGGTCCAGATGGAACCGCCGGGCAATACCGCGCTGATGACCGAGCAGGGAGAGTCGAGTGCACTGGTGAGTGCACGAGTGGCGACAGCCCGCGCTGCCGCCAGGGATCGGTGGCGCGATCACGGATGGCTCACCAACGCCGAAGTGCCGGGCAGCGCACTGCGGCGGGAGTACCGGTTGCCGCCTGACACGATGCGCCCGATCGAGGCGTTTCTGCGTGAGGGTCGGATCACCGCACGCGGTGCGGACCGCGCATTGCGGTTGGCGTGGACGCTAACCGATCTTCGTGGAGGGACGTCCCCGGAAGCGGACGACGTCGCTCAAGCACTCATGTACCGCGACCGGGGGAACGGGAGATGACCACACACGATGATTCCGAACGGCGCGCCTGGGCGTATCTCGCGAGTGTCGCCGAACCGCCGGCGGCGTCCGTCATCCGGCTGGTCGCAGCGATCGGACCGGTCGACGCGGCGGCCGCGATCCGAGCGCGCTCGGTCCCACCCGGGCACGCCGGCGTGATCGAGGTGACGGAGGCGCGACACATGATCACCACGGTCGACGACGACCTGGCAGTCTGCGACAAGATCGGGGCACGGTTGCTCACACCGGACGACGCCGAGTGGCCGGCGTGGTCGCTGTCTGCGCTCGATCGGGCGTCGACCGCTGCGCGCGGCGGTGCGCCGCTCGCCCTGTGGGTTCGTGGCCGAGCACCACTGGATGTGCTGGGCGACACGGCGGTGGCCCTGGTCGGATCCCGCGCCGCGACGTCGTACGGCGAATACGTCGCCGGGCAGTTCGCGTCCGGGCTGGCGGCCCAGGGGAGAGCGGTCGTGTCCGGTGGCGCGTACGGCATCGACGGAGCGGCACACCGAGGCTCACTCGCCGCAGGCGGCGTCACAGCAGCCGTTCTCGCTT
Source organism: Gordonia malaquae (assembly GCF_037148075.1). Lineage (NCBI taxonomy): Bacteria > Bacillati > Actinomycetota > Actinomycetes > Mycobacteriales > Gordoniaceae > Gordonia > Gordonia malaquae. The sequence goes on along the minus strand of NZ_JBBCUB010000002.1, from coordinate 746,635 downwards.
GCGGGATCGACCGGACGTATCCGAGCGGACACGCTCGACTGTTGGAGGAGATCGGAGCGCGGGGCCTCGTCGTCTCGGAGTACCCGCCCGGAACCACCGCGGCCAAACATCGATTCCTGACACGGAATCGGCTGGTCGCCGCGCTGTCCGGCGCTACAGTCGTGGTGGAGGCGGGACGGCGTTCGGGTGCGACGAACACCGCGGCGTGGGCGACTCGGCTGGGTCGGCCACTCGGCGCGGTGCCCGGGTCGATCACCAGCGCGACGTCGGTCGGGACGCACGCCATGATCGCCGACGGCCAAGCGACGCTCGTGGCGGACGTCGACGCGGTCGCCACGCTGGTGACACCCGACGGTGAGGACCCTCGTGGGCCCGCCCCAACGCGGTCCACCGACGGACTGCCGCGAGATCAGTTCCGAGTGATCGACGCGATCCCCGCACACGACGGCGTCTCGATCGACGAGATCGCCTTCAGTTCAGGACTGCAGGTCGACGCGGTGCGTCGTGCGCTCGCCGGCCTGGACGTCGCTGGTCTGGTCGACGAGGACCGCGGCCTCTGGCGGCTGCGGAGGTGACCGGATCGCTTCTGTTCACTCGACGGTGAACTCGACCGACGCCGAGTCCGCCGGCGCACAGAGCGGTGCTCGGTCGGGGCGTGCAGCGCGCGGCGGAATCTCCAGGGCGGCGGTCACGCGGTAGTGGCCGCGCTCGGTGACCGGCCAGATCGTCGCCGTCATGCCGCCGGACGCCGCGACAGTGTGACTACGAATCGCAGCGGGGGAGCCTGTTCCACCGTCCACTTCGACATCGAGCGCCTGCGACTCCTCAGGGGCGAGGTCGCCGAGCGCCGCACGGACGGCGTCCACTGCGGGGACAATTGTCAGAATCGCTCGGGACGTGCTTGGCACGTCGACCCCGTCACGATGGACGGACACCACTCGCAGACTGCCGATCCCGTGTTTGGGGACCGCGCACGCCGCGTCGGAATTGTTGTGGACGGCCAAAGTCAACGTCGGAGCGGTCCCTGCCGGGTAGTTGTCGCGGGCCGACCGCAGCTCGACGGTGACTGCGCCTGGTGAGTCGTCAGCGGAGCATGCTCCGACGCCGACCGCCAGCAGTAGGACGGTCGCTGCTTGTAGACGTCGGCGCACGCCGGCTCAGCTCGCGGCCGGCATCATCGCGACGTAGTCGACGTTGTCGAGCCGGATCCGGACAGCGAGGTCGCCGGACCATTCCACCGCGATGTCGTGGCGCTCGAGCACGGTGCGGACCTCGGCCATGAGGTCCCGAACGATCCGTTCGTACTCGGCGTCCTTCTGGGCGTCGGAGAACGCGACCCACTGCTCCTCGGTGAAGTACGCGGGCAGGAACGCGCCGTAGCCGAGGTACGTCTGCCTGCTGTCGAAGATGCCGTCGGTGTCCTGCGAGTGATAGAAGACGTAGCCACGCCACTCGCTGGAGTCGTCGCGTTCGTCGAAGATCTCGGCGCTGCCACAGGTTCCACAGCACGTGAAGTCCTCGCGGGCGACGACGCCGATGGTCGCGAGTTCGGCGAAGGCCTCGGTGAGGCGGGATTTCGGGACGTCGCCCCACGACGCCTGCTGCTTGCGACGCTGGTCGATCACCGATTCGAAGAAGTCGGTGGCCGTCTCCTCCGATACGCCCGCGGTGTCCAACTCTTCTTCGAAGAGTTCGAGGTACCCCTCGACGTCGTCGGTGCCGCGGAGGACCAACTGCCAGGTCTGATCCGTGAGGTACTCACGGTCGTCGTCGGACAGCTTCCAGTCGGCTGGCACGGAGTACGTTGGCGGGGCACTGTAGAAGTCGACGCTCATAGACCTCGTTCTACACGAGGCGGCCGACGACCGTCGGCCGGCTGCCAGATCTGTTTGTTAGGCTGTCCTAAATTAGTTCTCATTGATATTCGGAGGTGCTTCATGGCGAAGCGACAGAACACGATGACGGTCCTGCGGTCGGAGGATCTGACCCCGCACATGCGCCGCGTGTGGCTCGGCGGCGACGGCTACGACGACTTCTTGGCCACCGGCGACACGGACATGTACGTCAAGATCATGTTCGCCGTCGATGGTCAGGACGACCCGGTGCTCCGCACGTACACCGTCCGTCACAACAACGAGCAGACGCGAGAGATCGCCATCGACTTCGTGGTTCACGGCGACGAGGGCATCGCAGGACCGTGGGCGGCGTCCGCGCAACCGGGGGAGACGGTCACGTTCCTCGGTCCTGGCAGCGGATATGCACCGGACGCCGAAGCGCCGTGGCACCTGCTGGTGTCCGACGAGGCCGGGCTGCCCGCGCTCGCCGCGGCACTCGAAGCGCTCCCGTCCGACGCTGTGGCGAAGGTGTTCATCGAGGTGGCTGGGCCGGGAGACGAGATGGAGCTCATTGCGCCCGCAGGTGCCGACATCACCTGGGTGCACCGCGGTTCGGGGTCGAACGAGGCGCCGGAAGAGCTTGCAGGCGACAACGCCCCGATCATCGCCGCGGTCAAGGCTGCCGAGTGGCTCGACGGCGAGCCTCAGGTGTTCATTCACGGCGAAGCTCAGGCCGTGATGAAGAACCTGCGCCCGTACGTCCGGAAAGAGCGAGGCGTCAGCGCAAAGCGTGCGGCCTCGATCTCCGGCTACTGGCGACGCGGTCGCACCGAGGAGGGCTTCCGCCAGTGGAAGGCTGAGCAGCGTCAGGCCGAAGCGTCTAACTGATCACATTTCGGAACACGTTGTCTTGAAATGGTGCTAGCTTCAATATCGAGTCACATTGTCTCGATATTGGAGTTGGCATGATTACCTCACAATCCCGCGGAGCCGTCGTCGCGACGGCGTCCGCACTGCTCGTCACCATGGCGGGCACCACCGTCCCCACCCCGCTCTACTCGATCTACGCCGGTCGGCTGGGTTTCACCGGTCTCACGGTGACGCTCTTGTTCGCGGTCTACGCGATTGGCGTCGTGGCCGCTCTCACCGCGTTCGGGCGGCTGTCCGACGAAATCGGTCGCAAACCGGTGCTGTTGGCCGCGCTCGCGTGCGCCGGTGTCAGTGCAGTTCTGTTTCTTCTCCCGCAGTCGTTGCCGATGCTGTTCGCGGCGCGAATCGTCTCCGGACTCAGCGCCGGCCTGATGAGCGGCGCCGCCACCGCGGCGATCGTCGATCTCTTCCCGGCGGAACGTCGAGCCGTCGGAGGTGCGCTCGCCGTCGGAGTGAACACGGGTGGCCTCGCAGCGGGCACCCTGATTGCCGGAATTGCAGCCGACCTCTCGTCGGCGCCGCTGGTTGTTCCGTTCGCCGTTCACCTCGGCTTCTCGATCCTCGCGTTCTGCGCTGTCTGGCGATTCGCGCCGGCACCCGTCGACGCAGGTCCATTGCGCATCCGGCCCCGAAAACTGCGCGTCCCGTCGTCGATCCGCGGTGCGTTCGTCCGTGCGGTGCTTGCAGGTGGATCTGCCTTCGCCGTCGCAGGCGTCCTGACCGCAGTCTCGGCGCTCTTCCTCGCCCAGCACATCGGACTGTCGAGCCATGCACTCGCCGGGTTCGTCGTCTGCCTCGTCTTCGCAGGCATGGCCGTGGGGCAGATCGCCGCGCGCAGGTTCGCTCCGCGGCCGGCGATGGCAGTCGGATGTGGGGGACTGGCCGTCGGTGCGGCGATTCTCGGCATCGCGTTGGGCGCCGTCTCGCTCACCGCACTGATCCTCGCGGCAGTCGTGTCCGGAGTCTCCGGCGGACTGTGCGTCAACGCGGGCCTCGCCACCACAGTCGAAGCAGTTGAACCCGCTCGTCGCGGTGAGGTCTCGTCCTCATACTTCGCCGGCCTCTACCTGATGCTCGCCGTCCCCGCGATCGGTGTCGGTGCGCTGTCGGCCGGCGTTGGACTCCAGACGTCCGGACTCGTGTTCGCTTGTGTCGTCGCACTCGTCTCGGCCGTCGTCGGGCTCGTCGAAGCGGTGAGCGTCAAGCGGTCATCGCCGGTGTTCGAGGCCGTCGGCTGACCTGAGTGCTGCTGCTACGGTGGCGATCATGACCAGAACCGCCGGGCGCCCTCGAAGTGAAGAGGCGCGCCTGGCGGTTCTGCACGCCGCCGACGATCTTCTCGTCGAGGGCGGCTACGCGAAGCTGACCATGAAAGGCATCGCGGAGCGTGCAGGCGTCGGCCGCCAGACGATCTATCGATGGTGGCAGTCGAAGGCGGAGATCCTCCTGGAGGCGAGCCGCTCGGACGCCGAGCGTGAACTCCGGACAGAGCCTCAGGCGACACCGCATGACGACGTCGTCGTGTTCTTGACCGCGCTCGTCACGTTTCTCACCACATCGGACGCCGGCCTCGCGTATCGAGCGCTCTTGGGCGAGGCTCAGCACGACGAGGCCGTCGCCGAACTGCTTCGCTCCGTCGACGTTCTCGGTGACGCGGCGGCGGCGGTGCTGACCAGGCTGCGCGACCGTGGAGAGTTCCACCGCACGGTCGACGGCCAGGTGACCGCCGAGCTCGTCGGGCCAGTGGTGTACCGAGTACTCGCTCACGACTGGCGCGGCGACGCCGACACGATAGCGGCGTCGGCGTCCGCATTCCTGCGATACTGAGAACCATGGCCGATGTCCTCGGGAAGTTCGCAGATCATCTGCGCTACGAGATGGCGCGCAGCGAGCACACGATTCGCGCGTACGTCGGCGACATCCGTGGCCTGATCACCTTCGCGGGCGCCCGCGGAGTGGAAGTGGCCGACCTCGACCTGCCGTTGCTGCGCGCCTGGCTCGCCGAACACACCCGACGAGGCGCGGCCCGGTCGAGCATCGCCCGGCAGGTGTCGTCGGCGAAGACCTTCTGCGCCTGGGCCGTCCGCGAAGGTGTGCTCGCGTCGAATCCGGCCCAACGACTCCAGGCGCCCAAGGCGCATCGGACCCTCCCGCACGTCCTCGCGCCCGAGGAGGCGGCTGCGGCCGTCGGCGTCGATCCCGATCCGACCGACCCGGTCGCGCTGCGCGATCGGCTGATCGTGGAGCTTCTCTACTCGAGCGGTATCCGCGTCGGAGAGCTCTGCGGACTCGACCTCGCCGACGTAGACGCCGACCGCAGGGTGCTCCGCGTGATCGGCAAGGGCGACAAACAGCGCACCGTGCCGTACGGCGCGCCCGCGGAGAAGGCCCTCCGTGCGTGGCTGAGGACTGGACGTCCGGCGCTGGCGACGACGGCGTCGAACAACGCACTGCTGCTCGGCGTGAAGGGCGGACGGCTGGACCAGCGGATGGCGCGCAGTGTTGTCCACAAGGCGACGGACGACGGCGACGGCGGCTCGATCGGACCGCACGGACTCCGCCACAGTGCCGCCACCCACTTGTTGGAGGGGGGAGCGGACCTCCGCGTGGTCCAGGAACTGCTCGGGCACTCGTCGCTCGCGACCACTCAGCTGTACACCCACGTCAGCGTCGAGAGGCTACGCGCGGTGCACGATCAGGCGCATCCGCGGGCGTGAGCGGTTTCAGCCGCACACGGAGCACGCCCAGCAGTCCGAGGGGATTCAGATAGTCGGCGTCGTGGCCGACGCCGCGCCGAGCACCCCAATGCAGGCACGCCGGCGCGGAACAGTCGGGATGGCCCGCGAGAAGAACACCGATCACCTCTCCGCGACCCACGGGGTCGCCCCGCCGCACCCGCGGTGTGACGGGCTCATAGGTGGTGGTGACGCCGTCGGCGTGCAGGATCGAGATCACCGGCCTGCCTCCGACCGAGCCCGCGAACTGGACTGTTCCGGCCCGCGCCGCCAGCACCGCCGAATCCGCCGGTGAGGCGAGGTCCACTCCGCGGTGGCCGGACTCCCAGTGCTGTTCGGGTGGGTCGAACCCCCGAGTCACCGGCGGGCGCGGCGCCAACGGCCAGTCGTACTGCGACTGCCCGCGGGAGCCGACCGGCCCGGCCACTGTCGCGCCGGCCACGACAGCGGCGGTCAGACCGGCAACGACTCGGCGTCCTCTCATACAAGGTCAGACGCGACGCGCCGGAGGCAAGTTCCACAACGCGCCGCAGTGAGCGTTGATAGGCCGGGATTTGCCTGGTCGAAGCGGATCAGAGTAGTCTGGCCGACGCACTCGGGTATGCCCGGGTGACTTCGCGCGCCCGCGTGACGTCTCCGCAAGGGGAATGAAGAAGTGCCGCAGAGCGCGGTCCCGGACTACAGAGAAGTCCGGGTGCTCTGACGGCGGCGGGCGCCAGGGTCGGACCCAAAACGTGGGCCCGACGTCAAACTGCGAGAGAGGACCCATTCATGGCTGTCGTGACCATGAAGCAGCTGCTTGACAGCGGTGCACACTTCGGACATCAGACCCGTCGCTGGAACCCGAAGATGAAGCGTTTCATCTTCACCGACCGCAACGGCATCTACATCATCGACCTGCAGCAGACGCTGTCGTTCATCGACCGCGCCTACGAGTTCGTCAAGGAGACCGTCGCCCACGGCGGCACCATCCTCTTCGTCGGCACCAAGAAGCAGGCGCAGGAGTCGATCGCCGCAGAGGCGACGCGCGTCGGAATGCCGTACGTGAACCAGCGCTGGCTCGGTGGCATGCTCACCAACTTCCAGACCGTGCACAAGCGCCTTCAGCGTATGAAGGAGCTCGAGGCCATGGAGCAGACCGGTGGCTTCGAGGGTCGCACCAAGAAGGAAATCCTCATGCTCACGCGTGAGAAGAACAAGCTCGCTCGTACCCTCGGCGGCATCCGCGACATGGCCAAGGTTCCCTCGGCCATGTGGGTCGTCGACACCAACAAGGAGCACATCGCCGTCGGTGAGGCTCGCAAGCTGAACATCCCGGTCATCGCGATCCTGGACACCAACTGCGATCCCGACGTCGTCGATTACCCGATCCCGGCCAACGACGATGCGATCCGCAGCGCTGCTCTCCTCACGCGCGTCATCGCTTCGGCCGTGGCCGAGGGTGTGCAGGCACGTGCAGGCCAGGGCGCGGCAGACGCCAAGCCCGAGGCAGGCGCAGAGCCGCTCGCCGAGTGGGAGCAGGATCTGCTCGCCGAGGCGACCGCACCGGCTGAGGCCGCTGCGCCCGCGGAGGCTTCGGCCGACGCTGCCGCCGCTCCGGCTGCAGAATAAGTCTGTGGCGCAGTGACCCCGCCACGGACATGAGTCCGAGGCGGGGCCACTCGCCTCACACCGACACAAAACTTTACGAAAGGGGCTCGCCTCAATGGCGAACTACACCGCTGCGGACGTGAAGCGTCTGCGCGAACTGACCGGTTCGGGCATGCTCGACTGCAAGAACGCTCTTGCCAACAACGACGGTGACTTCGACAAGGCTGTCGAAGAGCTCCGCATCAAGGGAGCCAAGGACGTCGGCAAGCGCGCTGAGCGCTCGACGGCCGAGGGCCTGGTCGCCGCTCGTGACGGCGTCATGATCGAGATCAACAGCGAGACCGACTTCGTCGCCAAGAACGACGAGTTCCAGAAGCTGGCCGACGACGTCCTCGGGGCCGCTGCAGAACTGCGCACCAACGACGTCGACGCGCTGCTCGCCGCACCGCTCGGTTCGGGCACCGTCGCTGAAGCAGTCGAGGCTCTCTCGGCCAAGATCGGCGAGAAGCTGGTCCTCCGCCGTGTCGCCGCATACGACGGCCAGGTTGCCGTTTACCTGCACAAGCGTGCGTCGGACCTGCCGCCGAGCGTCGGCGTCCTCGTCCAGTTCACCGGTGAGGGCGACGCCGCAGCCGAAGCTGCCCGTGGCGCCGCCATGCAGGTTGCCGCGCTGAAGGCCAAGTACGCCAGCCGCGACGAGGTTCCCGCGGAGATCGTCGCGCAGGAGCGCCACGTCGCCGAGGAGACCGCCAAGGCCGAAGGCAAGCCGGAGCAGGCGCTGCCGAAGATCGTCGAAGGCCGCGTCAACGGTTACTACAAGGACGTCGTCCTCGTGGACCAGGCATCGGTCACCGACTCGAAGAAGACGGTCAAGGCTGTCCTCGACGAGGCGGGCGCTGCTGTCGTGGCGTTCTCGCGCTTCGAGGTCGGCCAGTCCTGAGACTGACCCTCGTCTGACGATCCGGCCCCGGATCCGCTGAATCTCAGCGGGCCCGGGGCCGGGTTCTTGCGTGCCCTAAGATAGAGAAGATTGTGTCCACTTCTTCAGCGAAGGAAAAGATGAGCGACGCCGGTGTCAACGAAGACGGACGCGAGGGTTTCAGCCGGGTGCTGCTGAAGCTGGGTGGCGAGATGTTCGGCGGCGGCGGCGGAGTGGGCCTCGATCCCGACGTGGTCGCCATGATCGCCGACCAGATCGCCGAGGTCGTCGAATCGGGTGTCCAGGTGGGCATCGTGATCGGTGGCGGCAACTTCTTCCGCGGTGCGGAACTGCAGCAGCGTGGCCTGGACCGGTCCAGGTCGGATTACATGGGCATGCTCGGCACCGTGATGAACTGCCTTGCACTGCAGGACTTCCTGGAGAAGCGCGGCGTCACCACCCGTGTCCAGACGGCCATCACGATGGGGCAGGTCGCTGAGCCGTACCTGCCGTTGCGTGCAGTCCGCCACCTGGAGAAGGGTCGCGTTGTGATCTTCGGTGCGGGCATGGGCATGCCGTACTTCTCCACCGACACGACGGCCGCGCAGCGCGCACTCGAGATCAAGGCCGAAGCGGTCCTGATGGCGAAGGCGGTGGACGGCGTCTACTCGGATGATCCTCGCACCAATCCCGACGCGACGATGTACGACCACATCACCCATCGTGAGGCCATCGAGAAAGAACTCAAGGTGGCCGACGCGACCGCTTTCAGCCTCTGCATGGACAACAACATGCCGATTCTCGTGTTCAACCTGCTCGAACGAGGCAATATCGCACGTGCGGTCGCGGGCGAGAAGATCGGCACGCTGGTCAGCAGCTAGCCGACCACAGACCACCACTGTCGCAAGACTCGACGAAGGAACGATTCGACAATGATCGACGAAGCTCTGCTCGACGCCGAAGAGAAGATGGAGAAGGCCGTCGCCCACGTGCGTGACGACATGGCCTCCATCCGCACCGGCCGCGCCAACCCCGCGATGTTCAACAAGGTCGCCATCGAGTACTACGGGGCCCGCACACCGATCACACAGGTGGCCAGCATCAACACGCCGGAGCCCCGGCTCGTCGTCATCAAGCCGTACGAGGCGTCGACGATGAACGACATCGAGACCGCGATCCGCAACTCGGATCTCGGCGTGAACCCGACCAACGACGGCAACGTCATCCGCGTCGCGATCCCGCAGCTCACCGAGGAACGCCGCAAGGATCTCGTGAAGCAGGCTCGCAACAAGGGTGAGGACGCCAAGGTAGCCATCCGCAACGTGCGCCGTAAGGCCGCGGACGAGCTCAAGCGCATCCAGAAGGACGGCGAAGCCGGCGAGGACGAAGTGGTCCGTGCCGAGAAGGAGCTCGACAAGACGACGCACACGTACACCGATTCGGTCGACGTCCTCGTCAAGAACAAGGAAGCCGAGCTGCTCGAAGTATGACAACACCGACGACGTCCAAGGCCGGACGCAACCTGCCAGCCGCAATCGGAGTCGGCGTCGGTCTCGGCGCGATGCTGATCGCGGTCCTGGCGCTCGTCCCGCTGGCCTTCTACGGCGTCGTCGGCGTCGCCTTGGCGATCGCCACCTGGGAGGTGGGCAAACGCCTCCGAGACGGCGGCTATGACATCGCCCTGATCCCGCTGCTCGTCGGCGGGCAGGGCGTGATCTGGGCGACGTGGCCGTGGGGCATCGAGGGCGCCTTCGTCGCCTTTGTCATCACCGTGTTGGTGATGATGGTCTGGAAGCTCTTCGCCCAAGGGCTCACGGCCGCACCGCAGAACTATCTGCGCGACCTGTCGCTGTCGGTGCTCGTCCTCGCCTGGCTGCCGATGCTCGCGACGTTCGCGACGGCGATGATCCAGCAGGATCACGGCGCGAACCGGGTGTTCACACTGATCATCGTCGTGGTCTGCTCTGATGTCGGCGGTTACGCCGCCGGAGTGCTTCTCGGCAAGCATCCGATGGCGCCCGCGATCAGCCCGAAGAAGTCGTGGGAGGGACTCGGCGGTTCGATGGTGTTCGCCACCGCAGGTGCAGTCTGCTGCGCACTGTGGCTGCTCGACACGCACTGGTGGGTCGGCCTCGCACTCGGTCCGTTGATGGTGATCGTCGCGACCACCGGTGACCTCGTCGAATCCCAGGTCAAGCGAGACCTCGGCATCAAGGACATGGGCACCCTGCTGCCCGGTCACGGCGGCATCATGGATCGACTCGATTCACTTCTGCCCTCCGCGTTCGTTACGTGGGCGGTGCTCACACTGCTGATGTAGCGTCAGAATCAGGACGTGTCTCGTAACTCGCCCTAGCCGTAGCAGACCTGACGATCGGGGATTGGCAAGTGGCACAGGCGGAACCGTCAACAAACACGGACGCGGGTCCGGCCAAGGTCAGTCTTCCGACTCTGACGGCGATGGTCGTCGGATCCATGATCGGGTCCGGCGTCTTCCTGCTCCCGCGTCGTTTCGGCACCGAGACCGGGGTGCTGGGCGCGATCATCGCGTGGACGATCGCCGGCGGCGGAATGTTGATGCTGGCGCTGGTCTTCCAACGGCTGGCGACGCGAAAGCCTGAGCTGGACGCCGGCGTCTACGCCTATGCGAAGGACGGGTTCGGCGACTACATCGGTTTCAACTCGGCGTTCGGTTTCTGGGCGTCGGCGTGCGCGGGCAATACGTCGTACTGGGTGCTGATCATGGCGACCACCAGTGCGTTGTTCCCAGAATTGGGTGACGGCGCGACGGTGCTGTCGGTAGGACTCTCGTCGGTCGGGGTGTGGCTCTTCTTCCTGCTGATCAGCCGAGGAGTCCAGCAGGCGGCGATCATCAACCGGATCGCGACTGTGGCCAAGGTAGTGCCGCTGATCGTCTTCATCATCCTCGCGATCGTGATGTTCGACGCGGGCTACTTCGCCGACAACTTCTTGGGCGGCAACGGCATCGAGGTCGGGAGCCTGTGGGATCAGGTGACCGGCACGATGCTGATCACCGTGTTCGTCTTCATGGGCATCGAGGGCGCGAGCATGTACTCGCGCTATGCACGTCGGCGGGAGGACGTCGGGCGCGCCACAGTGCTCGGTTTCGTCGGCGTCCTCGGTGTCTTCGCTCTTGTCACGCTGGTGTCGTACGGCTCGATGAGCCAGGGCGACCTCGCCGCCGTCGATCAGCCGTCCGTGGCTTCGGTGCTCGCCCACCTCGTCGGCGACTGGGGATCGGTGTTCATCCGGATCGGCGTCATCGTGTCGGTCCTCGGCGCCTACCTCGCGTGGACGCTGATGGCGGCGGAGATCCTCTACATCCCGGCGCAGGCCGACGACATGCCTGCCTTCTTGAAGCGGACCAACTCGAAGGGCGCGCCGATCGCCGCGCTGATGATGGCGACCGGCTTCGTTCAGCTGCTCCTGATCTGGCTCCTGTTCGTCGATGACGCGCTCGACTTCATGCTCGACCTGACGGCGGCTCTTGCACTCGTGCCATACCTGCTCGTCGCGCTCTACGGTCTGCGTCTGGTGGTCAGGAGGGAGACCTATTCCGACGGGCGCGATCGGACAAAGGATCTGGTCATCGCGTCACTCGCAGTCGTGTACACCGGGTTTCTCGTGGTCGCGGCCGGACTCGACAAACTCCTCCTCGCCTTCAGCCTGTACGCGATCGGCACGATCCTGTTCGTGATCGCCAGGCGGGAGCGAGGTCTGACAGTGTTCCGACCCTTCGAGGCCACATTGTTCGGCGCGATCGTGGTCGGCGGCGTCGTGGGTGTGGTGCTGCTCGCGACCGGCGTCGAAGAGATCGACCATCATCCAGAACCAGACCGCTACTCGGTCGTCCACGAATCCGACTGAACGAGAGGCTTCCCACATGAATGACAGTCCGTCCAGCGCGTACGGTGTGCACTCCGAGGTCGGGACACTGCGCAAGGTACTGGTCTGCGCGCCGGGGCTCGCGCACGAACGCCTCACACCGACGAACTCCGACGATCTGCTGTTCGACGACGTCCTCTGGGTGCAGAACGCGAAGCGCGACCACTTCGACTTCATGACGAAGATGCGTGACCGTGGAGTCGACGTGGTGGAACTGCACAACGTTCTTGCCGAGACCGTCGCAGATCCGGCCGCGCGTGCGTGGCTGCTCGACCGGAAGATCGTTCCGAACGAAGTCGGTGTCGGACTCGTCGCCGAGACCCGGTCGTACCTGGACGGACTCGACGCGCGCGAACTCACTGAGAAGTTGATCGGCGGCATGTCGACGCGGGATCTCCCTGCCGAGCTGCGGACGGGTTACCTGTCTCTGGCCCGTGAGTCCGGCGGCGTCAACGAGTACTTGATGCCGCCGCTGCCGAACACGCTGTACACCCGCGACACCACGTGCTGGATCTACGGCGGTGTCACGTTGAACCCTCTGTACTGGCCTGCGCGTCACGACGAGACGTTGCTGATGAAGGCCGTGTACGAGTTCCACCCCGACTTCGTCGGTTCGCCTGTCCGCTGGGGCGATCCGGAGAAGCACTGGGGCGGCGCGACAATCGAGGGAGGTGACGTCCTCGTGCCGGGCGACGGTGTGGTGCTGATCGGCATGAGCGAACGGACCTCTCGACAGGCGATTACTCAGGTGGCGCAACAGTTGTTCGCGGCCGGGGACGTGACGAAGGTGATCGTCGCCGGTATGCCGAAATTGAGGTCGGCGATGCATCTGGACACGGTGTTCACGTTCGCCGACCGCGATCTGGTCACCGTCTACCCGAAGATCGTCGACGCGATCGTCCCCTTCACGATCGTGCCGGCGGACAACGAGGTCGGTCTCGACGTGATCGAGGAGTCCGAGCACTTCGTCGACGTGGTCCGCAAGGCCGTGGGTCTCGACGTTCTTCGAGTGGTCGAGGCGGGAGGCAGTGAGTACGCGTCCGAGCGGCAGCAGTGGGACAGCGGGAACAACCTCGTCGCCGTCGAACCGGGAGTCGTGTTCGCGTACGACCGCAACACCTACACGAACGCCCTCCTGCGGAAGGAGGGCATCGAGGTGATCACTATCGTCGGCGCCGAACTGGGCCGCGGGCGTGGGGGCGGACATTGCATGACTTGCCCGATCATCCGTGACCCGCTTCCCGCGTAGGCAGACGGCAGCTCCGATCGTGAGAGAATGGACGGCATGACGTCTCTGCCGCTCGTGTTCGACGCGCCCAAGCGTGGGCTTCCGCCCACGCACTTCGCCGATCTCGACGAGGCCGGACGCATCGCAGCGGTCGCCGAGCTCGGGCTGCCGAAGTTCCGCGCGAATCAGCTGGCCAAGCAGTATTACGGCCGGCTGACGGGCGACGTCACGGAGATGACGGACCTGCCCGCAGACAAGCGTGACGCGGTCGGCGAAGCCCTCTTCCCGACGCTGATGACGCCTGTCCGACACGTGGCGTGCGACGACGAGTCGACCCGAAAGACCCTGTGGCGACTGCACGACGGCACGCTTCTGGAATCGGTCCTGATGCGCTATAGCGACCGCACCACGCTGTGCATCTCCTCACAGGCCGGCTGCGGTATGGCCTGCCCGTTCTGTGCCACAGGTCAGGGTGGTCTGGACCGGAACCTGTCGACGGCGGAGATCGTCGACCAGGTCCGTGCCGCGGCACGGGCCACCCGCGACGGCGACCTCGGGGACCCGGGGCGACTGTCGAACATCGTCTTCATGGGCATGGGCGAGCCGCTCGCCAACTACAAGCGTGTTGTCGACGCGGTCCGCAAGATCACGTCGCCCTCGCCGGAGGGCTTCGGCATCTCCCAGCGCCACGTCACCGTCTCGACTGTCGGCCTGGCACCCGCGATCCGCCGCCTGGCGGACGAGGGGCTGTCGGTGACTCTCGCAGTCTCACTGCACACGCCGGACGACGAGCTCCGCGACACGCTCGTCCCGGTGAACAACCGCTGGTCGGTTGCCGAAGTGCTGTCGGCGGCGCGCTACTACGCCGACAAGACGGGCCGCCGTGTGTCGATCGAATACGCGTTGATCCGCGACGTGAACGATCAGCCGTGGCGCGCGGACATGCTGGGGGAGAAGCTGCGTCGCACGCTCGGCTCCCTGGCGCACGTCAACCTGATCCCGCTCAATCCGACTCCGGGGTCGGAGTGGGACGCGAGTCCGCGGCACGTCCAGGACGAGTTCGTCCGTCGGGTTCGCGAACAGGGGATCTCCTGCACCGTCCGCGACACCCGCGGCCAGGAGATCGCCGCCGCCTGCGGCCAGCTCGCCGCCGACGAACGCTGACAGCAGACCGGCGGGGACGAACGAAAAACGGTCGTCCACCTCGATGAGGCGGACGACCGTTGGTCGTGTGCAGGACGCGCTAGTGTCGCCAGGCGCCCTTCTTCGGGATCATCTTGAAGCCTGCGTAGCCGATCAGGACAACGGCGAATCCGATGAGGAAGATGTCCTCGACGTGGCCGATGTGGTTGCCCTTCAGCATCGCGAGGCAGATCAGTCCCGAGACGAACGCGGCGATCGCGTACGTGCGCGGTGCGGTGCCGTGCCAGCCGAAGCGGGCCGACGGTGCATCGGCGGGCTCACGGACCCAGCCGGTATCGATCGCCTGGACCTCAGTACTTGCCACGTCCACTCCTTATGACAGCCGGTAGTAGTTCGGGGTAAGCATAACCCGTGCCAGTGACGGAACCGGCACCCGGTGCGCGACAATGTCAGATGTGACGACACGTGTGCTGATCCTCGGATCGACAGGCTCCATCGGTACCCAGGCGCTGGAGGTGATCGACGAGCATCCAGAACTGTTCGAGGTCGTCGGACTCGGTGCGGGCGGCGGCAATCTGGACCTCCTGGAACGCCAGGTGGCGGCAACCGGGCTCACCGCTTCCCGCATCGCGGTCGCCGACCCGGCCGCGGCCGGTGTACTCGCCGATCGGATCGGTGCGGGCGTCCTCGCCGGAGACGACGCGATGGTCCGTCTCATCGAGTCGGTCGAGGCCGACGTGGTGCTGAACGGCGTCGTCGGAGCGATCGGGCTGCGCCCGAGTCTTGCGGCGCTCGAGTCCGGGGCGCGGTTGGCGCTGGCGAACAAGGAATCGTTGGTCGCGGGAGGCGCGCTCGTCCTCGATGCCGCGGCCCCCGGCCAGATCGTGCCCGTGGACTCCGAGCACTCGGCGATCGCACAGTGCCTGCGTGGTGGATCGGCATCGGAGGTCGACCGGCTGGTGCTCACCGCCTCGGGTGGTCCGTTCCGCGGTTGGACCGCGGAGCAGGTGGCGAATGTGACTCCCGAGCAGGCGGGCAAGCACCCGACGTGGTCTATGGGGCCGATGATCACGTTGAATTCGGCGACCCTGGTCAACAAAGCGCTCGAGGTGATCGAGGCGCATCTGCTGTTCGATGTGCCGTACGACCGGATCGACGTCACAGTGCATCCGCAGTCGATCGTGCACTCGATGGTGACGTTCGTCGACGGCGCGACCATCGCGAAGGCGTCGCCGCCGAGCATGAAACTCCCGATCGCTCTGGCGCTCGGCTGGCCGGACCGGGTGCCGGGCAGTTCGGCCGCCTGCGACTGGAGTCAAGCGTCGACCTGGACGTTCGAGCCGGTCGACAACGTCGTGTTCCCGGCGATCAACCTTGCCCGCGAAGCCGGGACCACGGGCGGAAGCCTCACCGCGATCTTCAACGCGGCCAACGAAGTCGCCGCCGACGGCTTCTTCGCCGGGCGGATCACCTTCCCGCGGATCGTGGGCGTCATCGCCGACGTGCTCGCCGACGCTGATCAGTGGACCGGCAGGCCGGGTACTCTGGACGAGGTCCTGGCAGCGGACCGGTGGGCACGCGAACGCGCTGCCGTGCTGGTCGCTGCTGCCACCTAGGTTCGTCGACGACTGGAGTCTTACGGGTGAGTTACGTGCTCGGCGTGGTGGCGTTCGCGCTCGCGCTGCTGATCTCGATCGGTTGGCACGAGTTGGGACACCACCTCGCGGCCAAGGCCACCGGCATGAAGGTCCGCCGCTTCTTCGTCGGCTTCGGTCCCACTGTGTGGTCGACGCGTGTAGGGGAGACCGAGTACGGCCTGAAAGCGATCCCGCTCGGCGGCTTCTGCGACATCGCAGGCATGACGCCGCACGACGAGATGTCGATCATCGATCAGCCTCGGGCCATGTACAAGCAGGCCACGTGGAAGCGTCTGGTCGTCCTCATCGCAGGACCGGTCCAGAACTTCATCCTCGGCTTCATTCTGATCATCGTGCTCGCGCTCGGGTGGGGACTGCCCGTCCTCGGTGACAAGCCGGTGCACGTCGCCGAGATCTCGTGCGTCGCTCCGACGACCGACGCGGAAGGCAAGCCCGTCCCGTGCACCGGAGCCGCACCCGCGGTCGACGCGGGACTGCGGACCGGTGACCTGATCGTCGCCGTCGACGGCTCGTCGATCTCCGACTCCACGGACATGATCGAGAAGGTCCGTGACGTGCAGGGCTCGACGGTGCTGACCGTCGAACGCGACGGTGAACGCACCGACGTGACGATCCCGGTGTCGCAGGTCCAGCGGATGGCGCAGAACCCGGACGGCACGTTGACGCCGGTGACCGTCGGCGCGATCGGCGTGACACTGTCGAACACGTTGGTCCAGCAGTACGACTGGGGCTCGGTCTGGGGTGGGGCGGTGTCGTTCACCGGCGACATATTCGTCGAGACCGCGAAGTCGTTGGCGTCGCTGCCGACGAAGATCGGTGACCTCTGGACGGCGGTGACCGGCGGTGAACGCGCTGTCGACTCGCCGGTCAGTGTGGTCGGAGCGTCACGCCTGGGCGGCGAGGCCGTCGAACGCGGCTACTGGGACCTGTTCATCGGGCTGCTGCTGAGCATCAACTTCTTCCTCGGCGCGTTCAACCTGGTGCCGCTGTTGCCGTTGGACGGCGGGCACATGCTGATCGCTCTGTACGAGAAGTTCCGCAACCTCATTCGCCGTGCCATGGGCAGGGCGGACGGGCCGCCCGTCGACTACGTGAAACTGCTCCCGCTGACCTATGCGGTCGTGGCGGTGATGGGTGCCTTCATGGTGCTGACTGTGACGGCGGACATCATCAATCCGATCCGACTCGGCTGACGTTCGCGGTACGGCGTGAGTCGGTAGACTCGGGGCATGACTGATCTGATCGGGCTGGGAATGCCTGCTGGACCTCCGCCTGTTCTTGCACCTCGCCGAAAGACCCGCCAGATCCAGGTCGGGTCGGTCGGAGTCGGAAGCGACCACCAGATCTCCGTGCAGTCGATGTGCACCACGAAGACGCACGATGTGAACGCGACACTGCAGCAGATCGCCGAGCTCACCGCTTCGGGCTGCGACATCGTGCGCGTTGCCTGCCCCCGCCAGGAGGACGCGGACGCACTCGCCACGATCGCCAAGAAGTCGAAGATCCCGGTGATCGCCGACATCCACTTCCAGCCGAAGTACATCTTCGCCGCGATCGACGCAGGCTGTGCCGCAGTGCGCGTCAACCCGGGCAACATCAAGGAGTTCGACGGCCGCGTCAAAGAGGTCGCAAAAGCGGCGGGCGACGCGGGCATCCCGATCCGCATCGGCGTCAACGCCGGATCGCTCGATCCGCGACTGCTGAAGAAGTACGGCAAGGCGACACCTGAAGCACTCGTCGAGTCGGCGCTGTGGGAGGCGAGCCTGTTCGAGGAGCACGGCTTCGGCGACATCAAGATCTCGGTGAAGCACAACGACCCGGTGATCATGGTGGAGGCGTACCGCCAACTCGCGGCGCAGTCCGACTACCCCCTGCACCTCGGCGTCACCGAGGCCGGTCCGGCGTTCCAGGGCACGATCAAGTCGGCCGTCGCGTTCGGGTCGCTGCTGTCGGAGGGAATCGGTGACACGATTCGTGTTTCCCTCTCGGCACCGCCGGCCGAAGAGATCAAGGTGGGCGACGCGATCCTGCAGTCGCTCAACCTGCGTCCCCGCAAGTTGGAGATCGTGTCGTGCCCGTCGTGCGGCCGCGCGCAGGTCGACGTGTACAAGCTCGCGAATGAGGTGTCCGCCGGGCTCGAGGGTCTCGAAGTGCCGTTGCGCGTCGCGGTCATGGGATGTGTGGTCAACGGACCCGGTGAGGCGCGCGAGGCAGACCTCGGTGTCGCGTCCGGCAACGGCAAGGGCCAGATCTTCATCAAGGGTGAGGTGGTCAAGACCGTTCCCGAGGCTCAGATCGTTGAGACGTTGATCGCCGAAGCGCTGCGTATCGCCGAGGAGTCGGGGGACACTGAGAGCGGATCACCAGTCGTCTCGGTGAGCTGAGACCCCCTCGGCCGACCGCGGAGCATTGACGACTAGGACTTCGAACACGGAGGTGGGGACGTGCTGCGATTGTTGGGCGGACGCCCGTTGGGAGCCCGTGACACCGAAGCGGTGAGCCGCGCCCTCGATCAAGACCCCGTCGGGTCGTGCATGGTCGCCGCACGCGTCGAGGCGTACGGCATGTCGCCGCGCTTTCTCGGTGGCGAGATGTGGAGTGCCTCCACGCCCGCCCAGTCGTTGTGCTTCTCGGGCGCCAATCTGATGCCGCTCCTCGGTGGCGACGCCGATCTCGACGATTTCGCCGGACGCGCTCTGGCATCGCCGCGCGGTTGCACGTCGGTCGTCGGATACGCGCCGCTCGCCCTCGGCCTGTGGGAGCGGTTGGCGCCCATGTGGGGCGATCCGCGAGAGATTCGTCCCGATCAACCGCTGCTGGCGTTGAGCGGAATGCCCGCCGTTATACCAGACCCGCTGGTCCGGCTCGTGACTCCTGCCGACCTCGACAACTACTTCCCGGCAGCCGTCGCGATGTTCCGCACCGAAGTGGGTGTGGACCCGTGCGAAGTCGACGGTGGTGCGTCGTACCGGCGTCGGTTGGCCGCGTTGATCTCCGCACGCCGCGTGTTCGCCCGGTTCGACGGTGATCGGGTGGTCTACAAGGCGGAGATCGGATCGATGTCGCGTCGGGTCGGACAGATCCAGGGCGTGTGGGTGGATCAGGAGTCGCGCGGCCACGGACTCGGCGCGTCCGGAACGGCAGCGGTCGCCGCAGCCATCGCACGGCAGGGACGTATCGCGAGTCTGTACGTCAACAGCTTCAACGCGCCTGCCCGTGCCACCTACCAGCGTGTCGGCTTCACCCAGGTCGGCACGTTCGCGACCGTTCTCGTCGACTGACAAAGAAAGTCCTCCGCACACGATGATCCTGCGTCGCGCCATTGCACTGTTCTGTGTCTTCGTGTTGGCGGTGACGGCCGCGGCGTGCTCGTCGGACGACGATGAACCCCGCGATGCGGCGGACCGTTTCATATCCGCGTTCGCCGCCCGCGACGTGCAGTCCGCGGCCGCCGTCACGACGAACCCGGACGCCGCGACTCGCGCGATGTCCGAGACGTGGGAAGGCCTCGGCGCGGAGTCGATGTCTGCGCGCACCGGACGCGTGCGCGTGGATCACGATGTCGCCGACGTCGACGTGACGTACACGTGGTCGCTGCCGGGTGGGCGAACGTGGGAGTACCAGGCCATGCTGTCGATGGGCCGCAGCGACACCGGATGGTCGGTGCGATGGACGTCCACCGCCATTCACCCGAAGCTCGGCACCGACCAGCATCTCGCCGTCGGCGACCTCAGCCCGCCGAGAGCGAGTGTCAACGAGTCCGACGGCACCGAGGTGATGGTGAACGGCGTGGTCACCGGGGTGTTGTTCGACGGCCGCGCTGCGGCGCAGGCCGGGGACGTCATCGGACCCGCGACTCGACTCGTGCAGGTCATGGGCCCCTTCGTGCCCGGCCTGTCTGCGCAGCGGATCGCCGAGCAGGCCACCGCGTCCAGCGACCCGATGCCGATCGGGACCCTGTCGGAAGCGGATGCGGCCAGACTGCGTGATCAATTGGCCCTGCCGGGCATCGTGCTGCGAGACGAGTCGGTGCTCCAGCCGCGGAATCCCGGCTTCGCCTCCGCCGTCGTCGCACGTGTCAAGAACGCCGTCGGCGCCGACATCATCGGCACTCCTGGATGGCGGGTGTCGGTGGTGAACGCCAACGGGCTGGTCGCAGATGTCGTCTTCGACCATCCCAGTGTCCCGGCGCCCGCCGTGTCGCTGACTCTGTCCCGGACCGTGCAGGATGCGGCGCAGCGAGCGGTGAACGCCGTCGCAGGCAAACAGGCGATGACCGTCGCGATCCAGGCGTCCACCGGCAAGATCCTCGCGATCGCGCAGAACGGTGACGCCGACCGTGCGGGATTCCCGGCCGCCGCGGGCCAGTTCCCGCCGGGTTCAACCTTCAAGATGGTCACCTCGGCCGCAGCGATGTACGGGCGTCTGAGCGAGCCGGACGCGCAGGTGCAGTGCCCCGGCGAGATCACCATCGGTGAACGCACCATTCCCAACTACGACGGATTCTCGCTCGGCCAGGTCACGCTGCGACAGGCCTTCGCGGCGTCGTGCAACACCACGTTCGCAAAACTCGCCAGCGAGATGGGGCCGTCCGACCTCGCTCACGCGAGCGCCGCCATGGGCCTCGGCTCGGACTACACGATCGCGGGAATCGAGTCCGAAACCGGATCGGTGCGTATCGAACCCGAACTCGTGCGACGCAGCGAGGACGGCTTCGGGCAGGGCACCGTACTCGCGAGCCCGCTCGGAATGGCGTTGGTGTCGGCGACAGCGGCCACCGGTCGCCGGCCCGTCCCGCAACTCATCAACGACCGCCCGACCAAGGTCGTGGGGCCGACGGTCGACTTCGACGGCGACGTCTACGCGCGCTTGCGGACGATGATGCGCGCCGTCGTGACGTCGGGGACGGCGTCGGCGATCGCTGATCAAGGCGAGGTGTACGGCAAGACAGGTGAGGCCGAGGTCGCGGGCGGATCGCACGCGTGGTTCGCGGGCTTTCGCGGCGACATCGCTTTCGCCACTCTCATCGTGATGGGCGGGGGATCGGAAGCCGCAGTGGCCGTCACCCGAGACTTTCTCGCAGCCCTGCCCGCCGACTACCACCCCTGACCGGCCCTGTCGCTCCGTCGATTGAGTTCAGGAATCGGCGGACGTCGACGCCGGATCTGGGTGTTTCGTCAATTCCGTGCCAGGCGTGTGCGTCATTCGGATGAACCCCCGTCGTGCATTCGGTCTAATGAGGGCATAGGTTATGGAAGTCTCACGGGAGACCCTGTAGTGAAAGTCGAGGCGAACCATGACTGGTCCCACACCCGGATACCCCGGGCAGAATCCCGAGCACGGTGGCGCTCCCCAATACGGCGCGCCCCAGTACGGTGCTCCCCAATACGGCGCTCCCCAGCAGGGCCAGCAGCCCCAGTACGGTGCTCCCCAACAGCCTCAGTACGGCGCTCCCCAGCAGCCACAACAGTACGGGCAGCAGCCGCAGTACGGCCAGCAGCCTGACTACGGTCAGGGGCAGCAGCCGCAGTACGGGCAGCAGCAGCCGCAGTACGGCCAGCAGCCGCAGGCGAGTCAGTACGGTGCCGCACCCGCGTACGGCCAGCAGTACCCGCCGCTGGCGGGCGCACAGGCGACGGCCCTGAATCCGCGGCTTGTCCCCGTGCTGTGGGGCATTGTCGGCGTGGCGGTTGTCCTTCTCATTGCGTCGTTCCTGCCATGGGCGTCGATCGAGAGCTCCTTCTACAGCGAAACGGTGTCCGGTACCGGCGACGGCAACGACGGTGTGTACACGCTGATCCTGGCATTGATCGCAGGCGGTCTGGCCGGTGCCGCGGTGTTTCTCACCGCTAAGCAGCCGGTGCTTCCTCTGGCCGCGGGCATCGCGGCCGTGGTTGCGGGCGCGATCTCGACGCTGATCGCGATCATCGACATCGTCGATGTCCAAGACGCGAAGAACGAACTCGGCGACATCGGTGGGCTGGGCGCCGGCGGTGTCGAGGTGAGCGTTGGCTTCGGCCTCTGGCTCACGTTGCTGGCGGGTTTGGCGCTCGCCGCGGCCGGCGCATACGCAGTCTTCCTTCGGAAGCAGCAGGCCTGACCTTCCGCAACAGCAAACGCGCCGTCCCGTCGAGGGGCGGCGCGTTTGTCGTCAGCGGCGCGGGACGATGAGCAACTCGCCGGTGTCGGGATGGTCGACGACTAGCACCGGATGATCGTAGGTCGTCGAGAGCAGATCGGCGGTCATCACGTCACGGACGGGGCCGCAGGCCTGAATGCGGCCGTCCTTCATCACCGCTACCCGGTCGGCATACGCGGCGGCGAGCGACAGATCGTGCACCACGAGGAGAACTGTGGCGCCGCCCTTCGCGCGTTCGGCGAGGATCTGAAGGACCTGTTCACTGTGGCCGATGTCGAGAGCGGCGGTCGGTTCGTCGAGCAGCAGGACCGGCGTGTCCTGTGCGAGGGCGCGGGCCAGGCTCACACGGGCCTGCTGCCCACCAGACAGTTGAGAGAAATGGCGTTCCAGCAGGTCGCCGAGTTCACAAGCCTCGACTGCAGCGGTGATCAACGCCTCCGACTGCGCGGCCTCCGGAGTGCGAGTCCACGGGTAGCGGCCCATCTCGACCACTTCGCGAACGGTGAAAGGCGTGTCGGTCCGGTTCGTCTGGGTGACGAGGGCACGCCGACGAGCGAGCGCTCGGGAATCGAGTGTCGCGATGTCCGCCTCGCCGATGAGGACCCGCCCCGAGTCGGGGGATCGGAGCCCGGACACTGCAGACAGCAATGTCGACTTGCCACAGCCGTTCGGACCGACGAGAGCGACGAGTTCACCGGGCTTCACAACGAGATCCACGTCGGATACGACTGTCCGTCCGCCGAGAGTCACGGTGACGCCGCGTGCATCGATGCCGGTCACAGGGCCGCTCCTGCACTCTTACGGCGCAACAGTAGGAAGAACACCGGGCCGCCGATCAACGAGGTCAACATACCCAGCGGCAGTTCGCCTGCGGTGAGCGTCCGTGCCGCGAGATCGGCGGCGGCCACGACGAGTGCACCGCCCAACGCGCTGGCAGGCAGGAGCACCGCATGTCGGGGTCCCACGACCAAGCGCATCACGTGCGGCACGATCAGGCCGACGAACATCAGGATCCCGGTGAAGGCGACGGCCGCGGCAGTCAGGATCGCGACCAACACGATCACCTGGCGTCGAACGACTTCGACATTGACACCGAGGGATGCGGCCTGGACCTCGCCGAGCGCGAGCAGATCGAGTTTGCGGACGAGCACCATGCCGCCCGCGACGCCCGCGATCACCAGGGGTGCGACCACACGGATCTGTGCCCACGACGCATTGCCCGCGAGTGAGCCGAGTTGCCAGAAGACGATCTGCTCCCGGGCCGCGGTGCTGGCGACGTAGGTCAGGTAGGCGATGACGCCGAGTGCGAACGCGTTCACAGCGATGCCGGTGAGAACCAGCATGATGGTCGACGATGCCCCGTCGCGCATGGAGAGGGTGTACACAGCGAACGTGGTCGCGAGACCGAACACGGCCGCGGCGCCCGCGACGGCCCATCCGTTGGTTCCGGTGCCGCCGATCACGATCATCAGGCAGGCTCCGATCGCCGCGCCGGAGGAGATGCCGACGATTCCGGGTTCGGCCAACGGATTGGCGAGCATTCCCTGGAGGAGGCAGCCCGCCGCGCCGAGCGCGATGCCGACCAGCAGCCCGAGGACGATGCGGGGGAATCGTGTCACCCACAATGCGGTCTCACCGTTCGGGTGACTCGGAAGCGGCCCGATGTCGAGGTGCCAATGGTGCGCGATCGAACCGAGGACTTCAGCCGGAGAGACGTGTACCGCGCCGGTGCCCGCCGAGACGACGACGATCACCGCGAGCACGACGAGCAGGGCGACGAACACCACGAGGGTGCGGCCGCGGATCAATTCACGCATAAATCGCCTTCGCCAAAGCACCCATCACCAGACCGGTGTCGGGCCCGAACATCAGAATCTGCGTCTCGTCCATCTCCACGATCCGCCTGGACCGCCCCGCCTTCGTCTGCGCGATGGCCGGCAGTTCGAGCAATCGGTCCATTCCGCCTACTGAATCCGCGCCCTGCGTCATCACCAGAATCACGTCGGGGTCGGCGGCCATCAGAATCTCGGCGCTGACGGTGGTGAACGGCGCCGTCAGACCGGATGCGGTGCCCGCGTCAACTCCGCCGAGGTGCTCGATAAGGTCGTCGGCGCCGGACTTCGGTCCCGCCAGGAGGAGCAGGTACTCGCCGCGGACGTAGAGGAACGCGATCGACGGCTTGGTCGGCAGGTCGGGGATCGATCGCCCGGCGTCGTTGATCTGAGACTGTGTCCGGGCGACGAGCTTCTCACCTTCTGCAGGCACACCGAGTGCTGTCGCAACAGCCCGGATCAGTTCAGGGGTGGATGCCACTGATCGTTCGGCCGGGAACTGAACCACCTGGAGGCCCGCCCGCCGGAGCGCGTCGACGGCGCCCGCAGGGTTGCTGTCGGTACCGGTCAACACGATGGTCGGAGACACGTTGAGGACACGCTCGGTGTTGATGGCGTGCCCGGTATCGGTGATGACGGGAACTGCGCGCGCCGACGGGAACGTCGTGGACTTGTCACGGCCCACGACGTGCGACCCGAGGCCGAGGGAGTAGACGATCGCGCCGAGCGTTCCGTTGCGGTCGATGGCCACGATGCGCTCGGCTCTCGCGGGGGCGGTCACGGTGGTCGACACCGGAACTATGTCCGGCGTGGGGAGCACCGCCGTGGTCGGCCCCGGTCGGAGGGAGGCCGAGAGCTTCGCCGACCGTGCTGCATCGGTCTCGATCGGCTCGGTGGTGCATGCCGACGTCAGTGTAACGAGGACCGCCACAGCGACGACCAGCACACGTGGGCGACCGATCACCAGAACCTGCCTGTCTCGAAATGAGTGAAAGTAGACTATTAGGAATACCTTACCTGTCCTGGAGCAGGCGACAGCCTCGGGAGTTCGGTTGGCATGAAACAATCGACGGCATGACTGTTCGTGCCCCGCTCACTCCCGGCGTCGTCGCGCCGGTCCTGTCCGTGCCAGACGCCATCGAGCGCCCCGAGTACGTGTGGAAGGACACCGTCGCGGAGGGGAGTGAGCCGTGGGTGCAGACTCCGGAGACCATCGCGAAGATGCGCGTGGCGTCGAAGATCGCCGCAAACGCTCTCGCCGAGGCGGGACGTGCCGTCGCGCCGGGAGTCACCACGGCCGAACTCGACCGGATCGCCCACGAGTACATGCTCGATCACGGCGCGTACCCGTCCACCCTTGGCTACAAGGGCTTCCCGAAGTCGTGCTGCACGTCGCTGAACGAAGTGATCTGCCACGGCATTCCGGACTCGACCGTGATCCAGGACGGCGACATCGTCAACATCGACGTGACGGCGTTCAAAGACGGTGTCCACGGCGACACGAATGCCACGTTCCTTGCGGGCGACGTCTCTCAGGAAGTCCGTGACCTCGTGGAACGTACCCGGATCGCAACCGACCGAGCGATCAAGGCGGTGAAGCCGGGCCGCGCGCTGAATGTCGTGGGACGTGTCATCGAGGCATACGCGAGCCGCTTCGGCTACTCGGTGGTCCGTGACTTCACCGGGCACGGCATCGGTGAGACCTTCCACAACGGGCTCGTCGTCCTCCACTACGACGAGCCGAGTGTGAGCACCGTCCTGGAGCCGGGCATGGTCTTCACGATCGAGCCGATGATCAACCTCGGCGGCAAGGACTGGGAGATGTGGGACGACGACTGGACCGTCGTCACCGCGGACCGGAAGTGGACGGCCCAGTTCGAGCACACACTCGTCGTCACCGAAACCGGCGCAGAGATCCTGACACTTCCCGACGCGTGAGCGAGACCGGACCGGGGCTAGGCCGTATCACGACCTCGTCCCGGTGCGGTCTCACCTCACGCGTATGACGTCACTTCGAAGTGGCGAGCTCTTGACCCGATTCTGCCGACCGGAGCTCCACGATCTCCGAGAGCGCATCGACCGACTCGAGGGCCTTGTCACGTCGGTACTGGACGAACGAGTACACGAACGCCGCCGCCCACAGCGCGACGATCGCGATGTACACGACCCGCTGCTGCAGCGGGTCGAGTCCGAAGCCGCTCTTGCCCACGAGGGTTCGAGCGTTGGTGAGGATGATCAATCCGCCGACGGTCGCTCCGAGCAGGCGCGGAGGGAAGTGGCGGACCACAAACGCTGCGATCGGTGCGGCGATCACACCGCCGATCAGGATCGCGCCGGCCGCGCCGAATTCGACGCCTTCACCGCCGAGATTCGCCAGGAAGCCGAGAGATGCGGCGACGGCGACGATGAACTCGCTGGTGTCGATTGTGCCCACCACTTTGCGGGGTTCAAGACGGCCCGATGCAAGGAGAGCGGGTGTGCCGACCGGGCCCCAGCCGCCACCGCCGGTGGCGTCGATGAAGCCGCCGAACAGACCGAGCGGGGTGAGGAAACGCGACTTCAGGGGTTTGCCGAGGTTCTTGGTGCTGATGCCTCGGAAGGTGAACCGCAGCAGCACGTAGAGGCCGAGGACCAGCAGGATCGTGGCCATGACGGGTTTCGCGTCCTCGGTGGACAGATTCGACAGGACCGTCGCGCCGACGAATGCACCGATGCCGCCGGGGATGCCGATCCGCGCGACGACCCGCCAATCGACGTTGCCGAACTTCCAGTGCGAGACCCCGGACACGAGACTCGTACCGATTTCGGCGAGGTGGACGGTGGCGCTGATCGCTGCGGGCGACAACGTCGTCAGCGCGATGAGGAATGTCGTCGCCGTGACACCGAACGCCATTCCGAGGCTTCCGTCGACCAATTGGCCGAGCAGGCCGACAAAACCGATGATGAGCAGGGTGGGCATGGGAACTCCTAGGGCGTGCACCGGGACTTCGAGCGGTGCGTGGCCTCTGACAGTGCTCTGTTTCGCCGACGACGCACAGGGTTTCGATCGTGGTGAGCGAAAGGGCGGTCGGTAGGGTCATCTGTGTGTCTGACAACCATGGCGCACTGCTGGTCGGCGGCACGACCAGTGACGCGGGCAAGAGCCTCATCGTCGCGGGACTGTGCCGTGCGCTTGCGCGGGACGGTGTGCGAGTGGCGCCGTTCAAGGCGCAGAACATGTCGAACAACTCCGCGGTGACGCTGGACGGTGGAGAGATCGGTCGAGCGCAGGCGTTTCAGGCTGTGGCGTGTGGGCTTCAACCGGACACGCGCTTCAATCCGGTCCTGCTCAAACCCGGAAGTGATCGGCGCTCGCACGTCATCGTGCGCGGTCGGCCGTACGGTGACGTCGGTGCGGCCGACTATCACGTTCGCCGCAGCGAGTTGTCCCACGTGGTCGCGGACGAGCTCGCGTCATTGCGTCGCGACTTCGACGCCGTGATCTGCGAGGGCGCCGGGTCGATCGCGGAGGTGAATCTCCGCGCGACGGACATCGCGAACATGGGTCTGGCGAGGGCCGCCGAACTGCCCGTACTGCTCGTCACCGACATCGATCGCGGCGGTTCGCTAGCGCATCTGTTCGGGACGCTCGCGCTCCTCGAACCCGACGACCAAGCACTCGTTGCAGGCTTTGTCATCAACAAATTCCGCGGTGACCCGTCTCTGCTCGATCCCGGTCTCGTCACTCTTCGTGAACGCACCGGCAGACGCACACTCGGCGTCCTGCCGTTCGCCGACAACCTGTGGATCGACGCCGAAGACTCGCTTGCGTCGCCCGTCGGACGGCGAGTCGGCGGGCCGGTCGCCCACACCGGCGGACAGCGTCTCACAGTCGCCGCCATCCGACTGCCGCGGACCTCCAACACGACCGACGTCGAGGCACTCGCGTGCGAACCCGACGTGGACGTGACCTGGGTGGACGACCCCGCCGCTGTTCGGGCAGCCGATCTCGTCGTCCTTCCGGGCAGCCGTGCCACAGTCTCCGATCTCGCCTGGCTGCGATCCACCGGCCTCGCCGACGCCGTGGTTGACCGAGCGCGCGCGGGGCGTCCGGTGCTCGGCGTGTGCGGTGGATTCCAGATGCTCGCGCGGCGGATCACCGATCGAGTGGAGTCGACCGCGGGAACCGTCGACGGACTCGGCCTGCTCGACGTCGACATCGAGTTCCGATCCGACAAGACCCTCCGAACGTTCTCCGGACACGACGGTGCAGGTGCACGAGTCGCCGGATACGAGATCCATCACGGCGTCGTGACGCGAAGTGCTGAAGAGACGTGGCTGGTGGATTCCGAGACCGGCCCTGAAGGCGCACGCCGCGGGCCGGTCGTCGGCACCCACTGTCACGGACTGCTCGACGGCGACGACATGCGGCGATCGTTTCTGCGGACGGTCGCCGTCCAGGCCGGACGTGCAGGGTTCACACCTGCGGCGGGACTGTCCGTGGCGAAGGTCCGCGAAGACCAGCTGGACACCATTGCCGATCTGGTCACAGAACACCTCGACATGAGAGCTGTGCACAGATTGCTCGAGGCGGGCACCGGGCCGCTGCCGTCCGTCCTATCCTGGCTGAGTGGAAACCGAGCACCTGAAAGTCGAGCATGACGGTCTGACCTTCGATGTGAAGCTCAGCGGACCGGCCCGCGGGCCATGGGTGGTGCTGTTGCACGGCTTCCCCGTCGACTCCCGCTGCTGGGACGATGTGGTCCCGCGGCTGCACGAAGCGGGCCTGCGCACCGTCACGTTCGACCAGCGCGGATACAGCCCAGGTGCGCGACCGGAGCACGTCGAGGACTACCGATTGGAGAAGTTGGTCGGCGACGTCCTCGGGGTGCTCGGTCACCTGAACATCGCGTACTCGATGATCGTCGGACACGATTGGGGCGGCATCGTCGCGTGGCATCTCGCCGCGAAGCACCCGGAACGCTTCACCGGTCTCGTCGCCGTCAGCACCGGCCATCCGTCTGCCATGAAAGAGGCGCTGGAGGCGGGCTCCGACCAGCGGGAACGCTCGTCGTACATCTCGACGTTCGTCAAACCCAAGGCGGAGCAGCTGCTCACCGAAGACAACGGTGTGCGACTGACCCGTCACGGGGTCACACCCGAAGAAGTCGCGCCGCTGCTGGAACCGGGCGCTCTCACCGGCCCGCTGAACTGGTATCGCGCCAACTTCACCGGCGACATCGCCGCCACTCTCGCGTGCCCGCCGGTCGAGATCCCGACAACCATGGTGTGGAGCGACGGTGACACCGCGCTGGGTCGCGAACAGGCCGAGTTCAGCGGTCGCCACGTGTACGGCGACTACCGGTTCTCCGTCATCGAAGGCATCGATCACTGGGTGCCGCAGAAGGCGGCGAAGGCCGTCGCGAGCGAGATCTCGCTGCGGTCAGCGCTGTACTGACTCGAGGCGCGCTACGAGCTCGTCGACCTGAGCTCGGCCGTGCTCGTCGACGGTCAACGCCATGAACGACGACATCGCGAGCAGCACGTCGAACTGACGCGGGTTCTTGGGCTTGCCGAACAGGGAGGTCTTCTCCTTGATCGACACCTCGCGGTATGTGGAGACCGGGTTGCGAGCCGTCTCCTCCTTGCCGTGATGCTTGAACTTCGCCACGGTGACGCCGTCGAACACCAACGACTCTCCGTTCGCGCCGATAACCTCGAGTCCGGCCTGGGAGGGGGTTGTCATCGAAGCAGCATAAACCCAGGCATCTTCTAGCGCAGGCAGGTGAAGCCATCCGGCATTTCGCCTCGTCCGAGGATGCCGCGAAGAAGCGTGTAGACGTCGTAGTCGCGGGTCAACGACGCGGCCAGTGCCGCCGCCCGGCGTGCGCACCCGGGCAGTTGCACAGGCGGTTCGATTCCGGCGGCGTCAACGATGTCGAGCGTGTGCACACTCAACTCGAAGGCTCGGGTGGCGAGGTAGTCCACTGCGGAGATCGCGCCGACCGGAGTGAGCAGCAGGTCATCGTCGGCAAGTGTGTCCACGAGAGCCACACCGCGTGCGGCGAGGTCGTGGGCGTGATCGAACGGATCGTCGCCTAGCCCGACACCGGCGCGCACGCCCGCCTCGGTGATAACCGCCTGGTCGGTCACCCAGTCCAGGGCGGCGTGAAAGTACGCCGCTGGGCCGTCGAGAAGATCACCGAGGCCCTCGCCGGCATCGATTCGATCGCGGGCCGCCGCGACGTAGATCTCGATCGTGGTGAAGCCAGATCTGCACGTGTGGCCCACCAGCGAACGCATGGTCCACTCGCCGAGCGCGGGACGATCCAGTGTCGATGCCGGGACCCGGTCGACGACGTCCACGAACGCGGCGGACGAGTCGGCGTACCACTCTCGCACCGACACCGGATCGTGCAGGCTCACAACTCCAACCCCAGCAGTGCGTTCTCGAGAACCTCCGGCAGCGCGGGGTGGATCCAGTACTGGCCGCGTGCCATCTCGTGCGCCGACAGCCCGAAGCTCATCGCCTGGATGACGGGCTGGATGATCGACGACGCCTGTGCGCCGAGAAGGTGGGCGCCGAGGAGTGTGCCGGACCCGCGTTCGGCGATCACCTTGCAGATTCCGACCGTGTCCTCCATCGCCCAGCCGTATGCGACGTCGCCGTACTTCTGGACCTTGACGGTGATGTCGAGGCCGCGTTCGCGGGCCTGCTCCTCGGTGAGCCCGACACTCGCGATCTGCGGGTGCGTGAACACCGCAGCGGGAACGAACCGGTGGTCGAAGGAGGCGAGTTCGGCCGACTCCCAGCCGAGCAGGAGATTGCCCTGCACCACACGCTGCTCGTGGTTCGCGACATGCTTGAGCTGGTACGGCGAACTCACATCGCCAAGCGCCCACACGCCGCGAGCCGGCGTGCGGCCGTGGGAGTCGACCGGGACCCGGCCGTCGTCGGTGAGTTCCACACCGATCGTGTCCAACGACAGCAGGTCGCCGTTCGGGATGCGGCCGGTGGCGACGAGCAGTGCGTCGGCGTCGAGGGTGTCGCCCGAGTCGAACGTCAGTCGAACGCCGCCACCGTCGAGCATCGTCGCGCCCTTGACCTGGGTGTTCAAGTGGACGTCCCACTGCTCCGCGGCGACCTCGGTGAATCGGGCGCTGATGTCGTCGTCCATGGGACGCAGCAGTCGGGGACCGCGGGCGATCACTGACACCTCGACGCCGAGGCCCGAGAACACATGGGCGAACTCGGAGGCGATGTAACCGCTGCCGACGATGACCAGTCGCTTGGGCAGTTCCGGGAGCCTCATCACGTCGTTGTTCGTGTAGTAGCGGACACCGGACTCGGCGATGGCGTCCGGGACCGCGGACCGGGCGCCCGCGGCGATGACGACCTGTGATGCGAGAACCACATCGCCGGCCGCCGTGACCAGGCGGTACCGGTCGTCGTCGACGCCGTCGAATCGGACGTGACTCTCGTACACGGTGATGTTGGGGCAGCGATCCACGCGGTACTCGCGGCCGCCGGCGGTGATCGGGTCGATGCGGCCGAAGACTCGATCGACGATCGACGGCCAGTCGACGCTGTCGACACTCGCGTGGACGCCGTACCGACCGGCGCTCCGAGCGGCCTCCGCCACGTCGGCCGCGTACACGAACATCTTCGTCGGGATGCAGCCGACGTTGAGGCATGTCCCGCCGAACAGGTTCTCCTCGAAGATCGCGATCGAAATGTCGTCGAACCGCTCGTCAGGGATCGAATTGCCGCTGCCGGTGCCGATGACCGCCAGGTCGACGATCTGTGGTGTGCTCACTTGTCGAACTCGCTCTCCATCCAGGCGTCGACCTCGGCGTACGCCCGTTTGCGCACACTCTCGATCGACAAGAACACGTCGTGCCGCGCGTCGGTCACGGCGACGGCCAGGACTCGGCCGCCGATGCATCCGGACCATTGCGCGATCTGCTTCACGTCCAGCACGCAGTCCGCCGTGTCGACCGACGCGTCGTACTTCCCGCGGAACGACGACTTGTCGGACCGCAGGACCAAGGCCGGGACACCTACGTCGAGGCCGGCATGCACCCGTCGGTGTCCGGCGCGGACGGCGGACAACCAACCGAACGTCACCGGGAATCCGGAGAGGGGCTTGCGGACGAGGTCGTACGTCCATTCGCCGTGGACGTCGGCGTGCAGGCTGTCGCCGTACGCCGACGACAGTTCGCGGGGGAGCGACTGCATGCCGCGGACCGACCCGACGGCGGAGATCAGCTTGGACGCTGGCGTCGACCGCAACACGGCCTCGCCCTGCAGATCGAGCCAGGGGCTGTTGAGCAGAAGGCCGACGACGTGCCCGTGGCGTTCGGGATCGCTGGTCCGCAGTCGGTTCAACCACAGTGGCGTCACCAGGCCGCCCGTCGAATGGCCCGCGACGATCACCTGCGGTGTCCCGCCCGCGGCGCTCACCTCATCGGTGACGATGTCCAGTGAGGCGTTCAACTCCTCGTCGTAGAACGCGAGATCGCTGGTGTAGTGCGGCTGATGGTGAGCCTTCAGGGACCGACCGCACTTACGGAGGTCGAGCGCGTAGAACGCGTATCCACGCTCGTGGAAGAAGTCGGCGAGTTCGGTCTGGAAGAAGTAGTCGGTGAAGCCGTGCACGTACAACACCGCGCCACGCGGCGTGATGCCGTCGAGCGGGCGGCGAACGAGACTCGCGAAGATCGGATCCTCGCCGTCGGGATCCGTTGCGAGGGGGATGGTTCGGACTTCATAGCCGTCGAGAAACTCGTCAGGGCGCCAGTCGGTGGTCACGCCGACCACTCTAGTGCTGCTTCATCCGCGTGTCGGACGCGACACATTTGGAAGCACCGGTGCTACCTGTCAACGTTCGATGGTGAACAATGAGTCTCCTAGAGCGGCCCCTGGAGTGGGTCGGCAAGGATTCACCCCGACCTCGGAGGAGAGCAGCATCGTGTCGCAGAAGGTCATCAAGACGGACGTGGCGTTGATCGGCGCAGGCATCATGAGCGCGACGCTCGGCGCCCTCATTCGTCAGCTGGAGCCGAGCTGGTCGATCAGCTTGTTCGAACGTCTCGACGCGGCAGCGGCCGAGAGCTCGGATCCCTGGAACAACGCAGGCACCGGACACTCGGCGCTGTGCGAACTGAACTACACGCCTGCGGGCGCCGACGGCGAGATCGACATCACCAAGGCACTCACCATCAATGAGCAGTTCCAGATGTCGCGTCAGTTCTGGGCCCACGGCGTCGACAACGGGGTGCTCGGTGCCCCGGACGAGTTCATCAACCCGATCCCGCACGTGGCCTACTGCCACGGCGCCGACGGCGTCGAGTTCCTCCGCAAGCGCCACGCGGCGCTGTCGAGCCAGACGCTGTTCGAGGGCATGGAGTTCATCGACGACGCCGACACCTTCGCCGAGCGTCTCCCGCTGATGGGCGCAGGCCGCGACTATTCCGACCCGGTCGGTCTGAACTGGTTCACTGAAGGCACGGACGTCGACTTCGGCGCGCTCACGCAGCAGCTCCTGAACTACGTCGGCCGCGACGCCGACCTGTACTTCGGGCACGAGGTCCGCAACCTGAGCAAGCAGTCGGACGGCAGCTGGGTGATCAAGCTCCGCAATACGCGCAGCGGCGAGAAGCTCCGCGTCGAGGCCCGGTTCGTGTTCGTCGGTGCAGGCGGCGGCGCCCTCGGCCTGCTGCAGAAGTCGGGCATCAAGGAAGCCAAGGGCTTCGGCGGTTTCCCGGTCAGCGGTGAGTTCTTCCGCTGCACCAACCCCGACATCATCGCCGAGCACTCGGCGAAGGTCTACGGTCAGGCCGCTGTCGGTGCGCCGCCGATGTCGGTGCCGCATCTCGACACCCGCGTCATCAACCACGAAAAGGGTCTGCTCTTCGGCCCGTACGCGGGTTGGTCGCCCAAGTTCCTGAAGACCGGCGGCGTCCTCGACCTGCCGAAGTCGGTGAAGCCGGGCAACCTGGTGCCGATGATGTCGATCGCCCCCAAGGAGTTCGGTCTCCTCAAGTACCTGATCTCCGAGCTCGCGGCGAGCCGGAACGATCGTGTCACCACCCTGCAGGACTTCGCACCGCTCGCCGTCGGCGAGGACTGGGAGCTGATCACCGCAGGTCAGCGCGTCCAGGTGATCCGCAAGAACGGCATGGGCGGAAGCCTCGAATTCGGCACCGCCGTCGTCACCTCGGAAGACGGTTCGATGGCCGGACTGCTCGGTGCGTCGCCGGGTGCGTCGACTGCCGTCCCCGCCATGATCTCGGTCCTGGAGAAGTGCTTCACCGCCCACTTCGACGGGTGGCGCGACAAGCTGACCGAGATGATCCCGTCGTTCGGCCAGAAGCTCAACGACAATCCCGCCCTGTACAACCAGGTCTGGGACTGGACCAACCGCAGCCTGCAGCTCACCGGCGACAACGACTGACCGATGTCCGACGCGGTTCGGTACCCGTTCAGCGCGGTTGTCGGTCAGGAGCGGCTCAAACTCGCGCTGATCCTGTCGGCGGTGTCGCCGGGGATCGGCGGAGTGCTGATCCGGGGCGAGAAGGGCACCGCGAAGTCGACCGTCGTCCGCGGACTCGGGCCGCTGCTCGGCTCTGCATCACGGGTCGTCGAACTGCCGATCGGCGCGACCGAGGACAGGGTTGTCGGGTCGCTCGATCTGACCCGCGTGCTCCGTGACGGCCAGGCACACTTCACGCCCGGCCTGCTTGCGAAGGCGGACGACGGTGTCCTGTACATCGACGAAGTGAACCTGCTGTCCGACCATCTCGTCGACGTCCTGTTGGACGCCGCGGCGAGTGGTCGGGTGACCGTCGAACGCGACGGTGTGTCCCACACCCAGTCCGCCCGGTTCGTTCTCGTCGGCACGATGAACCCGGAGGAAGGGGAGTTGCGGCCGCAGCTCCTCGACCGTTTCGGTCTGGTCGTCGACGTGGCGGGCCCGCGCGACGTCGACGAACGAGTGGCGATCGTGACCGCCCGCATGGCGTTCGACGCCGATCCGGCCGGCTTCTCCGGTCGGCACGATGCCGCCGAGTCCGAACTCGCGGCACGGATCTCGCACGCGCGCACGGCGCTGCCCGACGTGGTGCTGCCTGTCTCGGAACTGCGTCGCATCGCGGGCATCTGTGCGCACCTCGACGTGGACGGCCTCCGCGGCGACATCGTGATGGCCCGCACCGCGACCGCTCATGCCGCGTGGCGCGGCGCGTCAGAGGTGACCGAGGACGATGTCCGCGTGGCCGCCGAACTGGCACTCCCACACCGTCGTCGACGCAATCCGTTCGACGAATCGTCGATGTCGGAGGAACAACTCGACGACGCTCTCCGCGCAGGCGACGACGCCTCCGCCGGCGATCAGGACGAGACTTCTCCCGACACATCCGACGACAGTTCTCCCAACTCGCCGGACGACGGTCCGTCCGACTCGTCGAGCGAAGTCGAACCCGACCCCGACGACGACGATGACCCGCCGCCGAGCGGCGGCGGTGCTCCCGGACCGCAGTTTGGGACACGACCGACAGCCGGCTCCCCGCGGGTGCGGACCTTCCGCGCCGACGGAGTCGGTGACGGCGACCCCGGTCGGCGCTCGCGCGCCCGCAGTACCCGCGGGTCGACGGTCCGTGACGTGGACTTCGGCTCCGGAACCGGCGTCCACCTGTTCGGCACGGTGCTCGCGGCGGCCCGGCGTGCGTCCGGCGACGGGATGCCGAGCCTGCAACCGGGTGACCTGCGGGGCGCCGAGCGAATCGGCACCGAGTCGAACCTTGTGGTGTTCCTCGTCGACCTGTCCGGGTCGATGACCGCCCGATCACGTCTGACCGCGGTCCGTGACGCATGCGTCGAGATGCTGCGCGACTCGTACACCCGCCGCGATCGGGTCGCGGTGGTCGTCGCCGCAGGCGCGGACGCCTATGTCGCCGTCCCGCCGACTCGCTCCGTCGACATCGCCGTCAGTCGACTGGCCCAGGTCCGGACCGGTGGTCGGACGCCGCTCGCTGAAGGGCTACAGCGCAGTGTTGAGGTGATCGATCGGTCGGCGCGCGTCGACCCGCACCGCAGGCCGCTGCTGGTCCTCCTCACCGACGGTCGCGCGACCGGCGGACGAGACGCCGGGCGTCGGGCGGACGCAGCGGCCGACGATGTCGCGCGCCGCGGTGTCAGTTCGGTCGTCGTCGACTGCGAGCAGGGTTTCGTCCGTCTCGGTTCTGCGGTGGCCCTCGCCCAGCGGCTCCGAGCCGAGTACGTGCCTCTCGACGACCTCGCCGACACCGGCCTCGCCGCGGGCATCCGCGGCGTAGCCTAGCCGTCCTTCCCGCTCCTGCCCAGCGACGCCCCTCCCTGCCCAGTGACGCCCTTCCTGCTCGCTCAACGAGCAGTGGGGTCGGTTGCTGCGCAGTGGGAGGCCGATTGTCGAGCGGGGGATGGTGAGTACGTGGAGGGCGGTGGATAGGGTGATCACATGCCTCAGGGAGTCCCCGAATCTGTCCCGAACGACGGTCTGACCACACGTCAGCGACGCAATCAGCCGGTGCTGGCGGTGCACACCGGACCAGGCAAGGGCAAGTCGACTGCAGCCTTCGGAATGGCGATGCGTGCGTGGAACGCCGGGATGGACGTCGCGGTGTTCCAGTTCGTGAAGAGCGCGAAGTGGAAGGTCGGCGAGGAGTCGACGATGACCGCGCTGGGTCGCCTTCACGACCAGACCGGCGAAGGCGGACCGGTCGAGTGGCACAAGATGGGCCAGGGGTGGTCGTGGATCCGCCGGAGCGACGACGCCGAACAGGACCATGCCGATGCGGCGCGTGCCGGATGGACCGAGATCGCGCGGCGCATCGCATCGGAACAGCACGACTTCTATGTACTCGACGAATTCACCTATCCGCTGCACTGGGGATGGATCGACGTCGACGAAGTGGTGACCGCGCTCCGTGAGCGGCCCGGCCGCCAGCACGTCGTGATCACCGGTCGATACGCGCCCGATGCGCTCGTCGAAGCCGCCGACCTGGTCACCGAGATGACCAAGATCAAGCATCCGATGGACGCCGGCCGCAAAGGCCAGAAGGGCATCGAGTGGTGATCAGCACCCGCCCGTCACGTGGGCTGAGTGTTCCGACGATCGTCATCGCCGCACCGTCCTCCGGCAGCGGCAAGACGACGATCACCACCGGACTCATCGGTGCACTCGTCGCCGCAGGTCACCGGGTTGCGCCGTTCAAGGTGGGCCCGGACTACATCGACCCCGGATATCACGCAGTGGCCGCGGGCAGGCCTGGACGCAACCTCGACCCGAACCTCGTGGGGGAGCACCGCATCGGGCCGCTCTTCGCGGCGGGGTCGGCGGGCGCGGACATCGCGGTCGTCGAAGGCGTGATGGGCCTGTTCGACGGCCGGATCACCGACGACGACGGCACTCTCGGAGTCGGGTCCACCGCGCACGTCGCATCGCTGATCGGGGCCCCCGTGGTGCTGGTGGTCGACGCAGGCGGACACAGCCAGTCGCTTGCGGCCCTGCTGCACGGTTTCGTCTCCTACGATCCAACGGTTCACGTGGCGGGCGTGATC
This sequence comes from Gordonia malaquae, assembly GCF_037148075.1. Taxonomy (NCBI): domain Bacteria; kingdom Bacillati; phylum Actinomycetota; class Actinomycetes; order Mycobacteriales; family Gordoniaceae; genus Gordonia; species Gordonia malaquae. The sequence continues at coordinate 709,141 of NZ_JBBCUB010000002.1, read as the reverse complement.
CTCAATCGGGTCGGGTCCGATCGACATGAAGCGGTGCTGCGGCAGGCTGCGGACCGGGCGGGTCTGCCGGTGTTCGGTGCGGTCCGCCGAGCCTCCGCGTTGTCGGTGCCGTCGCGGCACCTGGGACTGGTGCCCGCGGCGGAACGCAGCGCCGAGGCCCTGGCGTCCGTCGACGCGATCACTCGGCTGGTCGGCGCAGGCATCGACGTCGAGGCGATCGTCCGTCTCGCAGCGACGGCCAGGGGCAGCGACGTCGCACTGTGGTCTGCCGCCGACGAGATGGCCGAGCATCGTGTCGACACGAGACCTGTCGTGGCAGTCGCCCAGGGCGCGGCGTTCACATTCGGTTACGCCGAGCACCCAGAACTCCTGACTGCGGCAGGCGCCGATGTGGTGTCGTTCGATCCACTGCACGACAGGCTGCCCGAGCACACGTCGGCGGTGGTGATCGGAGGAGGCTTCCCGGAGGAGCACGCCGTCGACCTCGCCGCCAACGCGGGACTGCGCGCCGACCTCGCCCGCCATGCCGCGGCCGGACGTCCCGTCCACGCGGAATGTGCGGGGCTGCTATATCTCTCGTCGATGCTCGACGGCCATGAGATGGTCGGAGCGATCGAGGCCGACGGCGCGTTCGGACCGCGACTGACCCTCGGCTACCGGGACGCAGTCGCCGTTGCCGACAGCGTGCTCTATCGCACCGGTGAACGGGTCACCGGACACGAGTTCCACCGAAGCACCGTGGACTTCCGGACGGACAGGACACCGGCGTGGGCCTGGCGCGCAGGAGAGACGAACTGCGCTGACGGCTTCGTCTCAGGTGGCATTCATGCCTCTTACCTGCATGTTCACCCTGCGGGTGTGCCCGAATCGATCGGACGGTTCGTCGCCGCGGCAGGGCGGGCCCGATGACGTTCCAAGAGGTCCGCACGGCGGTCGACGCCCTCGCGGCCAAAGACGGCAACGATCCCACGGCTCTGCGTGATGTGCTCGAGGCAGTGCTTCTGGTCGGGCAGGGTCTCGAACTCGACCTCGCGCTGCAGCGGATCGTCGACGTCGCAGCAGGTGTGCTCGACGCACGCTACTGTGCGCTCGGCGTCCGTGGTCCGGAACTGAGCCTGCAGGCGTTCGTCTACACGGGGATCAGTCCTGATGTGCGTGCGACGATGGGCCGACTGCCCGTCGGACACGGTGTGCTCGGCGAACTGCTTCACCATCCCGAGGTACTGCGCATCGAACGACTGTCGGACCACCCGGCGTCGATCGGGTTCCCTCCTCATCACCCGCCGATGAACACCTTCCTCGGGGCGCCGATCATCGTCCGCGGGGAGTTGTTCGGCAGCATCTACCTCACGGAGAAGCAGGGGGCGCCTGCCTTCACGGAGCTCGACGAGAAGATCGTCGCGGTGCTCGCCGTCGCCGCAGGCATCGCGGTCGACAACGCGCGTTCCTTCGAGAGTTCACAGACCCGCTTGCGGTGGATGCAGCTGCTCGCCGACCGAGGCAGCGAACCGGTTCGTGGGATCTCACTCGACGACACGCTGACCGGCGTGTGCGGGGACGTTGCGGTGTTGAGTCACGCCACCGACGTGTATGTGGTGACGGGTGCGGAGCTCGTCGCACACACGGGAGATCCGGTGGACGTCGTCGACGTTGCAGACACATTCGGCGCGCGTGACGCAGGTCTCGCAGTGTCCGCTGTCGACGACGAGCGCGCGTGGCTGCGCGACGGCGCGAGGTGGGTCACCGTGCAACCGATTCAGGGGCCGCCCGGGCAGTTCCGCGCGATCGTCCTGACCCACGTCGATCGTCGAGTGTGGACCGCCGAAGAGGAAGCGGGGCTCGCCGGTGTCGCACGCGTCGCGTCGTTGTCGATCGCGTACGCGCAACAGCAGGAGCTGGCACGGGAGATGGAGGTCCTCTCCGACCGGCATCGGATCGCTCGTGACCTGCACGATCTGGTGATCCAACGACTGTTCGCGATCGGCATGTCGATGCAGACGATGAAGGCCCGGCCGGCCGAACTCGACGGCCGCATGGATCAGGCGATCACTGACCTCGACTCCACGATCGCCCAGATACGAACGTCGATCTTCGACCTTCACAGCAGTTCGGGCCAGAGCACGAGAACACTCCGGCGGCGGGTGCTCGACGTGGTCGCCGAGCTCGCCGCACACGCGCCGATCACCCCGAGCGTCGCGTTCTCCGGTCCGGTCGACACGATCGTCCCGGACACCTTGTCGCCGCACATCGAAGCGGTCCTGCGGGAAGGGCTGTCGAACGCCCTCCGCCATTCCGACGCCGAGTGGATCGGCGTCCGGATCGTGGCGTCCGACAACCTCGTCGTGGAGGTGTCCGACGATGGTGTCGGCATACCGCAGGACGCTCGTCGCTCCGGTCTGCGGAACTTGGAACGCCGCGCGACAGAATGCGGCGGCGTCTTCAGCGAACGGTCCGCCCCAGGCGAAGGCACCACTCTGACCTGGACGGTCCCGCTCGCCTGAGTGGTACCTCTGCGCCGGGGGCGCGCCGCTATCGGGCGACGCATCGCCGCTGCGGTACCACTCGGGCGACAGTCTCGATCGTCTGTCTCCGACGGTCGAAGAGCTGAGTTCAGTCGACCAGTTCGCGCATGTGGACGCTGGAGTCGGGGAGGATGATCACCTCGCGGTCGTCCGTCAGGACGTGCAGGAATCCAGGCTCGGCCTCGAGGACGTACCCCTCGATGACGCCCTCGTCGGTCGTGATCCGTTCCGCGCCCATCCACGGAACGTCGTTCACTGCGGCGAGGATCAGAACGCCTGCGGCGGCGAGCATCGAGACGCGTCGACTCACCCGGAGCAATACGTCGTGCACGGCACCGGTGCGCCACCACAGCCGCATGGCCGCGATGACGAGTCCGACGGCTGCGGCGCCCAGGAACGTCCACGGGTTGCCGAAGGTGACAGTCATCGACAGTGCCATCGTCAGCAGTGTCACCGCGCCCAGCACGATCGACACGGTGATGGTGCCGCGGTGTCGATCCATCGGCCACACCACGCGCATCAGCACGATCGGCAGCAGCAGCGCGATGAACACCCCCGTTAACACAGGCTGACCGACGACCGTCCCGAACGCGATCGGAAAGGCGTCCGAGAAGTCGAACGTGTCGGCGATCGCCGCGACCGTGTGCCAATCCCAATGTGCGACGGCGAGCATGCGGAGCACCAGGAACAGCACGGCGACCGCCGCGGTCGTCCCGAGTTGAACGCTCAGTTCCCGGCCCTCGGACGGTCCACGATCGGACGCGTCGGGATCAGCGGTCACGACCGCGCAGTTCTGTCGCCAGGACGGCGACCTGGGTGCGACGCTGCATGTCGAGCTTCGACAGGATGCGCGAGACGTAGTTCTTGATCGTCTTCTCGGCGAGGAACATGCGGTCGGCGATCTGCCGGTTGGTGAGTCCTTCGCCGATCAACGTGAACACTTCGCGCTCTTGCGACGTCAGTTGGGCGAGGGGATCGGTGGGTTCGCCCTTGCGCAGCTTCGCGAGCAGCGCGCCGGTGCTCTTCGGATCGAGCAGGGACCCGCCGTTGCCCACGGTCCGTACCGCTTCGATCAGGTTGTGGCCCAGAATCTGCTTGAGCACGAAGCCCGACGCGCCTGCGAGGACTGCCGCGAGGAGTGCGTCGTCGTCGGCGTAGCTGGTCAGCATCAAACAGCGGATGTTCGGGTTCTCTGCGCGGACGTCTCGACACAGTTCCACGCCGTTGCCGTCGGGGAGTCGAACGTCGAGCACTGCGACGTCGGGTTCTGTGGAGGCGATGCCGACCCGGGCCTCGCCGACGGTTGCGGCTTCGCCCACCACAAGAAGGTCGTCTGCGGTCCCGAGCAGATCACGGAGTCCACGTCGGACGAGTTCGTGGTCGTCGACGAGGAACACGCGTACTCGGCGTCGGGTGGGGTCAACGGGTCCTGCAGTCATGCGAGCAACGTTACCGCAGGTGAGGAGTGGACTCGGGGCCCAATCGACTCGGGACCTTCGGCTCAGGACATCATCGGGTCCGCGTCGTCATGGTGGAGGCATGACTGCACTGATCGGCTCGCCGATGACCGGCTCGGACCTGCTTCGTGAACTGCTTCCCGACTGCGAGCGGGAAGTGGAACGACACATGAAGCTCACCCGCGACTGGCATCCGCACGACTACGTCCCGTGGGACGACGGCCGCAATTTCGCAGCCCTCGGCGGTGTCGACTGGGACCCGGAGCAGTCGCAGCTGTCGGAGACGGCGAAGGCCGCGATGATCACCAACCTCCTGACGGAGGACAACCTGCCGTCGTACCACCGGGTGATCGCCGACAACTTCACCCTCGACGACGCATGGGGCTTCTGGGTGGGACGGTGGACCGCCGAGGAGATGCGTCACTCGATCGTGATGCGCGACTACCTCGTCGTCACCCGCGGTGTCGACCCGGTGGAGCTGGAGAACCTCCGAATGGAACACATGACCGGCGGATACAACCCGCTGCCGGACGACGACGGCCAGCGCGACCACAGTTTCGACATGCTGTACGCGGTGGCGTACGTGTCGTTCCAAGAACTGGCCACCAGGGTCAGTCACAAGAACACCGGCAAGGCGTGCGGCGACCCGATCGCCGACCGCATGCTGCAGCGCGTGGCCGCCGACGAGAACCTGCACATGATCTTCTACCGGAACATCGTCTCCGCAGCCCTCGACGTGGTGCCCGACGAGGCGATGGAGGCGATTTTCACGATCGTCTCGAACTTCGCCATGCCGGGAGCGACGATGCCGAACTTCCGGCGCAACGCCGTGTTGATCGCCAAGGGCGGCATCTACGACCTGCCGCAGCACATGAACGAAGTGGTGATGCCGGTGTTGCGCAAGTGGCGGATCTTCGATCGCGACGACTTCGGTCCGACCGGCCAGATGTACCGGGAGAAGCTCGCCGCCTTCCTCTCGGCGATGGACGTGAAGGTCACGAAGTTCGAGGAGTCGCGCGCACGGGCCCTGGCCCGGGCCGAAGCACGGATGTAACACGTCGCCGACTACTGTCAACGGTCATGGGGCACCCTCATTACCTGGCCGGACTGGACCTGCGAGACCGACGTGTTGTCGTCGTCGGAGGCGGAAGCGTCGCGCAGCGTCGCTTGCCGAATCTGCTGGCAGCGGGCGCGGACGTGCATGTGATCGCCGTCGATCCGACACCGACGATCGAGTCCGAACCGGCGGTGACCGTCCATCGCCGGGCGTACGCCGCCGGTGATCTCGCCGACGCCTGGTACGCCATCGCCTGCACCGACGATGCGGCGGTGAACGCCGCGGTCGTCGACGAGGCGACGGCAGGCCGGATCTTCTGCGTCCGGGCCGACGACGGTTCGTCCGGCACCGCGGTGACACCGGCGTCCGGACATCACCGTGATCTGCAGTTCGGAGTTCTGGCCGGGGGCGATCACCGTCGTTCCGCGGCGGCCCGCGCCGCGATCACCGCGGCGTTCGCAGACGGCACGTCGTTGACCGTCGAGGACGACAACCGTCATGCGCCGGGTGTCGCGCTCGTCGGCGGTGGGCCCGGCGCGGCGGACATGATCACCGTCCGCGGACGCAGGCTGCTCGCCGAGGCCGACGTCGTGGTAGCCGATCGTCTGGCTCCCGTCGCACTGCTCGACGAACTCGGTCCTCAGGTGGAGATCATCGACGCGGCGAAAGTTCCGTACGGCCGCGCGATGCGCCAGGAGCAGATCAATGAGATTCTCGTCGATCGGGCCAAAGCGGGGAAGTTCGTCGTCCGTCTGAAGGGCGGGGATCCGTACGTGTACGGGCGTGGATTCGAAGAACTGCAGGCGTGTGTCGAGGCCGGTGTCCCGGTGACGGTGGTCCCCGGTGTCACGAGCCCGATCTCGGCGCCCGGCCTCGCGGGAATCCCGGTGACCCACCGGGGAGTGACCCACGAGTTCGTCGTCGTGTCCGGTCACGTCGCACCCGATCATCCGGACTCGCTGACGAACTGGAACGCACTCGCGCAGTTGCGGGGCACGATCGTGCTGATGATGGCGGTCAAGCGGATCGACGTGTTCGCCCAGGCACTGCTCGACGGAGGGCGCCCGGCGGACACTCCCGTCGCCTTCATCGAGAACGCATCTCGCCCCGATCAGCGGCTCATCCGCACCGACCTCTCTCATGCGGCGCAGGCCGCGAGTGACGAGGGACTGATCGCGCCCGCTATCGCGGTGATCGGTCCGGTCGCCGGATTCACCGACGTCGATCGTGCGGTGCTCCTGTGAACGCCCGCATCGCCGCCGGGGTATCAGGTTCACTTCTGCTCGTGGCCGCCATCGCAGCGTGGTTCGTGAATCCGGTGGTCACCGCCGTGCTCGTGGGACTGGCAGTGGTGGTGATGTCGGGGTGGCAGATGTACCGCCGCCGTGCAGGCATCGAACCGCTCCCCGAATCCGGTTTCACCACGATCGTCGTCCCGCTCGTGTTCGGCGGGCTCGCGGTCACGGCTCTCAACGGCTGGATCTACCGAATCTCCGCCGACGCGGGCTCGGGATCCGGCGACCTGCGCATGCTGATCGGGCTGATCACCGGCGTCATCGGGATGGCCGCGGCGTACGGTTACGGCCGCATCCGGGCGCAGAAGGCCCAGATCGCGGCGATCGACGACGAGGACTGACCTCAGGGTGCGAATCGGTGTCATCAGGTGGCACCGATTCACCCTTAATCTGTGTCAGCCTTCCGTGACCACTGTGATCTCGATCGGTGAGGTGATCTCCACTCGCTGACCGGCGTCGGACAGCACGGCGGCCAGCCCGTTGATGTCACGGACGTTCCGGCGTGTGCGGACGAGTTCGTGTGCGACGAGGCCCTTGTAGTGCTTGTTGAAGTGGCTGACCACCTTGCGGGTACCGTTCGCGTACTCGGTGACGACGGTTGCGGTCACTGCGCCCGCAACGGGCCCGAGCTTCTGGTAGACGCCCGACCGCAGGTCGACCACGAAGTCGTCGATCGCATCGAGCGCGGGGGAGAGGACTGGTTTCCACACGGAGCCGAGTGTCCCGAAACCGGGAAGCTTCGATCCGCCCGAGAGTCGATACGCCGGGATCTCGTCGGTGGCCGAGACGACGCCGAACAGCGCCGATCCCACCATGAGCCGGTCGGCGGCCTTCGCCTTGGACGCGCGGGTCATCCCCGGGTAGTCCAGGGCGTCGTAGAGGACGCCCGTGTACCGAGTGATCGCCGGACGGGTCGGACTGGTGAACAGTTCGGCGTTGCGGGCGACCTCGGCGATCGCCGCGTCGCTCGCGCCCAGTCCGAGTGCCTCGCGGGAGGCGTCGAGATCGGACGACAGCGTGACGACGGCGTCGGCCACACGTCCGCGGACGTCGGTGAGTGCAGGAAGCGACAGCGATTCGAGGTCGAGCGGGACCGACGTCCCGCCGTCGGACTTGGTCTCCGAAGGAGGCAGGATCACGAGCACGCGACCACCCTAACGAACGCGACGTGACCCGCACTAAGCTGGACTACCGTGATCACACGCATGTCCGCACTGTTCCTCCGCACGCTCCGCGACGACCCCGCCGACGCCGAGGTTCCGAGCCACAAGCTCCTCGTCCGCGCAGGCTACATCCGACGCACCGCACCAGGCGTCTACTCGTGGCTGCCGCTCGGCCTGCGGGTGTTCAGGAACGTCGAACAGGTCGTGCGCGACGAGATGGACGCGATGGGCGCGCAGGAGATCCTGCTGCCCGCGCTGCTCCCTCGTGATCCGTACGAGTCGACCGGCCGGTGGACCGAGTACGGCCCCAATCTGTTCCGCCTCAAGGACCGCAAAGGCGCCGAGATGCTGCTCGGCCCCACCCACGAGGAGATCTTCACCCAACTGGTGAAGGGCGAGTACAGCTCGTACAAAGATCTCCCAGTGATCCTGTACCAGGTTCAGACCAAGTACCGCGACGAAGAACGGCCCCGCGCAGGCATCCTCCGCGGGCGCGAGTTCGTGATGAAGGACTCGTACTCCTTCGACCTCGACGACGCGGGTCTGCAGGTCTCGTACGACAAGCACCGCGCCGCGTACCAGAACATCTTCGACCGTCTCGGGGTCAAGTACGTGATCGTCAAGGCGACCGCAGGCGCGATGGGCGGCAGCCAGTCCGAAGAATTCCTCGCCGAGTGCGAGGTGGGCGAGGACACCTTCGTCCGCAGCACCGAGTCCGACTACGCAGCCAACGTCGAAGCAGTCGTCACCACCGTGCCGGCCTCGCGGCCGATCGACGGCCTGCCCGCGGCAGTCGCACACGAGACCGGCGACACTCCAACGATCGAGACGCTCGTCGACTGGGCGAACGCGACCCTCGGCGGGGAGTACACGGCAGCAGACACCCTCAAGAACGTGATGGTCAAGATCCGCAAGCCGGGAGGCGAGTGGGAGATCACCGCGATCGGCGTGCCAGGCGACCGCGAAGTCGACTTCAAGCGGCTCGAGGCGTCCGTGGAGCCCTCAGAGGTCGAGCTTCTCGAGGAGTCCGACTTCGTCGCGAACCCCGCGCTGGTCAAGGGCTACATCGGTCCCAAGGGAGTGCAGGGCGCCGGATTCACGTATCTCGTCGACCCGCGAGTCGTCGAGGGCACGTCGTGGATCACGGGCGCCGATGTGAAAGGTCAGCACTTCGTCGACCTCGTCGTGGGCCGCGACTTCACTCCGGACGGAGTGATCGAGGCCGCATCGGTGCGCGACGGCGACCCGTCGCCCGACGGCAAGGGTGTTCTGACCTCGGCCAAGGGCATTGAGATCGGGCACATCTTCCAGCTCGGACGCAAGTACGCCGACGCCTTCGAGCTCGACGTCCTCGGCGAGAACGGCAAGCCGGTCCGCGTGACGATGGGGTCGTACGGGCTCGGCGTCTCGCGCATGGTCGCGGTCCTCGCCGAGCAGATGCACGACGACAAGGGGCTGCGTTGGCCGCGCGAGGTCGCGCCGTTCGACGTTCACCTGGTGATCGCCAACAAGGATGAGGCCGCTGTCGCAGGCGCCGAGGATCTCGCCGCCGAACTCGACGCGGCGGGCGTCTCGGTGCTTCTCGACGATCGCAAGGCGTCACCCGGTGTGAAGTTCAAGGACTCCGAACTCCTCGGCATGCCGATCGTCGTCGTCGTCGGACGTGGCTGGTCCAACGGCACCGTCGAGATCCGGGACCGCTTCACCGGTGAAGCCGTGGAAGCGCCGGTCGACAGCGCCACCGACGCCGTTCTCGCCGCAGTACGCGGCTAGTCAACGTCTAAGGTTCCCCGATTCCGCCGATTTCGCCGGCGCGCAGCCGGAAATCGCGCGGATCGGGGAACGTTACGCGCCGGGGAAGGGAACCGTCGTCGGAGAGACGCCCTGCGACGCCCTCCAGTGTGCGATGCGCAGTGCGGAATCGGTGAGGCCGTCGACTCCGAGCCTGCGGGCCGCGGTGTCTGATGCTTGTTCAACGAGGGCGCGATAGGCCTGCGCGCACGTGTTCTCCGCCTGCAGGATGGCCTTTCCGGCAGTGGCGCCGTCGGTCACGTCGAACGGCAGTGTGTAGCCGGCCGCGGGTACTCGTTCGTTCGACCCCGCCGTGACCAGCGCATTGTTCAGCGCGTCGCGGCGAACCCGGTGCGCGGCGATGTACGTGCCCACGGCGGCTCGGTCGTCGCCCGTTGCGAATGCGGTGGCGAGACCGTACACGAAGATCGCGGTGTTCTCGGCGTCGGCCGCAGTGGAGAGTGCGTCGACCTGGGTCATGCGAGCTGGACCTCCGTGAGAGTGCGGCACGCGGCCGAGGTGGATGCGAGCAATCCCGCGACGAACCCCTCGGCGGCGACCGCCGAGGTCGCGGCCGACTTGGTGGACGCGGTGATCGCCGAACGCAGGGCGTCGATCGTGGTGATGGCGGGTCCCGCGTCGTCGATCCGTGCCGCCGACGAGGAGTGAAGTCTGTTCACTTCGTCACGCAACGCCTGTGCGTGTTCGCCTCGCTGCGCCGCGACCACCGCCAGCGCTGCTGTGTATTCGGTGACCCGCGGGCCGAGCGACTGAGCGGCCTTCTGCTCACGAACCGCCGCCTGCGCATGCTGGACCAGCATCTCGGCGGTGTCTCGCTGCTCGTCGACTGTCGGGCCACATGCTGTCACCGATACGCCGGCGACAACGACGAGGGGGACCGCAGCCGCTCCGCGTAGGACTGCTCGGCGGGATGGACCGGGGTACGGGGATAGGGCAGTCACGTTGTCGAATTCTGCCAGTCCGTCGAATCGACTACACTCAGCAGGCCCCGAACGGTGCGTTCTCGGCCACGTAGAGTGGACCGTCGGAACGGGGCGCGGATCAGGAAAGTCACGAGGTGAGGGCACGATGAGCGGCGACAAGACCGAGTTGATCGGAACGGTCGTCGAACCGGTTCTCACCGATGCAGGGTACGACCTCGAAGAGGTCGCACTGCTGACTCCGCCGGGACGACGTGACGTTCGCATCGTCGTCGACCGAGACGGTGGAGCGAGTCTCGACGCGATCGCCGAGCTGAGCCGAGCCGTCGACGAGGCGCTGGAAGCGTCCGGGGTGATGGGCGAACAGCCGTACGACCTCGAGCTCACCACGCCGGGCGTCGGGCGACCGCTCACCGCGGAACGCCACTGGCGGCGCTCGACCGGCCGGACCGTGAAAGTCGCGTACACGGTCGATGGAGTCGACAACGACGTCGTGGGGCGGATCGGACCGATCGCCGAGGGAGTGGTGACACTCGTCAAAGCGGACAAGGGTCGCCTCTCGACGGTCGACGTGGTCCTCGACACGGTCACGCGCGCTGTGGTCGACGTCGACTTCCGCCGGCCAGGTGAAGCGGAGTTGCGGGCCTGCGGCCTCGACGACGCCGAGATCGCGCGGCGGCGCGAACGCACAGACGACTGAACACAGAACTGAACAGACAACTCAACCCGACAAGCGAATAGGAGTCGCCATGCACATCGATATCAGTGCTCTCCGCCTGATCGAAGCCGACAAGGGCGTGTCCATCGACACCGTCGTCACCGCCATCGAATCGGCGCTGCTCACCGCCTACCGGCACACCGACGGCTTCGCGCCGAACGCCAGGATCGACGTCGACCGCAAGAGCGGCGCCGTCCGGGTGATGGCGCAGGAGGTCGACGAAGCAGGCGTCGTCGTTCACGAATGGGACGACACTCCTGAAGGATTCGGCCGCATCGCCGCCACGACAGCCCGTCAGGTGATCCTGCAGCGTCTCCGCGACGCCGAGAACGAGAAGAACTACGGCGAGCTCGCGGCCCACGAAGGCGAAGTCGTCGGCGGCGTGGTCCAGGCCGACGCCCGGCTCAACGCCAAGGGCATCATCGTCGTCCAGATCGGGTCGGACGCCAATGCCACCGAGGGCATCATTCCGCCTGTCGAGCAGGTTCCGGGGGAGCAGTACAAGCACGGCGACCGCATCAAGTGCTACGTCGTCGGAGTGACGCGCGGAATGCGCGGACCGCAGATCACCCTGTCGCGCACCCACCCGAACCTCGTCCGCAAGCTCTTCGCGCTCGAGGTGCCGGAGATCGCCGACGGCTCGGTCGAGATCGTCGCGGTCGCGCGCGAGGCAGGCCACCGCTCGAAGATCGCCGTCCACACCGGCGTCAACGGGCTCAACGCGAAGGGCGCGTGCATCGGCCCGATGGGCCAGCGGGTTCGCAACGTGATGAGCGAGCTGTCCGGCGAGAAGATCGACATCATCGACTTCGCATCCGATCCCGCGGTCTTCGTCGGCAACGCGCTGTCGCCGGCGAAGGTGCTGTCGGTCACCGTCATCGACGCCGAGACCAATGCCGCGCGAGTCATCGTGCCCGACTATCAACTGTCGCTCGCAATCGGCAAGGAGGGGCAGAACGCGCGCCTGGCTGCACGTCTGACCGGGTGGCGCATCGACATCCGCTCCGACACCGGCGACGGCGGGCCTCGTGAGACTCCGGAGAGCACTGAGGGGGACGTCACACCTGACGCGGCGCACGACAATGCGGTGACGTCCGGCCCGTCCGATGAGCTAGACTGACCTGTGGCTCCTCGAACGTCGACCGCGCCGGTCCGTACGTGCATCGGATGCCGCCGTCGCGACAACGCTCCCGAACTGGTGCGTGTTGTCGCTCGGCGAGCGCCCGGTGAACCGAGCACCGTGGTGATCGACACCACGAGGAGTCTGCCGGGACGTGGCGCCTGGCTGCATCGCACCGCCGACTGTGTTTCGGCCGCGATGCGGCGACGAGCCTTCGGTCCGGCGCTACGGGATCGCGGTCTCACCGTGAACCCGCAGGACCTCGCCGATCTGATCGACGAGATCACGCCAACAGATCCCACGCGGGATCAGGACAGGTAGCAGAGAACCATGAGCACACCGTGAAGTCTCCACGATGAGCACGTTGACCGAATAAATCGAGGTCGCAGCGGGAAGCCCGCTCGACCTCCAAGTGAGGAGAGCAGTGGCAGGCAAGGCCCGCGTTCACGAACTGGCCAAGGAACTCGGCGTTCCCAGCAAGACAGTGCTGGAGCGTCTGAAGGAACAAGGCGAGTTCGTCAAATCCGCATCGTCGACAGTGGAAGCCCCCGTGGCTCGTCGACTGCGTGAATCCTTCTCCGGCGGATCCGCCGGAGGCGACGCCCCCAAGGCGTCCCCCAAGCCCTCGGCTGCGAAGCCGAGCCCCGCGAAGCCGGGCGTCCCCGGCCCCAAGCCCGGTGTGCCGAAGCCCGCGGCACCCGCAGCAGCAGCACCCGCACCGGCGGCTCCGTCGCCGCGTCCGGCGACACCCGGACCTCGTCCGGGCCCCGCGCCGACTCCGGCGGCTCCCGCCGCACCGGCACCGAAGCCCGAAGCTCCGCAGGCGCCTGCCGCGGCTGCTCCGACACCGTCGGCCCCCGCAGCGTCAGCTGCTCCGGGCCCGAAGCCGGCCGGACCCCGCCCGGGTCCGCGCCCCGGTCCGCGTGCACCGCGTGTCGGCAACAACCCGTTCTCGTCGGCGCCCGCTCCCGCGCCTCGTCCCCAGGGCGGACCTCGCCCGGGTCCGGGCCAGGCAGGTCCCCGTCCAGGTGGCGGCCGTCCCGGCGCTGCAGGCGGACGTCCCGCACCCGGCCAGGGCGGTCCTCGTCCTCCGGCCGGTGCAGGCGGTCCCCGTCCCAACCCCGGCAACATGCCTCCTCGCCCGTCGCCCGGTGCGATGCCGCAGCGTGCGGCCCGTCCTGACGCGCGGCCCGGTGGCCGTGGCGGTCCGGGTGGACGTCCCGGCGGCGGCGGTGGCGGCGGCTACCGCGGCGGCCCAGGCGGCGGCGGTGCTCCCGGTGCCGGTGGCGCACCTGCGGGCGGCTTCCGCGGTCGTCCCGGTGGCGGTGGCGGCGGCAACCGTGGACGCGGCGGCGCAGCAGGCGCCTTCGGTCGTCCCGGTGGCGCTCCGCGTCGTGGACGCAAGTCGAAGCGTCAGAAGCGGCAAGAATACGATTCGATGCGCGCTCCCGAGGTCGGCGGCGTCCGTCTGCCTCACGGCAACGGCGAGGTCATCCGCCTCGCCCGCGGCGCATCGCTGTCCGACTTCGCCGAGAAGATCAACGCCAACCCGGCATCGCTGGTCCAGGCACTGTTCAACCTCGGTGAGATGGTCACGGCGACCGAGTCGGTCAACGACGAGACGCTGGAGCTGCTCGGCGGCGAGATGAACTACACGGTTCAGGTCGTCAGCCCCGAGGACGAAGACCGCGAGCTTCTGCAGAAGTTCGATCTCACCTACGGCGAAGACGAAGGCGACGAGGACGATCTCCAGCAGCGTCCGCCGGTGGTCACCGTCATGGGTCACGTCGACCACGGCAAGACCCGCCTGCTCGACACGATCCGCAAGGCGAATGTCGGCGGCGGCGAAGCCGGCGGCATCACCCAGCACATCGGTGCGTACCAGGTGAACACTCACCTGAACGACGAAGATCGCCTGATCACGTTCATCGACACCCCGGGTCACGAGGCGTTCACCGCTATGCGTGCCCGTGGTGCGAAGGCCACCGACATCGCGATCCTCGTGGTCGCGGCCGACGACGGCGTCATGCCGCAGACGGTGGAGGCTGTGAACCACGCGCAGGCGGCCGGTGTGCCGATCGTCGTCGCGGTCAACAAGATCGACAAGGAAGGCGCCGACCCGGCCAAGATCCGCGGTCAGCTCACCGAGTACGGTCTGGTGCCCGAGGAGTACGGCGGCGACGCAATGTTCGTCGACATCTCGGCCAAGCAGGGCGAGAACATCGACGCACTGCTCGAAGCCGTCCTGCTCACCGCGGACGCGTCTCTCGATCTGCGCGCGAACCCGGACATGGACGCACAGGGTGTGGCCATCGAAGCTCACTTGGACCGCGGTCGCGGCCCGGTGGCAACGGTGCTCATCCAGCGCGGAACGCTCCGCGTCGGCGACTCGATCGTCGCGGGCGACGCCTACGGTCGTGTCCGTCGCATGGTCGACGAGCACGGCGACGACGTCACCGCGGCGTACCCGTCGCGTCCCGTCCAGGTCATCGGCTTCACGTCGGTGCCGGGTGCAGGCGACAACCTGCTCGTGGTCGACGAAGACCGCACGGCACGTCAGATCGCGGACCGTCGTAATGCACGCAAGCGCAATGCGCTCGCTGCACGAAGCCGTAAGCGCATCAGCCTCGAGGACCTGGATTCGGCCCTCAAGGAGACCAGTCAGCTGAACTTGATCCTCAAGGGCGACAACTCGGGCACTGTGGAGGCGCTCGAGGAGGCCCTGCTGGGCATCGAGATCGACGACGAGGTGTCGTTGCGTGTCATCGACCGCGGCGTCGGCGGCGTCACCGAGACCAACGTCAACCTGGCGGCGGCTTCGGACGCGATCATCATCGGCTTCAACGTCCGTGCCGAAGGCAAGGCGACGGAGCTGGCGAACCGCGAAGGCGTCGAGATCCGCTACTACTCGGTCATCTACCGGGCCATCGAGGAGATCGAAGCAGCGCTCAAGGGCATGCTCAAGCCTGTCTACGAAGAGGTCGAACTGGGACGCACCGAGATCCGCGCGATCTTCAAGTCGTCCAAGGTCGGCAACATCGCAGGCTGCATGGTCCAGTCGGGTGTGGTCCGCCGCAACGCCAAGGCTCGTCTGCTGCGCGACAACACGGTCATCGCCGAAACTGCCACGATCTCGTCGTTGCGACGTGAGAAGGACGACGTCACCGAGGTCCGCGAAGGCTTCGAGTGCGGTCTGACGATCACCTACAGCGACATCAAGGTCGGCGACATCATCGAGACCTACGAGATGGTGGAGAAGGCGCGCGACTGATGGTCGATCATGCACGAGCCGCACGGCTCGCCAAGCGGATCACCACCATCGTGGCTTCCGCTATCGGCTCGGAGATCAAGGATCCCCGGCTGGCGCACGTGACGATCACGGATTGCCGGGTGACCGGCGATCTGCACGACGCCACGGTGTTCTACACGGTGATGGGAGCGTCGGTCGACGCAGAGCCCGACATCGCCGAGGCACAGGCCGGCCTGGCCGCAGCCACCGGCTCCCTGCGCTCCAAAGTGGGCGCGGGGACCGGGGTGCGGTTCACACCGACCCTCCGGTTCGAGCTCGACACCGTGCCGGATGCGACGCGGGCCATGGACGAACTGCTTGCTCGCGCTCGTGCTCAGGACGAGCTCGTCGCTCGAGCTGCGCAGGACGCGAAGCCCGCAGGAGAGTCGGACCCGTACAAGCACGACGATGAGTCGTCTGGGGAGTCGTGAACCGGGCGTCTGCCTCAGCGGTCGCGTCCGCCCTGCGGGACGCGGATTCGGTCGTGATCATCAGTCACGTCCGGCCCGATCCCGACACCATCGGCAGCGCCCTCGGACTGGGACTCGGACTCGCATCGCTCGGCATCGCCGTGCGGTGCGGGTTCTCCGGTCCCGAGCCGTTGCCGAGCACCCTCCTGGAGCTTCCGGGCGTCGAGTTGGTCCAGTCGTTGACGATGCCGTCCGCCGGTGAGGTGGCGGTGGCCGTCGACGCTGCGACGCCGAGTCGGCTGGGGGACTACGAGGCTGTGTTCGCTGCGGCCGACACCACCGTCTGCATCGATCACCACGTGTCGAATCCCGGTTTCGGCGATCTCGACTTCATCGACGCCGAATCCGATTGCACCGCCGTGCTGGTCCTCCAGGTGCTCGACGAACTCGGCGTCGAGCTGACCGCCGACATCGCGACATGTCTCTACGCGGGTCTGGTCACCGATACCGGATCGTTCAAGTGGGCTCGCCCCGCGTCGTTCGAAGTGGCGGCGCGACTGCTGAAGGCGGGTGTCGACGGAGGCAAGTGGAGCCGGGTGCTGCTCGACTCCCATCCGTATGCGTGGCTGCAGATGGTCTCCCAGGTGCTCGGTTCGTCTGTGCTCGATGAGACGGCATGCGATGGACGTGGACTCGTCTACGGATGTGTCAACGCCGACGCGATGGCGGACATGAGCTGGGACGAGTCGGAGAGCGTGATCGACATCGTGCGCACCGCTCGCGAAGCCGAAGTCGCAGCCGTCTTCAAGGAGGCGACAGAGGGATCGTGGACGGTGTCGCTGCGGAGTAAGGGCGCCGTCGACCTGGTGCCGATCGCGCGGGCGCTCGGCGGGGGCGGACACACTCGTGCGTCCGGCTACTCCGACACCGGGACGGCCGACGAGGTCGTCGCCCGGCTGCGCGCACTTCTGTAGTCGTTCATGCTCAAGCTCGCCGCGTCGGCATTGGTCGTCCTCGTGGCGCCGCCGTTGTATCTCATGCTCGACCTCGCCGTCGTCGGACGGCTCGGCGCTCACGAGCTGGCGTCGCTCGCGGTGTCGACGCTGGTTCTCGGAGTGATCTCCACGCAATTGACATTTCTGTCGTACGGGACCACCGCTCGGTCGGCCCGTGCGTTCGGCGCGGGTCACCGAGAGCGGGCCGTCGACGAGGGGGTGCAGGCCACATGGATCGCGCTCGGTGTCGGCGCGCTGATCGTCGCCGTCGCCTGGGTGGTCGCGCCGTGGGTCACCGGCGTCCTCGTGCCCGACGACGTCGTGGCGTCCGACGCTGCGCGATGGCTTCGCATTGCCGTGTTCGGAGTACCGCTGATCCTCGTGTCGATGGCGGGCAACGGGTGGATGCGCGGCGTGCAAGACACCCGGCGACCAGTGGTCTACGTGGTGGCCGGGCTGTCCGTCGGCGCCGTGCTCTGCGTCGGGCTCGTTCATGGACTGTTCGGCCTTCCGCGACTCGGATTGGAAGGCAGCGCGATCGCCAACCTGGTCGGCGAGTCGATCACCGGCGCACTCTTCGCGTGGCGATTGGTCCGTGAGGCGTCGGGGCGGTTGGCACCGGTAGGCGGCGTCATCCGCGCGCAACTCACAATGGGTCGCGATCTCATCCTGCGCAGTCTTTCGTTCCAGGTCTGTTTCGTGTCTGCTGCCGCTGTCGCCGCGCGATTCGGCGTGGCCCAGGTGGCGGCGCATCAAGTGGTGCTGCAGTTGTGGGAGTTCACCGCCCTGCTGCTGGATTCGCTCGCCATCGCCGCTCAACAACTCGTCGGCGCAGCGCTCGGAGCCAAGCTGTTCGACGACGCTCGGAAGACGTCGACCCACGTCACGAAGGTGTCTGCCGCGGTGTCTGTTGCCGTGGCCGCAGGTCTGGCGCTCGGGGCAGGACTACTCCCGCGCATCTTCACGTCCGATCAGGGAGTCCTCGACGCGATCACCACACCGTGGTGGTTCTTCGTGGCCATGCTTCCGATCGCCGGTGTCGTCTTCGCGCTCGACGGTGTGCTCCTCGGCAGCGGCGACGCGGCGTTTCTCCGCACGGCCACCCTCGCGGGTGCGCTCGGCGCATTCCTGCCGATGATCTGGCTGTCACTCGTGTTCGACTGGGGCCTGGCCGGCATCTGGTCCGGTCTGCTGCTGTTCATGATCACCCGGCTCGGCGCCGTCGTCTGGCGTGTCCGTTCAGGCGCCTGGGTCCGCTGATCTGCTACAGGTCAGTCGCGATCGGCGAGCCAGATCAGAAATGGGTCCGTCGGGTCGTCGTCGTCCATGTCTGCGGCGGTGGTGACGATGTCGACGCCTCGATCAGGGATGTCCACCGCGAACGCTGTCCTGAGAAACGTCTGGAACGCGGTCGGGGCGGTGAACGGAGGATCGTCGTCGTCCGCTTCGGCGGCGTAGACCTCTTCCGGCGTCAGCGCGTGCGCCTCGGGCCAGCAGGGTTCGTCGTAGCCGATCGCGAGGAATCGGAGGAAATCGACGGCGTCGTCGGTGATCACTCCGGACCACGTCGAACCGGACCCGGACCCCAGATGGACGAATCGACTGCGGCCATCGTCATCGACCCACAAACCTGCGTGCGAACCGTCGCCGCCCGTGCGGAACAGCGGGATCACCCGGTCGCGTTTGGACTCGTCGTCGTGCCAGTACGTCATGAAGTCGGGATCGACGTCGACGGCGACCTCGCTCAGCGAGTCGATGCCGACCGGAACGAGGCGGGCATGCAGATGGTCAGTCGCTTCGTCGACATGTCCGTTGTCGGCGAGCCAGTCGAATGTGGTGAGGATCGGCTGTGGAAGGACGATTCCGGCAGGGAGCAGCGCGACGAGCCGGTCGGTGAACGTGGTCATGGAACGAACGTATCGCTGGACTGGATCCTCCGCCGCGGGTACCGTAATGAACATGTTCAATGAACGGGTTCAGTCAACGAGGGCGGAGCAGAAGTCTGCGACTCGAGAACGAGTCATCGCCTCGGCGCAGAGGCTGTTCGTCGAAGTCGGGTTCGGGGCGACGACGATCCGCCGGATCGCCGAAGACGCGGGAGTCAGTGTCGGGACGGTGATGAGCGTGGGGGATAAGGACTCGCTGCTGCTCGCCGCATTCGACGGATGGATCGGTGCCGTGCACGAGGCGAGGGGAGAAGTGTCTCCCGGTGGTGACCCGGTCACTCGGATCGGCGACGTCGTGCAACCGTTCCTCGACATCTTCGACGCCGACCTCCATTTGGCTCGGGAGTACGGAGCTGTGCTGGCCCGGGGTTCGCAGTCGACCGAGGTGTTCGGCGCCCTCGCCGTCGCGCTGCAGAACGACTTCGAGGCGGTGTTCGCCGACGCGGGCCTCGGACCAGACGCCGGAACCGCCGCCCGGGCGGTTTACCTGGCCTATCTCGGGCTGGTGATGACGTCCGCCGTCGTCGACAGCGACGCCGTCGCCATCCGCGCCGACCTCGAGTCCGTCGCTGCCGTGCTCATCCGCTCGACCGTCGCAGATACGCAACCCGAGGAGTCCTGATGTTCGCAACACCCGATCCCGTCTGGCCCGTTCTGCTGCTCGCCGTTGTCATCGGCGGGGACGCGCTCATGTCGATCCGACCACCGGCTTTCATCCGTGACTGCTACGCGGGTGTCGGCTTCCCCCTCGAATGGGGATGGGCGCTCGTCTACATCAAGGCGCTCGCCACCGCGGGCCTGATCGTCGGAGTCTGGCATGACGGCGTTGGAGTCGCGGCGACGGCAGGCGTGGTCGCGTACTTCGTGGCCGCGTCCATCGCTCACATCCGGGCGGGCTTCGTCGGTGTCACCTTCTGGATCAACTGCTTGGGAATGCTGGCGCTGTCTCTCGGGGTGCTGGTGTGGTCGTTCGTCTGGTGATCCGTTCCCGGACCACTTCCTCGAGCCAGAGTGCGCCATTGGCGGCGGCGATGATCACCCAGCCGATTCGGATGGCGCCGGACGCGTGGTTCACCAGGTGCTCGGAGGCGGGGCCGGGCATCGCGAAATAGATCATCAACATCACGCACCCGTAGACGACCACGATGGTCGCGGTGATCACGCCGAAGAGACCGATACCGGCTCGCCTCGCGATCGACCATGCGAGGACGTACGCGAATGGCCAGCCGACGATGAATAAGGTCGCGTCTGGGACCAGAGGCAGGGACGCGACTGGAATCACGGTCGCCGCCATTGCAGTGCTCGCCGCGGATGCGGCTCTTCCAGCTGGGGCAATCGTGAAGAGCACCGCGCTGTACACCACAGCGTTGACGATCAAGCCGACGAGTGCGGCAGCATTGGGGATCTGATCGGCGAACGTGAACACTGCTACCGGCACAGCACTCGACACCGCGAGGGCGACCACGGCGATCACAGCGCGCAGCCGCGAGTCCGTCGGCCGCATCAGGCCAGGATCATGTGCTGGTATTGCGGGAATCTTTCCACGAACTTCTGCACATACGTGCAGACCGGGACCACTTGCCGGCCCTCGGCTTCGAGGGCGTCGAGCAGTTGGACGGTGAGGAGGCGAGCGAAGCCGGCTCGTCCGAACTTCTCGGTCACCACCGTGTGGAGGATGACGATGTCGCCCCCTGCGGTCATTTCATAGCCGGCTAATCCGATCAACTCGTCGCCCGACCACATCTCGTAGCGGTCCCGGTCCGGGTTGTGTCGGAGGAGCGGGGACGGATCGAGTTCCACTGTCGGCGGCGGAACCGGGGTGGGCTGCGTCATGGCTCCACGGTAGTCCTCTCATCGCGCCGCGCGTCCGATCCGGAAATGAACCCAGGCAGTCGACGAATGCCTCGGAAGGTGTTGTGCGGCGGTGATCAGCCGTGAATCGACGCGTGCGACGATGAACGCATGGCGACTCTCTGGGCGATCAGCGATCTGCACGTCTCGCACCGCGGCAACGAGCAGATCCTGGACCAGATCAGGCCCACAGATCCCGGGGACTGGCTGATCGTCGCAGGCGACGTCGCCGAGCGCACCGACGACATCGTCGACACGCTGCGCCGTCTTGCGGCACGTTTCGCCAAGGTCGTGTGGGTCCCCGGAAACCACGAGCTCTACACGACGGCGAAGGATCCGCTGCAGATCTTCGGCGTCGCCCGATACGACTACCTGGTTCAGGCCTGCCGCGACCTCGGTGTGATCACCCCGGAGGACATCTATCCGCTGTTCGACCCGGGAGACGGCTCGGACCCTGTGCGGGTCGTCCCGATGTTCCTTCTGTACGACTACACGTTCCGCCCCGAAGGCACAGCGACCACCTTGCAGGCGCTGGCGGTCGCACGGGAGCGGAACGTCGTCGCGACCGACGAGTTCCTGTTGTCGCCGGAACCGTTCGGAACCCGCGACGCGTGGGGTCGAGCCCGGATCGACGCCACGCGGACACGGTTGGAGGCGATCGATCCGAGTGAGAAGACCGTGCTGATCAACCATTGGCCGCTCCGACGCGAGCCGTGCGACGCGTTGATGTACCCGGAGTTCGCATTGTGGTGCGGCAGTGAGCTGACCGCCGACTGGCACACCAGGTTCAACGCTGTCTGCAGCGTCTACGGTCACCTGCACATCCCGCGGACCACCTGGTACGACGGTGTCCGGTTCGAGGAGGTGTCTGTCGGCTACCCACGGGAATGGAAGCGACGCGGTCTGCCGCATCCGCTGCTGCGTCCGATCGTGCCGGACGGCGGCATCACACCCGACGCGCTGCCCGAGCACGGTGCGCGCTTCGACCTGCCGCCGGACTACGAGGAGAAGGCGGCCGAGTTCCGCAAACGCATCGAGGAGCGGCGCGCCAAGCGCGACACATGAGCATGGCAAAATCGAACACATGATCTCGCGACTCGTGCCGTCCGGCGTGGGCGCCGCCGAAACATTCGGCGACCCACCCGGACTGACAGCCATGCCCGCCGAAGAGAGCCTCATCTCGCAGGCGGTGGAGAAGCGTCGTCGCGAGTTCATCACCGCGCGGCACCTCGCCCGTCAAGCCCTCGGCCAGCTCGGATACGACCCGGTTCCGATCCTGCGCGGCGAACGCGGGATGCCGCTGTGGCCGAATCAGGTGGTTGGCAGCATGACGCACTGCGACGGCTATCGCGCCGCCGTCGCCGCCTACACGATGCAGGTCCGCTCGCTCGGCATCGACGCCGAACCGCACCTGGCGCTGCCGGACGGCGTCCTCAGCCATACCTCGGTACAGGCTGAGCGCGACGTCCTCGCCACCCGAGACGACGACCTGCACTGGGATCGCCTGCTGTTCTGCGCCAAAGAGGCGACATATAAGGCGTGGTTCCCGATCACTCACCGTTGGCTCGGCTTCGAGGACGCTCACATCACGTTCACCAGGGACACCGACGCCGACGGACTGAGCGGCACGTTCACGTCCACCATCTTGATCGACGGCGCCACCATCGACGGGGGCGACCCGCTGCTGACGATGCCCGGTCGGTGGGCCGTCACGGACGGTCTGATCCTCACGACGATTGCGCTCACCTGATGGCAGATTCCAGCATCGACAACGCGGGGCTGCTCATCGTCGACAAGGCTGCCGGAATGACCAGCCACGACGTCGTCGCCAAGACCCGCAAGGCGTTTCAGACACGCAAGGTCGGGCATGCGGGGACCCTCGACCCGATGGCGACCGGGGTCCTCGTGATCGGCGTCGAGCGCGCCACCAAGCTTCTCGGCCTGCTGTCGCTGACGACGAAGTCGTACGCTGCGACCATCCGACTCGGTCAGAGCACGAACACTGACGACGCCGAGGGCGACGTCCTCGAATCGTCGGATGCGAGCGGCGTCACCGATGAGCAGATCGTGGCCGGCGTCGCCGCGTTGACCGGCGACATCCTGCAGATCCCCGCCAAGGTCAGTGCCATCAAGGTCGACGGCCGACGCGCTCACGTCCTCATGCGCACGGGCGAGGAGTTCGAGCTCGACGCCCGACCCGTCACGGTGTCGAGATTCGACATCCTCGACATCCGCCGCGACGGTGCGTTCGTCGATGTCGACGTCGACGTCGACTGCTCGTCAGGAACCTACATCCGTTCCCTCGCGCGGGATCTCGGCGCCGGCCTGGGCGTCGGCGGTCACTTGACTGCGCTCCGCCGCACGGCCGTCGGGCCGTTCACTCTGGATCACGCGCGGACGATGGATGCGGTGACGGAGGCTCCCGGACTGTCGCTCGGGATCGATGATGCGGCGAAGCTGTGTTTCCCGCTGCGCGAGATCAGCGACGACGATGCGGAGTCGATCAGCCAGGGCCGCTGGCTGGAGCCTGTCGGGATGAAAGGCGTCTACACCGTCGTCGATCCGTCCGGGCAGGCGATCGCGCTGGTCCAGGAGAAGGGTCGACGAGCGAGCTCGGTCATGGTCGTGCGCCCCGCGACCCTCCGCTGATCCCTCACGCGAACAGATGCGGCTGCGCTCCTGCGACGTGAGGTTCCCACCCCGGGTCACCGGACATGACGAATGCCGTCCAGACGGCGTGCATTCGGGTCGCGAGTGCTTGGTCGGGGGAGTCGCCGACCAAGCGGTGAGCGTCATCGAGGTGATCGAAGACGTAGGGGATCTCGACGGCGTGTCCGGCGCGGATGCCTGCGACCGGGCTGTGGCGGCCGAACTCGTACAGGAACGTGTGAGTGTCTCCTCGGGCGTCGGCGATGTTGATCGTCGGGTCGGAGAACCCCGTCCGTGTCAGTTCGGCGCACAGAGCGTCACCCGGAGTGACGCCGCTCGCGACGAGTTCGGTGAACCGCGCCGTGTCGAGTCCGGCACGTGCCAGGAACCCGGCGGCACCGGCCTCGTCGACCGCGGCGACCAGACCGGTCGGCGCCAGGAAGAAGTGGAACTCGTCGGCGTTCCAGCCCGCGAGCAGCGGCACTCCGGCACCTGCGCCGTCGGCGATCGATGCAACAGGGTGGGCAGGCAGTACGTCACCGTCGATCACCGGGAACAAGCTCATGATGCCTTGGCCTGCAGCGATGACCGACTCGCCCCACACGGATGCATCGGGGTTCATCGACAGTTCGAGGGCCATCTGGGTCTGGGCCGCAAGCAGGTCCTCGGACGACACGGATGCCCAGCCCGCAGCAGTCGGTTCCACGCCGAGGATTTCGCTGATTCTGGCGCTGACCTTGCGAGCGTCGGGGATCGTCGCGGCCGCCACGCCGTTGCCGCTCTCCATCACGGCCCGCTGGAACAGTCCCGTGGCGCGCGGTGACGCCAGGAGCGACGCGACGCTCATCGCGCCTGCGGATTCACCGACGATGGTGACTTGCGACGGGTCGCCGCCGAACGCGGCGACATTGTCGCGCACCCATTCGAGGGCGGCGATCTGATCGAGCAGTCCACGGTTCTCCGGTGCACCTTCGACAGACGCGAAGCCGGGCGCCCCGAGGCGGTAGTTGATTCCGACGAACACCACGCCGTCGCGGGCGAAGGAGTCGCCGGAGTAGATGCCGACCCGATTCGCTCCGCGAGTGAAGGCTCCACCGTGGATCCACACGAGAACCGGAAGGTCGTGCGCGTCGGTGTCGGGTGTCCACACGTTGACGTTCAGGTAGTCGTCGCCGGGCGCGATGACGTTCTCCAGGATCGATCCGATCGGCTCCGGATACCCGACCTGCGGTGCCGCGGGCCCGTACTCACCGGCGTCGCGAAGCGCCGTCCAAGCAGTGGGAGGCTGCGGTGCGGCGACTGCGAGATCGCCGACAGGTGCTGCGGCGTAGGGGATTCCGAGGAACGCGGCGACGGTCGAACCGTTGCTCGTGGGGACGAATCGGCCGCGGACGGGGCCGGACACGGTCTCGACGACGGGATGCTCGATTGAGGCAGAGGTCACATCCTGCACCCTATCCGCTTCGGGCTCGGTGAGGTGGGTTCCCCAAACTCAGTCCCCAGAACGCCGGTCGAGGACTGTCTTCCCTCGGATGTCGCTGTGAGTACTGAGTTTGGGAGTGGGTCAGGCGCGGTCGAGGAAGATCGCGCGGGCGGCGATGTCACCGAGGTGGATCGGTGTGCCGTCGTCGACACACACGGTCACCGTGCCTGCGAAGGCTCGCTTCTCGGTGATCCGCACTCGACAGTCGAGGCTGATGCCGATCTCTTCGAAGTACCGGAGCATCTCGGGGTCGGAGTCGGAGATGCGGGTGATCGTGCCGACGTCGTCCACGTCGAGGTCGGCGAGTTGGAGTGACGCCGACGAGGGCACCGTTCCGTTGGCATCCGGAATCGGGTCGCCATGAGGGTCGCGCTTGGGATGGCCGAGTTTCGCGTCGATGCGTTGGAGGAGAAGCTCGGAGACGGCGTGTTCGAGGACTTCGGCGTCGGTGTGCACCTCGTCCCAGCCGTACCCGAGTTCGCGGACAAGGAAGGTCTCGAGGAGTCGATGTCGGCGGACCATGCCGACTGCGGCCTCACGGCCGCTGTCGGTCAGAGTCACCGCACCATACGGGGCATGGTCCACAAGGCCCTGATCGGCGAGCTTGCGGATGCCTTCCGACGCGGTGGACGGGGACACGCTCAGCTTCTCGGCCAGCAGTTTTGTCGTCACCTTGGTGTCGGACCACTCCTGCGACGTCCAGATCACTTTCAGGTAGTCCTGGGTCACTGACGAGAGTTCGTCGACCGGTCGAGAGTCGGGCATGAACCAAACCTTACCCACCGGGCACTGCCGATAGCGCGCGCGAGTCGTACTCTTAGACCCGTGTTGCGTTGGCGAGGTTTGGACGAGGTACCTGCCGGATGGGGTCGCTGTGTGGTGACCATCGGCGTGTTCGACGGTATTCACCGTGGGCACGCCCAATTGGTGAACGCGGCGACGCGTGCGGCGGCGGAGCGCGGAGTGCCCGCCGTTCTCATGACGTTCGACCCGCATCCGTCCGAAGTGGTGCGACCAGGCAGCCACCCGCCGCAACTGTCGACGCTGCGACGCCGTGCGGACCTCGCGGAGGAGATGGGGATCGACGTCTTCTGCGTCATCCCGTTCACCCCGACGTTGGCGGCGCAGTCGCCCGAGGAGTTCGTCCACGAGGTCCTCGTCGAGCAGTTGCATGCCGCAGAGGTGATCGTCGGCGACAACTTCACGTTCGGCCACAAGGCGCTCGGCGATGTCCCGAAGCTCCGCGAACTCGGCCAGCGGTTCGGATTCGAGGTCACCGCGGTGTCGCTGTTCGGTGAGCACGCAGTGACGTACTCGTCCACCTACATCCGTTCGTGCGTCGCATCGGGCGACGTCGAGCTGGCCGCAGAAGCGCTCGGCCGCCCGCATCGGGTCGAGGGCGTCGTCGTCCACGGTGAGCGCCGCGGCCGCGACCTCGGATACCCGACCGCCAACGTCGCTCCGCCCGAGCATGCCGCCATCCCCGGCGACGGGGTCTACGCCGCATGGTTCACGGTCCTCGGCGACAAGGAAGCGGACGACATCCGTGTGGGCGAGCGCTACGCGGCATCGGTGTCGGTCGGAACCAACCCGACGTTCTCTGGACGGAACCGCACAGTCGAGGCGTACGTCCTCGACGTCGACGCCGACCTCTACGGACAACACGTCGCCGTCGACTTCGTCAGTCGTCTGCGCGGCATGGAGTCGTACGACGGCATCGACGCCCTCATCGCCGCGATCGCCGACGATGTCGACCGCACGCGAACGATTCTGTCGGCCGAAGACTGACAGATGGAACGCCGCGGCGGAGCCGCCGGCACGCTTGCAGCAGTCCTCGGCGTCGCCGCAGGGTGCATGCTGATCATCGCGAGCACGGCGCGGTGGTACGGGCCCCCGAACATGGCGCTCGAACCGCGTGGTCTCGGTGTCTTCTACGTCCACCGCGACGAACTGATCACGACTCATCCGGCTGGTTGGGCCGTGCTCGTGACCGGAGTCGCCGTTTGTCTGGCGTTCGCTGTGGGGGCGTTCTACTGTCGTCGCACTCTGGGCGTCATCGGCGCAGTTTCTGCGCTGGTGGGCTTCGTCGTGCTGCTGAGGTCGTGGCTCGACCCTGACTCGGTATTGCGTGAGAGCGAAGCTCGGATCGGCGTGAATGTGTTTGTCGATTCATCGGCCGCGTGGGGGCTGTACGCCGGGATGGCTGCGAGCGTCGTTGCTCTGATCTGCAGTGCGGTCGTCTCTGTCAGCGGTGCCGCCGCCCGATCGGATTCTTCACAACAGGTGTGACCTGGTAACGTACACCGCTGGTGTCGGCTGCGGTCCGTGGCGGCGCACCCTTTCCCTGGTGGGGAAGTCTGGAGCACGGACTGGAAATCAAGGAGACTCTCATGGCATTGACCACTGAAGAGAAGAAGGCCATCCTCGCTGAGTACGGCGTGCACCCGACCGACACCGGTTCGCCGGAGGCTCAGGTCGCGATGCTGACCAAGCGAATCAAGGATCTCACCGAGCACCTCAAGCAGCACAAGCACGATCACCACAGCCGTCGTGGTCTGCTCCTGCTCGTCGGTCGTCGTCGTCGCCTGCTGAAGTACTTGGCCGGCGTGGACATCAACCGCTACCGCTCGCTGATCGAGCGTCTGGGCATGCGTCGCTGACGTAGCCGTGATTTCGCCTTCGAGGCCGCAACCCGCACGGGTTGCGGCCTCGAAGTGTTTTTGCAGGGTGAATGCTAGAATGTCCGTGCGATGAAGGTGCGGTACGCACGAATGGTCGTGACACGTCAGATCGGTCCTCGGTAGTGGCTGTCGGAAGTGCAAGGGCACATCCGGCCGCTTCGATCGAAGGCCGTCTACTCACAGCGCGAGGTGCGCTGTTCACGACCGTAGGGCCGTTCCCACTCTCATCTCGGTAGACCCGCCACGGCGCCCGCCGCTGGAGGGTCTGCACCTGCATATTCGCCGCGCGTGGATCGCGACGGCACAAACAAAGGAAAATCCACTTCATGACTGATGTCATCAACGACGACTTCGACGATTCGATCACCGAAGTCTCCGCTGTCATCGACAACGGATCGTTCGGCACCCGCACGATCCGCTTCGAGACCGGCCGCCTCGCACTGCAGGCCGCAGGCTCGGTCGTCGCGTACCTCGACGAGGGCACCATGATCCTCTCGACGACCACCGCCTCGAAGTCGCCGAAGGACCATTTCGACTTCTTCCCGCTGACCGTCGACGTCGAAGAGCGCATGTACGCCGCGGGACGCATCCCCGGATCGTTCTTCCGCCGCGAAGGCCGCCCGTCGACCGACGCGATCCTCACCTGCCGTCTCATCGACCGTCCGTTGCGCCCGTCGTTCGTCGACGGACTCCGCAACGAGATCCAGGTCGTCGAGACCATCCTCTCGCTCGACCCGAACGACCTGTACGACGTCGTGGCGATCAACGCTGCTTCCGCGTCGACGCAAATCGCCGGCCTGCCGTTCTCCGGTCCCGTCGGCGGCGTCCGCGTCGCACTCATCCCGACCGACGAGAACAAGGCGGGCCAGTGGGTCGCGTTCCCGACCGTCGAGCAGCTCGAAGGCGCCGTGTTCGACATGGTCGTCGCAGGCCGCATCGTCGCCGGTGAAGGCGCATCCGCCGACGTCGCGATCATGATGGTCGAAGCCGAGGCCACCGAGAACGTCCTCGAACTCATCGCAGGCGGCGCGCAGGCGCCGAGCGAGACCGTCGTCGCAGAAGGCCTCGAGGCCGCGAAGCCCTTCATCGCCGCTCTGTGCGAGGCGCAGAAGCAGCTGGCCGCGGCAGCCGCCAAGGAGACCCGCGACTTCCCGCTGTTCCCGGCCTACGCCGACGACGTCTTCGCGGCAGTCTCCGAGTTCGCATCGGCACGCCTCGGCGACGCCCTCGCGATCTCCGGCAAGCAGGAACGCGACAACGCGACCGACGCACTCAAGGCAGACGTCCTCGCCGAACTCGGCGAGCGTTTCGAGGGTCGCGAAGGCCAGATCGGCGCAGCCTACCGCTCGCTGACCAAGAAGCTCGTCCGCCAACGCATCCTGACCGACCACTTCCGCATCGACGGCCGTGGCATCACCGACATCCGTGAGCTGTCGGCCGAGATCGGGATCATCCCGCGCGCACACGGCAGCGCACTGTTCGAGCGCGGCGAGACCCAGATCATGGGTGTCACCACCCTCGACATGGTCAAGATGGCTCAGCAGGTCGACTCACTCGGCCCCGAGACCAGCAAGCGCTACATGCATCACTACAACTTCCCGCCGTACTCGACCGGTGAGACCGGTCGTGTCGGCTCGCCGAAGCGTCGCGAGATCGGCCACGGCGCACTCGCTGAGCGCGCCATCGTGCCGGTGCTCCCGAGCGTCGAGGAGTTCCCGTACGCGATTCGCCAGGTGTCCGAGGCTCTCGGCTCCAACGGTTCGACGTCGATGGGTTCGGTCTGTGCTGCGACCATCTCGCTGCTCAACGCCGGTGTGCCGCTGAAGGCTCCGGTCGCAGGCATCGCGATGGGCCTGGTCTCCGACGAGGTCACCATCGATGGCAAGACCGAGACCCGCTACGTCGCCCTCACCGACATCCTCGGCGCCGAGGACGCATTCGGCGACATGGACTTCAAGGTCGCAGGCACCAAGGACTTCGTGACGGCCCTCCAGCTCGACACCAAGCTCGACGGCATCCCCTCGAAGGTTCTCGCCGGTGCGCTGAGCCAGGCCAAGCAGGCCCGCCTCACCATCCTCGACGTCCTCGCCGAGGCCATCGACGAGCCCGACGAGATGAGCCCGTACGCTCCGCGGATCACCACCGTCAAGATCCCGATGGACAAGATCGGCGAGCTGATCGGCCCCAAGGGCAAGACGATCAACGGCATCACCGAAGAGACCGGCGCCAACATCTCGATCGAGGACGACGGCACCGTGTTCATCGGCGCAGCCGACGGCCTGTCCGCTCAGGCGGCGATCGACAAGGTCAACGCCATCGCCAACCCGCAGCTGCCGAAGGTTGGCGAGCGCTTCCTCGGCACCGTCGTCAAGACGGCCGCCTTCGGCGCATTCGTCTCGCTGCTGCCGGGCCGCGACGGTCTCGTCCACATCAGCAAGCTGGGCAACGGCAAGCGCATCGGCAAGGTCGAAGACGTCGTCAAGGTCGGTGACAAGCTCCAGGTGGAGATCGCCGACATCGACGAGCGCGGCAAGATCAGCCTCATCCCCGTCAACAACGACGCGGACAAGGCAGACGACAAGAAGGCGGAGGAGAAGGCTGACGCCTGATCCCTCGGACTGACGGCTCCGGCCCGCGACACCCACCGTGTCGCGGGCCGGAGCCGTCTGTGAGGGTGGTGCTGGCTCTACCATGAACTGTCCACACCAGGCCCGTGACTCCATCTGTGCAGGTCAATAGCGTTCAAGGCATGGCAATCACCGATATGAACCGAACCGTCCACTCCGCGGACGAACCGTCGCCCGGAGCCCCGTGGCAGCGCATGCGGCAATCGCCGCTCACGTACCTCCTGTCCGCCGCGCCGTGGCGCGCGGCGACGTACACCGGCGTCACGCTGATCCTCGGCTGGCTGACGATCCTCGTCTACATCGCGATCGTGCTGCTGCCGTTTGTTCCCGCATGGGCGAATCTGCTCGGCAAGATCGAACGCCAGCGCGTGAGACTGCTCGGGCTGCCCGAGATCGGCGACCCGCACCGACCGGTGGACGGTGGCCTCGGGATGCGGATCGGAGTCCGACTCGGTGAGGCGTCGACGTGGCGCGAGGTGGTCTACACGCTCGTGCTGGCCGCGGTGACTCCTGTGCTGACACTCGTCCTCGTTCTCGAAGGTGTTGTGCTCGGCATGTTCGCCCTCGCGCCGATGTTCGTCGTTCAGGACATGCCCATCGAACTCGGGTTCTGGACGGTGGAAAGCACGGCCGAAGCCTGGATGCTTGTCCCGATCGCGATCCCGCTCCTGATCATCACGCTGTATCTGTGGGCCGGTGTCGCCGCAGCGACGGCGTCGATCGCGATCGCCCTGCTCGGCCCCCGCCAGGAGGAGCTCGCCGCCCGTGTCGAAGCGCTGGAGTCGTCTCGTGGTGTGCTCGTCGACTCTTTCGAGGTGGAGCGGCGCCGTATCGAGCGGGATCTCCACGATGGCCCGCAGCAGGAGTTGGTGGGCGCGGCGATGCAGTTGGGAGAGATCGCCCAGATGAACGACGACCCGACCGTCCGTACCGACGTCGAAGCAGTTCAGGCGCGCGTCGAGCGTGCGCTCTCGTCTCTGCGGGACACGGTGCGGGACATCCATCCGCAGGTTCTCGAAGACCACGGTGTCGAGGCGGCGTGCGCGGAGCTCGGCGGCCCGGTGGTCGTTCACGTGAGCGTGGGCGACGGATGGACGCCGGGCCGACGACTGTCGGGCCCCGTGGAGCGGGCGCTCTACTACACGGCTAGCGAAGCGGTGACGAATGCCGTCAAGCACGCGGCGGCGTCGACGGTGACCATTCACCTCGCCGGTGCGGACACGGTCACCATGACCGTCACAGACGACGGCGCGGGTGGTGCGGACGTCTCGGCAGGCAGCGGGCTCGCCGGCCTCGTCGAGCGGGCGGAGGCAGTTGGAGCCGCTCTCACCGTCGACAGCCCGACAGGCGGCCCCACCGTCCTTCACTGGTGCGGCCCGTCGTCGTCCTGACGGCGTCGGGGACAATCGGACGGTGACACAACGCATCGTCCTGGCCGAGGACTCGATCCTGCTGGCCGAAGGTATTCAACGCATCCTGGAACGTGCAGGCCACGATGTGGTCGCCGTAGTCGACAATGCCGACGCACTGCGTCTCGCGGACGTGAGCGACGTCGACCTGGTGATCACCGACGTGCGCATGCCCCCGGGGTCGGGTGACGACGGCTTGCGCGCAGCGCTTGAGCTTCGGCAAGGCCGACCCGGACTGCCGGTGCTGGTGGTGTCGCAGTACGTCGCCGCAGCGTATGCCAGGACGATGCTCGCCGAACCCGGGGGAGCGGTCGGCTACCTGCTCAAAGAGCGGGTCGGGCGCGTCGCGGACTTCCTGCGTGCCGTCGACACGGTGATCGCGGGCGGTGTGGTCGTCGATCCGGAGGTGGTCGCATCCATGTTCGCCACGGCGGCGCTCGACCGGCTCACGCCCCGTGAATCCGAAGTGCTCGAACTCATGGCTCGTGGTGCGAGCAACTCGGAGATTGCGGCGTCGCTCGTCGTGTCTGACGCCGCGGTCTCCAAGCATGTGGCGAACATCTTCGCCAAACTCGATCTGCCTCCCGAGACGGAGAATCGTCGCGTGCGCGCGATCCTCCTGTATCTGGGACGGGTCAGCTGACCTTGATGCGACCCGTGGTGCCGGTGATCTCGCGAAGGCCGCCCGACGCAGACTTCACGTCGCCGTAGTACCGGATGCGGTAGTCGCCTGCGGGAGTGTTGCGCGGCACGTGCCAGGACACGGTCACCTTGGACGCCGACGCACTTCCGCCGGGTCGGACCCAGGTCATCTCCGTCGACTCGTGGTCGTCGTCGAAAGCGACCGTCCACGCGGTGCCGGTGAAGCGCTCCACGGCGAAATAGCCCTTGGTGCCTTTGCCGCGGCGGATCTTGTTGGACGGGAACGCCCCGCAGAAGCTTGCGGAGACCGTCGTCCCGACCTTCGCCGACGACGGGACCTTCGACACGACCTGCCCGAACTTGCGGCCGGGCATCGGTGTGTCCGCGGGTTGACCGCCGAGGAGATCGGGCTGCAGATCGTCACGGTTCGCCGGGCGGGCACCCGCAGGCTTGCGGCTGCCTCGCGCCATCGAGCGCGCCATCGAATGGAACTCCTGCATGTACGCGCACAGCGTCCACCGGCCGAACAGGCTCTCGCCGCCCTCGTACTGCTGGGCCAAGTACTCCTCAGGCGTCACCGTGTACTGGCTGTAGCCGTTCGAGTAGCCCTGGAGAAGGACGTTCTCCAACGGCATACCGAGAGCATCGGCGACGAGGCGGCGAATGCGCAGACCTGCGACGATCGTCGTCTCCGAGGGCATCGCCGCGAGCGCGAGGTCGCCGATGCGGATCAACTGGATCGGCAGGCGCTGCTCGATCCACGAGCGAGGCGGAAGCAGACCGAGCGGAAAGAGGTCGGCTTTCGGCGCCTGGACGTCGAGCATCCACTGCGCGGGAGTGGGTGTCTTGCCTGCGCCGAGTGCCATTGCGAGCTCGTTGCGCATGCCCTCGTGCAGGATCGCGAGCTGGCTGCGGTTGTTGTCCTCCATGCTCGTCGCGGCCGCGGCCATGCCCATGATGGCGGGCGACGTGCGGGTCGACTTGCCGTTGGGGGTGTAGTGACCCGAGATGTGCAGGTCGTCGAGGTTGAGATAGCGGGTCGCAGTGTCGACGCCGCCCTTCGACATCGCGCGGGCACCGGACAGGGCGCGCTGGCCCGCGTCGTCCTGGCGGCGGCCGATGAGCACGCGGTTGGTGCGATGGTCCTCGGTGGGCCCGCCCGGGTTCATCTTCCGCAGCCACAGGTTCGGTGTCATGTCGCCTGCGTTGGTCTGCGCGTGAGCTGCGACAACACCTGCGTTGCGCTGTTCGGCGAGGTACGACGCGTAACCCTTGTTGTCGGGGCCGATCTGGAAGTTGTTGTCGGTCAGCGACGTGCCGTGGGTGGCGAACCAGGTGATCTCACCGATGGTCTGACCGCCGCGCCGGAGCCGGAGCGCGGTCACCTGCGGGTCGATGTTCTCCGGGAAGTGGCGACGGTCCTCTGCGGCGTTGAGCTTGAACGCAGGCATCGACCGGTTCGCGCTGGCGTTGTGCAGCTCGTCATGGCCGAGTTCGACGGTTCCGGGGCCGAGGCTGCGGTGAGCTTCGTCGACGGCGTCGAGCAAGCCGGCGAGTTCGGCCTTCAAGGAATTGCTGCGGTGACCCATCGCCGCCAGCACGTATGCGTAATCCCACGACGTGCCGCCGCACGAGTTGTGGTTGTGCGTCGCGTTGATGTTCACGTTGTGCACGTTGTACGTGTCGCCGTAACGCTTGGCGAGTTCGGCGAGCAGGAGGTTGTGGTGCGAGGTGAAGATGCATGCGATGTCGGCGGTGATGAACAGGACACGCTTGCCGGTGGCCGCGTCGGCGATGACGTAGGCGCGTGCCCAGGTCCGACCGAGTAGGCCTTTCGCCACCTGCTCGGCGTCGGAGTAGCCCATCATTCCCTGGCCCGCGATGGCGCCGGTCATGTCGCCCTTGCCCGCGCCGACGAGGTATCCGGTGGCAGCGGCTGCCGGCCCGGCCTGGCTGACGGCGACTCCGCCGATCGTGGCTGCTGCGGCGGTCGCGGTCGCACCGACGGCGGCTGCCTGCAGGAGTGAGCGGCGAGAGATGTCAGACATGAGTCTCCTCGAAAGTGAAACGCGTACTAGTCAAGCGATTCTGTGACCCTAGCCTCATTCGATCGATCGATCAAGAATCCTCGTCGGATGTGGCCGAGTACGTGCTTCTAGACTGGACGGGAGATCCGCGACAAGAGAGGCTCCGCTCATGGGCAACGGCATCCGCACGGGTGTACTCGGCAGCAACGGCAAGGTCGGCAAGGCCATCATCGAAGGTGTTGAAGGCTCCTCCGACGCCGTGTTCACCGTCGGCGTCGACAAGGGCGACTCCCTGCAGGCCTTCGTCGACTCGGAGACGTCGGTCGTCGTCGACTTCACCCACCCCGACGCGGTGATGGACAATCTGAAGTTCTTGATCGACAACGGGATCCACGCGGTCGTCGGCACCACCGGGTTCACGTCGGAGCGCCTCGCGACGGTCACCGAGTGGCTGGGTGCGAATCCGCGCAGTGGCGTGTTGATCGCACCGAACTTCGCGATCGGCGCAGTCCTGTCGATGCATTTCGCGCAGCAGGCCGCACGCTTCTTCGACTCGGTCGAGGTCGTCGAACTCCACCACCCGCACAAGGCGGATGCGCCGTCCGGCACCGCAGGGCGAACGGCCCAGCTGATCGCCGCGGCTCGCGCCGAAGCAGGGCTCGGACCGTCGCCGGACGCGACGTCGACGGGCATCGAGGAGGCGCGCGGCGCAGACGTCGACGGTGTCCGCGTTCATTCGATCCGCCTGGCCGGACTCGTCGCCCATCAGGAAGTGCTGTTCGGCACCCAGGGGGAGACGCTGACCATTCGCCACGACTCGATCGACCGCAACTCGTTCGTCCCCGGTGTTCTCCTGGGCGTCCGCGAGATCGGCTCGCGCCCCGGCCTCACGGTCGGCCTCGAGCACCTGATGGATCTGTGACGCGCGTGTCTGCACGTAAGCCGGACTCCCGTCCGATCGTGGCGATGATTGCCTTCCTCGTCATCGCGATGTGCGTCTACTTCGTGATCCTCGGACGAATGGCGGTGAATCTGATCGGGGAGGGGACCGCGGTCTCGATCGGTTTGGGCGTCGGCGTGTTCATCCTCCCGCTGCTCGGCGTGTGGATGATCGTCGCGACGCTCAAGTCGGGAATCGAACACCAGCGCATGGCTGCCGCCGTCGCCGACCTCGGACGCGAACTCGACGTCGACGACCTGCCGCGACGCGCGTCGGGCCGCATCGAACGCGACGCCGCCGATGAGCTGTTCGCCCAGGTCAAGGACGAGTGGGAAGCGGACCCGTCCGACTGGGTCCGCACCTACCGCATCGCCCGCGCCTACGACTACGCGGGCGACCGCTCCCGCGCCCGCGAGATGATGAAGCGGGCCGCGGGCCAATACCGCGTTGCCAAGTCCACCCCCGCTCCCTGAGCCAGCTCGCCTGCTCCTTGAGCGAGTTCGACCCTGCACCTCAACAAGCTCGCCTCTGCTTCTTGAGCGAGCTTGCCCCGCTGCTCCTTGAGCGAGCTTGCCCCGCTGCTCCTTGAGCGAGCTTGCGAGTCGAAAGGCCCTCCGGCACTCTGACCACATGGCCCGCCTGCTGATCGTCCACCACGCGCCGTCGCCGCACTGCCAGGAGATGTTCGAGGCCGTCGTCGCGGGCGCAACCGACTCCGAGATCGTAGGTGTCGACGTGGTGCGGCGCGCTGCGCTCTCTGTGTCGCCCGCCGAGGTGCTCGACGCCGACGGATACCTTCTCGGGACGCCGGCAAACCTCGGGTACATGAGTGGTGCTCTTAAGCATTTGAGTTGCGAAAGCCCCGCTATTACGTGTTCTTGGAGGTCGGCGGCATGAAGCGCTTGCTGATCATCCACCACACTCCCTCGCCGCACTGCCAGGCGATGTTCGAGGCAGTGGTGAGCGGTGCGACCGACCCCGAGATCGAGGGCGTCGAAGTGGTGCGCCGCGCGGCGCTATCGGTGTCGACGAGCGACTTCCTCGACGCAGACGGCTACGTGCTCGGAAGCCCGGCGAACCTCGGGTCGATTTCAGGTGCTCTCAAGCACGCCTTCGATTGCTCGTACTACCAGATACTCGACTCCACGCGGGGCCGCCCGTTCGGGCTGTACCTGCACGGCAACGAGGGGACCGAGGGCGCCGAGAACGCCGTCGACCGGATCACCGCCGGGCTCGGCTGGGAGAAGGCCGCCGAGTACGTCATCGCCGCGAACAAGCCCGACAAGTCGGTGCTGGAGGCGTGCTGGGAGCTGGGCGCGACGGTCGCCGCCGGGCTGATGGAGCAGTGACGGGCGGCAGGTTAGGCGGCTCGCCGGTGCAACGGTCACGTTGTCGGCCTGAGCAATTAGAATCTGCCCGATGACCAGGGCAGGCTGCTCGGTCGCGCAACTGGAGTTTGGAGAGATAGCCGATGGCCGAGGTGACATTCCTCAATCAGAGTGAACCGGTTGATGAGTATGGGCGAGCGCTATACGCGGTATCTCGATCAGTGTTGAGAGCCCACTTCGACGAACTCTCCCATTCGGACCTCGAAGACCTCAACTGCGACCGGGTGGACGTGACGTTCCGCCAGTTGTCCAAGGTCGCGAGGCTCCATCGCGACAAGGGTGCGCGCGGTGACGGGTTCGAGTGGGCGGTGCATGAAGCGATCGTCGGCGGTGAACCGCGCGTGGTCGACCTGGTCTCAGAGGCGCTCAAGAAGGTGAGCCCGAAGTCGTTCGCGGGGATCGATATGCCTACGTCGCTGATGTTCGGGCACGAGCGTGCCCGGCACCTTGGGTTCACTGAGGCGGTTGTCAGCAACGCGAGTGGCGACGCAGTTCTGCTCCCAGACGGTTCTGGTCGGCCTTTCGCCTTCGACTCGTGGATTCCCGTGGCTGCGCGCGGAGTATCGGGAGAGCCGTTTCTAAGGGACAGGATCAAGAAGGTCTGGAAGACCGACCTGTTTCTGAGCGGGGCTGACAAATCTCGTTTCGCTGCTGCGACGATCAAGAGCAACTGGCACCAGCTTGAGGACGGGAAGGGGCTACGCGTGGCGATAGTGCCACAGGCCGTGGATCTGAGGCCCGGCTACCAGCGGTGGAAGTCGCTTCACCTTGTCGCGTTGCCAGATCCAGATGGGTTTATGGGGTTATTCAATGACGCGTATGAGGCAGTGGCCGAGGCGATCTTGACTGCTGGTCGGCACGACCGTGCGCCCTACTACTACAAGCCGAGCGCGAAAGCGCAGAAGATCCAGAAGCAGTTGGAGAAGTTCGAGACCGTCAAGGTGATCGAGATTCTGGAAGCCCTCAACGACGCCGCCCAGCAGAACCTAATCACGGTGGACAAGAAACTGATGTCGGTGGAGCCACCCGCGTGGCTGAGCATCAACGAGAAGAGGACCCCCGTCGTTGCGCCGAGGCCGTCGTTCGTGAAACTGGATTGACCTCCGCACCGCTCCTAGTGCCCGATCTGCCACCGGGGGCGGTGTGTCGATTAGGGTGTGTCTGTCAGCGCACGCAGATACAGTTCGACGGTGACTACACCGCCCTCGCCCCCGCCCTCGGTTCTCATCGAGGTACGCGCACGCACTGACTACCTCGAACCCCACCACCGCGAGGCGCTGGAGTCTCTGCCCGAGGTGCTGCGATCGCAAGACGTCGAGACTCAGCTTGTCTATCGCGAGCTTGGCGGCATGGGAGCGCCACCCCTCGACATTCTCACCGCGTATCTCGTCGGAGTTGGCGGCGGTCTGACGGTGGAGCTGGCGAAGGCCACGATCAATGGCCTGATCGAGTGGGGCCGCAGGCGGATTCGCGAGCAGCCGCCCGAGTACGAGGACTACGAGCCGCCCGAGGGGTGGCGGGTGCGCACAAAGCTCTACGGACCGAAGGGCGAACTGCTCAAGGTCATGGACGTGAAGCGCGCTAGCGTCGATGCCGAGTACACCCACCCCGATATCGAGGGGGGCAGGACAGCTAACGCAGCGTCCGACCCCACATTTGCGTGCGCCCTACTGGGTTGGAGCTGTCGGCCGTGCCCGCACTGCCACCGCGCCACTCGCGCCGGTACCTCACGATGAGGTTGTTGCCGAGCGGAATTCCGCTCACATTCAGAAGTAACTCGCCGGGGCGTTTCAACCTGCGATTGCTGGTGGTCGCGGCCATGTCGACGGAAACCAAAGGACGCACACCCAGGACATAGACCCCGAAGATGGCGACCTGTGGATGTCGAGTGCGGATTAGTACGATCGTGTCGTCGTCGATCCGCTCGGTGCGAAACGGGGAGGTGGGGCGGGCCTGGAGGTACCCGAGCATGCCAGCGATCGCGGCGACCACGGCGGCGACGGCTGAAACGACAGTCAGGGTGAACACGCACCGATCGTACTGTGGCGTACCGACAGGTCAGGCCCTCACGCCTGCCGGGGTGATCCCTACGGTGCCCGGCGTCGCACCGCTTCTGATGTTGGCGAGTGCGAACGCTCGCGCGTCGGTGCCGTCGAGGGGCAGGAACGGTGCGTGGTCGACGTCGGGCTGCGAGATCTTGCCATCGGTGTAGAGCTGGTGCAAGAGTCCGGTGATCGAGCCCCAACAGTTCGCCACCAACCGGGGCTTGGATTCGATCGTCGACGCTGTCCGGACAGGTAGGTCTTCGGTTGCCGCGTCCCGGCCGAATTGGTCCTGCCGGCGCGCATGGGCGAGTTCGAAGTCCTACAGGAGTGTGACGGTGCGCATTCCGGTGAGCTTAGGCCTGTTGACCTTGAGCACGTTCTGTGACGCCAGGAATTGGAGCACAGAGATGGCTGGCTCCTCATCGGGTGCGTCGAACTTCGCGACCTCGCGAGTTGCCGGGTAACACCACGGGCTCTCGAGATTCGACAGGACGGCGAGGACCTCCGGTACGTCCGCCGGCTGCGGGTCGGCGAAGCTGATGAGCTGCATTGTCTGCCGCGCTGGAATAGCACGGATCGCTGCTAGCCGCTGCAACTGCGACCACGCCAAGACGTTGTGGGTTCGCAGCGCGTATTGGGCGACCTGGGCCCAGGTGTATGCGTTCTCGTCCGAGACGAACGAGTCCAGTTCTTTCAGGATGCGGTGACCGACCTTGTCGGCAGTACTTCGGTCTTTGAGGACGTCGCCGACGGCGCCGACGACGTGTGTGGGGGCCAGGAACGTCGCCACGTTCGCAGATGCGTCGATGCCGGTCCTGATGGCGTGCCAGCCGCCGGTCGCGAGGTGATCGAACGTGTTGGCATCGTCGGCAAGCAGTCGGGCGTCCAGGAGCCGGGCGAACAGATCGCTATTCTCAGCGGCGATGTCGGTCGCCGTAAGGTGTGTCTGGAGGCCGTCCAGGCTCTTTGCGAGTTGCACACGCATCTCGGTCGAGGGGATCTCGACGCGGGCGTTCAGCACAGCGACCGCGAGTTTACGGACGTCCGAAGACGTCTGTTCCTCAGCGCCTGCCTCCGCTTCGTTGGCGGACTCCAATCCGGAAGTGTCGACGGTGAAGGCGCCGGCGGCGGTCAGCAGCTCACTGAGCTTGGTGTCGATGCTGCCGACCTGGTCCAGGTACACCTCGACGTTCGCCGCGGTGGCATGGAAGAGCTGGGCTCCGGCCAGCGACTCCCAAGTCGCTGGTGGTGCCGCCTCGAGGTCGCTGAGGGTGGCCGGGGTCGCGGTGCCGCCGAGTACTGCCGCCAGCTGCTCCGAGGGCCAATCGGCCGCCTCGTCGGTGTTCAGCACGTTGACGAGCGTCGCCTCGTGGGTGATGGCGGCGTCTGTGGCGTCGTCGGCGGCGATCAGGGCGAGATACTCATGGGGGTTGCGCAAGCAGTAGCTGTAGACGGTGTCCGGGGCCGCATCGAGGAGCTGGTCTAGCGCCACGGGGCCTTCGATGCTCGCGGCAAGGCGTAAGTTCTCGGCGCTGAGCTCGTACAGGTCCGACTTCACGACACGGTGGAGCACGTCTTTGTGGAGCCCGTTCAGATCGGACAGGCACACGTCGCACCGCACGAGCATCGCGACTGCGGCGTCTGCGACTCCTGCGTCCTGAGGGTCGGTGTAGGCCGGCATCTGCTGGTAGTGGCCAAGCACGAAGTGCGCGACGTCGGCGGGGGTGTCAAACGCGCTGATGGTCTTAGCGGTGGTAGCGCGCAGCGCTACGTCGACGAGTTCGACGCGGACGTCGTCGGGCACGTCGGTGCTGGTGACCAGGTGGGTGAAGACGGGCCGCCACCCCTCGTGCGCGAGCCGGGCTACGAACTCGGTTCGTGCCTTCCCAGAGGTCAGGTAGGTGGCCATGAACCGCTGTGCGATATCGCTTGTGTCGTGCACCCGCACCAGATGTTCGACCACGTCGTTGGCGCCGCCGTGGTCGGCGGCGAGCAACCAGTCGACGACGTCGGTGTTGAACGCACTGACCGAAGCAGTGAAGTCGGCGCTGGCTTCGGCGAGCAGGTTCTGGACGGCGTTCGGACTGCGAAACTTGTGGTCGATATCGGTGCCGTTTGTCTGTTCGGTCTGGATGAGGAACGTGTGGACGTCGATACCGGCGAAGTTGCCGTAGAACTGGGCGGCGTACACGCTGTAGTTCGGGTCGATGTGACCGCCGCGGACCAGGTCGCGCGCGAGCTCGGAGTCGAGAAGTTCGTGCACACGATCCGCCATCGTCACTGCCTCGGTCGAGGTGTCGCCGTCTGCGGCGGCTTGCCAGTCGACGGTGCCGGGGCCGCCTGTCCCGGCCAGGGGCTGGGGCATTGTATAGCTGACCGTGGAATCGATGACGCCGCGGAAGTCGGCACCCCTGAGAGCGGCTATCTGGGCGTTGATCCTCGCTGCCTCGATCTGCGCTGCCTTCTCGTTCCGTTTCTCCCACCGGCCCTCTAGCAGCTCCGGGTAGAGATTCTTCAGCCCGTCCTGGTTCAGCGAAGCGATTGACACATCTCCGTAGCCACGCCGGCGAACCATCATTGTGATATTTGCAGTGTCGAGCGCGTGGTCCCAGAACACAGCCGTTGCGGCGGCCGACATCGGGTAGTCTTCGTCGCCGACTCGGTACCTCACCTCACCGTCGGTCGACCCCTGTTGGTCCCGCAGCATGCTTGCCACAGCGTTGAGTCGCTTGGCCATCTCTCGAATGAACGGCCGGACGGACGTAGGTCGCGCGCCCTCC
The DNA here is from genome assembly GCF_037148075.1 of Gordonia malaquae. Taxonomy (NCBI): domain Bacteria; kingdom Bacillati; phylum Actinomycetota; class Actinomycetes; order Mycobacteriales; family Gordoniaceae; genus Gordonia; species Gordonia malaquae. Next base: position 667,915 of record NZ_JBBCUB010000002.1, on the reverse strand, counting down.
TTGAGCACAGCGCGCTTCTCGTTCTCGAGCCGCTCGACGCCGAGGCGGATGATGCCGCGTCGGTCGTCGTAGAGGACGTCCAGGGCGCTGGTGCGGCGCGCTATGTTCTCGAAGTCAGCCATGTGGAAGTTCTTGTACGCCACGAGCGCGAACAGTTTCGTCTCGTCCAGCTCCGGCGCGCGCTTCTCGCTATGCAGGAGTCGCTCGGCGAACACCAGGTACTCGTTGACCATGTTGAGCAGCAGCCGCATGTCGGTGCAGTGGCGGGCCACAAGGTCGACGAGAGAACGCTCGATCCTCACGCCGACATCGTCGAGCAGGCCCTTCAGCAGGTCGCGGGCGTTGCGATGCGAGATGAACGGCACGACAGGGACCACGACCTCGAAGAACTTGGTCCGGTTTGCCCTGGCTGTCTCCGCGGTTACGGCGTCGTCACGACGAGCGGCTCGCATGCTCGCGTCTGCAGCCGTCGTGGCGGCGTCGGTCTGGCCGACGCGGTCCTGCTCGGCACCGAGCTTCTCGAACAGGCTGTCGCGGACCGCGTACACGAACCGCAGTGGCCGTCCGGACCGGGCCTTGCCGCGCTTGGGTCCATTCAGCAGCGTGTTCAGCTCCCGAAGAGCCTCGAAGATCTGCGGGTCGTCGAACCGGTCGAGGTCTTCGAAGATGACGATGTCGATGTTCTCAGAGTCGAAGTAGTTCACGATCAGGTCGAGGTACTGGTCGAAGTAGGTGAGCTTCTTTTCCGACAGTTTCACTGTGGCGCCCCCGGCCGAGATGTCGGAGACGAAGAACTTCTCGTGGGTCAGCATCCGCACGCCTGCGGCCGCAGCCAGCACGATGCCAGCCAACACCAGCCACACCAGGCCCCGGAGGAACGAGTGGGCTGACTGTGCGACCTCGGGGGTCGGCAACCACCCCATCAGCACCAGCAGCGCCGCCAGAGGTGCCAGCACAGCGCCAGCCTGCCACGTCGCCCTGCCCCACGACAGCTCGACGGGGCACCGGAACTGCGACCGCTTAAGTGTGGACGGTTCGGCGCTGTAGACGAGTTGCTTCACGACCTCCTTCTGGATTCGGTTTGTCAGCGACGTGCCTTCGTCGCTCGGGCCGAGTGAGGAGATCGCCAGGCGCAGCGTGGTGTCTGAGTGCTCCTCGACGTACTTACCCAGAATGCTTGACTTGCCGGCCCCATACCGACCGGTGAGCGCGATGTTGCGGTTCCGATCATCATCCAAGGCAGCCGTCAGCCGCTCCAGGTAGGACTGGTGCTGAGACTCGACAAATTTCGGCGCTAACGACGCGAGAGCGGGCGCCGTGCGCCCGGAGGCCGGCGTAGGAGACCCTGAGGCGGGGTCTACCGCGCGCTCCGGAAAAGGATCGTGGCCGACCGTGCAGTCCTCGGTCTCCGCCGCATCCTGGGGTGTTGCTTCAGGCACTGTGGCTCCCAACTCCTTGCGCGTCGCCGCTTCACGTCTGGGCCGGGACCGAGTGTGAACCCCGGTCCGCAGATGAGCGGCCGGGAAGCCGACAGGTACGACTCTAGGTGAAGGTGCCGACACCGGCCATCTAGGTAGTTCACCTCACCGCACTCAGTCGGGCCGGGCCAGCTCGACGTCCCACCCACGAGATGTTCAATTCAGCGACAAAGTGACCGACCGGCCGGGTGCTGCGGGCCTCACACTTTCAGCCGACTTCCCTGTGACAGCTCGCCGCACAGCATGACAATCACCGCTCAAGCCGAAAGCACAGGGTGTGCTTGTCATCTCGCGAGCCTCGTCGGCGAAGAACGCTCCCCCGCCTTTCGATTGTGAAACCCATCGTTAGCAACACGACAGCGACGCCGATCAGCGTTGTACCGACGGCCTTGAATCCGGTCGCTGTGCTGCTTCTGATTTACGTTATTCGCGGCGTCTGATGGATGCTCGTCGGGGAGCGTACTGCCGAGTGGGAGCCGCTGCACCGCAGAGTCGGATTTGCAGAACACGGGCGGATCACGTCGGCTGGGTCGCATCGCTACACTCGGGAGCGTGAGCACGCCGATCCCCACACCGTACGAGGACCTGCTGAAACTGGTCCTGGAGACAGGCACGCCGAAGGCGGACCGAACCGGTACCGGGACCAGGAGCGTGTTCGGGCATCAGATGAGGTTCGACCTGTCGGAGGGCTTCCCGCTCATCACGACGAAGAAGGTCCATCTCAAGTCGATCGTCTATGAACTGCTGTGGTTCCTGCGCGGCGACTCGAATGTCGGCTGGCTTCAGGAGCACGGAGTCACCATCTGGGACGAGTGGGCCGACGCGGACGGCGAACTCGGGCCGGTGTACGGCGTGCAGTGGCGCAACTGGCCCACCCCGTCGGGTGAGCACGTCGACCAGATCCAGACCGCCCTCGACACGTTGACGGCCAACCCGGACTCGCGACGCAACATCGTGTCTGCGTGGAACGTCGGTGAGATCCCGCAGATGGCGCTTCCGCCGTGCCACGCGTTCTTCCAGTTCTATGTCGCCGACGGGAAACTGTCGTGCCAGCTGTATCAGCGCAGTGCCGACCTGTTCCTCGGAGTTCCGTTCAACATCGCGTCGTACGCGCTGCTCACGCACATGATGGCGCAGCAGGCGGGACTGGACGTCGGGGACTTCATCTGGACAGGCGGCGACTGCCACATCTACGACAACCACGTGGAGCAGGTCACCGAGCAGCTGTCGCGCGAGCCGTTCGCCTACCCACGTCTCGAATTGCGGAAGGCCGCATCGATCTTCGACTACGAGTTCGACGACATCGCCGTGGTCGACTACACGCCGCATCCGGCGATCAAAGCTCCGGTGGCGGTCTGACGTGGTCGGCATCCGTAGGCAGATACGGCCTGCTCCGGACTACCGGACGGGTCCGATCACCAGCGCAGCCCGGTGGATGGGCCCCGCCGTGACAGGCATCGTCACCATTGTCCTCCTGGCGACCTATCCGTCGCTGCCCGACGAAGTGCCGACGCATTTCAACGGTGTGGGAGAAGCGGACTCGTTCGGCCCGCGGTGGTCTGTGCTCATCCTGGCGGCGATCTTCACAGTGATCGGCGCACTGTTCCCGTACCTCGCGCGAAAGCCGCAACTGTTCAACCTGCCGGTTCGAGTCACCGAGGACAACGCGCAGGCGTTGTACCGCGAAGGCGAGACGATGCTCGTGTTCATGGGGGTCGGGCTCTCCCTGCTGTACGCAGGCATCGGTCTCGCCGTTCACGAGATCGGCGGCGGGATCGTCCTGGCGACCGGCTTCACCGTCATGATGGGCGCGGTGCTGATCGGTCTGATCCGCATCTTCCGCGTGTCCGCACGATCGGAGCGCTGATGACCGTCGCACTCGTCTGGGCACAGGACCGTGTCGGAGCGATCGGCAAAGCCAACACCATCCCGTGGCGCGTCCCCGAGGACATGGCCCGCTTCAAGGCGCTCACCGGCGCCGGCGCCGTGATCATGGGCCGCAAGACGTGGGAGTCGCTACCGGCGTCGTTCCGCCCGCTGCCCGGCAGACGCAACGTGGTCGTCACCAGGAACAGCGCGTTCGACGCTCCGGGCGCCGAGGTGGTCGCCGGTCTGCAGGAAGCCCTCGATCTGGTCGACGGTGTCGCATCGGTGATCGGCGGCGGCGAGATCTACGCGGCGGCGATGGCCGTCGCGACGCACCTCCGGGTCACCGAAATCGATCTGCACGTCGAGGGCGCGGACGCGTTCGCACCCGAGATCGACCTCGACATCTGGCAGGCCGAGTCGACGGGGGACTGGCTGTACTCGAAGACCGGCACGCTGTACCGATTCGTCGACTATCGACGACGACCACTGCCGTGACCAGCGAGTTCCTCGTCGGTGCGGCCCGTTCGGGCAAGAGCAGGCATGCGTCGACGCTGGCGGCCGAGTCGGGCGATCGGGTGATCGTGCTCGCCACGGCCGTCGCGGGCGATGCGGAGATCCGAGCGCGGATCGCACGCCATCGCGCCGACCGACCGACCGAATGGACGACCGTCGAGGAACCGTACGATCTCGCAGCCGCGATCCGACGCCACGCAACCGACCGAACCGTCGTCATCGTCGACTGCCTCACCATGTGGCTGGCCAACCTGCACTACGGCGCAGAGCGTCCTCTCAATCGAGAATCCGCGCTCGACGAGCTTGTGACTGTTCTCGACGGGCCGCCCGGACGAGTAGTCGTGATCTCCAACGAGATCGGAGCGGGTGTGGTGCCCACAGACCCGCACTCCAGGGCGTTCGTCGACGACCTCGGACGACTCAATCAACGGGTGGCGGAAGTGTGCGACCGGGTCACGCTCCTCTCGGTGGGACTGCCGCTTGTACTGAAGGACATGCGGTGACAGCCGATATCTCGTTGCCCCAGGCCAGGCGCATCGCACTCGCCGCCCAGGGATTCACCGACCCGATGCCGTCGGGCGAGCCGACTCGCAGCCACCTGAAGCGGGTCGTCGGCCGCACTCGGTTCCTGCAGATCGATTCGGTGAACATCCTCGCCCGCGCGCACTACATGCCGACGTTCAGCCGGATCGGGCCGTACGACGAGGGACTCCTCGATCGTGCCGCCTGGTCGGACACGAAACGGTCGCCGCGCCTGTACGCCGAGTACTGGGCTCACGAGGCCGCGTTGATTCCGATCGACGACTGGCCGTTGATGCGTTGGCGGATGGACGACTATCGAGACGGTCGGTACCGCTACACGCGCGACGTGATGCGACGCAACGGCGAGCTCGCGGCGGACATCCGCGCGGTGATCGTCGCGCAGGGAGCGTCGACGCCACGGCAGATCGAGGGCGCGCTGGGCATCGAACGTCCGTCGGCGGCAGCCGGAAGTTGGTGGGACCGCGGCGATGTGAAGCACGTCTGCGAAGCGATGTTCGCATCCGGCGACCTGTCAGCGACACGCAACGCCAACTTCGTCCGACACTACGACCTCGCCGAACGCATCGTCGGAGACGAGCGTGCGGGACTCGAGATTCCTCGGCACGACGCGCATCGCGCGTTGGTCGCACAGGCTGCGGCCGCGCACGGTGTCGCAACAGTCGCTGATCTCGCCGACTATTACCGGATGACCACCGCTCAGGTGCGCGCCGTCCTCCCGGACCTCGTCGACGACGGAGTCGTGACCGAGACCTCCGTGGACGGCTGGCGCGACACCGCCTACCTGCATCGAGATGCGCGAACCCCGCGGTCGGTGCGTCGCAGCACACTGCTGTCGCCGTTCGACCCGCTCGTGTTCTTCCGGCCGCGCACCGAGCGACTCTTCGACTTCCACTACCGCATCGAGATCTACGTGCCCGAAGCCAAACGGGTGCACGGCTACTACGTTCTGCCGTACCTCATGGACGACCGGGTCGTCGCGCGAGTCGACCTGAAAGCAGATCGTGCGGCCCGGGTGCTGCAGGTCCTCGCATCGCACGTCGAACCGGACGTCGACAGGGGAGAGGTGGCGCAGCGGCTCGCCGTCGACCTGCAGACGATGGCCCGGTGGCGCGGGTTGGACGAGGTGAACGTCCATCCCCGCGGGGAGTTGGCGGCGCACCTAAACTGTTCGGTGTGAACACTTTCCAGCGTGTGGCCAAGGCCGTCAATGCAGTGATGCTGCCGATCATGAAGGCCCCGATCATCGGGCCGAAACTGAGCTCGTCGATGACGGAGATCACCTACACCGGACGTCGGAGCGGACGGACGATCAGTCTGCCGATCGCTTTCCAGCGCAAAGGCGACGACACCGTGGTCATCGGGGTGGCCGCTCCGTCTCAGAAGACGTGGTGGCGCAACTTTCAGCCGGGGCCGGAGCCGATCAGCATCGTGCTCGACGGTGTAACCCGCACCGGCACGGGCGTGGCGAGAATCGGTGACAAGGGCACCGCCGTCATCGTCACTCTCGACGCGTTGCCTGCTTGATGGCTCGCCGACTGCCGCTGGACGGTGTCCGGGTCCTCGAACTCGGCAACTACATCGCCGCCCCGACCGCCGGGCGCATGCTTGCCGACTTCGGTGCCGAGGTCATCAAAGTGGAACGCGAGACCGGCGACGAACTGCGCAATTGGCGCCTGTACGACGGCGACACGTCGATGCTGTTCCGCACGATCAACCGAAACAAGAAGTCCATCGTCCTCGACTTGCGAACCGATGCGGGGCGCGACGACGTGCGTGCGCTCGCCGCGCACTGCGACGTCGTCCTCGAGAACTTCCGGCCCGGGACGATCGAGAAGTGGGGGCTCGGTCCCGCGGAGCTCAGCGAGGCCAATCCGAATCTGATCTTCGTGCGGATCTCGGCGTTCGGCCAGACCGGACCCTACGCCGAACGGCCGGGCTTCGCCGCCGTCGCCGAGGCGTACGGCGGATTCCGGGAACTCGTCGGAGATCCCGACCGACCACCCGTGCGCGTCGGAGTGTCCATCGGCGATTCGATCGCAGGACTGTACGGCGCGTTCGGCGCGGTCATGGCCCTGTACGAACAACTGCGTCGCCGTGACGAGTCAGACGAGCCGTTGCCGCTGGAGGACAGGATCGTCGACGTCGCGCTCAACGAGGCGATCTTCTCGATGATGGAGTCGCTGGTGCCCGACCTCGGCGCGTACGGCGTCACGCGCGAGCGGACCGGCGGCCGGATGGAGGGCATCGCGCCGTCCAACGGCTACACCTGCGGCGACGGACTGTCCGTGGTGATCTCCGGCAACGCCGACGCGATCTTCGGACGCTACATGCGGGCCATCGGTCGCCCCGATCTCGCCGACGACCCCGACCTGTCGACGAACGACGGGCGCTGGCGGCGTCGCGACGAGGTCGACGACGCGATCGGCGCGTGGACCGGGACCCTGCCCCGCGCGGATGTGCTTGCAATACTCGACGACGCGGGTGTTCCCGCCGGGCCGATCTACACCGCCGCGGACATCGTCGCCGATGAGCAGTACCAAGCGCGGAACATGGTGCAGCACTTCGACGTCGACACCGGGGGAGACACCCCGCGCAGCGTCGGATTCCCCGGCATCGTGCCGGTCCTCGGCGAGAAGTCGTTGCCGATCCGCTCCGTCGGGCCCGACCTCGGTGAGCACACTGACGAGCTTCGGGAGCGTTTCCTCCGCGATGGATGACTCGCCAACTCTGGAGACCTTCTCCGGCCCCTGGACCGGAAAGGCCTCCGAGGTTGAAGCGTCGATAAACTCGCTCCCATGACAGCCCTCCACGACGCGATCCTGCGCGATGTGACTCTCCGTGACGGTTTGCAGTTGACGGGTAAGGCGCTCGATGTGCAGACGCGTGTCGATCTGGCGCGGACGTTGTTGGCCGCGGGAGTGCCAGAACTGGAGATCGGGTCGATGGCCCGGCCCGATCTGGTGCCGCCGATGGCCGGATCGCTCGACGTCGTCGCCGAGCTCACGCCGGAGGAGCTCGAACGCTGCTGGATCTGGGTCGCGACGCCTCGACATGTGGAGAAGGCGATCGCTGCGGGAGCGCGCAATGTGCAGTACTGTTTCTCGGCGTCCGACGCCCACAACAAGGCGAACATCGGTCGCCTGACGGAGGACAGCGTCGCCGCGATGCCACGGGCGATCGACATGATCCGCGAAGCGGGTGGACGTATCCAGTTGTGCATCGCGACGGCGTTCACGTGCCCGTTCGACGGGCCTGTCGATCCCGCCCGAGTACGGGGCATCGTCGCCGATCCGCGCACGGTGGAGGCCGACGACATCGTCCTCGCCGACACGCTCGGCCAAGCGCACCCGGCACAGGTGTCCGACCTCTTTCGGACAGTCGACGCCGCAGGGCGACGCCTGGTCTTCCACGGCCACGACACATGGGGGATGGGCGTCGCGAACTCGCTCGCCGCGATCGAGGCGGGCGCCCACATGGTCGACGGCGCACTCGGCGGTCTGGGTGGCTGCCCGTTCGCCCCGGGAGCGAGCGGCAACACGTCGTCGGAAGACCTATTGTTCGCGACCCGACCCGACTACCTCACGCCGAAGCTGCTCGGGATGCTCGTCGAAGCAGGCGAGACGTTGCTCGCCGAACTCGGGGAGACCTCGCGATCGAAGACGGCGCAGGGAGCTCGGTCGAAGGCATCGGCGTTCGAATGGGTGATCGGCGGTACCGGCCAGTAAAGTCCCAGCCATGGTTGATGGAGTCACTCGCGACGGTAAGTCGTACAAGCTCGTCATGTTCGATCTCGACGACACGCTCGCGCCGTCGAAGACTGCGATGAGCGACGAGATGGTCGAACTGTTCCGCGAACTGCTGGCGACGAGCCTGGGATGCATCATCTCCGGCGGACAATACGGCCAGTTCCAGTCACAGGTCCTCGACCGACTCGGCGACTTCCCCGACAAAGCGAACCTGCACCTGATGCCCACCAACGGCACCCGCTACGTCCGCTGGTCAGGCGACGACTGGGAGACCGTCTACGCCGAAGACCTCTCCGAGGAGCAGAAGTCGCTCGCAATGGCAGTCGTCGAAGAGGGGGCTCGCGAACTCGGTCTGTGGGAGTCCAAGACGTGGGGCCCGATCCTCGAAGACCGCGGCAGCCAGGTCACCTTCTCCGCGCTCGGCCAGTCGGCCCCTGTCGACGCGAAGGCGGCATGGGATCCGGACGGCCGCAAGAAGGAGTCGCTGCGCGCTTACGCCGCGGCGCGCCTGCCCGAACTCGAAGTCCGCAGCGGGGGGTCGACGTCCGTCGACATCACCGCGAAGGGCATCGACAAGGCGTTCGGCGCGCGTCGTCTCATGGAGATTCTCGGGCTGGGCATCGACGACATTCTCTTCTTCGGCGACCGCCTCGACGACGGCGGCAACGACCGCCCCGTCGCCGACCTCGGCATCGACTCGGTCCACGTCCACGGCTGGGAAGACACATACACCAAGCTCGGGGCTGTCGTACGCGGCTGAGTTCAGTTGGGTCGCGGGCCTTTCGACTCGCAAGCTCGCTCAAGGAGCAGTAGGACAAAGCTCGCTCAAGGAGCAGTAGGACCAAGCTCGCTCAAGGAGCAGTGGGCCAACGTGCTTCCCACTGCTCCTTGAGCGAGCGGAGCGAGTCGAATGGACGGTCCGGTCAGCGCAGGAGGCTGGCGCGGAGAGAGTTGATGTCGGCGTCGGTCAGGCGCAGACCCTTGCGGATGTAGCCGTCCATCGAGCCGTACTTGCGGTTCGCCGCCGCGAAGGATGTGTTCAGCAGACCGATGTTGACACCGTTGAGGACGTCGTTCGGCGATGCGTGACGGAATCGGTTCGACGCGAGGAAGTCGGCCTTGATGGTTCCGCGGTCGACGCCGAGGATCGTGAGCAGCGTCGCGGACACCCAGCCGGTGCGGTCCTTGCCCGCTGAGCAGTGGAACAGCGTCGTCTGTCCATGTGCGGCCGTCGATTTGATCGCGAGGAGCGCACGGCGGATCTCGGTGCGGGCCTGCTTGTCGGTGACAAAAGCCGCGTAGGCCTGCTTCAGGTCGACGAGAGCGATCGGCGGCAGTCCGCCGAGGACGTCGGCGTTCACCGTGCGGGCGCCGGGAACGGGTCGGTTGGCCTGGAAACGCTTCTCGAGTCCAGTGCGCAGATCGACGATGGTCGTGACGTGACGCTTGGTGAGCTTGCGCGTATCGGCTGCGGTGATCTTCGAGAGATTGTCGCTGCGCAAGACGAGGTCGTCGACGTGCTTGCCGCCGAGCCCTCGGTAGCCGTCGAGAGTACGAGTGTTCTGTGTTCCGGTCAGTCCGATCTCACGGCCGGGTGTGAAGACCGCCGCCGACAATGCCGGGTTCGCGCCCGGAGCCGCCGACGCGGGCGAGACGACAACCGTCGCGGCAGCAGGTGCTGCGAGAAGCGAGGTGGACAACGCGATCGCCGCGGTACGACGACGGAGGGAGAAAGTGTTCACGACGATCATGATGCACCTGATCCGTGACCCGCGCAGGGCAACGGTTCCCGCAGACAATGTGAGTGAACGCATGTACACTCAATTCTCATGACCGCAGTTCACGACACGCTCTCCGACGTTCGCACCGACGAAGTCCGTGCGCTCACCGACCTCGCATTCACCGAGATCGGGGTCGCGGTCGGTGGCGTGCACCGGACTCACCGCGGTATCTCCGACCGAGTGTTCCGCTGCGTCGGACTGGTCGCGGGCCGAGCGTCCGATCCGGTCAAGACGGTGCACGACGCGATCACCGACGGTGTCTACTCGGCGATTCGAGCAAGCACCGGCACGGCGGCGACTGTCGGAGGGGCGGTCGCCGACCTGCCGCTCGCGGTCCCGCCGTCGCACACCCGAACCGGTGCCACGGTCATCGCGGCGGTCGCCGGACTCATCGGCGACGACCTCGCAGACCGTCGGTCCGTTCTCGCCGACGGTGGGGTGACGCTCCGAGTGGACGGCGCCCCGGTGGAGTTCGGAAACGATGCGGTCGCCGCGGCGTATCCGGGGGCGACGGGCAAGATCATCGTCTTCGTGCACGGACTGATGGAGACCGAGCACGCATTCGAGATCGGGGAGGGGCCGCATTACGGACCGCTGTTCGCCGAACTCGGCCACACGCCCGTCCACGTCCGATACAACTCCGGCCGCCACATCTCGGTGAACGGCCGCGGACTCGCGCAGCGTCTCGACCGACTCGTCCAGGACTGGCCCGTCGACGTCGAGCAGATCATTCTCGTTGGACACTCGATGGGCGGACTGGTGGTGCGCAGCGCCGTTCATCACGCCGATCAGGTCGGCCAGGGCTGGGTCCGCCACGTCACCGCCACGGCGAGCCTCGGAACTCCACACCTGGGCGCGCCGCTGGAGAGCCTCGCCCACTACGGCAGCGCCGCACTGCTGGCCTTCCGTGAGACAGCGTCGTTCGGTGCCCTGCTGCGGCGGCGGAGTGCCGGCATCCGGGATCTGCGCGGAGGCAGCCTCGTCGACGCCGACTGGGAGAACCGCGACCCCGACGAACTCGGCGCGGCGATCGCCCAGGAGATTCCGCTGCTCCCCGGCGTTGATCACTACTTCGCGTCGGCGACGATCACTCGCTCGCCGCGTAACCCGATCGGCCGTCTCATCGGCGACGGGCTCGTCCTGCGGCCGAGTGCGAGTGGGGAGAATCGCGCCCGCCGGATCGGATTCGACCCCGCAAACGGAGTACACCTCGACCGCGCCCATCATTTCTCGCTGCTGGCGAACGAAGACGTCGCGATCGCGCTGATCGACTGGGTCGGCTGATGCCTGCGTCCGACGCTGCGGGACAATGGCGCGACAGGGTCCGGCACTCGCCGGACCGCAGATCCGCTTGTCAGGAGTCCAACGGTGTCCGAACTCGTGCCGCTCAAGGTGCAATTGGTGGCCTCGACGCAGTTCACGCCGCCCGCCGACATCGACTGGAGCACGGACACCGACGGCGGCGAAGCGCTCATCGAGTTCGCCGGACGCGCATGCTACGAGAGCTGGGACAAGCCGAACCCGCGTACGGCAACGAACGCCGGATACCTGCGACACGTCCTCGAAGTGGGGCACACCTCCCTGTTCGAGCACTCGAACGTCACCTTCTACATCACCGGCATCTCCCGGTCGTGCACACACGAACTCATTCGTCATCGACACTTCTCGTATTCGCAGCTCTCCCAGCGCTTTGTGCCCGAGCACGACTCCAACGTGGTCGCGCCGCCCGCGATCAGGGGAGACCAGCGCCTTGAAGAGTTGTTCGTCAAGGCCACCGACGCGTCGCGGGCCGCGTACACCGAACTCCTGACCGAGCTCGAAGCCAAGTTCGACGACGTCCCGAACGCGATTCTGCGACGTAAACAGGCCCGTCAGGCGGCCCGCGCGGTGCTGCCGAACGCGACGGAGACCCGGATCGTCGTGACCGGCAACTATCGGGCGTGGCGCCACTTCATCGGCATGCGCGCCACCGAGCACGCCGACGTCGAGATCCGCCAGCTCGCCGTCGAATGCCTTCGGCAGCTCGCGGACATCGCGCCGACCGCTTTCGGAGACTTCGAAATCGGTGAACTCGCGGACGGAACCCACGTCGCGACATCACCCTTCGTTTTCGAGGGCTGACGGTCGATCGCACCCGCCCAGGCGGTAGCCTGAGCGGCATGGAAACCGCAGACGCAGGGCGCGTGAAACACCCGTTTGGAACGGTCTCGGTGGCAATGGTGACCCCCTTCACGTCGAAGGGTGAGGTCGACTTCGACAAGGCGGCTGAACTGGCCGACCAACTCGTCTCGCGAGGCTGTGACGGCCTCGTCGTCTCCGGCACCACAGGAGAGTCTCCGACGACCACCGTTCCCGAGAAGACCGATCTCCTCAAGGTCGTCCTCGACGCCGTCGGCGACCGCGCCCGCGTCGTCCAGGGCGCAGGCAGCTACGACACCGCCGAGACCATCCGCCGCTGTCGCGACGCCGCAGAGATCGGTGCGCACGGACTGCTCATCGTGACCCCGTACTACAGCAAGCCGCCGCAGGCAGGCGTGTACGCGCACTTCACCGCCGTCGCGGACGCCACCGACCTGCCGGTGATGCTCTACGACATCCCGCCGCGATCGGTGGTCCCGATTGAGACCGAGACGATCCTGCGTCTGGCCGAGCATCCCAATATCAAGGCCGTGAAGGACGCCAAGGGAGACTTGCACGCCGGCGCGACGATCATGGCGCAGACCGACCTCGAGTTCCTGTCCGGCGACGACGGCATCAACTTGCCGTGGCTGTCGGTCGGCGCCTCCGGATTCGTCAGTGTGATCGGCCACCTGGTCCCGGACCGGCTCGCTGCTCTGCGTGACGCGGCGGCGGCAGGCGACCTCGACCGAGCTCGTTCGCTCACCCGCTCGATGGCGCCGCTGGTCGACGCGATGGGTCGGCTCGGCGGAGTGACGATGGTCAAGGCCGCACTACGGATCACCGGCCTCGACGTCGGCGACCCGCGACTGCCTCAGGTGGCCGCGGACGGCCCGCAGATCGAGGCGCTCATCAATGATCTGCGCACCGCGGAGGTGATCTGACATGGCAGGCTCACAGCGTCGTCGTCGCGCCGGACGTCCGGCAGGACCGCCGAGCGAGACCCAGAAGCCCACGAAGAAGACCGGCCCCGCCGTTCCCGAGGCGACGGGCATCGGGGTCACCGGCGACATCATCGACCGCCTGACCGCGCCGAAGCCACTGGTCAAGGGTGGCCTCCGCGTTGTCGCACTCGGCGGCATCGGCGAGATCGGCCGTAACATGACGGTCTTCGAGTACGACGGCAAGCTGCTCATCGTCGACTGCGGTGTGCTCTTCCCCGAAGACCAGCAGCCGGGCGTCGACTTGATCCTTCCCGACTTCAGTTACCTCGAGGGACGCACCGACGACATCGAGGCCGTCGTGCTGACACACGGCCACGAGGATCACATCGGCGCCGTTCCCTTCCTGCTGAAGCTCCGCTCCGACATCCCCGTCGTCGGTTCGCGATTCACCCTGGCACTGGTCGCCGCGAAATGCCGCGAGCACCGTCTGCGGCCGAAGCTCATCCAGGTCGCCGAGGGCGACCGCCAGGACTTCGGCGCCTTCGACTGCGAGTTCTTCGCAGTCAACCACTCGATCCCGGACGCCGTGGCCGTCGCGATCCGCACTCCCGCAGGCCTCGTGCTGCACACCGGCGACATCAAGCTCGATCAGCTGCCGCTCGACGGCCGCCTCACCGACCTCGCGGGCTTCTCGCGACTCGGCGACGAGGGTGTCGATCTCTTCCTCGTCGACTCCACCAACGCCGAAGTTCCGGGATTCGTGACGCCCGAGCGCGACATCGGCGGAGTGCTCGACAACGTGATCGGCAAGGCCAAACAGCGCGTCATCGTCGCGTCGTTCGCGAGTCACGTCCACCGCATCCAGCAGATCGTCGACGTCGCGCACCGCCACGGCCGCCGCGTCACGTTCGTGGGTCGTTCGATGGTCCGCAACATGCAGATCGCGCAGGATCTCGGCTACCTGTCGGTGCCCGAGGGTGTCGTCGTCGACATGGACACGGCCGCCACCTTGCCCGACCACCGCCTCGTCCTGATCTCGACCGGCTCGCAGGGAGAGCCGCTGTCTGCGCTGTCGCGGATGGCTCGCGGTGAGCACCGCCAGATCAACGTTCGCGCCGACGACCTCGTCGTCCTCGCGTCGTCGTTGATCCCCGGCAACGAGAACTCGGTGTTCGCCGTGGTCAACGGGCTTGCGAAGCGCGGCGCAACCGTCATCACGCAGGCCAGCGCCAAGGTTCACGTGTCGGGCCACGCGTCCGCGGGCGAACTGCTGTACCTGTACAACGCGGTCCGGCCGTCCAACGCGATGCCGGTTCACGGGGAATGGCGGCACCTGCGCGCCAACGCGGCACTCGCCGAGGCCACGGGCGTGCCCTCCGACCGCATCGTGTTGGCAGAGGACGGCGTGGTGGTCGACCTCGTCGACGGTCGCGCGCAGATCACCGGCCGGGTGCCGGTGGGTCACGTCTACGTCGACGGTCTGTCCGTCGGCGACGTCGGTGACTCCACACTGTCCGATCGCCTCGTTCTCGGTGAGGGCGGATTCATCTCGATCTCCGTCGCCGTCGACACCACGACCGGTGTCGCGGTCAGCGCCCCGAAGGTGGACGGCCGAGGCTTCTCCGACGACCCGACAGCGCTCGCCGAGGCCGTCGTGCTGGTGGAGAAGACGCTCACCGAACTCGCCAACGAAGGCGTCACCGACACGCACCGGATCGCACAGGCAGTCCGCCGAGTGGTCGGCCGCTGGGTGGCGGGCAAGTACCGCCGCCGACCGATGATCGTGCCGACCGTGATCGCCGTCGGGGACGACTAGCGGTGTCCCTCGCCCGAGACGAACGCGCGGCTCTCGTCGCGACGCTCCGGAACGTCGGTCCCGACGCTCCGACGATGTGTGAGGGTTGGACGGCCCGTGACCTGGCCGTCCACCTCGCCATCCGGGAGCGACGCCTCGACGCCGCGGCCGCGATGATCCTTCCTCCGCTGTCCGGGCACGCTCGGTCGGTCGAGGCGTCGTATGCGGCGAAGCCGTGGCCGGTGCTGATGCGGACGGTGCTCGACGGTCCGCCCTGGTACTCGCCGTTCCGGCCGCTCGACTCGGTGCTCAACCTCGCTGAGATGTTCGTCCATCACGAGGATCTGCTGCGCGGGGGAGCGGACCCCACGGGCCCGTTCCTGCCGCGGAAACTGTCGTCGGCGATGAACCGGGCGCTGGAGACTCCGCTGTCGCTGGTGGGACGTCTCACGCTGGCGAAGGCGCCTGCGAGAGTGACCCTCGGGTCGCCGGACGGGCGGGAACTGTTGACCGTCGGTCGTGGGGAATCGGTCGCCGTGACCGGCTCGGTCGGCGAATTGCTGCTCTTCGCATTCGGTCGCGCGCCCGTCGACGTGACGGTGACCGGACCGCAGGCTGCGGTCGACGCCGTCCGGAAGAGCGAACGGTCCGTCTGACGCCGGCGAGGCCTCAACGTCACGAAAAGAACACGACCTGTGCCGTTCCGGTGTTGCGGGTGTGACTGTTGTGACGCAGGGGCACTAGTCTGGACCCATGGCTTCTCAAGCAACCACGCGTCGACGTGCGGCTGCCGGCACCTCCACGCCTCGGGCGGCTGCGAGCCGGAAGCCCGCAAGCAATCGGCAACCGCAGAAGGATCGTGCACAGAAGGGTCGCGGCGGGCAGCCGCAGTCGCGCGCACGCAAGGTGCCCGCGGGTCGGCAGGCGCCGCGCACTCCTGCCAAGTCTCAGGACCTGCATCGTCCGTCTGTCGTTGTGACTGTCGGCCACGGCGCCGCATCCGCGTGGACCATGCTCGCCAAGGGGATCGGGAACCTCGCACGAGTCGGGTCGCACCGCGATGACGAACCGTCGGCCCGGCGCGACGGGGTGGCGCTGGCGATTCTGTTGCTCGGAGTCGTCGCCGCCGTCGGAGTCTGGTTCCATGCGCTCGGACCGGTCGGTGCGTTCATCGACACCCTGATCAGGGCCTGCGTCGGATCGCTCGCGTACGCGGTGCCCGTGGCCCACCTGGCGCTCGCGGTGTGCCTGATGCGTTTCGCGCCGAACCCGGACCGCCTTCTGCGCAATGTCGGCGGCACTGTGCTGCTCTCCATCGCTGTACTCGGGATGACGCATCTGATTCAGGGCGCACCCCGCGACTACGACGGCCGAGCCGACGCGGCGGGCTTCGCGGGCTACGCAGTAGGCGGTCCACTCACCGATGCGGTCACCGTGTGGCTGTCGGTTCCGGTGTACCTGGTGGCCGCTGCGTTCGGCGTGCTCGCATTCAGCGGCCGCACGCTGCGCGACGTGATCCACGGCGCACAGGAGTACCTCGGACTCGGCCGCGACTACCGCTACGGCGAGGACGATTACTACGACGACGACTACGACGAGTACGAGGACGACATCGCAGACGACGATGTCGACGCCTCGCCGGACCCGGCTCCGTTCGACATCGGCGACTCGTTCGACGACGCCGACGACGGTTACGGCGATCCGTACGACAACTACCCGCCCGACGAGCGTCGTCAGCCACAGGAGCGACGCGCACGCGGCGACCGGCCGACGCGAGAACGGCCCACTCGAACGAGCAGTCGTGCGGAACACGACCGCGCGTCTCGGACGTCGCCGTCGGTGTCGGGTCGGCGCACCGCGGGGGAGGACCGTGACGCGCATATGCCGGATCTGGTGATCGAGCCGATCCTGCCCGACACGCAGATCACTGAGCCGATCGGGCCGCTCGCGGACCTGGACCCCGTGCCAGCTCCGGTTGCCGAACCCGCGCCGCGTCGACGTCCCGCGCGTCGTGAGCCGGCGCCGACTCCGCCGCCCGCACCTCGCGCTCCCGCAGTGCCGCGTGCGAACGACAGCGGCTACGAACTACCGCCCGCCGATCTGCTGATCGCGGGAGACCCGCCGAAGACGGGGAGCTCGGCCAACGAAGACATGATCGACCGGATCAACTCCGTCCTCGAACAGTTCAAGGTCGACGCGGCCGTCACCGGCTACACCAGGGGCCCGACTGTCACGCGCTACGAGGTCGAGCTCGGACCCGCGGTCAAGGTCGAGAAGATCACGCAGCTGCAGCGCAACATCGCATACGCGGTGGCGACCGACAACGTGCGCCTGCTGGCGCCGATCCCCGGCAAGTCGGCCGTCGGCATCGAGGTGCCCAACTCCGACCGCGAAATGGTGCGCCTGGCCGACGTCCTCGACGCGCCGAGCACCAGGCGTGACGATCACCCGTTGATCATCGGCCTCGGCAAGGACATCGAAGGTGATTTCGTCAGCGCCAATCTGGCGAAGATGCCGCACCTGCTGGTCGCCGGTTCCACCGGCTCGGGCAAGTCGAGCTTCGTCAACTCGATGCTCGTGTCGCTGCTGACCCGCGCGACGCCCGAAGACGTCCGGATGATCCTGATCGACCCGAAGATGGTCGAGTTGACGCCGTACGAGGGTGTTCCGCACCTCATCACGCCGATCATCACCGAGCCGAAGAAGGCCGCCGCGGCGCTCGCGTGGCTCGTCGAGGAGATGGAACAGCGCTACATGGACATGAAGATGTCCCGGGTGCGTCACATCAACGACTTCAACGAGAAGGTGCGGTCGGGTGAGATCAGCACACCGCTGGGCTCCGAGCGCGTGTACAAGCCGTACCCTTACATCGTGGCGATCGTCGACGAGCTCGCCGATCTGATGATGACCGCGCCGCGCGATGTGGAGGACGCGATCGTCCGCATCACGCAGAAGGCGCGTGCGGCCGGCATCCACCTGGTCTTGGCCACCCAGCGCCCGTCTGTCGACGTCGTGACCGGTCTGATCAAGACGAACGTGCCGTCACGACTGGCATTCGCGACGAGTTCGCTCACGGACTCCCGCGTGATCCTCGACCAGCCGGGCGCCGAGAAGCTCATCGGCATGGGCGACGGACTGTTCCTGCCGATGGGAGCCAACAAGCCCATCCGCATGCAGGGTGCGTTCATCACCGACGAGGAGATCTCGGCGGTCGTCGAGTTCACCAAGGAGCAGTCGGAGCCCGAGTACACCGAGGGCGTGACCTCCGCCAAGGCGTCGGACAAGAAGGAGATCGACTCCGACATCGGCAACGATCTCGACGACCTGCTGCAGGCGATCGAACTCGTCGTGTCCAGCCAGTTCGGGTCGACGTCGATGCTGCAGCGCAAGCTGCGCGTCGGCTTCGCGAAGGCCGGACGTCTCATGGACCTGATGGAGACACGCGGGGTCGTCGGACCCAGCGAGGGATCCAAGGCGCGCGACGTTCTGGTGAAGCCGGAGGACCTGGCCGGGGTGATCGCATCCATCACCGGTGGCGGGTCCGACGACGGTTCGCTAGACTGACGGTGATCAGGAGGGGAGTATCCCCTTACCTATGGCGTCTCCGTCAATACGGACTTGCCGCGGACATCCGCCGATCGGATGTCGGGCTCGCTCCCGGAGCGCCGCCGTCACTCCGGTGACGGTGGGAGAGACCTCCAGCATCGCTCAATCGAGCTGAACGCTGGAGGTTTTTTCATGCATGTTTCTCTGACCACCTGGATCGTCACCGGGTTGGTGATTCTGGGGCTCTTCGTCTTCGACTTCTTCGCCCACGTCCGCACGCCGCACGAACCGACACTCCGTGAGTCGGGATTCTGGTCGGCTGTCTACATCGCCATCGCCATCGCCTTCGGCGGATTCGTGTGGTGGCAGTGGGGCGGAGTGTACGGCGGGGAGTACTTCGCCGGGTACGTCACGGAGAAGGCGCTGTCGGTCGACAACCTGTTCGTGTTCGTCGTCATCATGGCGAAGTTCGCGGTCCCGAAGATCTACCAGCAGAAGGTCCTCCTGCTCGGCATCGTGATGGCGCTCGTGATGCGCGGCGCGTTCATCGCAGTCGGCGCGGCCGCGATCAACACCTACAGTTGGGTGTTCTACCTGTTCGGGCTGTTCCTGCTGCTCACCGCCGTCAAGCTGCTCACCGAGAGCGACGCGCCCGTCGAGCACGAGAAGGAGCGCGAAGGCCGCCTCGAACGAATGGTCAAGAAGTTCTTCCGGACCTCTGACACCTACGACGGCGACCGTCTGATCACCAAGGTCGACGGCAAGCGCATGATCACCCCGCTGCTGCTGGTCTTGGTGGTCATCGGCTTCACCGACGTGCTCTTCGCGCTCGACTCGATCCCGGCGATCTACGGCCTCACCCAGGAGCCGTACCTGGTGTTCACCGCCAACGCGTTCGCGCTGATGGGACTGCGCCAGCTGTACTTCCTGCTCGGCGGACTGCTCGACAAGCTGATCTACCTGTCGTACGGACTCTCGTTGATCCTCGCCTTCATCGGCGTGAAGCTGGTGCTGCACGCACTGCACGAGAACACTCTCGGCTTCATCAACGGCGGCGAGTCGGTGCACGTCCCGGAGATCTCGACTCCGCTCTCGCTGGCGGTGATCGGCGGCACCCTGCTGGTGACCACCGTGGCGAGTCTGGTCGTGTCCAAGCGACGCGACGCGTCGGTCTGATCAGACGAATCCGCTCCGACTCCGCGACGGTCGGATCAAGGAGGGCGTAGCTTCCTGGTGGACGACCCACCAGGAGGCTCCTCATGAAGTTCACTCGTCTGCGCTGCATCGCGGTCGCCGCGTTCGCCCTTGCGGCGACCGCGACTGCTGTACCGGCCGTCACTCACGCGGAGCCGACTGCCGGATCAGGTATCCGGGTGGCAGCCGCCACCGACGACTGGCGGTGCACGGTTACCTTGACGATGAAGAACTACACCAATGCCCACAACTGGTACACGCTGGACTACTGGTTCGCTCAGGAGGACCAGCCGTGGGCGCCCACCGACGCCGAATTGATCAGTGGCTACAACAGGAATCCCGGTTACCCGAATCCCTTGCCGGCACCGTGGCGGCTGATCGCCGGCGCGAAGGAGGCGGTGGGGCGGTACACGCCGCCGAACGACGAGGCCGCAGCGGCGAACCTCGGATCCTTGCGCAGCGCCGTGCCTGCCGACTTCCCAGCTGAGCAGCGGTACGGGTACGGCGGCGTCTATACGAACTTCAACGCCGCGGCTCTGACGACGCCGTACACCACGAAGGTCACGTTCGATCTGCGAACCGTCACCCCGGCCCCTCCGCTCACGAGCGACGGTACGTACACGATCCGGTACCGCGTGTACCTCGGCCCGCAGACTCAGGCACTGGCGTTCTGGAAGCCCCGATCGATCACGGTTCGCGGCTGCAAGACCCCGACTGGCAGTTCCCTGGGCAGTTCCGACGGCTCGTGGGGATCGTCGGTGGGCTGACGGGTCAGAACGGTCCGAAGACCTGCTTCCATTCCGTGACGCGGACGGCTGCGACAGCGTCGGCAAGAGCGAACGGGTCGCGGCCGAGTAATTCGCGTGCGGCCTGCTCGTCGTCCGCGGTCACCATGAGTGCCGCGCCGGTGCCGTCGACGAACGGGCCGACGAACTGGAGTTCACCGGTCTCGTGAAGGGCTCCGAGGAACTCGCGGTGAGCGGGACGGTGTTCGTCCCGGACGGCGGCCTTGTCGGCGGCGTAGGTGTACTCGACGTGGAACAGTGGCACTTCGGTCTCCTGAGGTCTAAAGGTGAGCGAGCATACGGGTGTTGCCGAGCGTGTTCGGCTTGACGAAGCTGAGGTCGAGGAATTCGGCGACACCGGTGTCGTACGACCGGGTCATCTCCTCGTAGACCTCCTTTGTGACCGGGGTTCCGTCGATCTCGACGAAGCCGTGTCGGCCGAAGAAGGTCGTCTCGAACGTCAGGACGAACACACGCTGGAGGCCGAGGCTGCGCGCCTCGTCCATCAGTCTGGCGACCACTCGGTGACCCACGCCGCGGCCCGAGCACTCCTTGGCGACCGCGACGGTGCGCACCTCGCCGAGGTCGGACCACAGGACGTGCAGGGCCCCGCACCCGACGACGGTGTCGTCGATCTGCGCCACCCAGAACTCCTGGACCGCCTCGTACAGGGTGACGAGGTTCTTCTCCAGCAGGATCTTGCCCGCGTAGACGTCGATCAGCTCTTTGATCCGGGGAACGTCCGAGGTCCGGGCTCGACGCACGACGACCTCCGACGACCCGTCGGGACGTGGCGGCGGCTGCTGGTGCGACATGGAAAACAAGAATAGTCGCAGGTATGCGTCTGCCCGGCAGCGGTCGCCGGACGGCGTGCCGATAGGCTTACGTCCGTGACTGAACCAGTGCGCCGTGTCGACGGTGATCATGCGTCGGCGGTGCCGCCGGTGATCAATGTCGCGAACGCGTTGACGATGTTCCGCATCGTGCTGGTGCCGGTGTTCGTGGCGGCGTTGTTCATCGATTCGGGAGAATCGACGATATGGCGCATCACGGCGTTCGTCATCTTCGCGGTCGCGGCCATCACCGATCAGGTGGACGGCCGGATCGCCCGTGGATGGAATCTGGTGACGGATTTCGGCAAGATGGCCGACCCGATTGCCGACAAGGCGTTGATCGGCGCAGCTCTCCTCGGACTCTCCATTCTCGGCGTCCTTCCGTGGTGGGTGACGATCGTTATCCTCGCCCGCGAGATCGGTGTGACACTGCTGCGGTTCTGGGTCATCAGGCACGGCGTCATCGCAGCGAGCCGGGGCGGCAAGCTGAAGACACTGCTGCAGGCGGTGGCGATCGGCTTGTTCACGCTCCCGGACGTCGGAGCGCTGCACACCGTCGGCTGGGTCGTGATGGTCGCCGCGGTCGTGGCGACTGTCGTCACCGGGCTGGATTACGTGTGGCAGGCGATCCGGCTCCGCAAGTCGGGGTCGGCGTCGGCATGAGGTCGGTCCGACGGCCGACGAGGAACACCGCGGCGGCGACGAGCGTTGGTAAATTCGGATAGTGTCGTCGACACGGCTTGTGAGAATGATTTCGCGACCTGAGAGTGCGGGAGGAGTACACGTGACAGTGCTGCTGCGTGAGGCGATCGGCGATCAGTTGCGCCGTGTGCGGACCGGCCAGGGCCGAACACTGCGCGACGTGTCGACCGATGCGCGCGTCAGCCTCGGCTACTTGTCCGAGGTGGAACGCGGGCAGAAGGAGGCGTCGAGCGAACTGCTCGCATCGATCTGTGTCGCACTCGAGGTCGAGATCAGCGACGTGCTGCGCGATGTGGCGGGTGCCATGGCGCCGGTCGCGACCCTGCAGACCGACGCACTCGTCGAGGTCATCGCACCGCAGGGTGACGCTGCAGCTGCGCTTGCCGCGGCCTGAAACACGCATTCATCCGAGCAACTTCTCCCGCATCGAAACTCGTTAGGAACTAGGCAATGGCGAACCCCTTCGTGAAGTTCTGGAACTACATGATGGCTCTGGGCAACTCCAAGATCGACGAGCACGCCGACCCGAAGGTCCAGATCCAGCAGGCCATCGAAGACGCACAGCGGCAGCACCAGGCGCTGTCGCAGCAGGCAGCCGCTGTGATCGGCAACCAGCGCCAGCTGGAGATGCGACTGAACCGCCAGCTCGAGGAGATCGAGAAGTTGCAGGGCAACGCCCGTCAGGCGCTCACTCTCGCCGATCAGGCCGCCACCGCGGGCGACGCCGCGAAGGCTGCGGAGTACACGAACGCCGCCGAGGCGTTCGCCGCGCAGCTGGTGACCGCAGAGCAGAACGTCGAAGACCTCAAGGTGCTGCACGACCAGTCGCTGACCGCGGCCGCACAGGCCAAGCAGGCCGTCGAACGCAATGCGATGGCCCTGCAGCAGAAGCTCGCCGAGCGGTCCAAGCTGCTCAGCCAGCTCGAGCAGGCGAAGATGCAGGAGCAGGTCAGCGCTTCGCTCAACAGCATGAGTGAGCTCGCCGCGCCGGGCAACACCCCCAGCCTCGACCAGGTGCGGGACAAGATCGAACGCCGCTACGCGAACGCTCTCGGATCCGCGGAACTGGCCAAGGGATCTGTCGCAGGCCGCATGGCAGAAGTCGAAGCCGCAGGCGTCCAGCTCGCGGGCCACGCCCGTCTCGAGCAGATCCGCGCCAGCATGAACGGCGGATCGCTCACCGCAGGCACTGCGCCGGCCGCAGGCCAGGTTGCTCCCGCTCCCGCCGCACCTGCTGTGGACACGGAGAAGCACTGACCCGGATCGCGGTGGTGGCCGGCTCTGACGCCGGCCACGCCTTCCCTGCGCTCGGACTCGCATCGAAGCTGGTCGCCGCAGGCGACGAGGTGATCGTCTACACCGGTGGTAGATGGGTGTCCGAGGAGTCGCGTTCCGGGGCGAGCGTCCGGGAACTGCCCGGCCTCGCCGCACTGCCGGGGGAGGACGACGACGATGCGGGCGCCAAACTCAGCGCGCGTGCCGCCCGCATGGCGCTCGCGCTGGCGCCTGAACTCGCCGAGTCCGGTGTCGATCTGGTGGTCAGCGACGTGATCACCCGCGCAGGCGGATGGGCCGCCGAACTGCTCGGCGTCCCGTGGATCGAACTGTCGCCGCACCCGTTGTACGAGCAGTCGTGCGGGCTTCCACCGATCGGAGCCGGAATGGCGGCCGGAACCACTGTGACCACGCGTCTACGTGACACGGTGTTGCGGTCGATGAGCGCCCGTGCGGTCGCGTCCGGGGAGCGCGCCACAGCGGTCGCTCGACGCGGAATCATGCTTCCTCCGGCGCCACGGCCAGCGGCTCGCTTCGTCGCGACCCTGCCGGGCCTGGAAGTGCACCGTCCCGACTGGCCCGAGCGGACCCACCTCATCGGACCGCTTCTGCACGAGCCCACCGATGCGGTGTTCGATCGTCCGCCCGGCGACGGACGTCTTGTCGTCATCGCCCCGTCGACGGCACGGTCCGGCGAAGCCGACCTGGGCGCCGCGGCGTTGGAAGGCCTCTCCGATCTATCCGTAGAACGTCCGCTGCGCGTGGTGTACTCGGCCCTCACGCCGCCCCCGGCGGACGTTCGGGCGCCGTCCGCGCTCGTCGCCGGAACGGCTCGTCAGGACGAGGTCCTCGCCGATGCCGCGGTCGCTGTCTGCGGCGCCGGACACGGGATGCTCGCCAAGGCCCTGCTCGCCGGAGTGCCTGTCGTGACAGTCCCGGGTGGCGGCGATCAGTGGGAACTGGCGAATCGAGTGTCGCGCGCCGGAGCGGGTGTCATCGTCAGACCGGCGACCCCGGCTGCGATAGCCGCCGCCGTGAAGCAGGTACTCGACGATCCCTCGTACACCGACAACGCTCGGCGGATCGGGGCGGGAGTGGCCGCGACCGTCGATCCCGTCCCGATCGTTCGCAGAATCCTCACGAAAGCGCCCTTGACATGCGTCTGACAGAATTCAACGAGATGGTCGGGATCGAGTTCGGACGTCTGCGGTCAGATGCGATGCTCGTCGACCACGTGCTCATCGAACTGGGCGGCCGCACGGGCGCCCAGGCCATCGCCGACGGCGTGGATCCGCGCGACGTGTGGCGTGCACT
Source organism: Gordonia malaquae (assembly GCF_037148075.1). NCBI lineage: Bacteria > Bacillati > Actinomycetota > Actinomycetes > Mycobacteriales > Gordoniaceae > Gordonia > Gordonia malaquae. Next base: position 643,479 of record NZ_JBBCUB010000002.1, on the reverse strand, counting down.
CTGCCGCGACTTCGAGGTCCCACCGGAACGCTGGTGAGGTTCCATCACACGATGTTCGGGCGTGTCGCTTGCAGTCGAACATCTGTTCGCTAGACTGCAGTGGAACCGAATCACCGTTCCGTGCGTCCAACCTTGTATGAAGACGATCAGCAAGGTCCCGGACATCAGCACTACGACGCAGACTCGGAACGGCTCGACAAAATTGTCGGAGGTCGGCTCTACGGTGGTCACAGAACCGCCGGATGAGCCGGAGAAAGACCAGAACGAGGAGACCAACATGGCACCCGTCACCGATCGACAGAAGGCGCTCGACCTCGCACTCGCGCAGATCGACAAGAACTTCGGCAAGGGCTCGGTCATGCGACTGGGCGAAGACACCCGCCCGCCGATGGAGGTGATCCCCACCGGTTCGGTTGCGCTCGACATCGCGCTGGGCATCGGGGGTCTGCCCCGCGGTCGCGTCGTGGAGGTCTACGGCCCGGAATCGTCGGGTAAGACCACGGTTGCGCTCCACGCGGTCGCGAACGCGCAGGCCGCAGGCGGCATCGCAGCGTTCATCGACGCCGAGCACGCTCTCGATCCCGACTACGCGGCCAAGCTGGGTGTCGACGTCGACGCGCTTCTCGTGTCCCAGCCGGACACCGGAGAGCAGGCGCTGGAGATCGCCGACATGCTGATCCGCTCGGGCGCTCTGGACATCCTCGTCATCGACTCCGTCGCGGCTCTGGTGCCGAAGGCCGAGATCGAAGGCGAGATGGGCGACAGTCACGTCGGCCTGCAGGCCCGTCTCATGAGCCAGGCCCTCCGCAAGATGACCTCCGGTCTGAACAACTCGAACACCACTGCGATCTTCATCAACCAGCTTCGCGAGAAGATCGGTGTCATGTTCGGCTCGCCGGAGACCACAACCGGCGGCAAGGCGCTCAAGTTCTACGCTTCGGTCCGCCTGGACGTGCGTCGCATCGAGACACTGAAGGATGGCACCGACGCAGTCGGCAACCGCACGCGTGTCAAGGTCGTCAAGAACAAGGTCGCGCCGCCCTTCAAGCAGGCCGAGTTCGACATCCTGTACGGACACGGCATCAGCCGCGAAGGCTCGCTGATCGATCTCGGCGTCGCCGAGGGCTTCATCCGGAAGTCCGGCTCGTGGTTCACCTACGAGGGCGACCAGCTCGGCCAGGGCAAGGAGAAGGCCCGTACCTTCTTGATCGAGAATCCCGACATCGCCAATGAGATCGAGACCAAGATCAAGGACAAGCTCGGCATCGGCCGCCGTGACGCAGTCGACGCCGACGCCGTCGCACCCGAACCCGTCGACTTCTGACCTCGTCCATGGTGGAGCGTAAATCCACCGGCTCGGGCCCGTCCGCCTGGGACGCCGCACTGCGGCTCCTCGGTGCACGGGCCCGCAGTCGTCAGGAGATGCAGGATCGGCTCGTCGCACGGGAGTTCCCGCCGGACGAGATCGAACGGACCATGACTCGACTGGACGAGTGGAAACTGCTCGACGACGAAGAGTTCGCGCAGCAGTGGGTCCGGTCGCGCAGCGCGACGTCGCAACGAGGCAGGCTCGCACTCAAACGGGAGCTTCGGACCAAGGGAATCGACGACGACGTCGCCGCGCAGGCGCTCGAGACGATCGACGCCGAAGCCGAACGCGAGATCGCGTACTCTCTCGCCGAGAAGAAGCTCACATTCGACGCCGACGATCTCGCCGACCCGGCAGTGCGAGCGAAAGCGTACCGTCGGCTGACCGGGGCGCTCGGACGCCGCGGGTACCCGCCGGACGTGATCACGTCCGTGGTGAAGGACGTGATCGCCGCCCGGCGGGACGCCGGGGACTGATCGATCAGCCGCCCACGTCGGCCTTCGGTGCGTCGGCGTCGATCGCGGGCAGCTTGCCCGACTTCCGCTTGCCCTCGCGAAGGCGCCGCTCCATGCGGCGAGCGAGCGTGGTGAGCGCGAAGTTCAACACGATCATGATCACCGCGACCACGATCAGCGACGGCAGGTAGTTCCCGAAGTACGACGCAGCCTTCTGCCCGGATCGGACCACCTCGATGTAGCCGATCGCGTAACCGAGAGCGCTGTCCTTCAGCGCGATGACCATCTGCGACACGAGTGCGGGCAGCATGGCGGTCACGGCCTGGGGGAGCAGGATCAGGCGCATCATCTGCGACTTGCGCATGCCGATCGACTTCGCGGCCTCGGCCTGCCCCTTCGGGAGCGATTCGATGCCCGCCCGGAGGATCTCGGCGATCACCGAACCGTTGTAGAAGGTCAGACCGAAGACGACGGCCGCGAACGCCAACTGCGACGACGGGACCACCGCGTAGGCGGCGAAGAAGTAGTACGCGAAGTAGATCAGGATCAGCACGGGGATCGCGCGGAACACTTCGACGAGCACGCCGGAGACCTTCCGCACCCAGGCGTGGTCGGACAGACGGCCGACGCCGAGGACCGCGCCGAGGACCAGGGCGAAGACGACGGAGAGAACCGCGGCCTTCAACGTGCCGAGGATGCCCGGGAGGATCCACGTGGTCCACGTGCCGGCTTGCGTGAACGGCTCCCACTTCTCCGAGGTGAGCTGGCCGTTGTCGTTCAACGCCATGACGATGTACACGATCACGGCCACCAGCAACGCCAGGAAGACGACGGTGCTGATCATGTTGCGAGTGCGGGCGCGTGGGCCCGGTGCGTCGTAGAGGACGGTCGCCTGCTGGCTCATCGCTTGACCGCCCATCGCTTGGCGGCCCATCCGAAGACGGCGCCCTCCGACAGGGTGATGATCATGAACCCGACGGCGATGATCGCGAAGATCGCCATGATCTGGTCGCCGTTGGTCTCCAGCTCGGTCTTCATCAGCAGCGACGCCTCAGCGACACCGATGACCGATGCGATCGTCGTGTTCTTGGTGAGCGCGATGAGCACCGAGCCCATCGGTGCGATGACCGTCCGCATGGCCTGCGGTAGGACGACAAGTCCGAGCACCTGCGGGAACGACATGCCGAGTGACCGTGCGGCCTCGGCCTGCCCGAGTGGAACCGTGTTGATGCCGGACCGGAGAGTCTCGCAGACGAAGGTCGCCGTGTAGAGGACGAACGCGAGGATCGCGAGCCGGAAGTTGTTGTTCACGATGAAGTCGCTGTCCTCGGGCGCCAGTGCCAGACCCAGGTTCTGGTACAGGCCGACTGAACAGAACAGAACGATCAGAGTCAGCGGGGTGTTGCGGACGATGTTCACGTAGGTCGTTGCGAACCCGCGCATGATGGGAACGGGCGACACGGCCATCGCGGCGAGCAGCGTTCCCCAGATGAGAGCTCCGACGGCGGAGATCAGCGTCAGTTTGATCGTCATCCAGAAGGCGGGCCACAGTGCCGGGCCCATGGTGTCCCAGAGTGTGGACATCAGGCGGCTCCTTCACAGGGTGTGGACTTGCTTGTCAAGAATTCGAGATCGCCGACTGTCGGCAGGAGGTCGTAGTCGACCTTCGGGTCGTCGGCGCGGGCGGCGAACGCGTCGACGTCCTTGTCGCCGAGGTTCTCGCGCAGCGCGATCTCCCACGGGGACTGGCCGCCGGGCGGCGCAACGAGCATCGCCGTGAGCGCCCTGTTCACGGCGTCGACCGCTTCCGGGTACTCCTGCGCCATGCCGATGCCGTACCGCTCCTTCGAGAACGGCGCACCGGCCTTCTTGAGTGCGTCCTTGACACACGCGTCCTTCGGGTAGGTCATCGAGACGAGCTTGAACTCCCCGGGGTACCGATTGGAGTATCCGGCGAGGATCGTCTCGTCCGTGGTCAGCGCGTCGACTTTGCCTCGGCGCAACGCCTCGACACAGGACGAGTACGAGTCGTACTCCTGCAGCTGGACTCCGCTCAGCTGAGCCTTCACGTTCTGCGCGGGCGTCGATCCGGACACCGAACAGAGCTTCTTGCCGTTGTTGAGGTCGGTCAGCGAGGTCAGAGTGTCGTCGTCCTGCCGAACGAGGAGTCCCTGATAGGTGATGAGGTACGGGCCCGCGAACGCCACCTTCTTGGAGCGTGCGGCGTTGATGGAGTAGGTGGCGGCGATCATGTCGACCTCGCCGTTGTTGATCAGCGTCTCGCGCTGGGCGGACGGAGTCTCGCGCCACGAGATCTCCGGGTGGGCGACACCGAGCTCGTCTGCGATGTGGTTCACCACGAACTCCGACACCTCGGGGTCGAATCCGACCACTGATGCGTCGGGCTTCTGCATGCCCATGCCAGGCTGATCGAACTTGGTTCCGAGGATCACCTTGCCGTTGCGGATCGAGTCGAGCAGGTTGCGCGGTTCGGAACTGCCGCATGCGGCCAGTGCCGTCGCCAGCACGGCGATCACCGCCGCGACGACCGCAAGTCGTCGTAGGGGAGAGGGTCTGCTCATGTCAGTGCCCCAGGATCTTGGACAGGAAGTCCCTGGCCCGTTCGGACTTCGGTGCGGTGAAGAAGCTCTCCGGATCGGTGTCCTCGACGATTGCGCCGTCGGCCATGAAGATGATCCGGTCGGCGGCCTTGCGCGCGAAGCCCATCTCGTGGGTAACCACGACCATCGTCATGCCCTCGCGGGCCAACGACACCATCACGTCGAGGACTTCGGAGACCATCTCGGGGTCGAGCGCCGACGTCGGCTCGTCGAACAGGATCACCTTCGGGTCCATCGCGAGCGAGCGGGCGATCGCGACGCGCTGCTGCTGCCCGCCCGACAGTTGCGCCGGGTACTTGTCCTTCTGCTTCGTGACACCGACGCGGTCGAGGAGTTCGAGGGCGTGCTTCTCGGCGTCTGCCGAACTGACTTTGCGGACTTTGGTCGGGCCCATCGTGACGTTCTGCAGGATCGTCTTGTGGGCGAAGAGGTTGAAGGACTGGAAGACCATGCCGACGTCGGATCTCAGTCGGGCCAGGTCCTTGCCTTCGGCGGGAAGCAACTCACCTTCGATCCGGATCTCGCCGCTGTCGATCGGTTCGAGTCGGTTGATGGTGCGGCAGAGAGTCGACTTGCCAGAGCCTGAAGGCCCGAGCACGACGACCACTTGGCCGCGTGGGATCTCGATCGTGATGTCTTGCAGCACATGGAGGTCGCCATAGTGCTTCTGAACATGCGTCATCGAGATCATCGGTGTGACGTTCGAGTCGTTCATGTGTACCAACGTAGTTGTGGCAACGGCCACAGGTCTGCAGGACGGGCGAAGAACTGTGTTTCAGACGTGTAAAGATCGGCGTCCGGTCGATTTGCCCCGCCACGTAATCTGGAGGGGTGAGCAGTGCAGCGATGAAGTCGTATTCGGTACGGACCTACGGGTGTCAGATGAACGTCCACGATTCCGAGCGCATCGCGGGACTTCTCGAGGACGCCGGATACGTCGCCGCTCCCGACGGTGACGACGCAGACCTCGTCGTCTTCAACACCTGCGCGATCCGCGAGAACGCCGACAACAAGCTGTACGGCAACCTGTCGCACCTGGCACCGGTGAAGTCCGCTCGGCCGGGCATGCAGATCGCCGTCGGCGGGTGTCTTGCGCAGAAGGACAAGGACGTCGTCCTGAAGAAGGCGCCCTGGGTGGACGTCGTGTTCGGCACACACAACATCGGATCGCTGCCCGCATTGCTCGACCGCGCCAGGCACAACGAGGAGGCGCAGGTCGAGATCCTCGATTCGCTCGAGACCTTCCCGTCGACTCTGCCCGCACGTCGAGACTCGGCGTACTCGGGCTGGGTGTCGGTGTCGGTCGGCTGCAACAACACCTGCACGTTCTGCATCGTCCCGTCACTGCGCGGCAAGGAGGTCGATCGTCGGCCGGGCGACGTGCTGGCCGAAGTGCAGGCGCTCGTCGATCAGGGGGTGCTCGAGGTGACGTTGCTCGGTCAGAACGTCAACGCCTACGGCATGTCGTTCGCCGACCCGGACACACCGCGCAACCGCGGTGCGTTCGCCGAGCTGCTCCGCGCGTGCGGGGACATCGAGGGCCTCGAGCGCGTCCGCTTCACGTCGCCCCACCCCGCTGAGTTCACCGACGACGTGATCGAGGCGATGGCGCAGACTCCCAACGTGTGCCCGCAGCTGCACATGCCTTTGCAGTCGGGTTCCGACCGGGTGCTCAAGGCGATGCGACGGAGCTACCGCAAGGCCAAGTACCTCGGCATCCTCGAACGTGTCCGCGAGGCGATGCCGCACGCCGCGATCACGACCGACATCATCGTCGGGTTCCCCGGCGAGACCGAGGAGGACTTCGCCGAGACCCTCGACGTCGTCGAGAAGGCCCGTTTCTCCAGCGCGTTCACGTTCCAGTATTCGGCGCGTCCCGGCACGCCCGCTGCGACCATGGCCGATCAGGTTCCGCAGGAGGTGGTGACCGAGCGGTATCAGCGTCTCATCAAGCTGCAGGAACGGATCTGCCTGGAAGCGAACGAAGAACTCGTCGGCACTGACGTGGAGTTGCTCGTCGTCGCGGACGAGGGCCGCAAGAGTTCGGCGACGGGCCGGATGACGGGCCGCGCACGAGATGGTCGCTTGGTGCACTTCGCCGTCGACGACCGCACCGCTGTCCGGCCGGGCGACATCGTGACGAGCACGATCACCGAGGCCGCACCACACCACTTGATCGCCGACGCCGGCGTCGCCTCGGTCCGGCGGACTCGGGCGGGCGACGCCCATCAGGCGGGAACCACACCCACGACGGCGCCGGTCGGCGTGGGACTCGGCATGCCGATGGTCGGCGCGTCGCCGATCATCGAAACGGCTTCGGCCTGCGGAACTGGAGGATGCGCATGAGTGCGGACGAGACGTCGACGTTCGGCGAATACGAAGACGACCTGAAGAAGGCCGAGCAGAAGGTCGCGGGCGAGATCGATCCCGGCGCGCGTGCCGTGGTCGTGGCCGTCTGCGTGCTGGTCGCACTGCTGTCGGTGATTCTGCCGCATGCGGGCGCGGCCAACGGGCTCGACGTGATGACGATGTCGGACACCGCGCACGCCGAAGCGATCGCGCTTCCGTCGCGCGTGTTCGTCTACCTGCTGGTGATCTTCGGGATCGGCTTCTCGATCGTCGCACTGCTGACCCGCCGGTGGGTGCTGGCCTGGCTCGCGCTGTGCGGCTCCGCCGTGGCATCCGTTGCCGGCATGCTTGCGATCTGGACGCGGAACACGGTCGGCGTCGCCGACTGGACAGTGCCGTCGGGTGCGGGGATCGGACTGCTCCTCGGCTGGTTCGCCGTGATCGTGCTGACGTTCCACTGGTCGCGCACAGTGTGGGCCCGCAGCAACTACCACCTCGCATTGGAGGCAGAGCGCCGCGAGAAGGCGGCGGAGCAGGAAGCAGCGGGTCTGGCTCTCCAGCGGAAGTCGGGCACCGGAGGCAACTGACGCCCGGCGCCCGACTTCGACCGGCTACCGGTCGGAGAGTGCGGACTGAGCGGTGCCCGCCCAGTCGCGCCACTGCGCTGCCTGCTCGCGGAACTTCGCGGCGTCCCGGTCCTTGCCTGCCTCGGCTGCCTTCGCCGCCTGCTCTTCGAGCTTCTCGGCGCGCTCGGTGAACTGCGCGGCACGTGCCTGCGCTTCGGGATCGGTGCGGCTCCAGTCGGCGTCCTCCGCGTCGCGCAGCGCCTTCTCGAGAGCGCGGACGCGACCTTCGAGAGCGTGCATCTGCTCGCGGGGGACCTTGCCGATCTCCTCCCACTTGTCGCGGAACGCGCGGAACTGAGTACGTGCCGCTTCGAGGTCCTTCTCCGGATCGATGGACGCCTCGGCCTCGGTGAGGAGTTCGAGCTTGACCTTCGCGTTCTCAGCGAACTCGGCGTCGCGTTCGGAGTTGACGGCGTTCCGCGCCGCGAAGAAGACGTCCTGTGCTGCCTTGAAGCGCACCCACAGGGCTTCGTCGGCGTCGCGGGGCGCTCGCCCTGCGGCCTTCCACTCCTGCAGGAGATCGCGGAAGCGGCCCGCGGTGGGCCCCCAGTCGGTGGATGACGAGAGGGCCTCAGCCTGAGCGATCAGTTCCTCCTTGCGCGACTTGGCGCCCGCACGTTCCCGATCGAGGTCGGCGAAGTACGCGCCGCGCCGACGATTGAACGCGTCGCGCGCCTTGGAGAACCGCTTCCACAGCGCGTCGTCCGTCTTGCGGTCGACGCCCTTGATCGTCTTCCACTCGTCGAGGATGGCGCGTAGACGGTCGCCGCCGGTCTTCCACGACGTGCCCTCGGAACCGATCTGCTCGGCCTCCGAGGCGAGTTCCTCCTTGCGGGCGATCGCCGCCGCGCGCTGTTCACCGCGTTCGGCCTTCACCTCCTCGGCGACGCCGTCGGCACTCGCGACGATGCCGCCCAGGCGTGCGGCGAGTTCGTCGACGTCGCCGATGACCTGAGCGTTCGGCAGCTCTTCAAGGAGGTGGGCCGCGGCGGTCTGTGTCTTGCGGGGATCACCGGACCGCGCCGCAAGACGTTCCTCCAGGATCTCGACCTCGGTCGCGAGGTCGGCGAACTTGCGCGCGAAGTGGGCCAGCCCCTCGTCGACGGTTCCCGCCTGCCACGACCCGATACTGCGTTCGCCCGACGAGGTGATCAGCCACACGGTTCCGTCCGCGTCGATGCGGCCGTGCTTGGACGGATCGCCGACGGCTACGTGGTGCACCGGGACCGCGGGGGTCGGGGCACCGTGCGGACGAGGGCCGGGCTTCGGCCCGGACGTCGACGGACCTGGCTTGGGGGCTGGGGTCGGGTTGGTCATCTCGGGTGTCCCTACTGCTATCGCCGCGCGTCACGGCTGCCGATCACTACGGACTTCATTCAAGCAGGTCAGATCCAGGCGCGGGGCCGCCCACCGCAGATTTGGGTAAAGCTGCGGCGATGCCGGTACGGTCGGTCCCATGCTTGCCCAGGTTGCGATCGTCCCGAGTGCTCCGGTTCTGCTCCCCGAATTGTCCGGTCCGGATGCGCCCGAGGTGATCGACGTCCGCGCAGCTGCACTGGCGGCCGCGGAGAGTCTCGGCACCGCGGCGGAGAGGTGGGTGGCGATCGGCGCCGACGGTCCGAACAGGCGTTTCTCGTCCTACGGCGTCGACGTTCCGGTGACGCTCCGGGCCGGAGGCGACGACGAGCGGTCTCCGCTGTCGATACTGATCGCCGCATGGCTGCGCGGTGAGACGTCGCCGGCAGCGTCCATCCGGCCGCTTGTGGTGGATCCATTGTGGACGCCGCAGGAGGCTGCGTCGGCCGGGTTCGACCTCGCCAAGAGCATCGGCGACTACCCGATCCCGGTCGGCGTGTTGGTCGTCGCCGACGGCGCCACCGCGTTGACGCCGTCGGCACCGGGCGGTGGCGACCGCCCATCTGCGCACGCGCTGCAGCGAACCGTCGACGACGCGATCGCTTCGGTCGATCTGGAGGCGTTGGCCGCTCTTGATCCCGCGGCGTGCGAGGCCGACGGCGTGGGTGGGCGAGTCGCTCTGCAGGTCCTCGCGGCGTTGGCGCGAGGCCACGAGATGACGTCAGAGCTCCGGTACGCGGATGCGCCGCTCGGTGTCGGGTACACGGTCGCCACATGGACTCCCCGGTGATTGCCCCGATCGCGATCGTCGGGCCGACGGCCAGCGGGAAGTCGGCACTGGCCCTCGACCTCGCCGAGCGGTTCGGCGGGCAGATCGTCAACGTCGACGCGATGGCTCAATACCGTGGGATGGACATCGGGACCGCGAAGCCGCCGGTCGACGAGCGTCGCGGCATACCTCATCACCTGTTCGACGTACTCGACGTCACCGAGACGGCGACGGTCGCGGGGTACAAGGTTGCGGCGACCGTGGTGATCGAGCGGCTGTTGGCGGACGACGTCACGCCGGTCATCGTCGGCGGATCGATGATGTACGTGCAGGGACTGCTCGACGACTGGGAGTTTCCCGCCACCGATGCGCAGGTGAGAGCTCGATACGAGGCGGAGCTCGACCGCATCGGGTCACTCGCGCTGCACGCGCGCCTCGGCGAGGTCGACCCCGCCGCGGCGTCGACGATCCTCGACACGGACGGCAGACGGATCGTGCGGGCGCTCGAAGTCGTCGAGATCACCGGCCGGCCGTTCGCGGCCTCCGCGCCGACCATCGGGGAACCGCGTTGGGGCACAAGAATCCTGGCGATCGACCGCGAGCGGGACGTGCTCGACGCGCGGATCGAGGAGCGGACGGCCCAGATGTTCGCGTCGGGCTTCCGCGACGAGGTCGTCGCACTGTGTGAGCGGGGCCTGCGCGACGGGAAGACCGCATCGCAGGCGATCGGGTACGCACAGATGCTCGCTCACCTCGACGGCGAGTACGATCTGGACACGGCACAGGAGCTGACGTTCATCGGCACTCGCCGCTACGTCCGCAGACAGCGGTCCTGGTTCCGGCGCGATCACCGCGCGATCTGGCTTGATGCGGCGTCGCCGACACTGTTCGCCGAAGCCCTCCGGGCGCTCGACAGGTAAAATCGCCTGCATGACTGCCGCGCCCGCACTCTCGTTCGTCAAAGGCCATGGAACCCAGAACGACTTCGTGGTGATCCCGGACCCGACGGTCTCCGTCGATCTGACGACCGAGCTGGTGAGCGCACTGTGCGACCGGCAGCGAGGCATCGGCGCCGACGGAGTGCTGCGCGTGGCCACCGCCGGTGCACTCGTCGGTGCAGGCGTGATCGACGCACTGCCGGACGGTGTCGCTGCCGACGACTGGTTCATGGACTACCGCAACGCCGACGGATCGATCGCCGAGATGTGCGGCAACGGGGTCCGCGTGTTCGCCCATTACTGTCGGGCGGCCGGGCTCGTCGACTCGGACACGTTCCCCGTCGGTTCGCGGGCCGGGTCTCGGCCGGTGGTGGTCCACCGCTTCGACGCTGTCGACGCCGATGTGAGTGTCGCGATGGGCCATGTGCGACTCGACGGACCGAGCGCGGTCGGGATCGCCGGAGGCCGTTACATCGGTGAGCGAGTCGACGTCGGCAATCCGCACCTGGCGTGTGTCGTCGAGGGCCTCACCGTCGACTCACTCGCTGCGTTGGATTTGACGACCGGAGCGCAGCTCGATGCCGACGTGTTTCCGAACGGCGCCAATGTGGAGATCCTGACGCCGCTCGCACCATCAGAATCCGACGTCGACTTCACCGCGCACATGCGGGTGTTCGAGCGGGGCGTGGGGGAGACACGATCGTGCGGCACCGGCCTCGTCGCGGCGGCGAGCGCCGCGCTCCACGGGATCGGGCGCGACGCCGGAGTCGTTGGCATCACGATTCCCGGCGGTGACGTCGTGGTGACCGTCGCCGACGGCGCTGCCGTCCTCCGTGGACCGTCCCGGCTTGTGGCCCGCGGCGAGCTCAATCCCGGCTGGGCGGTCCTCTAGACGGCCCGGCCGGGAAACTCACGTGCATCGTCCCTGCCTCACCGGGCACAATGGTGCACAGAATGACTGAAACTCACATCGACACCCCCGAACATCCCACCACCGGTGAACTCGCGCTCGACGATCGCGCGTCACTGCAACGTGTCGTCGGACTGTCCACCGAACTCGACGACGTCACCGAGGTCGAGTACCGCCAGCTCCGACTCGAGCGCGTCGTGCTCGTCGGCGTCTGGACGTCCGGCACACTCGCGCAGGCCGAAGCCAGCCTCGCCGAACTCGCTGCACTTGCCGAGACCGCGGGCTCCGAGGTTCTCGAAGCCCTGTTCCAACGGCGGTCCAAACCCGACCCGGCGACGTACCTCGGGTCCGGCAAGGCACAGGAGGTCCGCGAGGTCGTCCTCGCCACCGGCGCCGACACCGTCGTCTGCGACGGCGAGCTGACTCCCGCTCAGCTGACCGCGCTCGAAAAGGTCGTCAAGGTCAAGGTGATCGACCGCACGGCCCTGATCCTCGACATCTTCGCCCAGCACGCCACGTCGCGCGAGGGCAAGGCACAGGTGTCCCTCGCCCAGATGGAGTACATGCTCCCGCGTCTGCGCGGCTGGGGCGAGTCGATGTCCCGCCAGGCCGGCGGTCGTGCCGGCAGCAACGGAGGCGTCGGCCTCCGCGGGCCCGGTGAGACCAAGATCGAGACCGACCGCCGCCGGATTCGTGAACGAATGGCCAAGCTCCGCAAGGAGATCCGCGGCATGAAGACCGCGCGCACCGTGAAACGAGCGGCCCGCCGCCGGGGCACCGTTCCCGCGCTCACCGTGGTCGGCTACACGAATGCGGGCAAGTCGAGCCTGGTCAACGCCATGACCGGGGCCGGCGTGCTGGTGCAGGACGCGCTGTTCGCCACTCTCGACCCGACGACCCGCCGCGCGGAACTCGCCGACGGCCACGAAGTGGTCTTCACCGACACCGTCGGTTTCGTCCGACACCTGCCGACTCAGCTCGTCGAAGCGTTCCGGTCGACGCTCGAAGAGGCGGTCGACGCGGATCTGCTGATCCACGTCGTCGACGGCGCCGACCCCTTCCCGGATCTGCAGATCTCCACGGTCCGTCAGGTGCTCCGCGAAGTGCTCGAGGAGGAGAAGCTTCCGCCGCCGCCGGAGATGTTGGTGATCAACAAGATCGACGCGATCGACGATGTGCGCATGACCACCCTGCGTGCGGAGTTCCCCGACGCGGTCTTCGTGTCGGCGCGCACGGGCGAAGGGCTGCCCGGCCTGTTCGACCGCATCACCGCGTTCGTCCAGCGTGACGACGTCGAAGCAGACCTCCAGGTCCCGTTCGCCCGGGGCGAGGTGATCTCGCGGCTCCACCAGTACGCGCATGTGCTGTCGACCGAGCACAACGCCGACGGCACTCGTCTGCACGTGCGCATGCCGTCCGCGCTGGCGGGAGAACTCGAGGACCTCATCGTTTAGGAACACCGAAGGCGCCCGCACGGATGCGGGCGCCTTCGGTGTTCGTGTCGAAAGAGAAGCTCTATTCGGCGTCGAGGTCCTTCGCGACCAGAGCCGCGATGGTGTCCACGGCGGCCTGGTCGTCGCTCTCGACGGTGATCGTCGCGCCCTTCTCGGCGCCGAGCGTCATGATCATCAGCGCACTGCCAGCGTCGACCGGGTCACCGCCGTCTGCGGCGAGGGTGACCGACGAGCCGAGGGCGGCCGCGGCTTCTGCGATCAGAGTCGCCGGGCGAGCGTGGAGACCGACTGCGGAGCCGACGGTCACGGTGGTGCTGGGCATGTGGTGCGCCTTTCGGATTGTTTTTACTTCAGGGTCAAGCGGAGTCGGAGTCAGGCGGTGGCGGCGGCGGGAGCGGTGTCCGCTGCGTCGTCGGTGGCGCGTGGCTTGATCTGCTTGGCGGCGATCACCGCGAACGCGGAGACAACCATGCCAACGAGGATAGCGATCAGGAACTTCCACCACGTTCCGTTCATCGCGAAGAGCACGAAGACGCCGCCGTGCGGCGCACGCAGTTCGGCGCCGAGCGCCATCGACAGGCCGCCGGTGACGGCGCCGCCGAGCATCATCGACGGGATCACGCGCAACGGGTCTGCCGCCGCGAACGGGATGGCGCCTTCGGAGATGAATGACGCGCCGAGCAGCCACGCCGCTTTGCCGTTCTCTCGCTCGGGTTCGGTGAACAGACTCGGTCGGAGCGTGGTCGCGAGCGCCAGAGCCAGCGGCGGGACCATGCCCGCGGCCATCACTGCCGCCATGAACTGCCACTGGCCTGCGCCGGCGTCGGCGGCGGCGAGACCGGCCACGCCCACCGCGTATGCGGCCTTGTTCACCGGGCCACCGAGGTCGAAGCACATCATCAGGCCGATGACGATGCCGAGGATCACCTTGGAACTGCCCGACATCGAGTTGAGAGCGTCCTCGAGCGAAGTGTTCACCCACGACAGGGGACCGGCGAGCAGCATGTACATGATCGCGCCGGTGATCAGCGTGCCGAGCAGCGGAATGATCACCACCGGCTGCAGTCCACGAGCCCACTGCGGGAGCGGAAGCTTCGAGAGCCACAGCGCGACGACACCCGCGATCAGACCTCCGACGACGCCGCCGATGAATCCGGAGCCGACCGTGACGGCGATGACACCGGCGGTGAAACCCGGCGCCAGGCCTGGCCGATCGGCGATCGCGTACGAGATGTAGCCGGCGAGGACGGCGACCATCAGGCCCATCGCGGCACCGCCCACCGCGAAGCTGACGCCGCCGATGTACTCGGCGAGCCCTCCCGAAGGCAGGTCCCAGAGGGTGTTGTTGAGCGCGACGTACGCGCCGTTCGACAGGCCCGAGTCGCCGTGTGAGTTTCCGATCTCGTATCCGGCGATCAGGAATCCGAGAGCGATGAGCAGACCGCCTGCCGCGACGAAGGGGATCATGTAGCTGACGCCGGTCAGCAGCGCCTGCTTCAGGCGTCCGCCGACGCCGATGCCGCCGTCGTTCGTCTCACTCGTGGCGTCGGCGCCGTCACCGGCCGCGACGCGACGTGCGTGCGGGTCGGTGGACGCTGCCACCGCTTCGCCGATCATGGTGTCGGGTTCGTTGATCGCGCGCTTGACGCCGGACTCGATCACCGGTTTGCCGGCGAACCGCTCGCGGCCCTTCACACCGACGTCGGTCGCGAAGATCACCGCGTCTGCAGCGGACAGTTGGGCCGCGGTGAACGGTGTGGTCCCGCTGGATCCCTGCGTCTCGACGGCGAAATCGACGTCGGCCCGTTCGGCGGCGAGTTTGAGGGCGTCCGCGGCCATGTAGGTGTGGGCGATGCCGGTGGGGCAGGCTGTGATCGCGAGAATCGACGTCTTGCCCGTCGGCTCGGAAGCGGGTTCTGGAGCAGGAGCCGGAGCGGCCGGTTTCGGAGTGACGGCGTCGGTGACGAGCTCTACGATCGTGGTGTCGTCGGGTGCGTCGCGCAGGCTCTGGACGAACTCCGGGCGGACCAGAGCGCGTGCGAGGGCGCTGAGCACCTTCATGTGCTCGCTGCCCGCGCCGGCGGGCGCAGCGATCAAGAAGACGATGTCCGCCGGTCCGTCCTTCGCTCCGAAGTCGACGGGGCGGGACAGTCGGGCCATCGCGAGAGTCGCGGAGGTGACCGATTCCGCGCGAGCGTGGGGGATCGCGATGCCGCCCGGCAATCCGGTCGGGGAGCTCGCCTCGCGGGCGAGCGCACCAGCGATGAGATCGGACGGGTCTGCGGAGCGGCCGGCGTCACCGACGAGCGCCGCGAGGGTGCGGACTACAGCCTCGGTGTCGGCGCCCGCGTCGGCGTCGAGCAGCACCAGCGATGGAGCGATGATGGGATCGGACATTGTCTTCTACCTTGCTGTGGGGCGGGGAGGGGGTCTACAGGCGGGTGACGGTGATGCGTGCGTGGTCGAGCAGGTCTGGGGTCGGTGGGGTGGTGCCGGGCAGTGACGCGGCGGCGGAGCCGTATGCGACAGCCCGCGCGAGGCGATCGGCCGGGTCGGCGCCGGCGTGGTCGGCGATCAGATAGCCGGCGAGGGAGGCGTCGCCTGCCCCGACGGTGCTCCGGACCCGCACCTCGGGCGCCGAGGCGAACCAGGCTTCGCCTCCGACCGCAAGCACGGCGCCCGCGCCGCCGAGAGTGGTGAGCACCGCTCCACGGGTGGATTCGGCGAGTGCGATGGATGCGCGCGCCGCCTCCGAAGGATCGCCGTCGGCCGCGGCGGACTCGAGTGCGACGGGATCCGCGCCGGTCAATTCCGCAAGTTCCTCAGAGTTCGGCTTCATCAGATCCGGGCCCGCAGCCGCCACGTGACGCAGAGGAGCGCCTGAGGTGTCGACCGCGATGTGCACGCCGACGCCGCGAAGCGCGCCGATGACGTCGGCGTACCAGGTTGCGGGCAGACCGGGCGGGAGTGAGCCGCAGAGCGCCAACCAGTCCGCGTGGGCTGCATGCTCGACGATGGCCGTCACCAGGGACTGCGCCTCGGCGGCGTCGAGCTTCGCGCCGGGTGCATTGATCTTGGTGGTGACGCCATCGGGGTCGGCGATCGTCAGGTTCACCCGGACGTCTCCGGCCACGTCGATCGCGCTGTGCGGCAGGCCTGCTCGTTCGAGGTGATGGACGAACGAGTCGCCCGCGTGCGCAGGCGCCACAGCCATCGTCGGAAGCCCTGCGGCATCGACGACTCGGGCCACGTTCACGCCCTTCCCGCCCGGCTGGTCGACAACACCGACCGGTCGGTGGACGCCGCCGGGTATCAACGGCCCGTCCAGTTGAACCGTCCGGTCGATGCTCGGATTGGCTGTGACTGTCAGAATCATGCGACGACCACCTCGATGTCGTGTTCGGTCAGTGCGGTGACGAGAGCCGGGTCGATGCCGGCGTCGGTGACGAGGACGTCGACGTCCTCCAGGCCGGAGAAGCCGACGAGTTCCTGGCGGTTCATCTTCGACGAGTCGGCCAGCACCACCACGCGGTCGCAGCAGGCGATCATCGCCCGTTTGGTCGCGGCTTCGTCGGAGTCTGGAGTGGACAGGCCGTGATCGGCGGTGAGCCCGTTTGTGCCGATGAACCCGACGCTCACATGAAGTCGCGCGAATGCCTCGACGGCATCGGCGCCGACCGCAGCCTGCGTCTTCGGTCGGAGTCTGCCTCCGATCAGCAGCACCGTAGACCGTGACAATCCGGTGAGCGACGACGCGATCGGCACGCTGTTGGTGACCAATTGCAGGCGTGCGTCACCACTCACCGCAGTCGCGGCCTGGTATGTGGTGCTCCCGGCGTCGAAGAGGACCGAACCACCGGTGGCGGGCAGGAAGCGCTGCGCCGCGACGCCTATCGCGGCCTTCTCGGACTGACGCGCGGCCTCCCTCGACGGGAGGTCCGGTTCGTCGACGACGGCGGCGACGTCGAGTCGCACTGCTCCGCCGTGAACACGCATCAGGCTGCCGGAACGCTGCAGGACCGCGAGGTCGCGCCGGACGGTCTCGCCGGTGACTGCGAATCGTTCAGCCAGCTCGGCGACGGACACGCGGCCGCGTTGGCGGACTTCGTTCGCGATCGCCTGTTGGCGTTCTTCGGCGTACATGTGACGACTCCTGGTCAGCTGAGCACTTGTGTGTTGATTCATCTTCGTTTGCTTGGATTACATCTTTGTTTACTCCCGTACCGTCGGGTGCGTCAAGGACTTCTTGTAATCTCTCTCACATGAGCCAGATCGATGCCGCGCCCGTGCAATCCGCCGACAACCCGTTCGCCGCCAGTTCCGTCGTGACCGGGACTCCGGTGGTCGGCGGGCTCGCATACGGCCCGATCATCCGCATCGGTGAGCGGCCGACGTACGACGCATCGGCCGCGCCCGTGGCCGACACCGAGCGCGAGTCCGAGGCCGCACGTTTTGTCGATGCCGCGACAGTGGTGGCCGCACGCCTCTCCGAACGGGCATCGCACAGCACCGGCGTCTCCGCTGAAGTCCTCACTGCCACAGCGGGTCTCGCTCGCGATCGCGGGTGGATCGGCGCGGCGTCCAAGCTCATCGCCGCGGGCAGCCCGGCGCCGGCCGCCGCCGCCGCGGCCACTGAACAGTTCGTCGAGATGTTCACCAAACTCGGTGGCCTGATGGCGGAGCGAGTGACCGACCTGCGCGATGTCCGCGACCGGGTGATCGCCGAACTCCTGGGCCTTCCGGAGCCGGGGATCCCGACGCCCGAGGTGCCGTCAATCCTGTGCGCCGACGATCTGGCGCCGGCGGACACCGCCGGACTCGATCCGGCGTTGGTTGTCGGATTGGCGATGCGGCTCGGCGGACCGAGCAGTCACACGGCGATCATCGCCCGCCAACTGGGCATCCCGTGCATCGTCGCCGCGGCCGACCTCGACGACATCCCGACCGGCGCGCACGGTTACGTCGACGGCGGCACCGGAACCATCGGTATCGACCCTGATGAGGACTTGATCTCGGCCGCGATCGTCGCGGCGCGCGACACGGCGGAGAAAATCGCCGCGTGGCGGGGTCCCGGTGCAACGGCCGACGGAGAGCCGGTCCTCATTCTCGCGAACGTGGCCGACGGCGTGTCGGCGCGGGCCGCGGCAGACGCGCCCGTGCAGGGTGTCGGCCTGTTTCGGACCGAGCTCGCATTCCTCGACCGTGCGACCGAACCGACGCTCGAGGAGCAGACGGCGCTGTACCGCGAGGTCATCGATGCATTCGACGGTCAGAAGGTGGTGATCCGAACCCTTGACGCGGGCTCGGACAAGCCGCTGAAGTTCGTCGCGAACACCGACGAGCCGAATCCGGCGATGGGTGTGCGTGGGAACCGGATAGTCGCGACGTACCCGGAGATCCGCAACGGGCAACTCGATGCACTCGCCGCCGCGGCGAAAGGGGCCGGGGCGGTTCCGTGGGTGATGGCGCCGATGATCGCGACGGTCGACGAGGCTCGCGAGTTCGCCGGTCAGGTGCGTGGTCGGGGCATGGTTCCCGGCGTCATGATCGAGGTGCCGTCGGCGGCGATACTTGCCGACAAGATCCTTGCCGAAGTCGATTTCGTGTCGGTCGGGACGAATGATCTGACGCAATACACGATGGCCGCCGACCGCATGTCGCCTGAACTCGCGTCGCTCACCGATCCATGGCAGCCCGCTGTTCTCGCACTCATCGAGATGATCGGACGGGCAGGAGAGAAGCACTCCAAGTCGGTCGGCGTCTGCGGCGAGGCTGCGGCTGATCCCCTGCTGGCCTGCGTACTCGTCGGGCTCGGCGTGCGATCGTTGTCGTCCGCCCCGGCGGCGTCGCCCGCGGTGGGACTCAAGCTCGGCGGCGTGACGTTGCAGCAGTGCCGTGACGCCGCGACCGCAGCGCTCGCGGCGACCAGCGCATCCGGCGCGCGCGATGCCGCGCGTGCCGTGGTCGGCGCCTGAGGACCGGCGCCGACCACCAGCGGTGATGCGTCAGATACGACGCATCACCGTGACGACCTTGCCGAGAATCGCGGCGTCGTCGCCGGGGATCGGCTCGAAATGCTCGTTGTGGGGGAGCAGCCACACGTGGCCGTCCTTACGCTTGAACGTCTTCACCGTGGCCTCGCCGTCGATCATCGCCGCGACGATGTCGCCGTTCTCGGCGACGTTCTGCTGACGGACGACCACCCAGTCGCCGTCGCAGATGGCGGCGTCGATCATCGACTCGCCGACCACGCGAAGCATGAACAGCGAGCCGTCGCCGACAAGTTCCTTGGGCATCGGGAACACTTCTTCGACAGCCTGTTCGGCGAGAATCGGGCCGCCGGCGGCGATGCGGCCGAGCACCGGCACGAAGGTCGGCGTCGGCAGCGACTCCGACGAGTCGTCGGCGGGAGGCGTGCGATTGTCGTCTCGGACGTTCACCGCGCGCGGACGATGCGGATCGCGCTTGAGGAGACCGCGGCGCTCGAGTGTCCGGAGTTGATGCGCCACCGACGATGTCGACGTGAGGCCGACGGCTTCGCCGATCTCGCGGATGCTCGGCGGGTAGCCGCGCTCCCGGACCGACTTCCGGATCACCTCGAGCACTTCACGCTGACGCTGAGTCAGCGACGCCTCCAGGGTGGAGGTCGAGAGCAGGGGATCGGGATTGTCCGCCATCGTCGGTCCTTTCCATTCGAACATCGCATGTGAACTGACCTCGACGTTAGTCGACTGGATCACAGATTTCAAACAATTGTTCGACGTGTTGCTGACTTTGTCGGACCCATGGTGTTAACTATCGAACAAAGGTTCTTCGAACAGTTGATCGAACAGGAGGCTCCGATGAGTCAAGCACTGATCACCCGCCCCGCCGCTCGCGCGGACCGCTCACCCGAGCGTGCGCGCATCTCCGCTATGACCTGCGATATTCCGGTCGTCGACACGCGGCGCGTCGATCATTCGAGTCCGCGCGTGGACGGCGATGTGTGCCGCCCGACAGGGCGAGGACGACGACGATCGGCAGGCGTCGACTCGCTCAAGCATGAGCCGCAGGCGCAGTGGGAGGCCCGCGATCGGGCGGTCCTCCGGCCCAGTCGGGCGTCCCGATCGACCGTGGCCTCGCCGGCGACGAACCGTTCGAACACCGAGGCCGTGTTCCGTCGTCGTCGAGTCGTCGGCTCGCTGCTTCTCGGTGCGGTGCTGGCCGGCGTGGTGTGGATCCTCGCGATCATCGGAGGGTCGTACCAGGATGCGGCGACGCCCGACGTTCCGGCGGCCACCCAGGTGGTCCATGTCCGGTCCGGAGAGTCGCTGACGGACGTCGCTCACCGGATCGCACCTGATCTGCCCGCGGCGGGGGTGGTTGCTCAGTTGCGTGCGATGAACGGTCTGGACACGTCGGGTCTGCGGGTGAGTCAGTCCCTGGTTGCTCCCGCGTACTGACCGCCTCGAGCTGGACGTTATCATCGGGGGATGCGCTGCCCGTTCTGCAAGAACGACGACACACGAGTGGTGGACTCCCGAGTTGCCGATGACGGCCTGGCGATCCGCCGCCGTCGATCATGCGCAGAGTGTGGTCGACGCTTCAGCACGGTGGAGGCAGCGGTGCTGTCCGTCGTGAAGCGCAACGGGGTCACCGAACCGTTCAGCCGCGAGAAGGTCATGAAGGGCGTCCGTCGGGCGTGTCAAGGCCGCAGCGTCGACGAAGACGCGCTCGCCAAGCTCGCCTCGCAGGTGGAAGACACCGTACGTGGTCTCGGCTCGGCCGAGATACCGAGCAATGAGGTCGGACTGGCGATCCTGCGTCCGCTCCGCGACCTCGACGAGGTCGCCTACCTGCGGTTCGCCTCCGTCTACAAGTCGTTCGAATCGGCGGACGACTTCCAGAAGGAGATCAACGAGCTCCGCGAGCGCGTTTGACTCCTCAGAACTGAGCGATCGCCTTGAGCACTCGCTTCTCAGATATTGGGCCCGCAGTCCCCAACTGCTGTGCGAACAGGCTCACCCGGAGTTCCTCCAACTGCCACTGGACCAGATCGTTCAACGCGTCCTGTCGAGCCTCCGGGACCTGCGCCAGCCGCTGATTCCATGCCGCGATCACCCGGTCGACGACCAGCATGCCCTGGTTGTCGCGGGCTGCCGACCCCGGGAGCGATTCCAGGCGGAGTCGCGCAGCCGTCAGGTAGCGCGGCAGCGACCGCAGCGCCGCGCCAGGAGTGACGGCGACGAAGCCGTCGAACACAAGATTGGCCGCCTGATCGGCGACGTCGTCGGCGGCGAGCGAACCCGTGCGCGAATCGATGGTGCGCCTGAGTTCGGAGTATTCGGCGAGCGCCGCGACCGCGAGGTCGAAGTACTCGGGCGCCAGTGAGCGCACGGTCGGTGTGATCCGCTCAGACACGGCCGCGAAGTCGGAGGGGCCACGGAGGTCGCCGAGTGTGTTCTCGCGTGCGAGGACGTCGGTGACGGCTCGACGCGTGCAGTCGGCGAGCAGTGCGTCGACGTCCCGGTAGGGGCTCTGACTGAGCGCAAGCCTGCGTGCGGGCGGCAACGACGAAGCGAGTTTCCGGCTCGGCGGAGCGATGGCCAGTGTCAGCAGTTCACGCACGCCTGCTGTGATCCCGGCGTCGCGCGCCACCGGGCTCGGGACGGTGGTGACCCGAACGCCCCGGCCGGGGACCACGACGAGGGTCGGGTACCGCGTCACCTGCTGGCCTGCGAGCGTCTGCACGCGACTGTCGTCCAGCGTCCCGATGCCGTCGGAGGCCCAGGCGGTGTGGACGGCGGCGTCGGCGGTGGGACTCGCGGTGGTCGGGCCGAACTGCGAGCGGAGGTCGCCGAGGCGGTCGCCCCGAGCGATGACGGCGCCCTTCGTGTCGTCGACGACGGCGAAGTGCATCCGCAGGTGGTCGGGCAGAGTGTCCGGTCGGAAATCGCGCGGACCGAGCGACATGCGAGTGATCGACGAGAGCTCTCGCGCGAGCGCCGGAACCAATGCCTCGGAGCGAGGCGTGAGCTGGTCGAGGGCGAGATCGGCATATCTCTGCGCGGGTGACATAGACTTGCGCAAGCCCTTGGGAAGGGACTTGATCAGCGCTGTCGCGAGTTCACTGCGCATGCCCGGCACCAACCAGTCGAAACCGCCGTCGTGGACGTGGGACAGCAGCGCACGCGGAATCACAACGGTGACACCGTCGTCCGGTGCGCCGGGTGAGAAGTTGTACCGCAACTCGAGGCGGGTCTCGCCCTGCTGCCAGGCCTCCGGGAAATCGGCCGCAGACGGACCGTCGTCGGACCCGAGCATGTCGACCGAGAGGTTCAGCAGTGTCGGATCGGCCCGGCCCGCCTTCTTCCACCATGAGTCGAAGTGCCGCGCGGACACGACGTTCGGTGGGACGCGGGCGTCGTAGAAGTCGAAGAGTTCGGCGTCGGAGAGGCCGAGGTCGCGGCGACGAGCGCGGTGTTCGAGATCCTCTGCGCTGGAGATGATCTCGGCGTTGTGGCGGACGAACGCATGCCTGCTGCGCCACTTTCCGGCGACGAGAGCCTCGGTGATGAAGATCTCGCGCGACGTCTTCGGGTCGATCGGCCCGTAATGCACACGACGCTGCACGACGAGCGGCACGCCGTACAGGCTGACGCGCTCGTAGGCCATCACCGCGGCCCGACGGGTGGACCAGTGCGGTTCGCTGTATGTGCGGGTCACGAGGTCGCCCGCGGCCGACTCGACCCATTCCGGGTTGATGGCTGCGACCGTGTGTGCGAACAGTCGGGAGGTCTCCATGAGATCGGCGGCCATCACGAATGCGGGCGGCTTCGATGACAGGAACGATCCGGGGAAGATCGCGAACTTGGTGCCGCGGGTGCCCAGGAACTCGCGTGTGTCGCCCTGGCGGGCGCCGATGTTCGTGAGCAGGCCGGTGAGCAGGGACGTATGGATTGCGGTCGCGTCGACCTCGGTCGTCGGGATCTGCCAGTCGAGGTCGCGGACCGTGCGGGTCAGTTGGCGATGCAGGTCGATCCATTCGCGGACGCGCAGGAAGTGGATGAACTCACGTTCGCACTGTCGTCGGAACTGATTGCTCGACAGTTCGGAGCGCTGCTCTTGTAGGTACGACCACAGTTGCACCTGACCGAGGAACTCCGAGCCGGGGACTGCGTGCTTCTTGTGCGCGGCAGTGGCTGCGTCGCGCTTGTCGGACGGGAACTCTCGAACGTCAGGCAGTGCGAGCGCCGCCGCGATCACCAGGACGTGGTCGAGGCAGCCGTTCTCGTGACCGGCGACGAGCATGCGGCCGAGCCGCGGGTCGACCGGGAGTCGTGCCAGCGTCCGACCCACCTTGGTCAGCCGAGCGGAGGCGGAGTCGGTGTCGGTGACGGCGCCGAGCTCGGACAGCAGCGCCATGCCGTCTCGGATCGCGCGGGACTCCGGTGGCTGCACGAAGGGGAAGTCGGCGATGTCGCCGAGCTTCAGCGACAGCATGGACAGGATGACGGCGGCGAGGTTGCTGCGGAGGATCTCGGGATCGGTGTACTCGGGGCGTGCGTCGAAATCGTCCTCGGCGTACAGGCGGATGCACACGCCGGGAGCCACGCGCCCGCAGCGTCCGGCGCGTTGACGAGCGCTGGCCTGCGACACCTTCTCCACGGGAAGCCGCGTGACCTTGGTTCGCGTCGAGTACCTGGAGATGCGCGCGGTGCCCGAATCGATGACGTAGCGGATTCCCGGCACGGTCAGCGACGTCTCGGCGACGTTGGTCGCCAACACGATACGACGGCCGTCCGACGGGCTGAACACCTTGTGCTGCTCGGCGACCGAGAGTCGGGCGTACAGCGGGACGACCTCCACATCGGGTCGTCGGCCGAGCGTGTCCGCGGTCTCCCGGATGTCGCGCTCGGTCGGGAGGAAGACCAGGATGTCGCCGTTTCCGCCGGACCACAGTTCCCGGACAGCGGCCTCGATCGCGGCGATCTGGTCGAGGTCGGCGTGGTCCTCATCGTCGGTCGCGAGCGGCCGATAACGCACCTCGACGGGATACGTTCGACCGGAGACCTCGATGATCGGGACCGCGTCGTCCGGTCCCGCGAAATGCCTCGCGAATCGATCGGGCTCGATGGTCGCCGAGGTGATGACAAGTTTCAAGTCGGGCCTGCGCGGCAGGAGCTGCTTTAAGTACCCGAGCAGGAAATCGATGTTGAGGCTGCGTTCGTGCGCCTCGTCGATGATCAGCGTGTCGTAGCGACGCAGGAGCGGGTCGGTCGTGATCTCGCGCAGGAGGATGCCGTCGGTCATCACCTTGATCTGCGTGTTCTTCGAACTCTTGTCGGAGAACCTGACCTGGTACCCGACGGCGTCGCCGATCTCGGTGTGCAGCTCGTCGGCGATGCGGCGCGCCACCGATGTCGCCGCGATGCGCCGCGGCTGCGTGTGGCCGATCGACGTCCGCCCCATCTCCAGGCAGATCTTCGGGAGTTGGGTGGTCTTGCCCGATCCCGTCTCGCCGGCGATCACCACCACTTGGTGGTCGCGGATCGCTTCGGCGATCTCCTCGCGGCAGGCGCTGACGGGCAGCTCGGGCGGATAAGTGATGGTCAGCGTCGACGACATGATCCGTCAATCCTACGTGCGCGCTGAACAGAACCGTTGCCACGCCGTCGCCCGGCTGGTGAGGTGTCGGTCATGACGAACGACTCACGACGTGTGATCTCCGCCCAGCGAACCGTGACCGCGCCGGCCGAGGTGATCTTCGACCTCATCGCCGATCCGACACGGCAACCGGAATGGGACGGCAACGACAATCTGCGGAGTGCGGCTTCAGGCCAGCGAATCCACGCCGTGGGCGACACCTTCGACACCGTGCTCACGACCGGCGACGTGCGCCGCAATCACGTCGTCGAGTTCAGCGAGGGGCGGCTCGTCGCATGGCAGCCGTCTCCGGTGGACGCACCGCGACCCGGGCACCTCTGGCGGTGGGAGGTGACGCCGACCGACGACGGAGCCGTCGTCACGCACACGTACGACTGGACGGAACTGCACGACACCACCCGGCAGGCGCGTGCGAGGGCGACGACAGTCGACAAGCTCGCCGCGTCTGTCGATCGCCTAGCGGAACTGGCTGAGGGGCAGGCGTCGAAGGCCTGAGGGGACAGCTCAGAAGCGAATGTGCCGTACGGCGACCTCGGCTCGACGCACTGCGGCGGCCGGGCGTGACAGCCGGTTCCGTGTCAGTGGCAGGCCGACGTCCGCTGCGATGACCTCGACGACCTCGTCGAGCGTGAGATCGTCGGTTTCGATGTGCACACCGAAAGAATCGTCGGCGAGCGCAGTCCGACATCGGTCGATCTGAGCGTGAGCCCATGTCTCGTCCCGGCCGAGAAGGCGGGCGCCGAGCGTCGACACCCGTGAGGCCAGGCGGCGTTCGAGTGTCTCTCGACTCGCGATGAGCGCGTAGTGCCGCACGTCTGCCCCGCGGCGGCGGAGTTCCCCCACCGTCTCATCGAAGAACTGCGGGTCGACGATTGTCATCGGCACGAGAATCGGCTCGTCGCTTACGGCGGCCGACCGCTCGAGCGTGTCGGCCACGCCTGTCCGCCACTGAGGCAGGTCTTGGAAGTCCGTGCGTGCGGACGCAGGCAGCATCTTGTGCATCGCGTAGCCGAGTATCTCGGGGTCTGCGACGTGGCCCTGCCCGTGCCTGCGGTGCAGTTCGTGGACGGTGTGCGTCTTCCCAGACCCGAAGGCGCCGTTCACCCAGATGATCATGGGATTCACGGTACCGACGGGCGGCGATCGGTCGCCTCATGCGATATTTGAGGCATGGGTTCACTCTGGCACGGTTTTGCAGACATGGGCGCGGTCACGGCGAGCGGTCCGTTCGTCGTCACCCGAGGTGACGGCACGCGCATCTACGACGACAAGGGCAACGAGTACCTCGACGCCACGGCAGGCCTCTGGTTCACCAACATCGGCCACGGCCGCACCGAGGTGGCAGAGGCGGTTGCGAAGCAGCTGTCGGCGATCGCGCACTATTCGAACTTCGGCGACTTCGCCTCCGATGTGACGCTCGAACTCGCCGACCGCGTCGCCGCCATCGCCCCGGTCGAGGGGTCGAAGGTCATGTTCACCCTCGGCGGTTCCGATTCCGTGGACAGTGCCTACAAGCTCGCCCGTCGCTACTGGGTGGAGCAGGGCAAGCCCGGCAAGACCATCGCCGTCGGGCGTACCAAGGCGTATCACGGCATGCACGCGGCGGGCACCTCGCTGGCAGGCATCCCGCTCAACGCCGAGGGCTACGGCGAGATCATCCCCGACACCGAGACCGTCGACTGGGACGACGCGAAGGCGCTGCTCGGCCTCATCGAGCGCATCGGCGCCGACAAGATCGCGGCGTTCTTCGTCGAACCGATCATCGGCGCGGGCGGCGTCTACCTGCCGCCGGACGGCTACCTCGCCGAAGTGCGCGACATCTGCCGCGAGCATGACATCCTGTTCATCGTCGACGAGGTCGTGACCGGCTTCGGCCGCATCGGCGGCGGCGCATGGTTCGCGTCGGCGCGTTTCGATCTGCAGCCCGACATGATCACTACCGCGAAGGGGCTGACCAGCGGTTACGTTCCGATGGGCGCCCTCATCGTGTCGCCGCGCGTGGCCGAGCCGTTCTTCACCGGCGGAACGTGGTTCCGCCACGGTTACACCTACGGAGGCCACAACGCGTCGGCCGCGGCCGCACTGGCGAACTTGGACATCATCGAGCGCGAGAATCTGCTCGACGGCGCGAACCGCCTCGAATCCGATCTCGCCCAGGCACTGTCGCCGCTCGCCGAGCTCGATTCGGTCGCCGAGGTCCGCACCGGACTCGGTGCCGTCAGCGCGGTTCAGCTGGCCGATCCGGCCAAGGCGATGGCCGCCATCGGCAAGCTCCGCGAGCACGGTGTGAGCGGCCGTGCGGCAGGCCAGGGCGCGCTGCAGGTCTCGCCTGCGTTCGTCATGACGACGGAGGAGGTCGGCGAGCTCGCCGACCGCTTCGCAGCGGCACTGAAAGAACTGTAGAAAACCCGTTGCGGTCCCTCCTGGCCCGGGCGTAGCGTCGTCCTCGTCAAGGGAAAGGAGGTGGTCCAGACAATGATTTCATTCAGGACCGAGGAGGTGGCCGCCGCCTGACGGCGGTCGCCCACCTGAACGAAGACGAACCCCTTCGCACGCGAGAATCGCGAGCGGAGGGGTTCGCTCATTCGACGACAGGCGTCCGCTTCCGGGGCTTACCGTGGATTCTGCCGACCACCGCGACACTTGGAGGAAGCATGTACCAGAATCCGATTCCGCCGGTTGTGGATCGACAGGCGTGGCAGATCGACGCCGAGCGCCTACGCGAGCGAGAGAAAGCCGCCACCAGAGAGCTCGACGCCATCGCGGCGCAACGCAGGCGCATGCCGGTCGTCGAGCTCCCCGAGTACGTGCTCACCGGCGAGGACGGCACGTCGGTGACTCTCGCCGACGTCTTCGCCGGGCGCACTCAATTGGTCGTCTACAACCACATGTGGACCGACGGCGCGCAGTGGCAGTGCTCCGGGTGCACCGGATTCACGTCGCAGTTCGTCCGCCTGGAGGGGCTGGACGCTTACGACGCACGGTTCGTCATCGTGAGCAACGGACCGATCGGCGAGCTCGTCGCCTACACAGAGGCGACGGGCAACCGGATGCCCTGGTATTCGTGTGCGGGGACGGACTTCGGCGCAGAAGTCGGGGCGCCGGCGGGTGGAGGCTTCGCCCTCAACACCTTCGTCCGCGACGGAGATCGAGTGTTCCATCAATGGCAGACGTTCAGCCGCGGCGTCGAACAGATCTCATCGGTGTTCGGGCTGCTCGACCTTCTGCCGTACGGGAGGCAGGAGGAGTGGCAGGACGTCCCCGACGGGTGGCCGCAGTCGCCGACGTTCACCCGCTGGGCGAGCGCTGAGGACGTGGCGGACTGGTATGGCGCGGCAGCCCGGGACAGCGACTGACAAACACCGGTGCCCCGTCGACTGATCGACGGGGCACCGGTGTGTACAGCTGAGTGCGGACCTACGCGAGGGTCTCGGCGATGCCGATGGCCTGGCCGACGCCCGCGACGATCGACGCGACCTTGAGCGCTTCGAGGACGGCTTCACGATCGACGCCCGCTTCGCGGACGACGTTCTCGTGCGCGCCGACGCAGTGCTCGCAGCCATTGATCGCCGAGACGGCCAACGACCACAGTTCGAACGTCGCCTTGTCGACACCGGGGTTGCCGATGATGTTCATCCGCAGTCCGGGGCGCAGGTCGTCGTACTTGCCACCGAGGAATCCACGACCGCGGTAGAACACGTTGTTCATGCCCATGATCGACGCCGCGCCGAGTGCCGCGTTGTACGCCTCTGCGGACAGGGTGTCGGCGGCCTCGTCGGAGATTTCCCGCAGGACGGTCGCATTGCGGGTGGCTGCGGCGGTGGCCAGCAGGGTTCCCCACAACTGCTCCTCGGTCAGCACGGTGGTGCGGCTGATCGAGCCGAGGTTGAGCTTCAGGTCTTTGGCGAACTCGGGGAGTGCGCTCTTCAGATTGTCGATGCTCATCAGGCGGTCATCAGTTCGCCGGCGTTGATGGTGGGGTCACCCTTCTTCCAGTTGCAGGCGCACAGTTCGTCCGACTGGAGGGCGTCGAGGACGCGGAGGACCTCGTCGACGTTGCGGCCGACCGAGCCGGCGGTCACGGAGACGAACTGGACCTCGTTGTTCGGGTCGACGATGAAGGTGGCGCGGTCTGCGACACCGTCGGCGTTCAGCACGCCTGCGGCCTCGGCGAGCTCACGCTTGAGGTCCGAGAGCATCGGGAAGGGGAGGGTCTTGAGGTCCTCGTGCTGTGCACGCCACTGGAAGTGGACGAACTCGTTGTCGACCGAGGCGCCGAGCACCTGGGTGTCGCGGTCGGCGAACTCGTCGTTGAGCTTGCCGAAGGCGGCGATCTCGGTGGGGCACACGAAGGTGAAGTCCTTCGGCCAGAAGAACACGACGCGCCACTTGCCGGCGTAGTCGTCCGAGGTGACGGTGGTGAAGTAGTCGTCGGGCTGCTGCGCGTCGACCTTCGAGAGGTCGCCGCCGATGACTGCGGTCAAGTTGTAGGCCGGGAACTGGTCGCCGATGGTCAGCAATGCCATGACACGTACTCCTGAATTCGTTGAAAGGGGTGCGATGAGAATTGATCGGCCGCGAGCATGCCGGGGTCACCGTCGCTCGGGCTCGTATCCAGTCTGCCCACAAACGGTTAGAAAGTAAACGTGATGACACGCACTATACTGATAGGCATGGGCAATCAAAGCTATCAGCCGTCGATCGGTGGACTCCGCGCCTTCGTCGCCATCGCCAAGAAACTCCACTTCGGAACGGCCGCAATGGATCTCGGTGTGAGCCAGCCCTCACTGTCGCAGGCTCTCGCAGGCCTCGAGGCAGGCCTCGGGCTCCAGCTGGTGGAACGCACAACTCGACGCGTGATGCTCACTCCGGAGGGCGCTCGGCTGCTCCCCGCGGCCATCGCCGCATGCGATGCGGTCGACGACTTCCTGCTCGACGCGGCAGGCGACCTCGATCCTCTGGTGGGCAGGCTGCGCCTCGGATTCATCCCGACGATCGCGCCGTACATCCTGCCGCGAGTGCTGCGCGGCTTGGCGACAAGACGCCCGTCCCTCGATCTGATGGTGATCGAGGATCAGACCGACCGACTGCTCGGGCAACTGCGGGACGGCACACTCGACGCCGCGGTGCTCGCCTTGCCGACCGGCGTCGCGACGTTGGGGGAGGTGACGATGTACGACGAGGACTTCCTGCTGGCGCTGCCCGCTGATCATCCGCTCGCGGGGCGTAAACGGCTGTCACCGCAACTGCTCGCCGACCTGCCGTTGCTGCTGCTCGACGAAGGTCACTGCATGCGGGACCAAGCGCTCGACGTGTGTCAGAGCGCAGGAGTCCAGCCCGATCTCCAGCAGACGCGCGCCGCATCGCTCACCACCGCTGTGCAGTGTGTGGAAGGCGGACTCGGCGTCACGCTGATTCCGAAGACGTCTGTCGCAGTGGAGACCGCCGCCGGTGCGCTTGCCGTCGCGGAGTTCGCGCGGCCGCGGCCCGGCCGCCGGATCGGTCTGGTCTACCGGCAGTCGTCGGGTCGCGCCGAGGCGTACCGCGCGTTGGCGGCCGACATCACCGAGCTCGTCGCACAGAGCGGTGACGTCACCGTTCCGGTCAGGCCTGCGAACCGGTGAGCTCGGCCCACTCGTCGAGCAGGCTGGAGTCCACTCCGCGGATGAGCGCACCGAGTTCGTCGGTGAGATCCTCGATCTCGTCGGTGACCGCCGACATCGGCAGGCCGTTCGACAACGCTCGGTAACAGTCGGTGAGGTACCGCAGCACCACGCCTTCGCTGCGGGCGAGGCCGAACTGCGAGATCAACTCGGCGAAGGTCATCGACCGCTCGCGCATGTGACGAAGCACCGATTTGCACGACGGTGTCGAGCCTGCGAGCCACGGGTGGCCCCGTCGGTACACCTCGTACGCAAAACCGATCTCCTCGGCGAGCGGCTGCGGCCACGAGATCTCCTCGAGGCGCTCCATCCGTTCCTCGTACTCGATGCCGTCGGCCTTCATCTCGGCTATCGCCGCATCGCGGGCCGCCTTGCGCTGGGCGATCAGCACGGGTCGCGGATCGTCCAGAATGCTCTCGACCACTGAGACGACGTCGAGAGCGTAGGTCGGTGCGTCCTTGTCGAGAAGTTCGAACGCTGCGACGGCGAAGGCCGACAGCGGATTGGTGAGCGCGAAGTTCTCCGGCAGGTCGACGGACAGCTCCACCTTCTTGCCGTCGGGGGCCGGGGTGTCGAGCTTCGTGACGATTCCCGTCTCGCACAGGTCGCGGTACAGCGCGATGGTGTGCTTGATGTGGCGCAACTGCCGGGTGCGCGGCTCGTGGTTCTCCTCGAGCAGATGGCGGAGCGCGGCAAAGCAGTCGCCAGGGCGTTCCATGACCTCCATGAGCATCGCCGTCGTCATCCGGAAATGCGAGCGCATCTCTTCGTCCGGGGCGTCGATCAGCGTGGTGAACGTCTGCTCGCCCCAGCTCACGAAGCCTTCCGGGGCTTTGCGACGCACCATCTTCTTCAGTTTCTTCGGGTCGTCGCCGGCTTTGGCGAGCGCACGGGCGTTCTCGACGTCGTGATCCGGCGCCTGGGCCACGACGTATCCGACGGTGTCGTACCCGGCGCGCCCCGCGCGTCCGGCGATCTGATGGAACTCGCGGGCCCGCAGCCGCCGGACTCGGTTGCCGTCGTACTTGGTTAGGCCGGCGAACAACACCGTGCGGATCGGGACATTGATGCCGACCCCGAGCGTGTCCGTGCCTGCGACCACCTTGAGAAGGCCGGCCTGCGCGAGGCGTTCGACGAGGCGACGGTACCGGGGGAGCATGCCCGCGTGGTGCACGCCGATGCCCGATCGCAGCAGCTTGCTGAGGGTTCCGCCGAATCCGGTGCTGAAGGCGAAATCGCCGATCGCCTCGACTATCGCGGCCTTCTCCTCCTTGGTGCACAGCTTGGCCGACAGCAGTGCCTGGCCGCGTTCCACCGCCTGCTGCTGGGTGAAATGGACGACGTACACCGGTGCGCGGCCCGCGGACACGAGTTCTTCGATGGTCTCGTGGATCGGAGTCATCGCGTACCGGTGCTCCAGCGGCACCGGTCGCTCCACGCCGGTGACGGGCACGGTGGCCCGACCGGTGCGCTTGGAGAGGTCGTCGACGAAGAACGATGTGTCGCCGAGCGTCGCGGACATCAGCAGGAACTGAGTGTTGGGGAGTTCGATCAACGGCACCTGCCAGGCCCAGCCACGGTCGGACTCGCCGTAGTAGTGGAACTCATCGGCCACCAGGACGCCGATATCGCTGTCGGGACCTTCGCGCAGGGCGATGTTGGCGACGATCTCGGCGGTCGCACACACGATCGGCGCATCGGAGTTGACCGAGGCGTCGCCGGTCGCCAACCCGACGTTCTCTGCGCCGAACTGCTCGCACAGGTCGAAGAACTTCTCGCTGACCAGGGCTTTGATGGGTGCGGTGTAGTAGGCGCGCTGTCCCCGGCAGCGGGCGAAGTAGATCGCGCCGGACGCTACAAGTGACTTGCCCGAACCGGTCGGTGTCGCCAGGATGACGTTGCTCCCCGACACGAGCTCCAGGAGCGAGTCCTCTTGGTGCGGGTACATGTCGATGCCGCGAGCAGCCCACCAGTCGGAGAACCTCTCGAATGCGAGGTCCTCGTTCTCGGTGGGCTGCAGCGGTTCAGGGGCGGTGGGGGTCTGGTCGGTCAGACCTGATCACGTCCTTCATCTGTGTCGCCGAACTCTGCGGCGTGTTCGGCGAGGAACTTCTCGAACTCGGCGCCGAGTTCGTCGCCGGTTGGCATGGATTCGTCCGGCGCCAGGAGCGAGGCCTGCTCCTCCTGCGACCGCATGTAGGCGTCGTACTGGTTCTCGAGCGCGGACACGACCGACGAGATCTCCTCGTTGCCCTCGACTTCGCCGTCGATCTGCTTGCGGACCTCCGCGGCGGCGTTGGTCAGTGCGGCGATCGGCAGGTCGAGTCCGGTGACGACGCCGATGTTCTCGACGAGCGAGGCGGCGGCGGCCGGGTAGTTCGTCTGCGACAGGTAGTGCGGCACATGCGCGGACAGGCCCGCGGTGCGGTAGCCGGCTTCGCCGAGACGGAGTTCGAGCAGCATCGATGCGCTCGCGGGGAGCTTCAACGGATTGCCCCATTTGTTGAGGTCGGCGAGCGCGTCCTTGTCGTTGCCGTGCGCGGTGACCGAGGCTGGGCGGGTGTGGGGGACGGCCATCGGGATCGAGTTGAGGCCGACGACCTGGGAGACTCCGAAGTGCTCGGCGAGCGCCGCGAGCGCCTCGGTGAATCGATCCCAGCGAAGGTCGGGCTCGGGGCCCTCGAGCAGCAGGAACGGCACTCCCGCATTGTCTTTGACCGCGTGCATGGTCAGCTTCGGCATGGTGATGCCGTCGAATTGGGTGCCGGAGAAGGAGATCATCGGTCGACGTGACCGGTAGTCGATCAGCTCGTCGGTGTTGAACGTCGCGACCAGTTCGGTGTCGAGGGCGTCGCGCAGGTGCGATGCGGCGAGCGCGACGGCGTGGCCTGCGTCGGCGTAGCCCTCGAGTGCGTGGATCAGCACCGGGCCGTCGCCCTCGGCGCCGGAGACGGCGGGTGCGGGGAATTCGAGCTCGTACAGCGAACGCGGCTCCATCGAGTTGTCGTTCACGGGTGCCCCTTCCTTGACGATGGTGCGTCGAGTGCACCACAAGAGTTTCCATTGTCCCGTACGGGAGTCATGCGCTTCAACACGGTTTCCGATGTGACCATTCCCCGCAGGTGGCAGACGTGGCACAGTGAGGGGCGTGCGTGTTGTGACTGGAGTGAAGTGTGGTGTTGTCGCGGTGGCCGTGCTTGTCGGCACGACCGCGTGTGGTGTCGACGGCGGCGCCGTCCGCGAACCCGATCTCTCGACGAAAGTCGTCGAGGTCTCCGCGTTCCCGTACGGACCTGCGACCGCGGTTCCACAGGCCGGTGTGCCCGGTGCGATCGCCGACATCACGTTCCGCCCCCTCCGTGCCGTCAACGACCCGGAGGAGTGCACGCCCGCGCCGGTGGACGGCGACAGCGCACACGTCGTGGTGGGTCCCGGCGGCCCGGCGGGCGGCACTCTGACGGTCATGGTCGCGCGTGCATCCGACAGCCGTGCCGACTTCGTCGACGGCATCTGCCAGACGTTCCGCCTCGGCGGAACCGTCGGCACGACGATCACCACCACCGTCGACACCTCGACCGAGGTGATCGTCAACCGTCGTGATCTCGTCGCGAACGGCACCGCGTACGCGCACGTGTACGAACTCGTCCGGCAGGAGGGCTCGACTCGGCTGTACGTCCAGAACCGGTACCCGTCCGCGACGTTGTCGGCCGACGAGGAGGCCGCCACACGCGCGCTGTTCGACGCCGCTTCGACAGCCGCATTCGGCGAGTGACGACTCGCGCGGGTGCACGACGACGTGCATCACCGCAGGTGAATCTGTGGACAACCGAATCGGTTGTCCACGGGTCGTGGTCAGGGCCGTCGACGAGGTGATTCTCGGCGCACAGTGAGCGCCATGAAGATCACCATCACCACCCGTCTTGAGGGCTCAGCCACCGTCGCCGATCCCGATCCGCTTCTCGCGGCCATTCCGGCACTGTTCGGATTCGTGCCGGAACGGTCCATCATCCTGATGTGCTTCGATGCGCGCTCGCAGGTCACCGCGACTATGCGGCACGACCTACTGTGGACTCGCGGCGGCCGACCGCCCGCAGCCCTCAAGAAGGTGTTCGCACAACTCGGCGGTCTCGGAGCAGACTACGGCGCGACGAATGTCATCGCGGTCGCCGTCGACGATCGGTTCGCGCCCGACCATCCGGCGTTCACCCACCTGTTCCGCGAACTGCACCGCGCACTCCGACCCGCGGGGGGAGTGACGGCGGCGTTCGCAGTGGGAGACATGTCGCTGGGCGCGCAGTGGCGAACGGTGTGGCGGTCGGCGGCGCCGTTCTCGATGTTCCCGATAGACATCGCCGAGTCGGGAACGCTCAGCGACCCTCAGTGCTCACCGGTCGCCCTGGCGAAGGCCGTCGAACACGGCCGCGGGATACTCCGCAGACGCTCGGAGATGGCCGATCTCCTGGCGTCCACGGCGCACTGTGACGACGGGGACGAATGCCGCACAGGTGAATGGATCGGTGCTGGTGGTCCGACCGAGAGCACCGACGCCGATCGGCTGGCACTGGTGTACGAGACCATCCTGGCCCGCACCGGTGGACAGCCCACGCCGATGGCGTGCAGGCGGGTCGACGAGCTGGCGGATGCGTTGACCTCGGTCCACGTCCGGGACGCACTGCTCGGGCTGTGCCTCACCGTCCACCGGCACGCAGCCGAAGAGATGTGGCTCGACCTGACCCGTCGGCTCGCCGGGACACCGCGCGCGGCCGCCGCCACCCTCCTCGGGTACCTGCACTACATGGAGGGATCGGGTGCCATGGCGTCCGTCGCGTTCGAGGTCGCGCTGGCTGCGGACCCGTCGTACGGACTCGCCAACCTTCTCGACACGGCACTGCTCAACGGCATGCGCCCGCGCGACCTCGACGGACTGGCCGACCTGTCGTTCGACCTCGCACGCCGCCTCGGCGTTCAGATCCCGCCCGCGACATACAGCGCTGCGGGATGACGATCGGCTGCGGGTCGACGATCAGGCGGGGACGACGAAGATCGCGTGCGCCATCTCCGACGACAACGTGAGGCCCTCGTGGCCCGGAGTGCTGATGATGACCGCGCGCGGTCCGACGTTGGCGCTCACGCGTGCGTTGGGGACCACGCCCGCCTCGCGGAGGTCGGCGATCAGCTCGGGATCGGCCTGCGCGTGCTCGGACATCCGTCGCACGATCACCGCGGACTCGCCCTCGGGCAGGTCGACGAGGCGGACCACTGTGTCGCCCGCTTCGGGTGTCGGCGCGACGCCGAGTTCTTCGAGTCCCGGGATCGGATTGCCGTAGGGCGACGTTGTCGGATTGTCGAGGACCGCCAGGAGACGTCGCTCGACGTTCTCGCTCATCACGTGCTCCCAGCGGCAGGCCTCGTCGTGGACCTCTTCCCACGGCATGCCGATGACGTCGACGAGCAGTCGCTCGGCGAGACGGTGCTTGCGCATCACGGAGACCGCGAGGGAGCGGCCGGCCGGAGTCAGTTCGAGGTGACGATCACCGGCGACACGCACCAGCCCGTCGCGTTCCATCCGCGCAACGGTCTGCGAGACGGTGGGGCCGCTCTGCTCCAAACGTTCCGCGATGCGTGCGCGGAGGGGGACGATTCCCTCCTCTTCGAGGTCGTAGATCGTCCGCAGGTACATCTCTGTGGTGTCGACAAGATCGTTCACGGCAGCCATGGTCCTTTCGCTGAACTCTCAGGTTACCCAAAGTGATCGGCCGGCGGTGACTACCGGTCGGCTCACGCGATTCGGCGAGTGTCGGCCACATGTGCGCGAGCAGAACCTATAGCGTTGGCGGGGTGAATGCCGCGATCATCTGGAGCGATCATTTCCTCGACTACAAGTGGGCCTACACCCACCCGATGAGCCCCATCCGGCTCGCGTTGACGATGTCGCTGTCGCGGAGTCTCGGCCTGCTCGACGACGTCGAGCCCGCCGAACCGCTGCCGGTGGACGACACGATCCTCTCGACTGTCCACACGCGGTCGTACATCGACGCCGTGCGCGCGGTCGGGTCGGGGGCCACCGCGTCGAACAATGCCCTGCTGCAACGGTTGTTCGGGTTGGGCAACGACGACAACCCGGTGTTCGAATCCATGCACGAGGCCGGATCGATGCTCGTCGGCGGCACGCTCGCCGCGGCGCAGGCCATCACCTCCGGCGCGGTGACGCGTGCGGTGAACATCGGCGGCGGCATGCATCACGCCATGCCGGGGCACGCAGCGGGCTTCTGCATCTACAACGACTGCTCGATCGCCATCGAATGGCTGCTCGCGCAGGGATACGACCGGATCGCGTACGTCGACATCGACGCTCACCACGGCGACGGCGTCCAGCACCAGTTCTACAGCGACCCGCGGGTCATGACGATCTCAGTTCACCAGCACCCGGCGACGCTCTGGCCCGGCACCGGATGGACCACCGAGATCGGTGACGGACACGCCGAGGGCACATCGGTGAACCTCGGCCTCATGCCCGGTGTCACAGACCGGTTGTGGCTTCGGGCGTTCCACGCCGTCGTCCCGTCGATGATCGCGTCCTTCAAACCGCAGATCATCGTCACGCAGGCCGGCGTCGACTCCCACGTGGCCGACCCGCTCACCGATCTGGCGCTGACCGTCGACGGTCAGGCGTCCGCGATGCGCGCCCTGCGGGACCTCGCGGACACCTACTGCGACGGCCGATGGCTCGCCGTCGGCGGCGGCGGGTACGGCGTGATCAACGTCGTGCCACGCGCCTGGACGCACTTGATCGGCATGGCGCTCGACAGGGACGTCGACCCCGCGACGCCGATCGGCGCCGACTGGCTCGCCGAGGCCGCCGCGGCGGAGCATGCCGTGCATCCCGACTACTCGCGACCGCCGGAGTCGACGATGGGCGACGGCGGCGACCTCGCCTATGTGCCATGGGACGGCGACGCCGGGGCTCCGCCTCCGGACGGCATCTCCGAGAACGCTCAACGCCAGACCGACAAGGCGATCCTCGCCACCCGCCGCGCCGTGTTCCCACTGCACGGCCTCGATCCGGAGGACCCCCGTGACTGACACCGAATACCCTCGCCACTGGGTGGCCGACGTACTCGCCTCGGACGGCGGCGTCGTTCACCTGCGGCCGATCGTCCCCGCCGACGCCGACGCCCTCGTCGAGTTCCACAACGGGCTGAGCGAACGCACGCGGTACCTCCGCTATTTCGGACCCACTCCGACGCTGCCGCCACGCGAGGTGGTCCGCATGACGACCGTCGACTACAAGAACCGGGCCGCCTTCCTGGCACTCCTCGGCGACGAGATCATCGCGATGGGCGTGTACGAGGGGCTGGCGGCCGACGGCAAACCGGAGTCCGCCGAGGTCGCGTTCGTCGTCGCCGATCACCATCAGGGTCGTGGTCTCGGGCCGATCCTGCTCGAGCACCTGGCGGGCGCCGCGGCCGAACACGGATTCACGCGCTTCGAGGCAGAGGTGCTCTCGGAGAACCCGAACATGGTCGCGGTGTTCCGCGACGCCGGTTACCAGGTGAGCCGGGCATTCGACGGCAGCACCGTGCACGTGGAGTTCCTGATCGACCCGAGCGAGGCGTTGACGTCGGTGCGCAACGCCCGCGAACGGGCGTCGGAGGCGCGGAGCATCGCCAATCTCCTCCATCCGCAGTCCATCGCCGTGATCGGTGCGTCGACGGACACCAAGAAGGTCGGCAACGTGCTGCTCGCAAACATCATTGCGGGCGGATTCACCGGACCCGTGTTCCCGGTGAACGGTCCCGGCGCACCGGTCGACGAGCCCGAACCCGAGGAACACGTCTCGAAGTTCGCAGCACCGACCCAGCGCAGGCCGGTCCGCGAGCCGCGACCAGCTCCGCCGTCGGTGCGCGGCATCCGTTCGTACCCGAGTGTCCGCGCCATTCCAGATCCGGTCGATCTCGCTGTGGTCGCCGTGCCCGCCGCAGGGATGGACGATGTGCTCAGCGACTGTCTCGCCAAGGGTGTTCGGACTCTGGTCGTGGTGTCGGCTGGGTTCGGTGAGAGCGGTGAGGCGGGGCTGGAGTCCGAACGCCGGCTCGCCGAGCGGGTACGAGCGCACGGGATGCGCCTGGTGGGGCCGAACGCTCTCGGCGTCATCAACGCGGACCTGGACATCGGACTCAACGCCACCCTGGCACCTCGGGTGCCGGGCCCGGGCCGGGTCGGGTTCTTCTGCCAGTCGGGCGCGCTGGGCATCGCGATTCTCGACACCGCCGCCCATCGGGGGCTGGGCCTGTCGACATTCGTGTCGGCGGGAAACCGCGCCGACGTGTCGGGCAACGACGTGCTGCAGTTCTGGGACACCGACGAGAGCACCGACGTGGTGCTGCTCTACCTGGAGAGTTTCGGAAATCCGCGCAAGTTCAGCCGCATCGCCCGACGTGTCGCCGAGTCGAAGCCGATCGTCGCGATCAAGTCCGGACGCGGTGCGATGACGCAGAGTCGGGCGGCACGCACCCGCGAAGCAGGGCGAGACGACGCGATCGCGCACATGGTGCTCGGCCAAGCGGGGGTGATCCAAGTGGAGACGTTGACCGAACTCTTCGACTGCGGAGCGATCCTCGCATACCAGCCGTTGCCCGCGGGGCCGCGAACGGCGATCATCGGCAACTCGTCGGTCATCGCGTCGTTGGCCGCGAACACCGCGCGTGCATCCGGTCTCGACGTCGTCGCGATGGTCGACCTCGGTCCCGCAGTCACTCAGCCGGACCTCTCCGCGGCTGTCGCCGTCGCGATGAACGACTCCTCCGTCGATGCGGTGATCGTGGTGTTCGTGCCTCCGGTCGCGGTAGATGCAGCGGACTACGCACACGGTCTGATGGAGGCGGTGCGTCCCGCGGACGGGGGAGACGTTCCGTCGAAACCTGTGGTCACCACGTTCCTCGCGGTGGAGGGTGTGCCGCCGGGGCTGTCCCGATCGGGTCCGGACGGGATGCCCGTGCGCGGTTCGATCCCGTCGTACTCGACGCCCGAACGTGCGGCGAATGCCCTCGCGCACGCGTGGAAGTACTCGGCGTGGCGATCGCGACCACCGTCGCAGGTCCGTACGTTCGAGGGCGCCGCAGCCGAGGATGCCCGGTCGTTCGTTCGCGAGGCGATGGCCGACGGTCCTCGGGAGCTCACTCGGGTCGAGTCGGCGAGGGTGCTCGCCTACTTCGGCATCAACGTGGTGCCGTTCCGCGAAGTCCGCACGATGCAGGAGGCGTCGGCCGCCGCGCGTGAGTTCGGATTCCCGGTCGCGGTGAAGGCGACGTCGAAGTCGTGGGTCGGCCGCGTGGACAGGGAAGGCGCACGCCTGGACCTGCCGGACGCCACCAGCGTGCTGACTGCGTTCGCCGAACTGCAGGCGCTGACCGGCGACACGGTGCTGCATGTGCAGAAGATGGCGCCCAAGGGCCTCGGCACGTCGATCTCGGTGACCGACAACGCGTCGTTCGGCCCTCTCCTCAGTTTCGGCTTGTCGGGTCGCCTGTTCGACGTCCTCGGCGACCGCGGTTACCGGGCGGTGCCGTTGACCGAGGCGGATGCGCGGGAACTGGTCGTGGAACCACAGGCGGCGATGCTCTTGGAAGCTGGTCCGGTGGACGACGCCGTCGACACCGAACACCTCGTGGACCTGCTGCTGCGTGTGTCTGCGTTGGTCGACGCCGTGCCCGAGATCCGCAGTGTGCGATGTGATCCCGTCCTCGCGTCGGCGGACGGCATCGCGGTGCTGGGGGCGTGGATGCGCGTCGGCCCGGTGCCCACTCTCGCGGACACCGGGCCTAGGCGGCTCGGGTAGGAGGACCCGGGCGGATCAGCTGGCGTAGGCGCGCAGCTTGTCCGCCCGGTCGCCCTGACGCAGCTTGCCCATCACGTCGCGTTCGATCTGGCGGACGCGCTCACGCGACAGCCCGAATGCGCGTCCGATCTGGTCGAGCGTGCGCGGCTGACCGTCGTCGAGGCCGAAACGCATCGTGATGACGGCCTGCTCGCGTTCGTCGAGCGTGCCGAGCACCAACCGGATGTCCGAGTGGAGCAGGTTGGCGATGACAACGGTCTCGGCCGACGTCGCCTCGGAGTCTTCGATGAAGTCGCCGAGGGGCGCCTCCTCATCGGAGCCCACCGGCATGTCGAGGCTCACCGGGTCCCGGCTGTGGTCCATGAGATCGGCGATCTTCTCCGCGGGGATGCCCGACTCGGCGGCCAACTCGTCGTCGGTGGCTTCGCGTCCCAGCTGCTGGTGCAGTTCCCGGCGAATGCGGGCGAGCTTGTTCACCTGCTCCACGAGGTGGACGGGCAGACGGATCGTGCGGCTCTGGTCGGCCATGCCGCGGCTGATCGCCTGACGGATCCACCAGGTGGCGTACGTCGAGAACTTGAAGCCCTTCGCGTAGTCGAACTTCTCGGCGGCGCGGATCAGACCGAGGTTGCCTTCCTGGATGAGGTCCAGGAGCGGCATGCCGCGGCCGGTGTAGCGCTTGGCGAGCGACACGACGAGGCGAAGGTTGGCTTCGAGCAGGTGAGCGCGAGCGGCGTCGCCCTCGCGGGCGATGATGTTCAGATCGCGCTTCTTGGCGGCGGTGAGGCGCTTCTTGGTCGCGAGGAGGTGTTTCGCGTAGAGGCCTGCTTCGATCTGCTTGGCGAGCTCCACCTCCTGCTCGGCGTTCAGCAGTGCCGTGCGGCCGATGCCGTTCAGGTAGACGCGGACCAGGTCGGCGGATGGCGACTGAGCGTCGAGATCCTGCTCTGTCAATGCCGGGCGGGTCCGGGCGGCGGGAACTGCAGTGGGGCGTGCAATCGTCGTGCGAGACATACGACCTCCAAGTGTGCGCTGTTCGTGTGCGTTCACGAGGTTCAACGTGTTCGGTCGGCGAAAGGTTCCCGACGTCCCTGAGAAGTCTCTGAGACCTTCTACAGGCGGAATCGTCGACGAACCGCGGCGGTCAGTTCGACCGGTGTCGGCGTCGCTCCGAACAGATGC
The DNA here is from genome assembly GCF_037148075.1 of Gordonia malaquae. Taxonomy (NCBI): domain Bacteria; kingdom Bacillati; phylum Actinomycetota; class Actinomycetes; order Mycobacteriales; family Gordoniaceae; genus Gordonia; species Gordonia malaquae. Next base: position 602,303 of record NZ_JBBCUB010000002.1, on the reverse strand, counting down.
GACGCCGCGACCCCTTCGCAGAAGACAAGCAGGTCGGCCGCGTCGGCGGCGGGTGCGGGCGAGCCGGTGGAGGCGAACAACGCAACGGCGCCGTCGTGGGAGAACAGACAGCGTGCGAGATCGTCCCGAAGCTGGTGATCATGTGACGTGTCGGAGGCCAACGCGAACCTCGCGCGCACATCGCGACTCCTGGCGGTCACGAGCGAGTGCAGGTAGGCGCCGATCGTCTCGGCTGGATCAGCAGGGTCGAGGCGTGCGAACGCGGTCCGTGAATCCTCCGTGAGACGCCCGATCGCACCGTCGAGGAGTGCTCGGCGGGTGCGGAAGTAGTACGACGTCGACCCGGCAGGGAGTTCGAGCAGCCTGTCGACACCGCTGTGGGTCACCGCGCGATTGCCGCCGTCGGCGGCGAGGTCGAGAGCGGCGTCGCAGATCGCGTCGCGGCGAGTGAGGTCCGGCACGTCTGCCATCCAACCAGACTCTATGAACATAGAGTCATGGACATGGGTGGATCCACGAAGGTGACGAGGCGAGTGCGTCGCCGCCTCCGGTCGGGGGTGCGCTCCCGCCGGAGGATCGTCGACGGCATCGGACAGGCGGCGTTGGAAACGGGCATGCGTCTGACCGATGGTCAGTCGGCGGCGGCCGAGGTGCTCGCCTGTGACGGGCACGTGTATCTGTGCGGGCCGCCAGGTCGCGGGAAGACCCAGGTCGTCGACTGGTTCGTCGGCGTCGTCACCGCCACCGGGACGTCCGTCCGTCGGTGCCACGTTCACGAGTTCTTCGCCGACCTGCATGCGGCGATCGACAGGAGCGGCGGATGGCGCGAGGGACTGGACGCAGTGCTGCGCGGAGTGGACGTGCTCTGTCTCGACGAGTTCGCGGTGCACGATCCGGCGGACGGCGTGTTCCTGGATCGGATTCTGCGCGCTCTGATCTCACGCGAGATCAGAGTGATCGTCACATCCAACCGAACTCCGGCCGAGCAGATGCCGAATCCGCTCTTTCACGCCGGCTTCGAGCCGACCATCGCGTTCATCGAGGACGTGTTCACGACCGTCGACGTCGGGGGAGCACACGATCTGCGGGCCGACGGCGGCACGACCGGATTCCGCGGCGGCTGGTGGATAGTCGGTGCGACGCCCGGACTGCCGCCCGTCGGCGCGAGCGGAGTGCACTGTCGAGCGGTTCGGCTGCTGGGAAGTGACGCCGGGACGGTCTGGATGGAATTCGCAGCGCTCTGCGACGCGCCGACCGCGGCTGCGGACTACCTGAAACTTGCCGAACGGTTCGATCACTGGGTGATCGTGGGTCTCGACGTCCCGGACGGCGTCGACCCGCTCGCTCGATGGGCGACGGTCCTCGACGTCGCACACGACGCGGACGTCCGGATCGACGTGTGGGCGTCCTGCGAGCGGGACGACCTCGCATCCGCGTTGACTCGTGCGCTTCCCGATGCGGGACGGGCGATCAGTCGGATGAACTCGTGGCAGGTCAGTCGAGAGTCGTGAGGATCCGCGGGCCGTCGTCGGTGACCGCGACGGTGTGCTCGGAGTGCGCGGTCATCGAACCGTCCGCCGACCGCAGGGTCCAGCCGTCCGGATCGGCGACGAGGCGTTCGGTTCCGATCGCCCACCAGGGCTCGAGCGCCAGAGTCGCACCGGGGCGTAGGAGTGGTCCCTTGCCGCGACGGCCGAGGTTGGGGACGTGCGGGTCCTCGTGCATCGTCCGCCCGAGACCGTGCCCGCCGAACTGGGTGTTCACTCGGTAGCCCTCGGCGACGGCGACCTCGCCGATCGCGCAGGACACGTCACCGAGTCGGTGGCCCGGAACCATTTCGGCGACGGCCGCGGCGAGCGCTCGCTCGGTGGACGCGACCAGTTGTGCGTCCGGGTGTGTGGGATCGTCCTCGACTCCCACCCGAACGGTGCGGGCGGCGTCGGCGACCCACCCGTCGATCGACACGGCGAAGTCGAGGGTCAGCACGTCGCCCGGCGCGAGCACGTGGTCGCGGGGCAGACCGTGCAGGACGGCGTCGTTGACCGACAGGCAGATCACGTTGCCGAACGGGCCGCTCCCGAACGAGGGCGCGTAGTCCCAATAGCAGCTGACAGCTCCGCGGTCGGCGACCATCGTTCGCGCACGCTGCTCCAGGTCGAGCAGGTTGACGCCCGGTTCAGCGCGACGCGCGAGATCGTCGAGGACCTGCGCCACGAAGCGACCGGTGACGGCCATCTTCTCGACTTCGGCTGGAGTCTTGAGTTCGATCATCGTGTTGAGTCCTGCCCGCCTGCTTGGTCATCGTTCAGTGTGCCCCCGGGCTGATCGGGCGCCTCGATCTCGGCGTCGATCACCGGGTGATCGTCGTCGGCGAAGCGGTCGCGTGCCGGTTCGGCGGCCAACTCGGCCTGCCCGACGGTGTAGCCGCCGCCGTAGTGGTAGGTCGGGACCTCGCCGCGCTTGCGGGGTTCGCGATCGTTGGCCCGGAGGACGGCGATCCAGGGGATCGGGATCGACGCGACGATGATGGCCAGTGCGATCCATCCGTTCTGCGTCATCGAGTACACGATCGCGGCGATGATCAGCGCGGGCACACGGATCGACATCATGATGAGGTAACGCCGTTTGCGGGCCCGGTACACCGCTTCGAGGTCGTCATCGGCGCCGGTGATCAGGAATGTCGTGGGGTCGGATTCGTCGCGCGCCATACCCCGATCCTTCCACAGTGCGTCACAATGGCTGTATGGCAACGCAGACGATCGAACGGCCCGATATCGACGAACGGACCGAGCAGGACGACGACACTCCCAAGGTCTTCCATTACGTGAAGAAGGACAAGATGGCCGAGAGCGCCGTCATGGGGACCCACGTCGTCGCACTGTGCGGTGAGACGTTCCCGGTGACGAAGGCTGCCAAGCCCGGTTCGCCGGTGTGCGAGAAGTGCAAGAAGGTCTACGAGAAGATGAAGAAATAGCAGCGACGCTGCGAGTCAGCCGATCACTCCGGGGAACCGCGCCGACCGACGGCGCGGTTCCGCAGGGTGTCGGTCAACTCGGTGGTCTGCGACGTGACCCAATGCCGGACGACGGCACCGTCCTTCCTCGCGGGCCAGAATTCCTGAATCACTGAATTGAGCTCGGCGCCCGCCACGATCGCGAAGCCGAGGAAGTACGTGAACAGAAGGAACGCGATAGGTGTCGCGAGTGCGCCGTATGTGTACCCGGCGTCGGTGACCGCGGTCAGATAGAACCGCAGGACGTACGAGGTCAGCCAGAACCCGACACCCGCGAGGATCGCGCCTGGCACCAGTCGCCTGCGGGGCAGCGGATTGGGCAGTGCGAAGCGGTACAGCGCCGACAGGGCCCCGATCAGCAGCAGGCCGACGAACGGGAAGTACAACCAGTCGATCAGGTCGCTGATCGCCGGGCCCCAGGACGCGGGCACGATGTTCCGCAGATACGTCGGTCCCAACGCCACCAGGGGCAGCACCAGAATCGCCATCACCAGGAAGAACAGGTAGATGATCAGCGCGAAGATGCGCTGCCACACCGGATTCCGGACGTCGTGCTGACCGTGCGCGTGGACGATCGACGAAACGAAGCACGACATCGCCGACGACCCCGCCCACAGCGACAGGATGAAACCCACGGACATGATCGTGACTCGGCCTCGACCGAGGACGTTCTCGACCGTCGGCTGAATCAGATCGTTCACGACCTGCGGGGTGAACGTGCGGTCGGCGAACGAGAGGATCCGTTCGGTCACGACCTGGACGGTGTCCGGGCCGAACCATCCGGCCACATAACCGATACTGCCGAGCACTCCGAGCAGCAGCGGTGGAAGCGACAGCGCCTGCCAGAAGGCGGCCTGGGCGGCCCAGCCGATGATGGAGTCGTCCCACGACTTCACGATGGTGCGCCACAGCAGACGTGGAAGGCTCCGGAATACCGGCCGTCGCGCCTGCTCGGGCTCCGGCGGTGGAAGCTCGGCGGCGTCGTCGCTGGGGTACGTGCCGTGGGTGTTGATGTGTCAAGCATGGCCGATGCGGGTCACCTGGTCGATCACCGACCCGGTTTCCTGGCGTGGCGAACCGGGTGCGCGAGGCGGGTAGAATCGTCGGGTCGGGTGCGGGGGAGACTGCACGACGAGCCACAGTCGAGCTACAGGAGCATGGTGACCAGTACCGATGTCGACACTGACCGCAGAATCGTCTCGGGGGCACCGCTTCGCGCATGGCAGCGACGGGCCCTCACTCGCTACCTGACGTCGAACCCGACGGACTACCTGGCCGTCGCCACGCCGGGTGCGGGAAAGACCACATTCGGTCTGCGCGTCGCGTCGGAGCTGCTGGCGGACCGCACGGTGGAGCGGATCACCGTCGTGGCGCCGACAGAGCACCTCAAACACCAGTGGGCGGCCTCAGCGGCCCGCAACGGAATCGCCCTCGACCCGAACTTCTCGAACTCGACGGGCTCGACGAGCTCGGACTTCGACGGTGTCGTCCTCACGTACGCGCAGGTCGCCGCGCACCCGTACCGGCATCGAGTGCGCACCGAGCAGTACAAGACACTGGTGATCCTCGACGAGATCCACCACGGTGGCGACGCGAAGTCGTGGGGTGACGGCATCCGGGAGGCGTTCGGCGACGCCACGCGGCGTCTGGCCCTGACCGGTACGCCGTTCCGATCAGACGATTCGCCGATTCCCTTCGTGACGTACGAGCCCGAGCCCGGCGGCGGCCAGCGGTCGAAGGCCGACAGCACGTACGGCTACTCCGAGGCGTTGCGTGACGGCGTCGTCCGTCCCGTCGTGTTCCTCGCCTATTCGGGTGAGGCGAGTTGGCGGACCAGCGCGGGTGAGGAGTTCACCGCGCGGCTCGGCGAACCGTTGTCCCAAGAGCAGACCGCACGTGCGTGGCGTACGGCGCTCGATCCGCACGGCGACTGGATCTACGCGGTGTTCACCGCGGCCCATCGACGACTCGTGCGCCTGCGGGAGTCCGGTGTGCCCGACGCAGGCGGCCTGGTGATCGCGACCGACCAGCAGAACGCTCGCGACTACGCAGACCTGCTCCACTCCATCACCGGGAAGAAGCCGACGGTGGTGCTGTCGGACGACCCGAAGTCGTCGTCGCGCATCGAGGAGTTCTCGAACTCGACCGACGAGTGGATGGTCGCGGTCCGCATGGTGTCCGAAGGCGTCGACGTGCCACGTCTGTCGGTCGGCGTGTACGCGACCAATGCGTCCACCCCACTGTACTTCGCGCAGGCGATCGGGCGTTTTGTGCGCTCACGCAGGCCAGGTGAGACGGCGAGCGTCTTCTTGCCGTCCGTCCCGGTCCTGCTGCAACTTGCGAGCGAGTTGGAAGCCGAACGTGATCACGTCCTCGGAAAGCCGCACCGCGAGTCGGACGGGCTCGACGACGCGATGCTCACCGACGCGAACAAGCGCAAGGACGAGCCGGGCGAGGAGGAGAAGGCGTTCCAGTCGTTGCACGCCGACGCCGAGCTCGACCAGGTGATCTACGACGGCTCGTCCTTCGGGACGTCGACGTTCGTCGGGTCCGAGGAGGAATCGGACTACCTCGGCCTGCCAGGCCTCCTCGACGCGGACCAGGTCCGCACGCTCCTGCAACAGCGACAGGCTCAGCAGGTGACGAATCGGTCGTCCCGTCCGCGCGACGACGAGGCGGCGAAGGCCGCGCCGAACGCGAACGAGCGGACCGGTGAGAACCTTCTCGCGCTGCGCAAGGAGCTCAACACGCTTGTCGCGCTGCACAATCAGCGCACCGGCAAACCGCACGGCCAGATCCACAACGATCTCCGTGAACGCCTCGGCGGCCCGCCGACGGCGATGGCGACCGGCGATCAGCTCCGCGAACGGATCGCCGCTCTGCGCAGCTGGTAGGGCACGTAGCCACAGAACAGAGCAGAGGCGAGCCGATGATCGGCTCGCCTCTGGTCTGTTGTGGGCGTTCGCCCGATGTCAGGCGTCGATCGTCACCACGGCGCCGAGCTCGACGAGACGAGCTTCGTGGTCGTTGTAGTGGTGACGGCAGAACAGGAGCTCGCCCCCGGTGGGGAGCTCAGCGCGCACCTTGGCCGCCGCGCTGCACCGATCGCAGCGATCAGCGAGGGTCAGCGGGGTGGAGACGACAGTGTCGGGCGTTGCGATGTCTGGCATGGCTTCCTCCGTCTCATCATTGACGTACCTGGTCGGTGCATCATTGCTACACCTTGTCAGACGTATGGGGCCACCTATTTGTTCCCGGCGGTCCCGGGTGTGTCGCAGATCATCGGTCCGGACGCGCTCCGACGACGCGCAGACTCGTCCGCGCATAGAACTCGCCGAGTTCGGCGGGGGAGAGGTGACCGTCCTCTCGATACCAGCGCGCGATGTCGATGCCCATGGACAGCAGGGTGTTCGTGGTGCTGTGCGGATCGTCGACGTCGAACTGTCCGGACTCGGCGCCTGCATCGACGATGGCTCGGACGCGGCGGGTGATCTCGCGGCGGAGGGTGAGGATCTCGCGCAGATGATCGGGCTCGAGGGCGGTGAGCTCGTAGTTCACGATCCGAGCGCTGGTGTGGCCCTTCGCGTGGTGCTCGCTGAACGCGCGCATCACCGCCGCGAGGCGGGTTGCCGGGTCGGCGTCCGGGTCGTCGGCATCGTTGATCATCGTGATGGTGGCGATGTGCCCGCTGTGCGACAACTCGTAGAGCAGCTCTTCCTTCGAGCGGTAGTGGACGTACACCGCGGCTGAGCTCATTCCGGCGGTCGACGCGATGTCGCGCGTGGTGGTCGCGTGGAACCCGCGTTCGGAGAACGCTTCCAGTGCGGCGGCGAGAAGTCGGCCGCGAGTGGCCTCTGCGCGGGATGCGGACGGTTCGTCGGGCACGGGAATCCTCTCGATGGTCTCGCCTGCGGTGTGAGTCGGGTCTAGTTCCGAAGAACGGTTGACGAACATCTCAGTGTCAGGCATTGTGAATCGTAACACTAAGCAAGCGCTTAGTAATCAACTGTGTTCACTTCAGGAGGCTTTCCGTGGTTCAGATCGATCCCCAGCGTTTCAAGGGACAGACGGCCATCGTCACCGGCGCCAGTCGCGGCATCGGACTGGCGATCGCGGAGCGGCTGGTCGCCGAGGGCGCCAAGGTAACGATCACCGCACGCAAGCAGGACGCACTCGACGAGGCCGTCACACGCCTGGGCGGACCCGACGTCGCGCTCGCCGTCGCAGGCCGCGCCGACGATCCCGATCATCAGGCCGACACCGTCGCCAAGACGATCGAGGCGTTCGGCAGTGCCGACCTCCTTGTCAACAACACCGGGATCAACCCGGTGTACGGCCCGATCATGCAGATCGACCCCGACGCCGCCCGCAAGATCATGGATGTCAACGTGATCTCCGCTCTGCGGTGGACCCAGGCGGTCAACGCCGCATGGCAAGCGGAGCACGGGGGCGCGATCGTCAACGTCGCATCGATCGCCGGTCTGCGGCCGGCGCCGGGCATCGCGTTCTACGGAGTGTCGAAGGCCGCGGTCATCCACCTGACCGAAGAGCTCGCGTGGGAACTCGGCCCGAACATCCGGGTCAACGCCGTGGCCCCGGCGGTCGTGAAGACCAAGTTCGCCACCGCGCTCTACGAGGGGCGCGAAGACGAGGTCTCGCAGGCCTACCCGCTGAAGCGGCTCGGCGAGCCCGACGACATCGGTTCGGTCGTGGCGTTCCTCCTCTCGAACGATGCGGGGTGGATGACGGGCCAGACGCTCGTCATCGACGGCGGCGTCACGTTGGGCGGCGGCGCCTGATGCCCGGCTTCGATCCCGCAGGCTCCACCGTTGTCGTGACGGGTGCGGGCAACGGCATCGGCGCCGGACTGGCGACGTCGATGGCACGCAGAGGTGCACGTGTGGTGGTGGCCGACCTCGACGCCGACGGTGCGCAACGGATGGTCGACGACATCGTCGCGGCAGGCGGCACCGCACTCGCGGCGCCCGGCGACGCCGCGTCGCAGGAGGGCGTGGACGCACTCATCACCACCGCGCGAGCAGCGTACGGACCGATCGACGCCTGGTTCGCCAACGCCGGCGTCGACCGAGGCAGGGGACTCGACGCGACCGACGCGGATTGGGATCTGTCGTGGAACGTCAACGTGCTCGCTCACGTGCACGCCGCGCGTCGCCTCGTTCCCGAGTGGATCGAACGCGGCGGAGGGCGCTTCGTCGTGACGGCCTCAGCCGCGGGTCTGCTCACCATGCTCGGCGCACCGGCCTACTCGGTGACCAAGCACGGCGCCGTCGCGTTCGCCGAATGGCTGTCGACCACCTACCGCCACCGCGGGATCGTGGTGCAGGCCATCTGCCCGCAAGGTGTGCAGACGCGCATGCTCGCACAGTCGGGCGAGCTGGAGGAACTGCTCAGTCACGACGTCGCGCTGACCGTCGACGACGTCGCGGCGACAGTCGAGAAGGCTCTCGAGGGTGACGATTTCCTCATCCTTCCGCACGCCGAAGTGGCCGGCTACTACCAGGTGCGAGCCGCCAAGACCGACAAGTGGCTCGCCGGAATGAACAAGCTCCAGCAGCGACTGGACGATGCGACCACACAAGGAGACAAGCAGTGAAGGCATGGCACGTGACAAGCCTCGGGGAACCGTCCGCGGTACTCGAAGCGGTCGAGATCGACACCCCGGCGCCGGGCCCCGGCCAGGTGACCGTTCGAGTTCTCGCGTCGGCGGCGAACTTCCCCGACGTCCTGATGTGCCGGGGGCTGTACCAGGTTCGCCCGGAGCTCCCGTTCACACCCGGTGTGGAACTGTGCGGTGAGATCACTGCACTCGGCGACGGCGTCGACGGGTTCGCAGTCGGCGACCGGGTTCTCGGTGGTGCGGTGTTGCCGTACGGCGGCTTCGGCGAGTACGCGCTGATGTCAGCGACCGAGACATTCCCCGCGCCCGCCTCGTTGAACGACGCGCAGGCGTCCTCGCTGTTCATCGGCTATCAGACCGGCTGGTTCGGTCTGCACCGCCGCGCGAACATTCAGCCGGGTGAGACCCTGCTCGTCCACGCTGCGGCCGGTGGCGTCGGCAGCGCCGCCATCCAGCTCGGCAAAGCCGCCGGTGCGCGTGTCATCGGCGTGGTCGGGGGCGAGGCGAAGGCCGACGTCGCCAGGCGACTCGGCGCGGACGTCGTCGTCGACCGACACACGCAGGACTTCGTCGAGGTCGTCAAGGCAGAGACTGGCGGGCGTGGCGCCGACGTGATCTACGACCCGGTCGGCGGCGACACATACCTGCGGTCGACCAAGTGCATCGCCTTCGAAGGCCGAATCCTGGTGATCGGTTTCGCCGGCGGAGCGATCACCGAGACCGCTCTCAACCACGCGCTCATCAAGAACTACTCGATCGTCGGCCTCCACTGGGGTCTCTACAACAAGATGGCTCCCGAGCTGGTCGGTGAATGCCACGCCGAACTCACGCGTCTCGCGGACGCCGGACTCATCGCGCCGCTGGTCAGCGAGCGGCTTGCGCTCGCCGACGTGCCGGACGGCCTCCAGCGGCTCGCCGACGGAGTGACCGTCGGACGGGTCGTCTACGAAGGAGGCGTGTGATGACAGTCGACGTGACCACCCTGGTCCGATCGTTCCTCGCCGACCACGACCCGGCCACGACGGAGCCACTGGAGTGGCTCCGCGCGCGCTACGACGCGGGTCTGGCGTGGGTGAACTACCCGGTGGGACGCGGCGGTCTCGATCTGTCGCGCTCCCTGCAGCCCGAGGTGGAGCGGCTGTTCGCCGAGGCGGGATCGCCCGGCAATCGCAGCGAAGTCAACGGGATCGGTCTCGGCATGGCCGCGCCGACCATCCTGCGGTACGGGACGCCGGAACAGATCGACCGATTTCTCCGACCGCTGTGGACGGGGGAGGAGATCTGGTGCCAGCTCTTCAGCGAACCCGGCGCCGGGTCCGATCTCGCCGCCGTCGCGACGCGGGCCGTCCGCGACGGCGACGACTGGGTCGTCAACGGGCAGAAGGTGTGGACCTCCGGCGCGCACAACGCCGCCATGGCGATCCTCGTCGCTCGCACGGACGGTGACGTGCCCAAGCACCGAGGGCTCACGTACTTCCTGTGCGACATGACCGACCCCGGCGTCGACGTCCGTCCACTCCGCCAGATCACCGGTGAAGCCGAGTTCAACGAGGTGTTCCTCACCGACGTCCGGATTCCCGACAGCCGTCGGCTCGGAGCCGTCGGCCAGGGCTGGGAGGTCGCCAACGCCACGCTGAACAATGAGCGGGTCGCGATCGGCGGCCGCGCGGCGCGACGTGAGGACGGCATGATCGGAGTCGTCGCGCAGACCTGGCGCGACCGTCCGGATCTGCGCACCCCGGATCTGCACGACGACCTGCTGAGACTGTGGGTCGACTCCGAGGTCGCGAGGGTGACCGGCGTCCGCCTGGGGCAGAAGCTGGCGTCCGGTCAACCCGGACCGGAGGGTGCGGCGATGAAGCTGTCGTTCGCACGCATCAATCAGCAGTTGTCCGGACTGGAGTTGGAGATCCTCGGCGCCGGCGGCCTGCGCTATTCGGACTGGACGATGGTGCGACCCGACCGCGTCGACTTCTTCGGGCGCGACGCCGGATACCGCTACCTGCGAGCCAAAGGCAACTCGATCGAAGGCGGGACATCGGAGATCCTGCGGAACATCGTCGCCGAACGTGTGCTCGGATTGCCGCCCGAACACCGCGTCGACAAGGACATCCCCTGGAAGGACGTCGCGAAATGACCGACCACGCCGGCCCCGTCGACCGCACTGACTACGTGCCCACCCTGCTGCCCGACGAGGTGGAAGAGGACCTGCGTTCCGCGGTTCGTGACCTGCTGTCTCGCCGCGTCGGCGTCGATCAGTTGATCGCGGCGTATGACGGCGCCGCACTGCCCGACCTGTGGCCCGAGATGACCGGACTCGGACTCGCCGGACTATTGATCGGCGAGGAGTTCGGCGGAGCAGGCGCGACCCCTGCCGTGGCGGCGGTCGTCCTCGAGGAGCTGGGTGCACTGCCCGTCCGCACCCCCATGCTGACCAGCGCCGTCGTCGCGACGACGGTCCTTCAGGAGGCGGGCGACACCGCTCTGCTGCCTGGTCTGGCGGACGGCTCGGTCGTTGCAGCTCTCGCGGTCCCGTTGTCCGCCGACCCGTACTCGACCGCTCCGACGGTGCGGGTCGGGGAGAGCGGTCTCACCGGGACGGTGCGGTCGGTCGCAGGGGTCGAAGCCGCCACGGTGTTCATCGTGCCCGGCTCGGACGGATGCTTGTACGCCGTCGACCGGGCCGACGCCGCGGTCGCGCCGGTCTCCTCACTCGACATGACCCGGCCCGTCGCAGACGTGACGTTCGACGCATCGCGCGGTCGGCGGATCGTCGACGACGCGGACTCTGCGGTCCGTGCCGGCCTGCGGCTCGGCGCTGCTCTGCTTGCCTCAGAACAGGCCGGGGCCGCCCGCTGGTGCGTGACCGAGACGGTCGCCTACCTGCAGCAGCGTCGCCAATTCGGACGTGTCGTCGGAGGATTCCAGGCGATCAAGCATCGGCTCGCCGATCTGTACGCCGATACCGAGCAGGCGTCGGCGATCGCTCGAGCAGCCGCTGTGGCGGCGACCGACCTCGGTGTCGGTCACGAGGAGACGGCGCTGATGAGCGCGGTCGCGGCCGCATACAACGGTGATCACGCGGTACGGGCCGCCGAGGAGGCGGTGCAGTTGCACGGCGGCATCGGCATGACGTGGGAGTATCCCGCTCACCTGTGTCTGAAGCGAGCCAAGGCCGATCAGATCGCCTTCGGAACTCCCGGACGGCACCGCGCCGCGCTCGCCGGCCTCGCGGACCTTCCGGCCTGACGCTCACCGACGAAAGGAGAAGACATGTCATTCAACCTGGCGATCATGCTGCAGGAGTCGGTGACGGCGGCGCCGTCTGCGCCGATGCTGTACATGGGCGATGCGACTATCACCTACCACGAGGTCGACGACCGGTCGCGTCGTGTCGCGACCGCGTTGCGCGACCGCGGCCTGCAGCCCGGCGACAAGGTCGCCGTCCAAGTGCCCAACGTCCCCGAGTTCGTGTACGCGTACTTCGGCATTCTGCGGGCCGGTCTCACCATGGTCCCGTTGAATCCGTTGTTCACTGCGCGCGAGATGGCGTACCACCTGGACGACAGCGACACCCGGCTGCTGATCACGTCGGCGTTCTCCCTGGCGGGGGCCGTCGAGGGTGCGGCGGAGGCCGGCGTCTCCGACATCGTCGTGGTGCCGCTGGGCACGGAGCTGCCAGACGGCTCGGTCGCGTTCGACAGCCTCCTCGACGCCCCTCCGTTCGACGATCTCCATCCGACGTCGGCGGACGACACCGCGGTGCTGCTCTACACCTCGGGCACGACGGGTCGGCCCAAGGGCGCAGAACTGACTCACTACCAGCTCTACATGAACTGCACCGTGGCTCCGGAACTGTTCGGCATGTCGGCGTCGGACGTGTCGATCGGCGTTCTTCCGCTGTTCCACGTCTTCGGCCTGTCGAGTGTGCTGAACGCCACGACACGGTGGGGCGCCTCGGTCGCGCTCCTGCCGCGGTTCGACGCGACCGCCGTCATCGACGAGATCGAACGTCGGCGAGCGACCGTGTTCGCCGGTGTGCCGACGATGTACGTGGCGCTCGCCGAGGCGGATGCGACCGGTCGCGACCTCTCGACGCTGCGAGCGGCGGTGTCCGGCGGCGCGTCCATCCCCGGGGAGGTGATCAAAGCGGTCGAGGCGAAGTTCACCGGCCTTGTCGTCCTGGAGGGCTATGGGTTGTCGGAGACCGCGAGCACCACGACGTTCAACGTCAGCGCCACCGAGCGGAAGGTGCTCTCGATCGGCAAACCCGTGTGGGGCGTCGAGATGAAGGTGATCGACGACGAAGGGAACTCGCTGTCCGCAGGAGCCGACAACGTCGGACAACTCCTCGTCCGCGGACACAACATCATGAAGGGGTACTACAAGAGGCCGGACGCGACGGCCGACGCTCTCCGCAACGGATGGCTGCACACCGGTGATCTGGGGTATCGCGACGACGAGGGCTACTACTTCGTCGTCGACAGACTCAAAGACATGATCGTCCGCGGCGGATACAACGTCTATCCCCGCGAGATCGAAGAGGTCTTGTACTCGCATCCCGATGTCGTCGAGGCGGCCGTGATCGGCACGCCGGATGATCGGCTGGGAGAGGAGGTGGTCGCGTACGTCGCCGTGCGCGATGGAGCCGACCTCTCCGAGGCCGAGGTGATCACCTTCGCGAAAGAGCAGTTGGCGGCGTACAAGTACCCGCGATCAGTGGTGTTCGTGGCCGAACTTCCCAAGGGCGCCACCGGAAAGATCCTGAAACGCGAACTGCGCACGTCGTGAACTGACGACACGCGCGACCGCCCCGTCCCGAGGGCTCCTCGGAGGCGGGGCAGCTTTTCACCCGAATCCGTTGACGTTGACGTCAATGTAAAGCAAGATCGTGACAGAGATCACGCACTCACAGTTGGAGGAGATCAATGACAGAGTCCGTCTCGACGACGACGGGAGTAGGAGCACCCGACCGCTCCGCCCACCGGAAACTGCTCGCCGCAGGACTGTTCGGCAGTTCCATCGAGTGGTACGACTTCTTCGTCTACGGCACCGCCGCAGCGCTGGTCTTCCCGAAGGTGTTCTTCCCGGACGCATCCGCACTCGTCGGCACCCTGCTCGCGTTCAGCACGTTCGCGATCGGCTTCATCGCCAGGCCGCTCGGCGGCATCCTCGCCGGCCACTACGGCGACAAGATCGGCCGCAAACCGATGGTCCTCATCTGCCTCATCTCGATGGGGCTCGCGACGTTCCTCATCGGTTGTCTGCCGTCGGCGGCGGCGATCGGTTCAGCCGCGCCGATCCTGCTGGTGGCACTCCGGTTCATCCAAGGCCTCGCGTGCGGTGGGCAGTGGGGAGGAATTGTTCTGCTTCTCACCGAATCCGCAGGCCCGAAGCGCCGCGGCTTCGCCGGGACGTTCGGCCAGATGGGTGTGCCGCTCGGACTCGTCCTGGGCAACCTCTCGATGATCGTCGTCAACAGTCTCGTCTCCGACGCCGCGTTCCTCAGCTGGGGCTGGCGCATCCCGTTCTGGGCGAGTGCGGCACTGATCCCCGTCGTCCTCTACATCCACTTCAAGGTCGAGGACTCGCCTGAGTTCCGGGCGCTGCAGGCCGAAGCCGAAGCCAAGCGCGGTGACGGCGAACAGGTCGCGCAGGCTCCGTTGTCGGAAGCCGTTCGCTTCCACTGGCGCAAGATCGTGCTCGGAGCCGGACTCCTCGCGGCCACCAACTCGGCGTTCTACGTCGCGATCGCGGGCTTCCTCGCCTACGCGACCAAGTCGCCCGACGAGAACGGCCTCGGCATGGACCGCAACACCGTCCTCACAGCGGTGATGGCCGTTTCGCTGATCATGCCGTTCGCGGTCATGTGGGCGGGCAAGGTGTCCGACCGCGTCGGTCGACGTCCGCTGATCATCCTCGGCGGAGGAGTGCTGCTGCTGTGGGCGTTCCCGTTCTTCTGGCTCGCCAACACCACCTCGGGCGTGCTGCTGTTCTTCGCGATGCTGATCAGCAGCTGCGGACAGTCGCTCACCTACGGTCCCCTCGCGGCATTCATGGCAGAACTGTTCGAGCCTCGCCTGCGGTACTCGGGCGCGTCGCTCGGCTACCAGCTCGCGGCCGTCGCGGTGTCCGGCGTGGCGCCTCTGCTGATGACGTGGATCATCGCCGAGACCGCATCGACCGCGGGCGTGTCGCTCTACCTCGCCGCGATGGCGGTCGTCACCATGTACTGCGCGTGGCGACTCCCGGAGACCAACACCGAAGCCGTCCGCAACGATCCGGTGGCAGTGCCCGGTCTGTCCGCTGCAGCCTGACGGCGCAGCTCGCTCCGGCGTCCTTGAAAGGCCGACAATGTCACAGCAGACTGTCAGCGTGAGCAACGCCCAAGAGCGTGCACGGGCCAGTCGCAAAGACGCCGGAGCCGCACGCCGCACCCAGTTGATCGACGCCGCCGCCGACTGTTTCGACGAATTCGGCTACGCCGGTGTGACCGTCGAGATGATCGCCGGTCGTGCACACACGTCGCGTCCGACGTTCTACGCGTACTTTCGCTCGAAGGACGAGATCTTTCTCGCCCTGGTCGAGCGGGTCACCGAGGATCTGTCCCGCACACAGAGTCTCGTGGGCCTCGAGGACGCGTCCACGCGTCAGATCCTCGCCGCGACCACACGCGCGTACGTGGACGCGATCACGTCGATGGGCGGGCTCGTCGCGCTGATCGACGTCAGCGCGACCATCGACCCGGCCGTCGCCGCCATCTGGAACGCGGGTGTCGACCGTCGGAACGCCGGTTACGCGCGTTACCTGCGCAACCTGCCCGACGGAGCCATCGAACCGACCCTCGACCCAGAACGTCTTGTGCAGATCATCGGATTCGCCATCCACCACGGTGCAAAACGCGCCGCGGGCGCCGACGACGCGCACAAAGAGCAGTTCATCCTCGACATCATCGCCGTCACCGAACGACTCATCGGAGTTCAAGGCGGCTGACACCCACTCGCCACCACCCGACAGGGAGCCCACATGTCCGACGCCCTCGAAGCCGCACTTGCGGAGATCACCGCGGTGCAGATCGCGAACTGGCCGGAGGAGGTGGGGAGGGAGATCGTCTACCCGGCCGGTCGAGCGACGATGGTCGACCATCTGCGCCACTGGGCGGCGACGCGCCCCGCCTCGGTCGCGATCTCGTTCTACGGTCACGACATCACGTACGCGGAGTACAACGACGCGTCCGACCGGTTCGCGGGTTGGCTCTCCTCAGTCGGAGTCGAGCCGGGAGATCGCGTGGGCGTTCACCTGGCGAACTGCCCGCAGTTTCTCATCGCGATGCTCGGAATCCTCAAGGCCGGAGCGGTGCACGTGCCGGTCAACCCGATGTTCAAGGCGTTCGAACTGCGTCATGAGCTTGTCGACGCGGACGTGACCGTGCTCCTGACCTCGCCCGACCAGTTGGACCTCCTCGACGGCATCCGCACTGACACGTCGCTTCGGGTCGTGGCGACGACTGCGATCGACGACCTGCTGCGTCCCGATCCGGGCCGAGACTGGGTCGACGTCATGGCGGCGCCACGCGCGCCGATCCGCCCTGCCGATCCCGACGCCCTCGCCGCGCTCAACTACACCGGCGGCACCACCGGGATGCCCAAGGGATGTGAGCACACCCAACGGCACATGGCCTACACCGCCGCCACCGCAACCCTCGCCTCCGGCCAGCAGATCGGGGAGCCCGACAGCGTCCCGCTCAACTTCCTGCCCGTCTTCTGGATCGCGGGGGAGGACTTCGGCATCCTGAAGTCGTTGATCAACGGGCAGCGCGTGGTCCTTCTCACCCGGTGGGACGCCGCCGTCGTCGTCGACGCGATCCGGGACAACCGGGTGACCGACCTGGTCGCGACCGTCGACAACTACCTCGAGATTCTTGAGCTCGCCGACCTGGACCCGGCGGCGCTCGCGTCGCTGACCTCAACACTCGCGGTCTCGTTCGTGACCCGACTGAGCCCGGACATCAGGGCCCGATGGCGGACCGAGGTCGGCACCGTCCTGCGGGAAGCGTCGTACGGCATGACCGAGACCCACACCGCGGACACGTTCACGCTCGGCTTCCAACACGACGATCGAGACCTTCGAGCGGATCCGGTGTTCTGCGGTCTCCCGGTGCCGGGCACGGACATCCTCGTCGTCGACGACCGCGGAATCCCTGTCGAGGTCGGCGGCACGGGCCAGATCATCGTGCGCAGTCCGTCGATCATGACCCGGTACCTCGACAATCCTGAAGCGACCGCGTCGAGCATCGTCGACGGCTGGCTGCAGACCGGCGACCTCGGACGCTTCGACGAGTGGGGTGCACTGCACTATCTCGCGCGCACCAAGGAGATGATCAAGATCAACGGCATGAGCGTGTTCCCGTCCGAAGTGGAGACGTTGATGAGACTGCACGACGGAATAGCGGCGGTGTCGGTCGTCCCACGCCCGGACGCGGCAAAGGGACAGGTCCCGGTGGCGTTCGTCGTGACCGTCGACGGCGGTCCCGACAGAACAGAACTGGACGCGTGGACCCGCGAGAACCTCGCCACCTACAAGGTGCCGGAGATCGTCATCGTCGACGCCCTCCCGATGACGGCCACCGGCAAGATCCGCAAGGGCGACCTCCTCGAACGGGCGGCGGCGACTGTGTCGGGCGGTGCGGAATGAAGTTGCTCATCGCGAACCGCGGCGAGATCGCCCTGCGCATCATTCGCACCGCACAAGAGAGGGGAGTCCACACGGTGGCCGTTCATGCGGCCGACGACGCGGCGACACCACATGTCGCCGCGGCAGACGAGGCTTGTGCACTGCCGGGCGAAGGGCCCGCCGCGTATCTGGACGTCGACGCGATCCTGCGGATCGCCGACTCGACGGCGACCGATGCGATCCACCCCGGGTACGGCTTCCTCGCCGAGAACGCGGACTTCGCCCAGGCGTGCGCCGATGCCGGTATCCGATTCGTCGGCCCGAGCCCCGCCGTGCTTCGCAGGTTCGGCGACAAGCTCGCGGCGCGGGCGGCCGCGGTCGACTGCGGACTCGACGTCCTGGCCGGGACGAACGGCGCCGCCGACCTGTCCGAGATCGAGGCGTTCGCGGAGGCCTTGCCGGGCGGAGTGATGCTGAAGGCCCTCGCGGGCGGCGGTGGACGCGGTATGCGGGAGGTCGCCCGAGGTGGAGACCTGATGCGCGCCTACCGCGCCGCCGTCGCCGAGGCTGACCTCGGCTTCGGCGACCCCAGAGTGTTCGCCGAGGAATTGTTGACCGGAGCACGGCACATCGAAGTCCAGGTGGTCGGCGACGGCACCGCGGCGACGGCACTCGGCGACCGCGACTGCAGTGTGCAACGCCGGAGACAGAAGCTCATCGAGATCGCGCCGGCGCCCGCGCTGTCCGACGAGTTCCGCCTCCGCCTGCATTCCGACGCGGCCCGCCTGTGCGCCGCGGCAGGCCTCGTGGGACTCGCCACCGTGGAGTTCCTCGTCGCCGACGACCGTGCGGTGTTCCTCGAGGTGAACCCGCGCATCCAGGTGGAGCACACGGTCACCGAGGAGGTCACCGGTGTGGATCTGGTCGCGGCCGGCCTGATCATCTCCGACGGTGGCTCACTCGCCGACTGCGGGCTGCCCGACGGTGTCACAGCGCGCGGCGGCCAGGTGTCGGGGACACCTGCGCGGGCATCGGGCTCTGCGGTTCAGGTACGCGTGAACATGGAGTCGTTGACGGCCGACGGCGCCGCCGCACCGACCGGTGGAGTGCTCGCCTCATTCAGCCCGCCGGTCGGTCCCGGCGTCCGGGTCGACACGTTCGGCGTGCCCGGGCTGGAGACGACGACGCGCTACGACTCGCTGCTGGCCAAGGTGATCGTGCGCGCACCGAACCTGTCCGCGGCAATGGCCAAGGCCGACCGGGCATTGGCCGAGTTCGTGATCGACGGACCGGCGACGACGATCGGCGTGTTGCGGGCGATCCTCACCGACGACGAGTTCCTCAGCGGCCCGGTCGACACGGGATACCTCGATCGGCGGATCGGGTCGCTCGCACCGGAGGCCGACACGAGCGCGGCCGATGTCGTTCTCGACCTCTCCGACGATGAGCGTGCGGTCGCCGCACCGCTGACCGGGACTGTCGTCGACCTCGCCGAGGTGGGCGCGGTGGTGCCTGCCGGGACTCCGTTGGCTGTGCTCGAAGCGATGAAGATGCAGCACGAGGTGCTCGCCGAGACAGATGTCGAGGTCGTGAGCGTGGGGTCGGCGGTCGGCCGGACGGTGTCGGCCGGTGCGGCCCTTGTCGTCTACCGGCCGGCGGGCGACGGCCTCGATTGCGCGGGCGACGCTGATCTCGACCTTGATCGGCGCAGGACCGACCTCGACGAGGTCGACGAGCGCCATCGCATGACGCTCGACGAGGCACGTCCGGAAGCGGTGGCCAAGCGGCGGCGCATCGGGCGGCGGACGGCCCGCGAGAACATCGCCGACCTCGTCGACGAGGAGACGTTCGTCGAATACGGTGCGCTCGCGGTCGCCGCCCAGAAGGCCAGGCGATCCGAAGAGGAGCTGATCGCGCAGACCCCGGCCGACGGCCTCGTCGGCGGTGTCGCGACGATCGGCATCGATCGTTTCGGCCGTGATCGCTCGACGGCCGTGGTGATGTCGTACGACTACACCGTTCTCGCCGGAACACAGGGCTGGCGCAACCATGCGAAGACCGATCGGCTCCTCGAGGTCGCCCTGTCGCGCCGCGTGCCCGTCGTCTTCTTCACCGAGGGCGGCGGCGGGCGGCCGGGGGACACCGACTACGACATCGTCGCGGGACTCGACGTGCCGACTTTCCGGTCCATGGCGAAGATCCGCGACCTCGCGCCGTCCATCGCCGTCGTGTCCGGACGGTGCTTCGCCGGCAACGCGGCCCTCGCGGGTGCGTGTGATCTCATCATCGCGACTCCTGACGCCACCATCGGCATGGGCGGACCCGCGATGATCTCCGGTGGCGGGCTCGGCGAGTACCCGCCCGAGGCTGTCGGACCGATCGACGTGCAACGTCGGAACGGGGTCGTCGACATCGTCGCCGACGACGAGGCGCACGCGGTTCGCCTCACCCGACAGGTGCTCGGGTACTTCCAGGGTCCGATCGACGGGTGGACAGCCCCCGACGCCAGGGCTGCGCGGCACGCGATCGGGGAGAACCGGCTGCGTGCCTACGACGTGCACACCGTGATCGCCTCGGTCGCCGACCTCGGCTCGGTCCTGGAACTGCGAGCCGACTACGCGAAGGGCATCGTCACCGGATTCCTTCGGGTGGAGGGCCGACCGTTCGGGTTCGTCGCCAACAGCACCCTCCACCTGGGCGGAGCGATCGACGCCGACGGCGCCGACAAGCTCGCCGAGTTCCTCGAACTCTGTCAGTTGCGCGGGCTGCCGGTGGTCTCGTTCTGCGACACCCCGGGCTTCATGGTGGGTCCGGAGTCGGAGGAGAAGGCCACCGTCCGACGCTTCTCCCGCCTCTTCTCGGTCGGCGCGAGGATGACCGTGCCGATGGGCGCGTTCATTCTGCGCAAGGGATACGGCCTCGGTGCGATGGCGATGACAGCAGGCAGCTTCCGGGCCACCCAGTTCACCGTCGCCTGGCCGACCGGCGAGATCGGCGGCATGGGCCTGGAAGGCGCGGTCCGTCTCGGGTTCGCCAAAGAACTCGCGGCCGTCGCCGACGAGGAAGCACGAGCGGACCTGTACAACACGCTCGTCGCCGAGATGTACCGCCGGGGCAGGGCACTCAGCGCAGCCGCGACATTCGAACTCGACGACGTCATCGACCCGGCGGACACCCGCCGGTGGATCGCAACGCTGTAGCCCAACAGGAAGCGCCCCGACTCCGCGGAGTCGGGGCGCTTCCTATTGTCGTGCAGTCAGTCGAGATAGTCGCGGAGGACCTGCGAGCGGCTCGGGTGCCGCAGTTTGCTCATCGTCTTCGACTCGATCTGGCGGATGCGCTCACGCGTCACGCCGTACACCTGGCCGATCTCGTCGAGTGTGCGCGGCTGGCCGTCGGTGAGGCCGAACCGGAGGCGGACCACGCCGGCCTCGCGCTCGGACAGTGTGTCGAGCACATCCTGGAGCTGATCCTGCAGGAGTGTGAAGCTGACGGCGTCCACGGCCACAACTGCTTCGGAGTCCTCGATGAAGTCGCCGAGCTGGCTGTCGCCCTCATCACCGATCGTCTGGTCGAGGGAGATCGGCTCACGCGCGTACTGCTGGATCTCCAGCACCTTCTCCGGCGTGATGTCCATCTCCTTGGCGAGTTCCTCCGGTGTGGGCTCGCGGCCAAGGTCCTGGAGAAGTTCGCGCTGGATGCGACCGAGCTTGTTGATGACCTCGACCATGTGCACCGGGATTCGGATGGTGCGGGCCTGGTCGGCCATGGCGCGGGTGATGGCCTGACGGATCCACCAGGTGGCGTACGTGGAGAACTTGTAACCCTTGGTGTAGTCGAACTTCTCGACCGCGCGGATCAGACCGAGGTTGCCCTCCTGGATGAGGTCCAGGAACGCCATGCCGCGGCCCGTGTAGCGCTTGGCGAGCGACACGACCAGGCGAAGGTTCGCTTCGAGCAGGTGATTCTTGGCGCGGTTGCCGTCGCGTGCGATCCACGACAGGTCGCGACGCTGGGCGACGGTGAGCTTCTCACCCGACTCCATGATCCGGCGCATGCGCTCGGTGGAGAAGAGCCCGGCCTCGATGCGCTTGGCGAGCTCCACCTCCTCCTCGGCGTTCAGCAGTGCGACCTTGCCGATCTGCTTGAGATACGCGCGGACGGAGTCGGCCGATGCGGTGAGCTCGGCGTCCTTGCGGGCCTGCCGGAGTGCTTCGGACTCCTCTTCGTCCCAGACGAAGTCGCCGGACTTCGCGTCGGCGTCGTCGTCCTTCGCCTTGGCGCCTGCCGCCTTGCGGCCCTTCGCGGCCGGCTTGGTCTCTGCGGGCTCGTCGACGACCAGTTCCTCGTCGCCGAGGTCGATGTCGGCGTCGTCGATGTCCTCGAGGTTCTCGGGACCGTCTACGTCGGGATTCTCATCGACGGGACCGGCCTTCTTGGCTGCGGTCTTCTTCGCGGCCGTCTTCTTGGCGGCGGTGGTGGTCTTCTTCGCCGCAGTCTTCTTGGCGGCGGCCTTCTTGGCCGGAGCCTTTTTGGCGGCGGCCTTCTTGGCCGGAGCCTTTTTAGCCGGAGCCTTCTTGGCTGGGGCCTTTTTGGCGGCGGGCGCCGCGTCGGCGGCGGCCTCGACCGGTGTGTCGGTGGACTCTGTGGTTGCCACGTACGACCTTTCGACTGAACTCACGGCACGGCTGGCTGCGTCCGCTGAATGGGACGTGGGGCCGTGGGCGAAGGGGCTAGAGGGCTCGGTGCGGGACCGATGTGTTCCATTGTAACCTCGCGGCCGCCAAGGTCACATGCGCAGACCCTCGTCAACGGCCATCGCTGCGCCTACTATGCCCGCTGTGTTGCGCAGTTCCGCCGCCACAATCGGCGTTTCGATCGTCACCATCGGCAGCCATATGTCCGCTTTCGAGCTGATGCCGCCGCCGATGACGAACAGGTCCGGCGAGAAGATCCGTTCGTAGTGTGTGAGCACGCGTGAGAACTTCCGTGCCCATTTCGACAGCGACCAGCCCTTGTCCTCCCGGACCTTCGCCGATGCACGATGCTCGGCGATCTTGCCGCCGACCTCGAGATGCCCGAACTCGGTGTTCGGGACGAGTCCGCCGTTGTGGAACAGTGCCGATCCGATCCCGGTGCCGATCGTCAGCAGGATCACAGTTCCCGACTCGTCGATCGGACCGAGCGTGTCCCGCCCGATTCCGAAACGCAATTCGGCGAGACCTGCCGCGTCGGCGTCGTTGAGGCCGACCACCGTGCGACCGCCCAGATGAGAGCCGAACAGCGGTTGGAGCTCAACACCCTCCCACGTGGGGTCGATGTTGGCGGCCGACCGCACGACACCGTCGCGCACGATCCCGGGCACGGTGATCCCGACCGGGCCCGTCCACCCGAAGTGGTCGGTGATCTCGGCGCAAGTGCGGGCGACGGCGTCCGGGGTGGCCGGCTGCGGGGTCGCGATGCGGTGACGTTCGCCGACGAACGAACCGGTCCGGAGATCGACGATCGCGCCCTTGATGCCGGACCCGCCGACGTCGATGCCGAAGCCGAGGTGAGGGGAGGGGGAGTGACTGCCGTCCGCTCCGAGGTACGTGACGCGTGCTCCACCGGACGCTGCATCGTTCATATCGACGAGAGTAGTGCGTGGAGTCGGGCGTCGCCGCGCGCCGTAGACTCGGATTCGTGACCCGGTCAGCATCTTCGGCGGCAGTCGATGCCGCCGACCTCGCAGTCGTAGCCCGTTCCGTAGCCGAGACCGCCGCCGCACACGTCCGTTCGCGGCGCGCCGAACTGTTCGCACCGACCGGGACGGCGCCGGGAAACGACGCCGTGACATCGAAGTCGACTCCGACCGACCCGGTCACCGTCGCCGACACCGAGACCGAAGCGCTCGTCCGCGACCTCCTGCGAGTCCGCCGACCCGGCGACGCGGTGTTGGGCGAGGAGGCCGGTGGTGCACTCAGCGTCCCCGACGGGGTCCGGTGGGTGGTCGACCCGATCGACGGTACCGTCAACTTCCTCTACGGGATCCCCGCATACGCGGTCTCGGTGGCCGCCCAGATCGGCGGGGAGTCGGTCGCAGGGGCCGTCGTCGACGTGGCGCGTGGGATCACGTACTGGGCATGGCGCGACGGCGGTGCGTACTCGTGCCCGGGAACGGCGCAGGCGCCGGAAGGCGAACCGATCCGATTGCGCGCGAATGCGATCGACGACATCGGATTTGCGCTCGTGGCGACGGGCTTCGCCTACGCGGCGGGACGCAGACGAGCCCAGGGCGAGATCGTCGCGCGCATGCTTCCGCGGGTCAGGGATCTCCGTCGTATGGGTGCGGCCGCTCTCGACCTCTGCATGGTCGCGTCCGGCGCCGTCGATGCCCACATCGAGCACGGACTCAGTCCATGGGACTGGGCGGCCGGTGGACTGATCGCGGCCGAGGCGGGAGCGCACGTGGTGCTCCCGGCACCCGACTCCCGGGCGAGCGACGGCGACCCGACGATCGCCATCGCACCCGGCATCGCCGACGACTTCATGGTGATGCTCGCCGAGATCGGCGCCACCGAGCCGCTGCCGGAAGTCTGAGACCGTCTCGACTGCGCTCGACGCGCGGTGATCTCGACGCGCGGTGACTCAGCAGGATTGGCCGTGCACCGCGTCGAGCAGCGACTCGTCGACCGGGGACTGCTTCTGCTTCGGCGACGCGACCCGCAGTGCCTCGATCGCCGACTGTGCGTCCTGCGTGGGCTGGGTGGACGTGTAGTACTCGCCGAGAGCCAGGTCGACGTCGGTGCCCTTTCGCCCGTCGTTCACGAGCTGAGCGCACGGCGAGACCAGCCAGACCGCGGCCGCGGCAGCCTGGCCTGCCGAGCCGAATCGGATCTGGGCGACGCAGTTGAGGTCGCGGTCGGGGTATACGGTGTCGTCGGCGTACGCCGGATCCGCGCCGCGGTAGCCGAGCGAAGCGAGGTCGTCGCTCACCGAACGGGCCGAACCGCGTGCGGCGGCGGAGTTCAACACGCGAACGCCGAAGGTGCTCAGTGCGGCAGGCGCGACACTCCTCATCTCCGAACTGTCGACGACGGTCAAGCCGGCGCCGTCGGCGAGGGTGCAATCGGTCTGCACCGTGTCGTCGCCGCGGCCACTGAAGGCGAACGCCCAGGCCGATACCGCTACGACCGCCAGGACGGCGATCACGATGAGGCCCGGCAACAGATTCCGGCGCATGAAGGGGCGACCCTTCGAGTCGGTCGTGTAACCGGTAGCGATTTTCGAGACCACGTCGCCGTGCACCTTCTTCCGTGAGGTCAGTCGGCACCACTCTAGTTGCGCGGCGATGCCGGTGACTCACCGGCGCGCCGGTGGCGGATCATCAAGATTGTCCTCTGAACGGGTGAATGACGTGGCACTCTTGACACGCCGTGAAGTCTCACCTAGAGTACGGGCGCCCAAGGTCATATGCATGGAGACTTATGGCGGGATGCAAGACCACAAGTCTTCGATCCCGTGATGATCTGCTGGCGACGGGAATAATCTCGGCGGATCCAGCGATGAATGACCGGACACGACAAAACACTCCAGACAATCCAGGCAGGCAGGCAATGGCAACTGACTACGACGCGCCCCGGCGGACCAACGACGACGATCTCGCCGAGGACTCGCTTGAGGAACTGAAGGCGCGCCGAAACGAAGCACAGTCCGGCGACGTCGACGTCGACGAAGGTGACACCGCGGAGTCGTTCGAGCTGCCTGGCGCGGACCTCTCCGGCGAAGAACTGTCGGTGCGCGTGGTCCCCAAGCAGGACGACGAGTTCACCTGCACGAGCTGCTTCCTCGTGTACCACCGCAACCGGCTCGCTGAGCAGAACGGCACCGAGCTGATCTGCGTCGACTGCGCCTGAGCGTCGACAGCATCGTCCAACCGACGCCGTACGGGACCTAGTCCCGTGCGGCGTCTGTCATCTCCAGGGCCTCGAGGATCTTCTCCGGGTGGCGCGTCGACACGAGCCAGTACGGCGTCGGATCGTCCGGGTCGTCCAACACGAGCAGCACCATCGACTTGATCCAGGACCGGTGGATCAGGAATGCGGCCGGGTCGAGCTGGCGGCCCATCGCCGCGCTGCGCTGCGACGGTCCGATGGCCGCACCCCGTGAGATCACCTCGGCGGGCAGGACCGCCTTGTGCGCATGGACGGCGCCGTCCGCGTCGATCCGGATGTGGGTGCGTCCCATCGACCAGATGCCCCATGCAATCAGGGCGCCCAGCAGGGGATAAGCGACCACGCTCCACGACTGCCGGTAGGCGGCGAGCTGGATCTCGTAGCCGAGGACAAGGGTCAACGCCGCGCCGGCGAGCCACCACCACCAGGGTGCGGTGAGCCGTTCGGAGTACCGGTCGGCACGCGAGGGGGCGGTCTTGGAGGATTCCGTCACGCCTCCCAGATTAGTCGTGCTGTCGGCTAGTACTCTGCGGGGGTGACCACGCAGAGCCGAACCACGCAGGGCCGAACGCAGACGTGTCCGCCGTTGCGCATCCGCCGCTTGGACAGTGGACTCCCACTGCCGGTGCGAGCCCATCCCGACGACGCGGGCGTCGACCTCTTCGCCGCGTCGGATCTCGAGCTCGAACCGGGACGCCGAGCCCTGGTCGGGACCGGGATAGCCATCGCGCTCCCCGTCGGCACTGTCGGGCTGATCCACCCCCGGTCGGGTCTGGCCGCTCGCGCGGGTCTGTCGATCGTCAACACGCCGGGCACCATCGACGCCGGGTACCGCGGTGAGATCAAGGTGTGCCTGATCAACCACGATCTGGACGACACCATCGCCATCCGTCGCGGCGACCGGATCGCCCAGTTGCTCGTTCAGCGCGTGGAACTGCCAGAACTCGTCGAGGTCGACGAGCTCGACGACACCGTGCGCGGCGACGGCGGATACGGCTCAAGCGGCGGGCACGCCGCCCTCACCACCAGCACACCGAGCGACGAGGAGACACAGTCATGAGTGGCACCAAGCGGATCGGTGAGGCGGGCGGCCCGTACGACATCGACGACCTCGCGGGCTCACCCGACGAACTCACCAACTCGCACCTCGACCTGGGGTCGGTCCTGATGCCCGTGGTCGAAGGCGGTCAGGTGACCGTCGAGATGTCCGGCGACAATCAGCCGGAAGCCGTGTACCTGGTCACGCCTGTCGGGCGGATCGGCATTCACGCGTTCGCCGCTCCGCGCAGCGGCGGGCTCTGGCGCGAAGTGGTCCGCGAGCTCGCCGAGTCGTTGCGTGCCGAGGGCGCCTCCACGTCGATCGAAGACGGGCATTGGGGCCGAGAGGTCATCGCGCGGGTGCCCGGCGGCCACCACCGCTTCATCGGCGTCGACGGTTCGCGCTGGATGGTCCGCCTCGTCGCCAGCGGCCCCGATGAGGGCGACGAACAGCTCGCTCAGCTCGCGCGGGCGGTGCTGGCCGAGACGGTCGTCCGCCGTGGCAATCAGCCCTTCCCTCCGCGCGACGTGCTGCCGATCGTCCTGCCGCCCGTGCTCGCCGAACAGGTGGCCGCGGCGCAGCAGCAGATGGCCGACGAACAGGGCGACGGGCCGCGATCCGAGCCGTTGTCCGCAGCACCCGCGCCCACGAGTTCTCCCGCCGAGGGCGAGGTCGTCCCCGGAGGCGCAGTCGCTCAGAGCGCCAAGGCGACGGTGTTCACCGAAGACGCTCCGGTTGCCGCCCCGCAGGCGGAGGCCGTCGTCGAGGAGGTGGAGCCGCAGGCGCCCGAAGCCGCCGATCCGCAGCCCGGGTCCCGCGGTTCGGCCCTCTCTCGCCTCCGCGGTCGCCGCAGGCGCTGATCTGTCAGAGGTTCGCTCTGGTCGCCGATGCGGTCCGCCACGCGCGGACGCATGCGGCGCCGAGGAGCGCCTCGTCCGGTCCGAACTCAGTGAGCGGCGTCTCGACGACGGCGCCGCGAGGTGCTGCCGACGCCCAGGCGCGTCCGACGTCGGCGGGATGAAGCGGATCGTCGGGGGCGACGGCGACACCGAGCGGGACGCGCAGCCCTGCGATGTCGTCCAGCGTCGGACAGGTGAACACGGAAGCCGCCCGGAGCTGAGCGACGAGGCCCCGTGGGTGCAGCGACCGCCACGAGCGGGCCAGCTCGGCCCCCAGCCAGTCCGGACTGCCGTCGACCATCGCGGCCACGCTGTGTTCGAGACCGTTGTTCTCGATGGCGTCGGCGGTGATGCGCGCCGACAGAGACGCCAGTGAGTCGCCCGGCGCACCCGACCACGGCGGGAGCGCGGCGAGCACGCCGTCGCAACGGTCAACGTGTGCCGGATCGCTCGCCCATGCCACCGCGATCGCCGCACCGATCGAGACGCCGCCGACGATCACCCGGTCCGAGCGGGCGGCGATCGCATCAATCCTGGTCAGATAGCTGTCGACGAGGTCCGCCTCGGGCTCGAGGCAGTGCAGTTCGGCTTCGATGGAGGCGGCGTGCGGAGCGAAGACGCGGCGGACGAAGTCGGCGTCCGACCCTGTGCCCGGCATCACGATGACAGTGCGCATACAACGATCTTGCACGGGGAGTAGGGTGAGGGCGCAAACGACTTCGACGGGGTACGCCCGGAGGATGGGAATGACGAACACCGGTCTGCTCAAGCGGCTGAGCAAGATGCTCACCGAGGACCTCGAGAACATCGAGGACGAGCGAGTACAACGTGAGTGTCGGGAGGCCAGTGCACAGCACGCCACCGGCGCTCAGCCCGCCCGCGAATGCACCCGCGGCGCCCAAGCGGTCATGATCGGCGAGCTCCGCTCGGTCGAGACGTGTTCGCGCAACTCCCATACGGGAGTGCGCGCCGAGTTCTTCGACGGCACCGACACCGTGATCCTCAAGTGGATGGGCCGCAATCGCATCCCGGGCATCGAGCCGGGGCGGCGCATCACCGTCCGAGGCCGGGTGGCGAACGCCGACGGCATGAAGGTCGTCTACAACCCCGAGTACGAACTTCACTCGACAGACGAGTGAGAGCGCGTCTGCCCTGCAGACGCGCCCTGTGCCACTACCCGCGGTTCACGCGGACAGCAGGCTCGCTCCGGCGACGATCAGCGCGACCACCTTGATCGCTTCGAGGCCCACGTACCAGAGGTGCGCGCGACTCCGGGTCTCCGAGATGTCATCGGGCGCCGCGAGCGCCGCATCCGACCGCCGGGTCAACGCTGGACGTACCGCGATCAGTTGACACGCGAGCGCGGCAATCGCCACGCCGCCCGCGATGACCGCGCCCCGCGTCCACCCGTCACCGAGCAGCACGACGACAACCAGCACGATCGACCACACGACCTCGACGGCGTTCAGTGCGCGGAACACGAGTCGGCCGATGCCGAGTCCGAGCGGAATCGTGATCCCGGGCGCGCGAAACTTCAACGGCGCCTCGATGAACGAGATCGCGAGCACCATGCCCAGCCATACGAACGTCGCCGCGGTCGCGAGTGCGTGACCGACTGTCACCGAACGCCGCCGAAGGTCTCGAAGTGGATCCGGTCGGCGGGCACGTCGCGATCGACAAGAGCGTCGCGGACCGCACTCATGAAGCCCGTCGGCCCGCACACGAGCGCGGTCGCCGCGGGGTCGACCGGGATGTCGGCCAGGTCGATGAGACCGATGCGCGTCGTCGGTTCTGCACTGACCCCGTGCTCGTACCACTGGTACAGGGTCCCGCCCGGTAGCTGGGCCACGAGTTCGCCGAGTTCGCCGCGATGCGGCTGACGAGCGCGCGAGCGGTCGGCGTGCATCACCTGTACTGGCCGGGTGTCCCCGGTCCTGACCAGATGATGCAGGATGCCGATCATCGGTGTGCACCCGATGCCTGCCGACGCGAGGAGCAGCGGGCCGTCGTCGTCGGGGAGGGTCAGATCACCGAATGGAGTGCTGACGGACAGGTCGTCGCCGGCGAAGCTGTGTTCGTGCAGCCACGACGACACTTCGCCGTCGAGTTTCACGCTGAATCGCCACGTCGGCTCCCCGGCCGCTCCCGTCAGGCTGTACTGGCGGATCTGGTGCGCGCCGTCGGCCAGCGGAACTTGAACCGACACGTACTGTCCCGGCACGAAGCCGGGGAGCGCTGTGCCGTCGCTCGCGGCCACGGTGAACGAGACGGCGTCCGGGGACACCTGGTCGCGTTCGGTGACGCGCACGGTGCGCCAGACCTGACCGGGGGCGACGCCTGCCGCGGAGTACAGTTCGCCCTCACGACCGATCAGGACGTGGGCCATCTCCCAGTACAGTTCGTCCCACGCCGCGGCGACCTCGGGGGTGACCGCCTCGCCGAGGATCTCGACGATCGCCGCGAACAGGTGCTCGTGGACGATCGGATACTGGTCGGCGACGACGCCAAGTGATGCGTGCTTGTGCGCGATCCGCTCGATGATCGTGCGCTGGAGCTCCAGATCCGGCTCGCATTGCAGTCGGGCGAACGCCGCGATCGACCCGGCCAGGACCATCGGCTGGGAACCGTTCTTCTGATTTGTTCGATTGAACAGGTCCGACAGCAGCTCGGGATGGGCGTCGAACATGCGTCGGTAGAAGTTCTCGGTGATTGCGCCGAGGGCGCCCTCCACTGCAGGCAGTGTCGCCTCGAGCATGGTGCGGCTGTCATCGGAGATCATGTCTCTCAGTACTCCTCGCTTGTCGATCCGCCGAGGCGGAGGCGACTCGGGGCCGCCTGAATCGATCTGAGCACGAGGATGCGCAAGGGCACTACGGATCGTGGTGCAGGTCGCATGACCTGCGGCGATGTCGTGACAATCGGTCCTATGCCAGTGGGACGAAGGTCCCTACTACGGAAGGTAGTAGTTCGCGGTCACACCGGGAGCTGCATCACGCGATGCAACTCCGCCTCGGACTCCTCCGGAGCGACGAAGACGAGTTCGTCACCGCCCTCGAGTGAGTCGTCGGGCTGCGGGACGATCACGCGCTTGCCGCGAATGATCGCGACGAGCGCGACGTCGTGAGGAAGATGCAGACGCCGGACCGCTTTACCCGCGAGGGGAGTGTCGTCGGGCAGCGTCAACTCGACGAGGTTCGCCTGTCCCTGACGGAAGGTCATCAGTCGGACGAGGTCGCCGACAGACACGGCCTCTTCGACGAGCGAGGCGAGCATTCGTGGGGTCGACACGGCGACGTCGACGCCCCAGTCGTCGTTGAACAGCCACTCGTTCCGCGGATCGTTCACGCGGGCGACCACACGGTTCACCGCGAACTCGGTGGTGGCCAGCAGACTCACGACGAGATTGGCCTTGTCGTCGCCCGTCGCCGCGACCATGACGTCGAAGGTCTGCAGCTGAGTTCGCTCGAGGTCGTCGAGCTCGCACGCGTCGGCGTGCACCCAGACGGCGCCCGCTACAGCCTCCCTGTCGATATGCGACGGGTCCTTCTCGAACAGCGTCACATCGTGCTCGTTGAGCAGCAGTTCCCGGGCGATGGCTCGACCGACTGCGCCGGCTCCGGCGATGGCGACCTTCACAGTTTCTACTCCCCGAACTCGGAGGCCGCGACGGCCCGCGCGTTGTCGACGTTCGCGGCGGGTGTCGCCACGTACAGCTCGTCGTCCTGCTGAATGACGGTCCGCGGTTCCGGAAGCACCGGGCGTCCCAGACGATGCAGGAACGCGATCCGGGCGCCCGTCTGCTCTTGGAACTTCTGGCAGTCCACGCCCACCCACGACTCGTGGAACGGCAGGACGATCATCGCGAGCGATCCGGACGGATCGTTCCACACGGATGTCTCCGCTGTCTCGCCGAGCGCGGAGACGAAGCGTTCAGTCGTCCACGGCACCGTGGCGACGGTTGGGATCCCGAGACGTTCGTAGACGGCAGCGCGTTTCGCGTCGTAGATGCGGGCGACGACGCGGTTCACGCCGAACGTCTCGCGCGCCACCCGGGCGGAGATGATGTTGGAGTTGTCGCCGGACGAGACGGCGGCGAACGCGTCCGCCTCGGCGATGCCCGCTTCGGCGAGCACATCGCGGTCGAAACCGACACCGAGCACCGTACGTCCGCGGAAGTCGTCGCCCAGGCGACGGAACGCCGATGCATTCCGGTCGATGACGACAACCTCGTGTCCACGCCCCGACATGGCGACTGCCAGGGCAGATCCGACTCGGCCGCAGCCCATGATGATCACACGCACGATGGGAGACGTTACTTCTCGCAGCGCGAATTCGCACCCCGGTGGTACGCGCGGAGGGGACGGCTTAGTGTTGCTGAGTGTCCACGATGTCGAAGGTGTCTGTCGGCGCCAAGCGCCTGCTCCTGGGTCGCCCGTTTCGGAGCGACCGCCTGGGGCACACTCTGCTGCCCAAGCGAATCGCACTTCCGGTGTTCGCGTCCGACGCCATGTCGTCGGTCGCGTACGCGCCGCAGGAGATCTTCCTGGTCCTCTCCGTGGCAGGTCTGAGCGCAATCGCACTCGCCCCCTGGGTGGGCGTCGCGGTCGCGGTGGTCATGGTCGTCGTGGTGGCCAGCTACCGCCAGAATGTGCACGCGTACCCGTCCGGCGGCGGCGACTACGAGGTCGCGACAGTCAATCTGGGACCGAACGCGGGCCTGACGGTTGCTGCGGCATTGCTCGTCGACTACGTCCTGACTGTCGCCGTCTCGATCACCTCGGCGGCGGAGAACATCGGCTCGGCGATCCCGTTCGTCCACGAACACAAGGTTCTGTTCTGTGTCATGGCGATCGCACTGATCGCCGCTGTGAACCTGCGCGGCATCAAGGAGTCGGGCGCAGTTCTGGCGATCCCGACGTACGCGTTCATCTTCGGTGTCGCCGCGATGCTCATCTGGGGATTCGTCAAGATCTTCGTGCTGGGCGACACCGTCAACGCTGAGACCAGCAAATACGACATCGTGCCGGAACAAGATCACTTGATGGGGCTGGCGATGGTGTTCCTCGTCGCCCGAGCCTTCTCATCCGGCTGTGCCGCGCTGACCGGTGTGGAGGCCATCAGCAACGGTGTTCCCGCATTCCAGAAGCCGAAGTCGCGCAATGCCGCCACCACGCTCCTGATGCTCGGAGCCTTCTCGATCCTGTTGTTGCTCGGCATCGTCATGCTCGCCCAGGAGATCGGTGCGAAGTACGTGCTCGACCCGGTCAAAGACCTGGCCGGGGTCCCGGAGGGATATCAGCAGAAGTCGATCATCGCGCAGATCGCCGAAGCGGTGTTCTCGGGCTTCCCGCCCGGCTTCTACGCGATCGCCGTCGTCACCGCACTCATCTTGATGCTGGCCGCGAACACCGCCTTCAACGGCTTCCCGGTCCTCGGTTCGGTGCTGGCTCAGGACCGGTTCCTGCCCCGTCAGCTGCACACTCGCGGCGACCGACTCGCGTTCTCGAACGGCATCGTGTTCCTCGCCATCGCCGCGGTCGGGTTCGTCGTGGCTTTCGGCGCCGAAGTGACGTCGTTGATTCAGCTCTACATCGTCGGTGTCTTCGTGTCGTTCACGCTCAGCCAGACGGGCATGGTCCGGCACTGGACCCGGCACCTGAAGACCGAGACCGACCCCGACGCCCGTCGTCGCATGATCCGGTCCAGGATCATCAACGCGATCGGCATGCTCATGACCGGAACCGTGCTCGTGGTCGTGCTGATCACCAAGTTCACCGCGGGCGCCTGGATGGCGATTCTCGCGATGGTCCTGCTGTTCATCTTGATGAAACTCATCCACCGCCACTACTCGTCGGTGCAGCGTGAGCTCGACGAGGCCGTCGAAGGCGACGACGAAGTGCTGCCGAGCCGAACGCACTCGATCGTGCTCGTCTCGACGCTGCACCTGCCGACGCGGCGTGCACTTCGCTACGCCCGTGCGACACGCCCCGACGTCCTCGAGGCGTTGACCGTGAACGTCGACGACCGCGAGACCCGCAAACTCGTATCGGAGTGGGAGGACAGCGACGTCACGATTCCGCTCAAGGTGGTCGCGTCGCCGTACCGCGAGGTGACGCGGCCGATCATCAGTTACGTTCGACGCATCCGCCGAGAGTCTCCGCGCGACGTCATCACCGTGTTCATCCCCGAGTACGTCGTCGGCCACTGGTGGGAGCAGATCCTGCACAACCAGTCCGCGCTGCGCATCAAGACTCGCCTGCTGTTCGAGCCGGGTGTCATGGTGACGTCGGTCCCGTGGCAGCTGTCGTCCTCGGAGGAGCGCGGCAAACGCATGCAGACCCGCTACATCGCGCCGGGCGACGTGCGTCGCGGCTTCACCTCGGAGGAGAAGACTCGGTGACCGAGCTTGAACTGGACGTCACCGGCTACGCGAACGGCGGCTCCGGAATCGCGCGCCACAACGGCCGCGTGGTGTTCGTGGCCGGTGCGCTGCCGGGGGAGCGGGTACGGGTGAACGTCACCGACGATTCGCGCGCCTCGTACGCCAAGGCTTCGGTTGTGGACGTCCTCGATGCGAGTCCGCACCGCGTGGCACCGCTCTGCCGGGCCGCCGCGGCCGGAGCCGGCTGCTGTGACCTGTCGTTCGTCGACCCCGCGTACGCGCGGGAACTCGGCGCAGACGCGCTGGGCGACGTGCTGCGCCGGATCGGCGGATTCGGAATCGATGCGACTGAGCCACCGACTGTTGAGCCGCTCGGCGACGTTCCGACGGGCTGGCGGGTCCGCACGCGGTTGGCAGTCGGGGCGGACGGTGTTGTCGGCCTTCGTGGTCGGCGATCGTCCGATCTGGTGACGACGCCGTGCGCGGGACCGGTCGCCGGCCTTCTGGACGGTCTCGACGGATTGGGCGGCGCGGCCGGCACCGAACTGGTCCTCGCGTCCGACAGCGACGGTGTCCGTCACATCGCCGAGCTGTCCGCGCCCGTCGACCGACGCGGCCGGAGCGGGCGAGGCGGGGACCGGCGTGGTCGTGCCCAGCGGAGTCGTTCGGCGCACAGCGCACCGCGGTCCGTCCGTACTGTTCAGGGCGACACGCACGCGGTGCAGACCATCGGTGAGCGCTCGTGGACTGTTCCGGTCACCGGCTTCTGGCAGGCGCATCACAACGCGCCTGCCGCGTACACCCGTGCCGCGTTGGAACTGATCAAGGGAATCGGGCTGTCCGGGGACGTTCACGTGTGGGACCTCTACGGCGGTGTCGGAGTGTTCAGTGCGTCACTGCTCGACGGAGCGTCCGACTTCAGCGTGCGCGGCGTCGACCTGGTCGACACCGATCCGGGCGCGCTCGCAGCCGCTGAACGAACGCTGGCGACCGATCCCGTCGAGATCCATCGCGGTGCGGTCGCCGACGTGGTCTCGAGCCTGCGTGCACCAGACCTGGTGATCTCCGATCCGCCCCGGTCAGGCGCCGGTGCGGACGTCGTCGACGCCGTCGTCGCCGCCGAACCCGGCGTCGTGGTGCACGTCGGATGCGATGCGGCGGCGTTCGCCCGCGATCTCGGAAGGTTCGCCACACACGGATACAGCGTGCGCGAATGGCGTGCGTTCGACGCGTTCCCGATGACGCACCATGTGGAGGGCATCGCCGTTCTCACGCGCTGACGGCGTTCCGTAGACTGGTTCGAACGCACCGTCCGTGACCGCGGACAGTGCATGACGAAGGTGAGGAGACGCTCGATGGGTGTGCTGGATCGAGTCGATTCGCCTGCGGACGTGCGGGCGCTGTCGCCTGCCGACCTCGAGAAGCTGGCGACGGAGATCCGTGCGTTCCTCATCGAGAAGGTCGCCGCGACTGGCGGTCACCTGGGACCCAATCTCGGCGTCGTCGAATTGACGCTCGCGATCCACCGGGTGTTCGAGTCGCCGACAGATCCGATCCTGTTCGACACCGGCCACCAGTGTTACGTCCACAAGATCGTGACCGGCCGCAAGGGGAAGTTCGACACCCTTCGCCAGCGTGACGGTCTGACCGGGTACCAGGACCGTGCCGAGAGCCCGCACGACTGGATCGAGTCGTCACACGCCTCTGCCGCGCTGTCGAACGCGGACGGGCTGTCGAAGGCGTTTGAGCTCACCGACCAGGACCGCACCGTCGTCGCCGTCGTCGGCGACGGGGCCCTCACCGGCGGCATGTGCTGGGAGGCGCTCAACAACATCGCCGACGGCCACCGTCCCGTCGTGATCGTCGTCAACGACAACGGACGCTCGTACGCCCCGACGATCGGCGGCCTCGCCAAGAACCTGTCCGCACTGCGCCTGCAGCCGGGCTACGAACGCTTTCTCACCGGCGGCCGCCGTGCGCTTCGCGGTCTTCCCGTGGTCGGGGACGCGACCTACGCGGTCCTGCACGGGATGAAGAGCGGCGTCAAAGACCTCGTGTCGCCTCAGGCCATGTTCGCCGACCTCGGCCTCAAGTACGTCGGCCCCGTCGACGGTCACGACCTCCAGGAGATGGAGGGCGCGCTGCGTCGTGC
This sequence comes from Gordonia malaquae, assembly GCF_037148075.1. NCBI lineage: Bacteria > Bacillati > Actinomycetota > Actinomycetes > Mycobacteriales > Gordoniaceae > Gordonia > Gordonia malaquae. Next base: position 566,573 of record NZ_JBBCUB010000002.1, on the reverse strand, counting down.
GAAGGCGTTCGGCGGACCGGTGATCGTGCATGCCGTGACCCGCAAGGGGAACGGCTACGCGCCCGCCGAGAACGACGAGGCCGAGCAGATGCACGCGACCGCCAAGATGGACCCCGCGACCGGCAAAGCCACGTCGGTGCCGCCGCAGGACTGGACTTCGGTGTTCTCGTCGGCGCTCGTGAAGGAGGGCGCGCGTCGCCCCGAGATCGTCGCGATCACGGCCGCGATGCCCGGGCCCACCGGTCTCGCGGCCTTCGGCGAGAAGTTTCCCGAGCGCATGTTCGACGTCGGCATCGCCGAGCAGCACGGCATGGCGTCGGCCGCAGGCCTGGCCCTGGGCGGCATGCATCCGGTGTTGGCGATCTACGCCACCTTCCTCAACCGAGCCTTCGATCAGTTGTTGATGGATGTCGCGCTGCTCAAGCTCCCCATGACTCTGGTTCTCGACCGCGCGGGCATCACCGGTCCGGACGGTCCGAGTCACCACGGCATGTGGGATCTGTCGCTGATGTCGTTGGTCCCAGGACTCAAGGTGGCCGCGCCCCGCGACGCGATCAGGGTCCGCGAGGAGCTCTCGGAGGCTCTCGACACGGCTGACGGCCCGACGGCGGTCCGCTACTCGAAGGGCGCCGTCCCCGCCGACATTCCCGCCCTCGCACGTCTCGACGACGGTGTCGACGTCCTCGCCGGCGACCGTGACGGCGGCGCCGACGTGCTGATCGTCGGAGTCGGAGCGTTCGCGCAGCTGGCGCTCGACACAGCCGCCGGACTGACTGAACACGGTGTGACCGCGACGGTCGTCGACCCACGATGGGTTCTTCCGGTGCCCGCGTCGATCACCGATCTGGCGCGGAGTCACCGACTGGTGGTGACGTTGGAGGACAGCGGCGTTCAGGGCGGGGTAGGTTCTGCCGTCACCCGTGCGGTGGCAGAGGCCGGTGTCGGCACACCGGTGATCCAGCGTGGAGTCCCGCAGGAGTTCATCCTGCACTCCACGCGGGAACAGATCCTCGCCGACATCGGCCTCACCGCAGCCGACCTCGTCGAGTCGATCGCGAAGGCGCTCACCGGCGCACCGCTGGCCTGACGCTCAGGGCAAGGCGGCGTCGATCAACTCGGCGGTGAGCTCGATCTGCCACGGGCGTGCACCGAGCTCGGCGAGCCGCTGCGCGACGGTGCTGTCTGCACGGACTCCTTCCCAGCACAGGTCCCGGATCACATTCGGCGACAGCAGATTCTCGGTTGGAATCCCGATCGACTCCGACAGCTCCTTCACAGCCGGCCGGACGGCCTTCGCGCGGGCTGCGGCCACCGGGTGTTTCGGCTCCCAGCGGTTGATCGGGGGGACGCCGGTCTGCGGAGCCCGCTTGGACGGGAGCTGCTTGTCGGACAGTTCCTGGGCGCGGCGTACGGCCCGCATCCAGATGTCGGCCTGGCGTCGCTGTCGAGGGCCGGAGAACACCGGGAGTGACGTGAGTTCGGCGGTGTTCCGTGGCGCCGACTTCGCGGCGTTGACGATCGCGGCGTCGGGTAGGACTCGGCTGGGAGCGACGTCGCGGCGGCGCGCGACCTCTTCGCGTTCGGTCCACAACTCACGGACGACGGCGTACTCCCGAGTTGTCTTGAGTGTGTTCAGATTCGACGTCCTGCGCCACCGGTCGGGCTTCGGTTCGGGTGCCGGGCGGGCGAGCACGGCGGCGAACTCCTGCGCGGCCCACGTCTCGCGGCCTGCCTCACGCAGTGCCGCCGACACCGCGTCGCGGAGTTCCACGAGCACTTCGACGTCGAGCGCGGCGTAATTGAGCCAATCGTCGGGGAGCGGCCGCTGTGACCAGTCGGCTGCGCCGTGACCTTTCGCCAGTCCCAGATGAAGGAAGCCCGCGACCATCGCTGCGAGGTTCACCTTGGGGACGTTCAGAAGGCGACCGGCGAGTTCTGTGTCGAAGACGCTCTCGCACACAAAACCGAGTTCACGCAGACAAGGGAGATCCTGGTCGGCGGCGTGCAGGATCCATTGCGGGCCGGTCAGCACGTCGATCACCGGGGTGAGAGCGTCGGGGTGATCGATCGGGTCGAGGAGGAAGCTTCCGGACCCGGTTCGGCGCAACTGGATCAGATACGCGCGCTGTGAGTAGCGGAAGCCGCTGGCGCGCTCGGTGTCGACGGCGATCGGCCCGGTGCCTGCCGCGAGCCGGGCAGCGGCGGCGGAGAACTCCTCGGGAGTGGTCAGAACGTCGGGCACTCCGTCACGAGGTCGTGTCAGCGGAGTGACCGACTCGTCCGGCTCGATCCCGTTGGCGCTCACTAGAGCGAGCCGAGCGCCGAGACGCCGGACGGTGGCAGACCGGCAACGGACGCCAGCACGTCACAGAACGCTTCGAGGTGGACGGACAGGTCGACACCCGTGGCGGTCCACGATGCGCGCAGTTCGAGCTGGTGCGACTGCGGAGGCCCCGCGATGTCGCCGTAGCGGACAGACGTGGTCGCTGTGACGGTGCCGCCGAGCGCACGGACCGGCGGGACGTCGCTTCCGAAGGCCGGAGTCGACTCGGTCTCGCCGTCACTGACGCCGAGCGCCTCCGACAGCCAACTCCACGTCACCTGGGGGAGCAGAGGGTCGGCTGCGAGTGCCGCCTCGACCTCGGCCTGGATGAATGCGACGAGGCGGAATGTCCCGTTCCACGCCTCCTGGCCGTCCGGGTCGTACAAGAGCACAAGACGTCCGAACGAGCTGCCCGCCGAATCGGCGGGGATCATCGCAGAGTCGGTGACGTCGGGTTGGCGCACTTCCACGCCGAGCGCATAGCTGTACGGTGCAAGACGCTGCGGGGGACGGATGGATCCGACTTCGATCTCCGGGCGCACGTTCGCGGCATGCAGCGACTGCACTGCGTCGCGGAACTCGGCAGGCTCCGTCGGAGCTCCAGAAGTGGTCACGGGCGTCACAGTAGGCCGCGACTCGCCCGTGATCACGGAGGCGCGCCGGAAAGGCGGGGTGTGACCTGCTCTGTCCGCCCGGTGATGGCACAGTGAAGGCATGACTTCCCTGCGTGCCCGCCGATCCCCGACTCAGATGCCGCTGATCGCGGCCGCGACCGGCGGTACGCCGTCACGGCGTCCGGTGTGGTTCATGCGCCAGGCCGGACGGTCCTTGCCGGAGTACCGGGCGATCCGGGTGGACCGCGGAATGCTCGAATCGTGCTTCGACCCCGAACTGGTCTGCGAGATCACCATGCAGCCGGTTCGCCGTCACGACACCGACGCGGCGATCCTGTTCTCCGACATCGTCGTCCCGTTGAAGGCGGCCGGTGTCGACTTGGACATCGTGCCGGGGACCGGGCCGGTGATCGCCTCGCCGATTCGCACGGCCGCCGATGTGGCCGGCCTGCCCCGACTGGAACCGGAAGCGGTCGGTGCTGTCACCGCCGCGATCGGACTCCTGATCGACGAACTCCCGCCGACGGTCTCGCTCATCGGTTTCGCCGGTGCGCCGTTCACATTGGCGTCGTACCTGATCGAGGGCGGTCCGAGCAGGACCTACGAGCACACTAAGGCGATGATGCTCGGCGATCCCGAGTTGTGGCATGCGCTGATGGGCCGTCTCACGGATCTGACGATCGCGTTCTTGCGCGCCCAGATCAACGCGGGCGTCGATGCGGTCCAACTGTTCGACTCCTGGGCCGGCACCCTCTCCGAGGCGGCGTACGAGGCGTTCGTCGCACCGCACTCTATGCGTGTGATGGCCGAGATCGAACAGTACGGCGTCCCGCGCATCCACTTCGGCGTCGGCACCGGTGAACTACTCGGTGCGATGACCCGGATCGGCACCGACGTGATCGGTGTCGACTGGCGCACCCCGTTGGACGTCGCCGCCGAACGCGTTGGACGCTCGGTCGCGATCCAGGGCAACCTCGATCCGACGGCGCTCCTCGCGGGCCGCGACGTGGTGCGCGGTGAGCTCGTGAGGATCATCGCCGAGGGCGAGCGTGCCATCGCCGCCGGGACACCGGGTCACATCGTGAATCTCGGTCACGGCGTGCTGCCGAACACCGAGGCCGACGCGGTGACACACGCCGTCGAGCTCATCCACACCCTGTAGATCTGATGTCGACGGACGTGCGAGTCGCCGTCGTCGGTGCCGGGGTGTCCGGACTGACTGCGGCCTACGACCTGCGCCGCCGCCTCGGCGACGACGCGCGTATCGATGTGTTCTGCGCGGAGTCGGAGCCGGGGGGACTCCTCGCGACTCGCCCGCTCGGGCCGGCCACGCTCGACGTTGGAGCCGAGGCGTTCATCGTCCGCCGGCCCGAAGCGGTCGAGTTGGTGGCCGAACTCGGTCTTGCCGATGACGTCGTCTCGCCGGGGCCGATGCGCCCGGCGATCTGGTCCGGCGACCGACTTCACGCATTGCCGTCGCCTGCACTGATGGGCATACCGGCGTCGGCCGACGTCGTACGAGGACTCCTCGACACCGACCACGTCGGGTTCGTCGAGTCGGAGCCGAGCAGGCCGTTCGCGTGGACTCCGGGCGCGGACGTGAGTGTCGGTCACCTGGTGGCTGAGCGGTTCGGCGAGCAGGTTGTCGCGCGGAGTGTCGATCCGATGCTCGGCGGTGTCTACTCGGCCCGATCGCGAGACCTCGGGCTCCGGGAAGCGATTCCGGCGCTCGCCGCAGAACTGGACAACGGCGCCCCGTCGTTGACGGCTGCGGTCGCAGCAGTCATCGCCCGTGGCACCGGTACCGGGCCGGTGTTCGGTGCGCTTCGCGGCGGCTACCGGACGCTCGTCGACGCATTGATCCTCGCGGCCCGCGGCGACGTGACCACGAATGTCGCCGTCCCACGGGTGGTCCGCGTCGGGGAACGCTACCGACTCGACGGAGTCGGCGACTACAACGCCGTTGTCGTCGCCACGCCTGTCTGGACCGCAGGAGAACTCCTCGCTGACGTGGCACCGGTTTCTGCCGCGGCCTTCGCAGGAGTCAGAGCGGCAGGCTCGGCGGTGGTCGGCTTCGCCGTCGACGCCGAGTCGCCGTTGCCCGAGAACTCCGGTGTGCTCGTGGCGTCCGATGCGGATCTGTCGATCAAGGCCATCACGTTGAGCAGCCGCAAATGGCCTCACCTGGCCCCGCAGCCGGGCGGCGTCTCCGTGCTGAGGGCGTCGTTCGGACGGCTCGGCGAACCGGTGACCGGGAGCGACTCCGACCTCGTCGAACGGGCGACGGCAGACCTCCAGACGGTGTTCGGTGCGACCGGGCTGCCTGCGCCCACCGTGGTGGACGCAGCTGTGCAGCGCTGGCCGGGGGGTCTGCCCCATTACGGCCCGGGTCACCTCTCGGCGATGGCGGACGCCGTCGCGTCACTGCCGGATGGTGTCGCGGTTGCCGGGTCTGGGTATCGAGGAGTCGGAGTGCCCGCATGCATCGGCACTGGTCGTGCCGCGGCGGCCCGTGTGGTCGATCACCTGCGCGCCGACCGCTGACGTCGCGGTGGCACGATGGGTGCATGAGTCGCTTGGATTATGCAGAGATCAACTCCACCATCCGATACCTGATGTTCTCGGTGTTCACCGTCCGCGCCGGGGAACTCCCCACCGATCGCACGGAAGCGGCCGCTGACTTCGAACGATTCCTTTCCGAGGTCGCCGAGACGGGTGTTGTGGTCCGCGGCGTGTACGACGTCGCCGGAATGCGCGGCGACTCCGACTTCATGTTCTGGTGGCATGCCGAGACCATCGAGCAGTTGCAGGCCGCCTACTCGACGTTCCGTCGCACGACGATCCTCGGGCGTGCGAGCGACCCGTTCTGGAGCGGTGCCGCACTGCATCGCCCGGCCGAGTTCAACAAGAGTCACATCCCCGCCTTCATGGCGGGGGAGGACCCCGGAAACTACGTGTGCGTGTACCCGTTCGTCCGGTCGTTCGAGTGGTACCTGCTGCCCGATCAGGAGCGTCGCACGATGCTTGCCGATCACGGCAAGGCGGCCCGCGATTACAAGGACGTCCGAGCCAACACCGTTCCCGCCTTCGCTCTCGGCGACTACGAGTGGATCCTCGCGTTCGAAGCGCCCGAACTCGACCGCATCGTCGACCTGATGCGCGATCTGCGTGCCACCGAGGCCCGCATGCACGTCCGCGTCGAGATCCCGTTCTTCACCGGCCCGCGCGTGGAGCCCGCGAAGCTCGTCAACGCACTGCCGTAGCAGAGCAGCACGTCACGACGCTTCGACTCGCTTCGCTCGCTCAACGGGCAGTATGAGCCCCCTGCTCCTTGAGCGAGCGGGCGTCCCACTGCTCCCTGAGCGAGCGGAGCGAGTCGAAAGGCCTCACGCCTTGTCGAGCCGAAGGCTGATCGAGTTGATGCAGTAACGCAGGTCTGTCGGGGTGTCGTAGCCCTCGCCTGCGAAGACGTGGCCGAGGTGACTGTGGCAGTTGGCGCACAGCACCTCGGTCCGTCGCATTCCGAGGGAGTCGTCGTGACGTTCGATGATCGCCTCGCCCGCGAGCGGGGAGAAGAACGACGGCCAGCCGCAGTGCGAGTCGAACTTCGTCTCGCTGCGGAACAGCTCGGCACCGCACGCACGGCACGAGTACACGCCGACGTCTTTGGTGTCGGTGTACTCACCGACGAACGGCGCCTCGGTGCCTGCTTGGCGGAGCACCCGGAACTCGGCGGCGTTGAGCCGTTCCCGCCAGTCGGCGTCGGTGAGCTTGGTGAAGTCGGTCTGGGCGTCGTCGGTCATGGCCACCAGGGTAGCGGCGTCCGGCCCTGCGCGTCGTCAGGCGGTGACGGGCGGCTTCGACGGTGAGACGCTGTCGATGCCGAGGACGTCGGCGCGACGCATGTCCAGGTACCGGAACAGCAGTGAGGAGAACACCGCGATCATCAGGAGCGACCAGCCCCACGTGACCTTGCCGTACTCGAGGTAGCGCCCGAACGGCTCCCATTCCTTCGACACCCAGACGTCGAAGGTCATGCAGCCGTACACGCCGAGCCACGCGGGCCAGTTCCGAACCGCCGAGCCCGGCCGGAGCACGGTCATGAGCATCGGGAACAGCAGCATCGAGTAGTAGCCCTGGCCGAGCGAGCTGACGAGGAAGAACGTGCCCAGCAGGATGCCCGACGACGTCGTCAGCCAGAGGAGCTCGTCGCTCCGACGGTAATAGCGGTACAGGAACCAGAGGCCGAAGACGGCCATCGCAACGAATGCGATGCGCAGCAGGAGGGTCAGCCAGTCGCCCATTCCGAAGTACTGGCCCATGCCGGTGATCGAACTGTTGTAGTAGTCGCGGGATTCCCCGAGGTAGGGCACTGTCCGCTTGACGAAGTCCATCGGATCGTTCGAGAGCGGCCACGCGGCGGCGTTCAACAGGAGCGGGATGCCGACGGCCGTGATGAGGATCTTCCACTGTCGATTCATCAGGACGAGCAGCAGCAGGACGCCCAGGATCGGCTTCACCGACAGTGTGAGGCCGATGAAAACGCCTGCCCAGAGATCCTGTCGTTTGAGCATGAGAATCAGGAACGCCACCATGCCGAGCAGCACGAACCCGTTGAAGTTGGTGAAGATCAGCGTGTGGGCGACGGTTTCGGTGCTGTAGAAGAAGAACACGACGGCGGGGAATACCCACGAGCGGTGGTCCAGGCCGAACAGCCTGCACAGCAGGTAGGCACATCCGATGAGGACGACCGCACTGACACCGATGAACGTCCACCGTGCGGTGTCCGGGTCGAGGATCGCCAGTGGCGACATCAACAGGGTGCCCGACGGCGGGTACAGGTAGTGCGGGTCGACTGTCGCGTAGTTCTCGTTGTAGACCGGCCGCTGGTTCAGGAACGCGAGGGCTGCGTTGTACACCGGCGTGAAGTCGTCGGTGCGGTGCCCGTTGACGCCGAGGATCAGCGAACGGTGGATCACCATCAGCAGACTGATCGGCCACAGGATCAGGTTCCCGATGCGCGACGGATCGACGCGCGGATACAGGTAACGGTCTACAACAGTCACCCGCGAAGCGTACTAGATGACCGTTGTCACGCCGGGCAGGAGCGTTCTGTCGGCCCGGTGAGCGGGGCGTCGCCCATGTAGTCGCGGACCACGTCGGCGGCGCACGTGCTGTGCGCCAGTACCGAGAAGCCGAGGCCGTCCCATCCGACGGCCGTCGGGTTGGTCTTCGTCGGAGCGAGGGTCTGGGCCAGGGTGTCGACGACGGTCGAGCCGTTGAACGGGTCGTTGGCGCCGACGAGGATCAGGGGATCGACAGGAAGTCGGTCCGGTGCGATCGGCGCGTCGGTGCTGCCCCAGCCGTCGCACGAAGCGAGGCTCAGCGCTGCGGTCGGCGCTGTCATCGGCGCATCGGCGGACCAGTCTTTGGCCAGTCCGGGCAGTTCTTGCAGTCCGGGTCTGCCGCGCAGGTCGTTGCACACCCCGACGAGTCGTCCGTCGGTGCCGCGTACCGCGGTGGCCGCCTTCACATATGCCTTCAGGGCGGCGACGTCGCCGCGGTCGGCGTCGGCGATCGCCGAACCGAGCTTGCGGAGTCCGGACTGCGACATGTCGCCGATCGCGATCGCCGTGCTGACCGCGTCGATCACCTCGGAGTCGGAGACGCCGCCCAGATCACCCGCCGCGCCCGCGTCGACGACACGGTTCAGCATCGCCGCGCCGTCGGCGCCGAGTGCACACCCGGCGCCCGCGCAGCGCTGCGCGAATGTGGTCAGGGACTTCTGCACTCCCCGCGCCCGGGCGGCGGTCGCCTCTCGTGCCGGGGTGGCGTACCCGGTGGGCGAGTCGAGGATCAGTCGGCCGACCTGGTCGTGGTGGGCTGCGGCGTAGCTCAGCGCCACCGACGATCCGGCTCCGACGCCGACGAGAGCAATGCGGTCGACGTCCCATCGGCTGCGCAACGCTTCGATGTCCGACGCTGCCGCGGTGATCGAGTAGTTCAGCTGGTCGGGGCTCAACGTGTCCGAGCAGAGGTCTGCCGCCGCCCGTGCTGCGGTACCGACGGCGGTGGCTCGGGCCGCGACGTCACGTCCGGGGCCTGCCGCCGACGTCGACAGGACGTCGCGCTGCGCCGACGTCAGACAGTCGACGGTGGCGCCGAGCCCGGTGCCGCGGAAGTCGACGGCGACCACCGGCTGGCGGTCGAGCACGATCTTCCCTTCGCCGTCAGCCAGCGCCAACAGCGTCCGTGAGCTGGGCAGGTCTGTTCCGCTGGTGAGGACCAGTGGCGGTGCGTCGCGCGGTGTGGCCTTGGTCGTCGCCTTCATGGCGCCGATGGAGACCGTGTCGCCCGAAGAGTCGTCCGGATTCACCGGCACTTCGTACTTTGCGCATTGAACGATCACGCCGTCCGGAACTGTGAGGTCGTACGCCTTCGAGATCGACGAGTCGCATGACCGCCAGTTCAGATCATTCTTGGGCGCTGACAGTTCAGGCTGAACAGGCTTCGCGTTCTGAGCGTCGTCGGGCTGGTCGCCGCGCACGATGTTCGGCCCGGTGTCCGGGCCCACGGAACAGCCCGCCGTGATCGCGCCGACCGTGGCGAGTGCGGTGGCCGTGACGAGGGCGGCGGTCAGTCGTGCGCGGAGGGTCGACGGCATAGTCGCGAGCCTAGTCGGCGCGTGAGCGTCGCGACCACAAGGAGTAGAGGTACCCGTCGTCATCGCCGAACTGGCGGACCAGACTCATCGGGTAGGGGAGCCGGTCCGGCAGCGGCAGGTCCTGGTCGGGGAGCGGCAGGGTCGCGCCGTGGGCGATGCGGGGAGCGTCGCCGAGCCCGAGCGTGGGGCTCGTCGTGAGGATCAGCTCGTCGACGGCGCCGGCGGCGACGAACGAGGCGAAGAGTCGAGGGCCGCCCTCGAGGTCGATCCGGCGGAGTCCACGCGTGCCGAGTTCATCGAGAAGGCGACGGGGATCGAGGTCGACGTCGCCGCAGTCGATGAGCGTCGCGCCGGCGTCGATCAGCCTGCGGCGGCGGTCGGCGGGTGCCGACGTGCACGTGGCGATCAGTACGCGGGGATGCGTCACCGGGAGGTAGTCGACGGGGATGTCGAGCGAGCGTGACGCCAGGACCATGACGGGGGCGTTGTCGTCCGCCGGGGCCTTGTAGTTCTCGATCACCGCTGTCCGTGCACCGACGACCACCGTGTCCGACAGCGTCCGCATGAGCAAGAAGACGTGGCGGTCGCCGTCGCCGCCGAGAACGCCGGACCGGCCGTCGACGGTCGCCGCTCCATCGATCGTCGAGACGAAGGTGGCGCGCACTACGGGCCCCGCGGAGGTGGGGTAGGCAAGCAGCTCCGCTAGCTCCGACGCTGTGAGATCAGTCGCTTTCTGCATGAGGAACATGAGTCCATCATGGCCTGCCTGGATACCCTTACCGAATGTTGGCACGACTGAGTGACCGGAACCCGGTCTTGGCTCCCGATCAACTCGTCGGCGAAATGGTTCCGCCGCGGATGTTCGACGACGTCAGTTTCGACTCGTACATCCCCGATCCGAACGAACCGAGCCAGGCTGCCGCGGTGGCGGCCGCCCGCGATTTCGTGGCGCGTGCGTCGAAGGTCCGGGCAGGGGCTAAGAAGAAGGGCCTGTTCCGCAAGGCCTCGACGCCGCAGGGCATCGGCCTGTACCTCGACGGCGGGTTCGGCGTCGGCAAGACGCACCTCCTCGCGTCGGTGTACCACTCAATGCCGGGGCCGAAGGCGTTCGCGACGTTCGGTGAGGTCACCAACGTGGTCGGTGCGCTCGGCTACATCGATGCTCTGGAGCGGCTCGCCGACCACAGTGTGCTGTGCATCGACGAGTTCGAGCTCGACGATCCGGGCGACACGATGGTCGTCTCCCGCCTGCTGACCGAACTCGTGGCGCGCGGCGTCTCGATCGTCGCGACGTCGAACACGCTACCGGGCCAGCTCGGTGAGGGCCGGTTCGCCGCGCAGGACTTTCTCCGCGAGATCCAGAAGCTCTCGGCGATCTTCGAGACGATCCGCGTCGACGGCCCCGACTACCGCCACCGCGATCTGCCGCCGGCCCCGGAACCCGCCACGGACGCCGAGCTCGAAGAGCACGCCGCGTCCGTCGAGGGCTCGACGCTCGACACGTTCGACGACCTCGTCGCCCATCTGGCGAAGCTGCACCCCTCGAAGTACAAGTCCCTGGTCGACGGTGTGAACCTCGTCTGCATCGAGGGGCTCCGTCCGGCTGCTGATCAGGCAGTCGCACTGCGAATCGTCGCCTTCGCTGACCGCCTGTACGACGCCGAGATCCCGGTCAGCGTCTCCGGCGTCAAGCTCGACGAGGTCTTCACCCCGGAGATGGTCGCAGGCGGGTATCGCAAGAAGTACCTCCGCGCGACGTCACGCCTCCTCGCTCTCTCCCGCTTCGCGGAGGCAGACGCCTGACGGCGGTCGCTCACTTCGACGACAGTCCGCTCACCTGAACGACAATCTGCTCGCATCATCGACAGGCGCTCACCTCCGGAGGTGAGCGCCTGTCGTCGAAGTGAGCAGTTACGGCCGGATGAGGCGCCCCATGACGTGGTCGTGCTCGACGACGCCGTTCATGTTGAAGGTCTTGGTCCCGATCTGGGCGAAGCCCATCTTGCGGTAGTACTTCTGTGCGCGTTCGTTCTCGCTGTTGACGCCTAGCCAGACGTAGTGAGCGCCGCGTGTTCGAGCAGTGTCCAACGACGCCTCCATGAGGGCGTGCGACGGACGTGCCTGCCCGCGTGATGCGTGATGGTCGGGGAGCACGTACATCTTGGACACCTCGGTGACGTTCTCCGACTCCAGAGCGTCGCGCCCACACTCGGCAGCCCTGATCGCCTTGATCACGTCGGGATCCGCCGGATTCGCGTGGACGAGCAGTGCGTAGCCTACGACGCCGCCTTCGTCATCGCGTGCGACGAGGACTTCATGGGTGTCATCTGCGATGTAGCACGCGAACTTCGCCTCGCTGAGGTGCGCGGCGATGTGGGCGGTGATGTTCTCCGGCTTCGAATGCGGAGGGCACGCAAGCGGGAAGGTGACGGCGGCGACCGCGGCCACCTCCGCGGCCTCCGTCGGATCGGTGACGGTCTCGATGTTCACCGTCCCATTCTGCCCCAGGTCGTCGTGCGGACGTCCGGGCCTCGCCATGCGCTCACCTGAACTACTGTTCAGCGATTGTTCCGGAAAGTCAGCGGGAGTTGCACGTCACTGAGCGGGTCGTCCTGGGGTCTCTGATGACCGTGGCCGGTCCAGCGGGGACGGCCTGGATCGCGAGAACTTCGACAGCGACGCTACTTTCGACGGAACCAACTGCGTTTCTTATGTTCCGGTTCGGCGACGACGGGTGCTGCCGGCTCCGCGTCGCCGAAAGTGAGTTGCATGACCTCTTTCCCTTCGATGACGACCGACGGCACGTGGTGAGCGACGACTTCGGCGTCGGCGGTGCTGCCGAGCGTGTCGCCGTCGCCGATGACGGGTCCGTTCTGCAGGAGGTAGATGGCGATGTTCGCCAGCCGCGCGAACGTCTCCTCGGCAGTCTCGGGCGATTCCGGGATCTCGATGTCCTTGAGCCCGAGCATGTCCAGACCCATCGTGTGGCCGGTCATCACGCCGTCGGTGCGCGGGGCGACGTTAAGGGCGACCCATGCGGGCAGGATCGGCTCCGGAAGAGTCTCGATGGCCAACTCCCGGAACAGGGACGGCAGGATCACGTGGTCGGCGCTGCCGAAGTACACGGCGATCACGGTGTCGGTGAGGGCGATCGTCGAGGCGATCACCTTCGACAGCAGTACGGCGTCGGCGATCGCGTGCCGATGGTTCGTGTCCTGGCCCGGTCGGAGCACGGTGACGATGGTGTGCGCGTCGTGGGTGCCCGGAACGGGTGCGGTATCGGGCCACAGGCGGCTGTACTGAGCGATCTCCGGCAGGTTGTCGCTTGCGGCTGCGGGAATGCCCATCAGCGCGATCATCGTGTCGCCGTACGACAGGGTGAGTGGTGCATCGTCGCCCTCGGACGGGTCGACGGTCAGGATCGACGCGTCCAGATCCGGGAAGTCGGCGAGCAACTGAGCCCGGAGCCGGGGGCCGTCGACGGCGGGATCGAGACGGTCCTGGAACAACATGGCGAGGCTGGGCACGGCTGCTCGGGTCCTTACGTTCGGTTACACGAGGGGAGTGGCTGTCACGGTACCTGCCGCCTCAGAACACACTGAAGGCCCGTCGAGATTCGACGGGCCTTCAGTGACTGTGCGCGATACAAGGATTGAACTTGTGACCTCTTCCGTGTCAGGGAAGCGCTCTCCCACTGAGCTAATCGCGCGGGATTGTGAAGTTGTACAGCGGTGGGGCAGCTGGAGGTGGCGACGGGAATCGAACCCGTGTGCACGGCTTTGCAGGCCGTTGCCTCACCACTCGGCCACGCCACCAACGCGAGGGCAAAGCCCTCGTTCCGAGCGGATGACGAGATTCGAACTCGCGACCCTCACCTTGGCAAGGTGATGCGCTACCAGCTGCGCCACATCCGCGTGCCGCTGAACTGTTGTTCACCAGCGAGATGAAACTCTAGCGGGTCAACCCTCCGGATTCCAAACCGGGTCGACGAATCGGTCGCTCGTTGTGCCGACCGCCGTCATGCGGGCGGGATGCTTGCGCGTGACGCTGTGAGCCATTCGTCGAGGTCTTCGGACTCTTCCCAGAGTTCGTACAGTTCAGACGTGTCACCGTCCGCGAGTACTCGTCCCATCCAGTCGCGCAGACGTCCGAACTGCTCGTCGGTGAGGCTCGCCGCGAATGCGACGGCGTCCACATCGGCCGGGCCGCCAGACCCGTCGCCACGACCGATCGTGACCAGCGCGCCCATCGCGATGGCGATCTGTCCGCCGTCGACCTCGATGTACTCGTCGTCGAATGCCCACGCCTGTGACTCGAAATCGAATGACGCATCACTGATCTCAACCAGCAGATCGGCGGCCGCGTCGTTCTCGAACGGTCCTGCTCCCCATGTGCCCATGGATCAAGAAGCTACCGCAGGTGTGGAAACGACAAAGTCCCGGTCGCGCGGGCGACCGGGACTTGTCTCTGAGCGGATGACGAGATTCGAACTCGCGACCCTCACCTTGGCAAGGTGATGCGCTACCAGCTGCGCCACATCCGCGTGTGCCAGGAATCCTGGCCAATGAAATAACCCCTGTCAACAGGGGCTATTCATCTGGTGCGCGATACAAGGATTGAACTTGTGACCTCTTCCGTGTCAGGGAAGCGCTCTCCCACTGAGCTAATCGCGCGGGACTTGTGAAGTTGTCAGGCGTGGAGGTGGCGACGGGAATCGAACCCGTGTGCACGGCTTTGCAGGCCGTTGCCTCACCACTCGGCCACGCCACCATCGCAAGAGGCAAGCTCTTGTTCCGAGCGGATGACGAGATTCGAACTCGCGACCCTCACCTTGGCAAGGTGATGCGCTACCAGCTGCGCCACATCCGCATGTACCGGCGAGTTTGCCTTTTGGGCGCCGCTCACCAGCGACATGAACACTATAGGTCTCGTGCTGCGATGACAAATCGCGAGGTCAGGGTCTTACATCGATGTGTTTTCGCAGGTGGCGCGTCATTGTTGCGTGTATGACGCGTGAACGAGGGGCCATCGACAGGGGGATGGGGCCTGGCTCGGGGGTGAGTTGGCGTCGCTCGACGTGAGTGTGTAATCTCATTCCTCGTGCGAACCGCTGCAACGCGGAACGCAATATCTGGTCCCGTGGCTCAGTGGAAGAGCGTCCCGTTCACACCGGGAAGGTCGCTGGTTCGATCCCAGCCGGGACCACAACGAAAAGACCCGCAGGAAACTGCGGGTCTTTTCTGCATCCAGGGGAGGGGATGGGGTTGCGTACGGCACTTCTTGTGGCGAGGTGGGCCGCTCTGCTGGTCGTCACTACAGGCTTCGTGTCTGCGGCGGCAGCGTTTCAGCCGAAGGCGGCTGATCACGATCAGTTCGCTCGCGACGTGGATCGTGGAGCCGTCGACATCGTGCTCATCGACAGTGCGGAGTCGGACGCGCTGATCTCGGCCGTCACGTGGTCGACAGGTCCCTTTCACTGGCGGACGGGCCCTGCGGCCGCAGTTTCTGTCGAGGTCGGTGAGTTCAAGCAGCGAATGCACGACAAGGGTGTTGAGGTCGACATCGCGCGCGATGCCCCGAAGTTGATCAGCTGGCCTTCTCGTGCGCCCGGGTGGGTGGTCAGTGTGCTTGCTCTGGTCTGGCTCGTGACGTTCCTGGCGATGGTCTCGTCGACTCCTCGATGGGCGAACCGCTGGGCTTGGTTCTGGATGTTCTTCGTGGGCCAGATCGGGGTTCTGATCTATCTTCTCGTCGAGCCTGAGCCGCTGTGGCGACGCGCAGCCGGCCCCGGAGAGGTCGAGATGTCGCCCGTTGAGGACGATTTGCCAGAGCTGGTGCCCGACTCCCGAATCCGTGGCGGAATGGGCTTTATCTTCGCGGGGGCCATGGGCATCGCGGCTGGTCTACTTGCTGGCGCTGTCAGTTGGGTGCTGAATCATGTGTTGTCCTGACCGATCGGATGCTTCGAACCACTTGGTTGATTGAGGACTAACCGCCAGGCTGATCGGGACATGAATCGAGTCTTGCATCGCATAGTGTCCCTTGGTGGTAGACGGCGCGATAGTTCGAGTCGTGTTTTCGCCACAGTGTCGATCGGCGTGACGTTCGGCCGCCGAATGTCAGCCGATATGTGACCAGGTGAAGAAGTGGTCCGACGTGTTGAACTGACAATTCGTCGATCTGCCAAGCAGTATCGTCTGGATCAAGGCCACGGGCGTACCGCTGCGCAATAGTCTCGATCACGAATTCTCGGTCGTAGACGGCGCCGGATGCCCCGACTTCGACGAAGTCGGCTTCCAGGAGTGCGTCAACATCAGAACGGTCGGCCCCGGGCGGGTGTCGGTGGGAGATTGGCTCGAGCGCTGTGAGTGCCGCGATTGTAGAGCGATCCTTCATGGCGTCAGCCTAAGTGCCATCGGCTGCGCAAAGGCGTCGGTCGGGTCCTTCTCGCGGATCGTCGGTGTATCCGCGTTGCGCTAGGCGAGGTCTTTTATGTGGGAGCTCTGCCGCGACGCGGACCGTAGGACAGGTCCACAGCCGCCGCTCTGACATGCTCGGGTAGACGTACGGGTCAACTCGCTGAATGAGCTGACGTCGATGTTCCGAGTTCGCAGCACAGGTGTTTCCTGACGTATCCGCATCGCAACGACGAAACCCCGCCCGAATCCGTGGATTCGGGCGGGGTTTCTATGTCAGCGGGGAGGTTGCGTTACTCGCTGCTGCCGGGAAGCGAGCTGCCGCCCTCGGACGAGCCTCCGCCGAGCATGCCGAGGAGCTGGCCGATGATCTGGGTGGGCAGTTCTGCCATGGTGTCTTCCTAACGCTATGTGGGAGGGATTCTGTCGTGCGGGGCGCTTGTGTGGTGCTCAGCTCGACGTCTCCAAGAGTGCCGGACGGCGGCGTCGAATGTGACCGGTGGCACAGTTCCGGTGATGCGGTGGTCGAGTGGCCGCAGACGGCGAATCCGACCTTCACGAAAACGGCCCCACGATCCGCGAGTGTGATGTGAGCCACAGCCTGCGACGATGAGGCCGATGTCGTTCGATCAGTTGAATCGACGGGCAACGTCAAAACTGTGCCGTCAGGCGGGTGCCAAGTACTGGTAGACGGTGCATTCGCCCACTGGGTAGCTGGATTGGAACACTGCGCCGTGAGTCCGCTCGTGTGCTTTTCCCAGGGCTAGATCGCTGGTTGTCATCAGCAGGTCCATTCCGGCAGCCTGTGCGGCGGCGCGGGGCGCCAGACCCAGTGCGGCCGGAATGCCAGTCCGGCGCGCAGTCGGGGCGACGACGCCGAGCACGATCAGCACGTGGTCGCCCGGAAGCTGATGGTCGAGCGTCGCGTCGGCGAGGATCTTGAGCCGCTCCACGATGTCCTGGCGACGAGGCAGGAGCGAGGTCGACGACGCGACGACCGACGCGGGCAATTCTGGTGGGGGCCCGTCTGGGGCCGACCATGCGACGATCCCGAGGAGTCGACCGTCGGCGTCGAAGGCTCCTTCGACGCGACCGAGCGCGATGTGCGGTCCGATGAACACCGATGCCAGCCAGTCGACCATGGCCGGCTCAACGAGATACTCCCCGAGAATCCAGCTGTACAGCGGGATCTCGGGGAGCATCGCCCCGACCAGGTCGACGGCAGCGGGAAGCTCGTCGTCGACCAACGGGCGGATCGTCACATCGGCGTCAACGCTCACGCGCCGATCTTCCGGGCCATCTGCGGCCACGACTTGTGCAGCTGGTCCTGCCAGTACTTCCAGGAGTGCGTGCCGGTGGCCGGACGGTCGACGGTCGCGGGAATCCGCAGCGACGCGAGCTTGGCCGCGAGGTCCTCGGTGCAGATCCGCGTCGCGGCTTCGATGCCGCCGCCGAGTGCGATCTGATCGGCGAGGACGGCGGGCTTGGGCACGTAACGAGTGGTGTCGTACTTGCCGGGCAGTCCGGTCGCCGCGCTCAGATAGATCGAGAGTCCACGCAGGCCTGCCGCGTGCACGATCGGGTCGTTCTTGAGCCAGCCCGGTCCACGCAGCGGGCCCCACATGTTCTTCACGTCACCGCCGCCGCGGGACTCGACGACCAGCCGGATGTACAGCTTGCCCATCTCCGACGACGTGCTCGCACAACCGCTGTACGCGGACACCGCCTTGTAGAGACCCTTGTGGGCGATCGCGAGATTCAGGACGGAGGTCGCCGACGACGAGATGCCCGCGATCGCGTTCTTGCCGTTGGTCGAGTACGCCGAATTGATGACGCCGGGCAGTTCTTTGCCGAGGAACGTCGACCACTTGTTGACGCCGAGGACGGGGTCGGGCTTGATCCAGTCGGTGTAGTACGAGAAGGCGCCCTTGTTCGGGATCACTACGTAGACGTTCTTGTGGGCGAAGAACTTCACGACGTCCGACTTGTTCAGCCAGTTGGCCGAGTCCTCGCCGCCGCCTGCTCCGTTGAGGAGATAGAGGACGCCTGCAGGCTTGGACTTGTTCTTGGGGGACAACACGGTCATCGGGATGTCGCGGTTCATCGACGGCGAGTGGACGACGATGTCGGACACCTGCGACGTGTACTTGTACGTCGAGACGATGCCGGCTTTCGGGGCAGCCGTGGCCGGAGGCGCGATTGTGGCTCCGGTGGTGAGAAGGGCTGCGGCAATGGTCGCTGTGAAGGCTGTGCGGAGGGAGATCTTCACGGTCGTGCGGCTCCTGTTGTGAAACCGGCCCCGTCGGCGAGAACGCCGACGGGGCCGAAACTGATTGTCGAGGCTGGACGAAGGGTAACCCGATTCGTCAGGAGCCGAAGGTGGGTCCGTTGTTATTGGTGTTTCCGGTTCCACCGTCCTGGCCGTTGCCTGTCGATCCGATGCCTGCCGACGAACCGGTGAACGAGCCGATCTCGATGAGATGAGTGAGGCCGCTGAGGTCGATGGTTGCCATGAGATTCCCTGCTTTCGTTCGGGCGAAGTGGCCGGGCGGCGGTCGGGGCGAACGCTGCCGGTGTGCTCACGGTCACACAAAAGTGGGACAGATCACGTTCGTATTGCGACCGTGTGGCGATTCTCTATTGACGACGCGGCCCGACTGGGTGAAAGACCGCTCTGAACTGCAGGAATGCGCCATTCTGACGATGTAGTCCGAACGGATGAACTTCGTGAGCGCCCTGGCGTTCACTGGATCAGGGAGGCGGCCGTTGGGCCGATTCGTGCCGTTCGCCCGGCATGAACTCACTCCGCGTAGATACGTGCGAACTCGCCGCCCGCAGCAAGCAGATCCTGCGCCGTCCCCTGCTCGACGATGCGGCCGCCGGCGAGTACGGCCACTTCGTCGGCAGCCGCGAGCGTCGACATGCGGTGCGTGACGATGAGAGTGGTCGTGCGGTGCCGAAGCGACTCGAGCCCACGTTGGATGAGCAGTTCCGATCGTGGATCGGCCGCACTGGTCGCCTCGTCCAAGATGAGGATGTCCGGCTGCGCGGCCAAGGCTCGTGCGACGGTGATGAGCTGCTTCTCGCCCGCGCTGAGGGTTTCGACATCACCTGACACCTCGGTCGCTGCGCCGCTCGGCAACGCCGCCAACAACGTGTGAACGGTGGGATCGGCGGTCTCCACGCCGTGCGCCGCGCCGAGGTCGATGTTCTCGCCTGCGGTGCCGGTGAAGAGCCATGGATCCTGCGTCACGACGGCCATCAACGACCGCACCTCCGACCGAGTCAAGTCGGTGATGTCCGTCCCATCGACGGTGATCCGCCCTCCTGTGGGATCGGCGAATCGTTGCACGAGGGCGGTGAGCGTCGTCTTTCCCGATCCCGTCGCGCCGACCAGCGCCGTCGTCGTACCGGGTTCGACGACGAGGTCGACTCCGTTGAGGACCGGTGGGCCGTCGGAGTATGCGAATGAGACGTCCTCGAACACGATCCGCGGCGGTGTGCGGTGACGGCCGTGTCGTGGGGTCACCGGGTCGTCGTCGACGGCGGGTGCGATCTCCTCTTTCCGGGCGAGGAACTCGCGGACACGGCCCACCGACACCAGTCCGGACTGCAGCGTCGGCAGGGTTCCGGTCAGTTCGGACAACGCACTGGACAGTTGCTGCGTGTACAGGACCACGGCCTGCAGCACACCGAGGGTCACCGCGCCGTCGAGCATCTTGAACGCGCCGAGCACGGCGACGGTGACGAATGCGAGGGCGTTGCACAACGTCAGGACCGGCCCGAGGGCGCCGCTCCACGTCTGACCCGTTCGTGTCGCGTGAGCCAGTTCGGAGTTCACCGCGGTGAACTGGCGCTCCGTCGTACGGTGGGCGTCGTACGCGGAGAGCATGTCGCGGGCGGCGTACACGTCCTCCGCGTGAGCCGTCAGAGACGACTGCGCGGCCCACTGCCTCTTCACGTGGGGACGCGCGAATCGCAGAATCAATGCGACGGCGACCGCGGAGATCGGGACGGTCAGGAACGCGATCATCGCGAAGAACCCGGACACCCAGATCAGCGCCGCCGACACCCCGACGATCGTCAGCAACACGACCGGGAGTTGGACGAACACCGGACCGATCAGGGTCGCCACATTGTCGACGTCGACGGTGACGGCGTTGAGTACCTCGCCCCGACGTCCGCCTTCCAGAGCAGTCACCGGCATGCGGTGGAGTTTGCTCTCCACCCGTCGCCGAAGTCTCCGGATCGCCCGTTGAACGGCGGCATTGAGAATCAGGCCGCCGCCGATGCGAGCGCCTGCCGCCAGGACGAAAGCGGCAAGTGTCACGGCCGTGTATGTCCACAGCAGCGACCAGTCGATCCCGACTCCGGGCGTGGCACCGATCGCCGAGACGATATTGGCCTGACGGTCGTCACCGGCTTCCCGAAGGGCTTCGACCATCTGGTCGTGGGTCGCACCTTCGTCCAGGTTCGCGCCGAGAGCACCCGCGAAGATGATGTTGGTGACCTGGGCGAGGAGCCAGGGGACCGCCACCGTCAGCAGAGCGGACACGATCGCGAGGGCCAACGCCCAGGTGAGGCTACGACCCGCGCCGAGGAAACGTCGGACTTCGCCCAGAGCCCGGAATATCTTCATCGGGCCCGCACCGGGGCTTGTGCGTCTGCGATCTCGCGGTACACGCTGCATCGTTCCAGCAGGTCACGGTGCGAACCCTTGTCGACGACGCGTCCCAGCTCGAGCACGGCGATCAGGTCGGCAGTGCGCACCGAATGAATCTGCTGAGCGGCAATGAGGAATGTGGTGCGAGGCAGATGGGCCCGAACCGACGTGAACACCTGCGATGCGGTGGACCGGTCCATCGCGGAGAACGCGTCGTCGAGAACCATCACCCGGGGCCTGTGCAGGAGTGCACGGGCGATCGCGAGACGTTGCCGTTGGCCTCCAGAGAAGTTCGATCCGCCCTGGGACACGGCCGCGTCGAGGCCGCCGCGATCGGCGACGGTGTCGGCCATCTTGGTCACCCGCAGTGCTTTCCACACCAGGTCGTCAGTCGCGTCGTCGTAGGCGAGGCGCAGATTGGACGCGACGGTTCCGGCGATCAGCGCATGACGCTGGCCGACGTAGGCGACTTCTGATCGCACCGCGGTCAACGGCCAGTCGGCGATCGGACGGTCGCCGAGGGTCACTTCGCCTGCGGACGAGTCCAGGAGGCGCGGTACGAGGGACAAGAGCGTCGACTTTCCGCTCGACGTTCCCCCGATCACCGCTGTCACGCCGCCGGGGACGCATCGCAGGGTCACATCGGACAGTGTGAGTTGCTCGGCGCCGGCATACCGCACGTCGACCGAACGGAAGTCGACATCCAGCACACCGCGCGGTCGATCCGGAATGTCCGTCGGTCCAGGATCCGGGACGTCTTCGTCGAGGACCTCGCGGAGGCGGATGGCACTCGCCTCGGCGCGGGGGAGGACCGCGGCCAGCGCCACGAACAGCGACACTCCGCTCACGATCTGCATCAGGTAACCGGAGAACGCGGTGAGCCCGCCGATGGTGAGGTCGTCCGATTCGATGAGGTCCGCACCGATGACGTTCGTGGCGACCACCGCGATGTTGGCGATCAGCAACACCGAGGGCAGCAGCAGGACCTGCAACGCCCCGACGCGCCGCGCGAGGACGGTCAGTTCGGTGTTCGCGATTCCGAACCTGTCAGACGCCGTGTGCTCCCGGCGGAACGTTCTCAGGATGCGAGTGCCGGTCAACTGCTCACGCAGCACTCGGTTCACCGCGTCCACCGCGCGCTGCAGCCGGCCCGCCAGGGGCGTCACCCGTGCCACGTACAGCCCGACGACCACTCCGAGGAGAATCGCCGTCACGACGATCACCGGCGCGAGCTGCACCGATTGGCGCAAGGACAGGATCACCGCGCCGACGGTCACGATCGGCGCGGACATCGCGACGCTGGTGAACGCGAAGACCGTGCGCCCGACGACTCCGGTGTCGGCGGAGGTCCGTGTGAGCATCGACGCGGTACCGAGTTCGTGGTAGTCGGCGGTCGACAGTTCCCCCGCGCGCCGATATACGGCCAGCCGCAGATCCGCGGAGATCCCGGCGGCGATCGCCGAGCCGCACGCGACCGCCGCCATCGAGGCGACGAGGCCGATCAGAACGACGCCGATCATCAACGCGCCCATGCGCTGAACGTAGTCGACGTCGCCCGCGATCACACCCGCGTCGACGATCCGCGCGTTGAACGCAGGTTGCGCGAGCCCCGCTGCCATCGCCACCAGTTGTGCGACGAGAACTCCCGCGGTCAGGGCTTTGCGACTCGAGATGGCGGGAACGGCGAGCGAGACGATAGCCCATGTCCGCCGCCGCTCGGCCCGTCTGCCTGTCACACGCCCATATTGCACGGCGGCCGCCGCGGGCGTGGGCGGACCGGTGGGTTTGGCGCAGCAGCACGCGTCGTGCACCGACATCGAGGGAGGTCGGACGTATCATCTCCGAGTGACCAGACCCGCGCCGATACGTTCGGTGAGAACCATCATGCTCGCGATCGCCGCCGTCGGAGCTGTTTTGGTCGTGTGTTGGCACATTTGGGTGGTGCCGTTCACGGATCCGGTCTACGGGTTGTTCAACATGGGCATCGACACCCGCGTGTACCGCGGTGGCGCGATCGCCGTGTGGGACGGGCTGCCCCTGTACGCGAAGCCGGTCTACGAGGTCTGGGAGTTCACGTACCCGCCGTTCGCGGCGCTTGTCATGGTGCCGCTGGCCGGACTGCCGATCCACACAGCGAAGTTCCTGTGGAACGTCGGCAGCGTCATCAGTCTGCTGCTCCTCATCGGGTTGTCGCTGCGCGCGCTCCGATTCCGATTCGACGCGAGGTTCGTCGCCTTCACCGTGCTCGTCGCCGTCTTCGCGACAAGCCTGGAACCGGTCCACACCACACTCTGGAACGGTCAGATCAACCTGGTCCTCGCGCTTTTTGTGGTCGCCGACCTCGCGTTGCGGAATCACCGGCTGCAGGGCCTCGGAGTAGGACTCGCGGCGGGCATCAAACTGACGCCGCTGTTCTTCGTCGCCCACCTGGTGACCGTGCGCAAGTTTCGCGCCGCGATCGTCGCGGTGGCGGTGTTCGTCGGGACCGTGCTGATCGGCATCGCAGTCCTCGGACGTGAGGCGATCGACTTCTGGACCGGGGACATCTCCGACACCAAGCGCATCGGATCCATGGCGGCCCCCGCGAACCAGTCGTTCAACGGCTTCTTCGCCCGACTCGGCACGATGGATTTGGCGCATCCACCTACGTGGTTGTGGGTTCCGGTCGGGCTTGTCGTCGGACTGTTGTCGCTGTGGGCCGCGTACTGCGCCTACCAGGCGGGAGGCAGGCTTCTCGCGGTGGCGATCACCGGTATGGCGTCGTGTGCCGTGTCGCCGTTCTCGTGGGGTCACCACTGGGTGTGGATCCTTCCGCTGCTGCTCGTCGCATTCGTCCACGCCTACGAACAGACCCGGAGGGAAGATCCCCGCACCTGGCTGTGGTGGCTCGCGCCCGCCTCGATCGTCACGCTGACCTTCACCTATTGGCAGGCGATGCCGCTTCCGGTCCCGGGCCACCCTGGCAAGGTGTTCCACGGGATGGCGTTCGGTTCGTTCCGCGGATTCGGCTCGGTGGACGGTCCCGCGTGGCAGGTGCCGTTCCAGCTGATCGGAAGCGGGGCGTACTTGATCGTGTTGTTGGGCACGATCGCGGTCACGCTGTGGTGGACGCGTCGCGTGGAACCGATACGATCAGCGCAGCGCCTCGTCGAATCGGACGACGCGCTGCCCAGCTGAGAATCGAGGAGTCACCCCGTGTCCGACAATGTCGCGTCCGCCGAAAGACCTGTTTCGAGCGCAGTCGAGAAGGTTCGTCTGCCCGAGATCGTGCGGGTTCCGGCGGGCACTACCGCGGGCGCAGCGATGCGAGACGCGGAGCTCCCCGACGGCGTCGAACTGCCGAACAAGGGGCCGCAGGCGGTCGTGGTGGTCCGGGAGGCGGACGGCACGCTTCGCGACCTGTCGTGGGCGCCGGCTGCCGACACGCTCGTCGAGCCGGTCACGGCCGACTCCGAAGACGGACGCGCGGTGATCCGTCACTCGTGCGCCCATGTTCTTGCACAGGCGGTGCAGGAGCTCAACCCGAAGGCGAACCTCGGAATCGGACCGCCGGTCACCGACGGCTTCTACTACGACTTCCAGGTGGACGACCCGTTCACCCCCGAGGACCTCAAGGCCCTCGAGAAGCAGATGAAGAAGATCATCAAGTCGGGCCAGAAGTTCTCCCGTCGCGTGTACGAGTCGAAGGACGCCGCGCGCGCCGAACTGGCGAACGAGCCGTTCAAGCTCGAGCTGATCGACGACAAGGGCGCCGCGGACGACGCCGAGGTGATGGAGGTCGGCGGCGGCGAACTGACCGCATACGACAACCTCAACCCGCGCACCGGCGAGAAGGTGTGGGGCGACCTGTGCCGTGGCCCGCACGTGCCGACCACGAAGTACATCGCGGCGTTCACCCTGACCCGCAGCTCCGCCGCGTACTGGCGAGGCGACCAGAGCCTGGCCGACCTGCAGCGCGTGTACGGCACTGCGTGGGAGTCGACCGAGGCGATGGACCTGTACCTCGATCGTCTCGCCGAAGCGGAGAAGCGTGATCACCGTCGACTCGGCAGCGAGCTCGACCTGTTCAGCTTCCCCGACGAGCTCGGATCGGGCCTTCCGGTGTTCCATCCCAAGGGCGGCATCATCCGCCGGGAGATGGAGGACTATTCCCGCGAGCAGCACGCGGCCGCCGGGTACGAGTTCGTCAACACCCCGCACGTCACCAAGAGCAACCTCTTCGAGGTGTCCGGTCACCTCGATTGGTATGCCGAGGGCATGTTCCCGCCCATGCAGCTCGACGCGGAGTACAACGAGGACGGAACGGTCCGCAAACCCGGCCAGGACTACTACGTCAAGCCGATGAACTGCCCGATGCACAACCTGATCTACGCGTCCCGTGGACGTTCGTACCGCGAACTGCCGCTGCGCCTGTTCGAGTTCGGTTCGGTGTACCGCTACGAGAAGTCCGGCGTGGTCCACGGCCTGACCCGTGCCCGCGGCTTCACGCAGGACGACGCTCACATCTTCTGCACGCAGGAACAGATCGTCGAGGAGCTCACGACGACCCTCAACTTCGTGCTGCAGCTCCTCAAGGACTACGGGCTCGACGACTTCTACCTCGAACTGTCCACCAAGGACCCGGTGAAGTTCGTCGGTTCGGACGAAGTCTGGGAAGAGGCCACCGAGACACTCCGCCAGGTCGGGGAGGCGTCGGGTCTCGAGCTCGTGCCCGACCCGGAGGGTGCGGCGTTCTACGGTCCGAAGATCTCGGTGCAGGCCAAGGACGCTCTCGGCCGCACGTGGCAGATGTCGACGATCCAGCTCGACTTCAACCTGCCCGAGCGTTTCGACCTCGAATACACCGCCTCAGACGGCACCAAGAAGCGACCGGTGATGATCCACCGTGCGCTGTTCGGCTCCATCGAACGCTTCTTCGGTGTGCTGACCGAGCACTACGCGGGAGCGTTCCCGGTGTGGCTGTCGCCGGTCCAGGTGATGGGCATCCCGGTCGCCGAGGCGTTCGCGCCGCATCTGCAGGGTGTGGTCAATCGCCTCAAGTCGCGTCGTGTGCGCGCCGAGGTCGACCTGTCCGACGACCGGATGCAGAAGAAGATCCGCAATCACACCACTGCCAAAGTGCCGTTCATGCTGCTCGCGGGTGAGCGCGACGTCGAAGCGGGCGCGGTCAGCTTCCGATTCCGGGACGGCACCCAGGTCAACGGTGTCGCTGTCGACGACGCCGTGGTCGCCATCGACGAGTGGGAGGAGTCGCGTCGCAACGACTCGCCGACCGCGGAGTCGATGACCGCACTCCTCGAACTGGTCCGGAAGCGTCGATGACGTCGGCCGATCGCGATCCAGGCACCGGCGCGATGCGCGGGGGACTGGAACGTCTGTGGACGCCGCATCGGATGAGCTACATCACCGCGGCGGCCCCCAAGGTGGCCTCCGACGGTGGTGAGCTGTCCGGGCACCCGTTCTTGGACATCCCGCGGATGACCGACGAGGACGGCCTGATCATCGCGCGTGGCGAATCGGTGTACGCGGTGCTGAACCTGTACCCGTACAACCCGGGTCACACGATGGTCGTGCCGTACCGGCAAGTGGCCGACCTCGAGGACCTCACCGTTCCCGAGTCGCGGGAGCTGATGGCGTTCACGCAGCATGTGATCCGCACGATCAAGGCCGTGTCGAGTCCCGACGCGTTCAACGTCGGCCTGAACCTCGGGTCCGCCGCGGGCGGATCGCTGTCGGAGCACCTGCATCAGCACGTCGTGCCGCGGTGGTCGGGCGACGCCAACTTCATCACGGTGGTCGGCGACACGAAGGTGATGCCGCAACTGCTCGCGGACACCCGCGACCTGTTGGCGACCAAGTGGATCGAACTCGGGGGACCTGCCAGTGCTTAGCATTCTGGGCCGCGCGTCGGTGTCGAAGGTGACGCTGCCGATCGGCCGGGCGCTCATCAAGACCGGGCTCACCCCGGACATCATGACGATTGCCGGAACCGTCGTGACGGTCGGCGCATCGATCGCCCTGTTCTCGCAGGGGCACCTGTTCGCGGGCGCACTGGTCACGTGGGCTTTTGTCATGTTCGACATGCTCGACGGTGCGATGGCGCGGGCGCGTGGTGGAGGCACACGGTTCGGATCGGTGCTGGACGCGACATGCGACCGCATCGCCGACGGCGCGATCTTCGGCGGACTCGCGTGGTGGGCGGCATTTCACGAACCGCACCGCCTGCTGCTCATCGCGACGCTGATCTGCCTGGTCACCTCGCAGGTGATCTCGTACGCGAAAGCGCGCGCGGAGGCTGCCGGTCTCAACGGCGACGGTGGCCTCATCGAACGTCCGGACCGGCTGATCATCGTCCTCGTCGGCGCCGGCTTGACCCAGTTCCCCGGTCTGCAGTGGTCGTGGTCGATTCACATCGCGATGTGGGTGCTCGCCGTCCTCAGCGTGATCACCGTGGGACAGCGCATGTGGTCCATTTACTGTTCGCCCGGCGCTCGCGATCTGATTCCGTCCGCCGCGCCTGCAGCCGACGCCACGGACGAGGTCTGAGCGCGTGCTGGGCGGACTGAGCTCGATCGTCGCCGACCTGGGTTACCGGGCAGGCTGGGCCGCGGTGAAGTATGCACCCGAGACAGTGGCGCGCACCGCGTTCGACGCCGTCGGCACCCTCGCGGGCAAACGGAACGGCGGACCGGAGCAGCTTCGCAAGAATCTCGCCCGGGTGATCGGGACGACACCCGACAACGTTCCCGACTCGCTTGTGGAGGAGTCGATGCGCTCGTACGCCAGGTACTGGCGGGAGGCGTTCCGGCTGCCGACGACCGACCCCGCCGACATCGTGGCGAGCGTGGAGATGTCCGAGCACGATCGGACCGTGCTCGACGAAGTTCTCGGCACCGGGCGCGGTGTTGTGATGGCGTTGCCGCATTCGGGGAACTGGGATGTGGCCGGAGTGTGGCTCGTCGACCATTTCGGCCAGTTCTCGACCGTCGCGGAGCGACTCGAACCGGAGTCGTTGTTCGACCAGTTCGTCGAATACCGCGAATCCCTCGGATTCGAGGTGTTCCCCCTGACCGGCGGTGAGCAGCCGCCGTTCCCGATCCTGGCCGATCGCCTGCGAGCTGGGGGAGTGGTGTGTTTGATGGCCGACCGCGATCTCACCTCGCACGGTGTGCCGGTCACCCTGTTCGGTGAACGCACCCGCATCCCGGCCGGATCAGCGAAGCTCGCCATCGAGACCGGCGCGACGTTGCTCGCCGTGCATCACAGTTACACCGGGCCGACGACGTCGCGTCTGCGCTGCGGCACCGTCATCAGCACCGAGGGCGGGATCGCGCCGACCGCGCAGCGCCTTGCGGACGCCTTCACGCGCGACATCGCGACGGCGCCCGCCGACTGGCACATGCTGCAACCGCTGTGGGAGGCGGACTGGTCTGCGGCCCGCCGTGAACGGCTCGGTCTGGACTCGGACCGGTGAAGATCGGCATGATCTGCCCGTACTCGTTCGACGTGCCGGGCGGTGTACAGGCGCACGTCGTCGAGTTGGCCGAGGTGTTCATCGGGCGCGGGCACGACGTGAGAGTTCTGGCTCCGGCCGGTCCTGATGTGGAGTTGCCGCCGTACGTCGACTCCGCCGGTCCAGCACTCGGGATCCCGTACAACGGTTCGGTGTCGCGGGTGTCGTTCTCGCCCAAGATGTTCCACGTCTTGCGGAGGTGGATCGACAGCAATGAGTTCGACGTCCTTCACCTGCACGAGCCGAATGCGCCGAGTCTGTCGATGCTGTCGTTGATGGTCGCGACCGGACCGATCGTCACAACGTTCCACACGGCCACCACCAAGTCGATGTGGTTGTCGGTGTTCGACTCGGTGCTCCGGCAGTTCCGCGAACGCATCCGCGGAAAGATCGCCGTCTCGGAACTGGCGCGGCGCTGGCAGATGGAATCCCTCGGCAACGACGCGGTGGAGATCCCCAACGGTGTCGACGTCGGTTCGTTCCGCCGGGTCGAACCACTTGAGGGATACCCGCGCGCCGGCCGCACGGTCATGTTCCTTGGACGGTACGACGAACCCCGCAAGGGCATCGACATCCTGATGCGAGCACTTCCGACGATCGTTGACGAGTTCCCCGACGTCACCGTGCTCGTCGTCGGCGGCGGAAATGAACGTGCGCTCGTCAAACGCGCGGGAGACCTCGCGAAACACCTGACCTTCCTCGGGATGGTCGACGACGAGACCAAAGCGCGCGCGTTGCGAAGCGCCGACGTCTACGTGGCGCCGAACCTCGGCGGTGAGAGTTTCGGCATCGTCCTCGTCGAAGCCATGGCGGCGGGTGCGGCGGTTGTGGCGAGTGATCTGGTGGCGTTCGCGCGGGTGCTCGACCACGGCGACGCAGGCTGTCTGGTCACGACGGGGTCGCCGACGGCGCTCGCCGCGCAGATCAACGATCTCCTGCGCGACGACGATCTCCGCGCAGGCTACGTGGCGCGAGGGCACCTGCGTGCCGAGCAGTACGACTGGTCGAAGGTGGCCGACCAGATCCAACGTGTGTACGACACGGTGACCTATGGTGCGGGTCCCGTCGTCGTATCGGATTGAGCGGGGGAGTCATGGTCGGTTCGATCATCGCGTGGGCCGGCTCGGCGGTCGGAATCGTCGTCGTGCTGTGCGTCATCTGGTTCGCCGTGTTGAGCTCCACTCGGGCGACAAGGATCAGGCTCCTGTCCGAGCGCGTCACACTGGCACGCGGTGCGCTGATCGCCGCTCTCGATCGGCGAGTGGATGTGGCACATCGGATCGCCGTCGCAGGCGGTTCGGAGACGACGACTCTGCGAGCCGCAGTCGACATCCCTCACGGGTCCGATCCCGTCGAACGCGAGTCCGCAGAGAACCGCTTGTCCTCGGCGCTCGCGCTCACCGACCTGCCCGGCGAAGCATCGTCGCTGGTAGGGGAGCTGTCGGACGCTCAGACCCGGGTCACGATGGCTCGTCGCTTCTACAACGACGCGGTGCGCGACACCAGGGCGCTTCGAGGACGCCGAATGGTCCGGTGGCTGCGGCTCGGCGGGGGAGGGCCGATGCCCGCCTATTTCGAGATCGCCGAAGGCGTCGGCAGGGTCACCGACCCGGCGTAGAGCACATCACCCCTGATCGGGTTTACTGTTGTGGTCCTTTCTCATCAGACATTCAGGAGCACCGAAGTGACCACCGATCCTCAGAACGCCCCGGCAACCGGTACCGCACGCGTCAAGCGCGGCATGGCCGAGATGCTGAAGGGCGGCGTGATCATGGACGTGGTGACGCCGGAGCAGGCGAAGATCGCCGAAGACGCAGGCGCCGTCGCAGTCATGGCACTCGAGCGGGTTCCCGCCGACATCCGCGCCCAGGGCGGCGTGTCGCGGATGAGCGACCCGGACATGATCGACGGCATCATCGAAGCAGTTTCGATCCCCGTCATGGCGAAGGCCCGCATCGGTCACTTCGTCGAGGCGCAGATCCTGCAGAGCCTCGGAGTCGACTACATCGACGAGTCGGAAGTGCTGACCCCCGCGGACTACACGAATCACATCGACAAGTTCGCGTTCACCGTCCCGTTCGTGTGTGGCGCCACCAATCTCGGTGAGGCGCTCCGCCGCATCAACGAGGGCGCCGCCATGATCCGTTCGAAGGGCGAGGCCGGCACCGGTGACGTCTCGAACGCCACCACCCACATGCGCCAGATCCGCCAGGAGATCCGTCGCCTGACGTCGCTGCCCGAAGACGAGCTCTATGTCGCCGCCAAGGAACTGCAGGCGCCGTACGACCTGGTCGTCGAGGTCGCCAAGGCAGGCAAGCTCCCGGTCACGCTGTTCACCGCAGGCGGCATCGCCACTCCGGCCGACGCCGCGATGATGATGCAGCTCGGCGCCGAAGGCGTGTTCGTCGGCTCCGGCATCTTCAAGTCGGGCAACCCGGCCGAGCGCGCCGCCGCCATCGTCAAGGCGACCACCTTCCACGACGACCCCGACGTCCTCGCCAACGTCTCGCGTGGACTCGGTGAGGCCATGGTCGGCATCAACGTCGACGAGATCCCCGAGCCGCACCGCCTCGCCGAGCGCGGCTGGTGATCGCGAGTCCGGCCTCCGCCGCGGGGCCGGACTGCTGAACGAGGTGCTCGACGACAAACGAGGCATGCATGCATGCCTCGTTTGTCGTCGAATGCCTCGATAGGAGGTCCCGGATCAGTCGCTCGTGAGCGCGTCGGCGTTCACGAGCGGGCGGGTTCCACCGCGCGGAGCGTCGTGTTCGCACGTCGACGGCGAACTATCCAGGAGTGGACTTCTTGGGCTTCCCATAGACGCAGACGGCCGATCTGTCCGACTGCTTTCGGTGCAGATCCTCGGGCGACGTGGGCTTCCCACTGGCGCACCGTGCCACCGAGGTGGTCCGCGCACGCCCCCGCGGTCCACAGTTCGTCCCCGGTGTCGGCGTCGACGATGATGGGGTTCACCGGCCGCTGCCGGTCCTGGAAGGAGCCGCTGGTTCGGATGGCGCCACGATGACGGGTCTCCTCGATGATCGACTGAACTGTTGTCATCTGTTCAATCGACATCAGTCACCATGGTGTTTCGATTAGAAACATGGGATCTCGGTCACACGTCGCGGGCGGGCCGCTCCAGGGGGAGGTGTGCGGTGTCTGGATTCTTCCATCATGGGGTTTCGACCAGTAACATCTACCTCGAATCAGTCGATTGATCAGATGACACTCGATCAACTGACAGCTTTTCTCACAGAGACTCCGTCATCATGCGCATATGCAGACATCCATCCGGTACCGGCTTCGCTGCCGATCGACTCGCTGAAAGCAGGACCCGGTGAACCCGATCATCATCGACACCGACTCCGGCGACGAACTGTGGGTCGCGGGTGCGTGCGCCGACCACGCAGGCGTCAACCTGCGTGAGTGGAATGCTCACGTGTCCCGCGGTCGAGCGCCCGCGCCGGTCGCCCGCATCGGTCACCTTCAGTTGTGGGTGGCCCATGAAGTGCATTCGTGGACGCTGGAGCGCCGGCTGACGGGAACCAACCCGCTCCGCGTGATCAGGCTCGCCGACGACAGGGTCGGACAGGTCTGATGGCGACTGTGAACAGATCGGGGATCGCTTCCGTATGCGCACTCGTGGCCGTTGCCCTCGTCGGGTGCTCGACCAGCGATTCGAGCTCGGACGAGGATCTCCGACTGCCGGTCGGAGCCGGATCGCTTCGAGATCTGTCCGCGGGCGGAATATGTGAGGCTCGCGAGTCCGTGACGATCGGGACCTCCGGCGCGTCGCCGATCATCGCTGGCGACTGCGGCTCGATCACCGTCACCGGCAACAAGGTGTCCGGCAACATCGAGACCGCTGGCTCAGTCGTCGTCAAAGGTGCAGACGTCACCCTGCTCGGCGTCGAGTGGGGGAGCGCGACGGTGTCGGGCGCGGACGTCGGTCTCAACGTCGATCACATCGGAACACTGCGCGCGAGCGGAGGCGGCCTCCACGTGACCAACCGAACGCTCGGCACCGTCACCCTCGACGGGGACGCGGCGACGATCAACACCGACAAGATCGACGACCTGACCGTCGCCGGCGACGGTTCGACCGTCGTCGTGACCGGTCCGATCCTGAAACTCGCGGTTCGGGGCGACGACAACACTCTCAGCTGGGACGGCGGCGCGGAAGCGCCGTCTGCCGGATCGGGCAACACCTACAGCAGGTGATGGCTTCGGCCCGACGACCGGCCGTCTGTGCCGTTTCTCGCAGTGTCATCGAATGACATGGGACCTGTCTCGACTACCCTGTTAAGGACATGCACAGGTACGCCTGTGCAGCGGTCGGCCCGTGCGGCCGATTTTCCGCAGATCTCGATAGTGCGAGGTCCTGGAGAGAGGTGAGCATGGACGACTCCGTCATCTTGCGTGACGAGGCGCAGACCGGGCAAGACGTGGTCGGCGACCTGACGATCGACTGGGCCGTGGTGTGCCACGTCGGCCGAGTGCGCGAGGCCAACGAGGACGCCGCTCTCGCCCAGCCCGGACGCTACCTGGTGGCCGACGGTATGGGCGGCCACGACAGTGGGGAACTCGCCAGTGAAGCGGCCCTGGTCGCACTCAACGAGGTACCGGTCGGCGAGACGTTCGACGTCACCCGGACGGCCGTCGCGGGGCTCCTCGTCAAAGCGCAGGAGAAGATCGGAGAGTTCGGATCGGACACCGGCCGACGTGCGGGGACGACAGCCACCGGCATCGTTCTCGCCCAGGGCGAGGACGGCCCGGCCTGGGTCGCCTTCAACATCGGCGACTCGCGTACGTACTTGTTCTCGCAGTCGGCGCTCACCCAGGTCAGCGTGGATCATTCGCAAGTGCAGGAACTCGTCACAGCCGGGTACCTGACC
Organism: Gordonia malaquae; assembly: GCF_037148075.1. Taxonomy (NCBI): domain Bacteria; kingdom Bacillati; phylum Actinomycetota; class Actinomycetes; order Mycobacteriales; family Gordoniaceae; genus Gordonia; species Gordonia malaquae. The sequence continues at coordinate 533,485 of NZ_JBBCUB010000002.1, read as the reverse complement.
CCGGAGCAGGCGCGCGTCGACTCGCGGCGCAACGTGATAACCCGAGCGCTGGGCGCAGGTATGGCCGAACCTCTCGCCGACTACTTCGCGTTCTCCGCAGTCCCCGGCGACATCGTCCTCATGTGCTCGGACGGTCTCGACGGGGAACTCGAGGACGCCGCGATCTCATCGATCATCACCGCCGCCGACGGCGATGTCGAGCTGGCCGCCGCATCATTGGTCGAAGCTGCGCTTGAGCATGGCGCGCATGACAACGTCACAGTCGTCGCGGTGACCGTCACTCAGTGACGAACTGGAGTCGATGACGGTGGGGCCAGGGGGTGACAACGCGACGTTCGTCGAGTTCTGCGGCGAACGTTTCCCAGTGGTGCCGAGCCAACCGTTCTACATCGGCCGGGAAGCGACGCTCACCGTCGACGACAACCCGTACCTGCACCGTCGGTTCCTGTTGCTGCACGACGAGAACGGGATGTGGTGGCTCACCAATCTCGGCACTCACCTGACGGCCACCGTCACCGCGGCCGACCTCGGATTCACTGCGACACTCGGCCCGGGCGCGCGGATGCCGCTCGTCTTCGGACGGACCAGCATCGTGTTCAGTGCCGGCCCGACCACCTACGAGGTACAGGTCCAGGCCGGTGCGCCCGCTGTGATCCCGCCTCCGGCGACGTCTCCGGGCAGCGGCGACACCACCCGCGGAGTCCCGAACTTCACCGAGAGTCAAAAGCTGGCCGTCCTGGTGCTCGCCGAAGCGATCCTGCGCCGTGACGGGACGGGCGCCAGCGCACTCCCCAGTTCCGCGCAGGCCGCCGCGCGACTGGGGTGGTCGCTGACCAAGTTCAATCGCAAGCTCGACAATGTGTGCGACAAACTCGACCTCATCGGAGTGGCCGGGATGCGCGCCGGAGGTGGACGGCTGGCGTCCAACCGTCGTCTTCGCCTTGTGGAGTACGCGCTCTCCACCGGACTTGTCGCACGGGAGGATCTCCCGATGCTCGACGCCGAGCACGCGCGCAACCTCACCGGGCGATAGATCCTTGTCGGTGCCATGGGCACTGCGCTGGGGAGTCGCCTGGAAACACTGTTTGACCTGCGATGACACCATGGGTAGTTCTCCCCATCGCGTTCGTGTGGATCCCGCCTTAACGTTCTTCTCAACAGCCGGTCGAACTGCTCGCCACCGGCACCGAGGAAGGGACCACACCATGACCGTCGCCGCGATCCGCACCGCACCCGCACGTCAGACCGCCCGCACCGCGACCGCCTTCAGCTCCGTCTCCGCGCCGGCTCGTTCGGCATCTGCCGAGCAGCGTCGCCGCGAAGCGCTCGCTCGCCTCAGCGCTCGCGTGATGCCGCTGCCCGGCCGCCCGGTGTACGTGGAGACGGCTGCCGTGCGCCGCATGCAGGCCCTCGCTCCGATCGTCGAGCCCGCCGCGCCGGAACTGCCGCGCCCCACTCTGACCGACCGTGAGGTCGAGGTGCTCCGCACGTGGCTGATGGTCGACTCGAAGCCCGCGTGCGGTCAGGAACTGCACATCTCGCTCGGCACCGTGAACACGCACCTCACGCGCATCCGCGCGAAGTACGCCGAGATCGGCCGTCCCGCATCGACTAAAGCGGCGCTCGTCGCCCGCGCCATCCAGGACGACATCATCGACATCGAAGAGCTCTGAGCGGATCCTTCCTGCTCCTTGAGCGGAGTCGAAAGGCTACCGATGCTCGATCATCGGGACGTCGAGAGCGACGGCGGGTACCCCGAAGGCGCCGACGAGCTCGGCGGCATGGGGACGCAGGGTGCCGCACAGCTCGTTGACGCCGCGTCGGATGGCCTTGGCCCGCTCGACGCTCACGTGCCGGTGCATCAGGAACCAGCCGAGATCATCTTCCAGAAGTGAATAGACGAACAGGTCGCGGACTCTCTTCAAGAGAGTCCGCGTCTGCGTGTCCGTGACCTTCCCGATGACGTCGACGACGATCTCCAGGACGATCCGCTCGATGTGGGCGTCGCCGACCTTGATCAGGTGGTCCTGCGTGGAGGTGAACACCTCCTGGGCGTCCGCGTCCTCGTCCTTGGCTCGACGCATCCGGTTCGCGGCGGTGCGCAGCAAGTGATCTTCGCGGTTGCGCAGCAACCGGAGCTGTGTGCCGGGGTGCGAAAGCTCGGAGTTCTCCGGGTCCTCGTCGGAGTCGTCGAGCAGGGTCTGCACCACCTGGCGAGCCGCAGTCTTCTCCAGAGCGATGTCCTTCACCGTCGAGGCGACGAACCGGATCCAGCCCACGGCGTCGAGATCACTCACATCGTCGGCGTACGCCGTGAGCAACTGTTTTGCGACGAGCTGACGGAGGATGAGATTGTCGCCTTCGAACGTGGTGAACACGTCTATGTCACCGCGGAGGCGCGACAGTCGGTTCTCGTCGAGGTAGCCCGCGCCGCCACACGCCTCGCGCGCCTCCGAGATGGCGCGGGACGCGAGTTCGGTGTGCCCGGCCTTGATCGCGGCGGCCTTCACCTCGAGCTTGCGGATCGCATCGGGGTCGACATCGGACGGGTCGGCGGTCTGGAGTTCGTGGAGTTCGGCGACGACCTCGTTCTGCGCGAGCCCGAACGCGTACGCCCGCGCGACGAGGGGGAGCAGTCGACGCTGGTGTGCGCGGTAGTCCATGAGCACCAGTTCGGAGTCTTGGCCGGGTGCGGAGAACTGTCGACGGACCAGCGCGTAATTCACCGCGAGAGCGAGCCCGAGCCTGCCTGCGGCCCCGGCAGCGGCGCCGACGGTCACACGTCCTCGGATCAGCGTCCCGAGCATCGTGAAGAACCGGCGATTGTCCGACTCGATGGGACTCGAGTAGGTGCCGTCGGCGGCGACGTCCGCGTACCTGTTCAACAGATCCTCACGCGGGATGCGCACGCCGTCGAACATGATGCGGCCGTTGTCGACACCGGGCAGGCCGCCCTTGTATCCGCAGTCGGATGTGGTGACGCCGGGCAGATCGGCACCGTCGGCGTCGCGGATCGGAACGACGAAGCAGTGCACTCCGCGACCGGTCGGCTCCTCGCCTGGGCCCGCCGTGATCAGCTGCGCGAACACGGCAGCGTATGCGGCGTGCTCGGCGGCGCCGCCGATGTAGTCTTTGCGTGCACTCGGGGACGGGGAGTCGATGACGAACTCGCCGGTCGCGGCGTCGTAGGTTGCGGTGGTCTCGAGTGCCTGCACATTCGAGCCGTGACCGGTCTCGGTCATCGCGAAGCACCCGACGACGTCGAGGTCGATGAGGCCGCGCACGTACTTCTCGTGGTGACGATCGGTTCCGAGGTTCTCGACGGCACCGCCGAAGAGGCCCCATTGGACTCCGGCCTTCACCATCAGCGACAAGTCGCCGTACCCGAGCGTCTCGATCGCAGTGACGGCTGCACCCACGTCGCCGGAGCCGCCGTGCTCGGGTCGGAATCCGTCGGCGGGGAACCCGAGCGGGACCATCGCCGCCATCTGCTCGAGCATCAACGCGCGGTACTCGTCGAGCGAAACCCCCGATCGAGGGACCAGAGACTCCTCGTCGATGAGGTCACGGACCACGTTCCGGGTGGCCGCCCACCGGCCGTCGAGAACATCACGAAGAGCGGCAGTCAGATCGTTCGAGGTGGGAGCGCTGGCGTCGATGTCGGTCATGGGGCCGACCCTACCGACCCTCGGATCGATGCGCCCGTCGGTCGTGGGGGATAATTCCTTCGTGGCTGACATCGAAGAGATTCTGTCCGTCGAACGCATCGACGCCGACATCTATCGCGGCGGCGCGTTCGCGAGCGCGCTGCGCCGAACCTTCGGCGGCCAGGTGGCCGGACAAGCACTGGTCGCGGCGACGCAGACCGTCGCTCCGGAGTTCGCCGTGCACTCGCTGCACGGCTACTTCCTGCGTCCCGGCAAGCCCGATCAGCCCGCTGTGTTCCTCGTCGACCGCATCCGGGACGGGCGCTCGTTCGTCACTCGGCGGGTCACCGGCGTTCAGAACGGCGAGGCGATCTTCTCGATGTCGGCGTCGTTCCACATCACCGACGATCACGGCATCGAGCACCAGGACGTGATGCCGCCTGCGCCCGACCCGGAGTCGCTGCCCGATCAGAAGGAGAAGGCAGAGCAGCTCAAGGGCAATGCCCGCGTGTTCTACGCCGAATGGGAGAACTTCGACATTCGGATCGTGCCCCGCGATCAGCTCGTCACTCACGAGTCGTTCGCCGCGCAGCAGCGGGTGTGGTTCCGCTACCGCAAACCGCTGCCCGATGATCAGCTGCTGCACGTCTGCACCCTCGCCTACATGAGCGACATGACGTTGCTCGGGTCGTCGAAGACGGCACACCCGGACGTCGACTCGCAGAACGCATCGCTCGACCACGCGATGTGGTTCCTGCGCCCGTTCCGAGCCGACGACTGGCTGCTGTACGACCAGACGTCGCCGTCGGCAGGCGGCGCGCGGGCCCTCACGCAGGGGCGGATCTTCGATCGTGCTGGCCGGATGGTCGCGGCCGTCACGCAGGAAGGCCTCACACGCACCGGGGTGCCGACGTCCATCGCGAGTGTCACCAGGCCCGCAACGTGACCCCGCTGATCGGAGTTCTCGCACTTCAGGGGGACGTGCGAGAACACACCGAGGCCCTCGTCGCATCAGGGGCCGATGTGCTCCCGGTGCGCAGGGAAGCCGAACTCGACCGCGTCGACGGTCTGGTGATTCCAGGCGGGGAGTCGACGACGATGAGCAGGCTGCTCGGCGTGTTCGACCTCTACGATCCGCTCGTCGGCAGACTGCGTGACGGTCTGCCCGCGTACGGCTCGTGCGCGGGCATGATCATGCTCGCGTCGACGATCCTCGACACCCGACCCGACGCCAGGCACCTCGACGCACTCGACGTGACCGTCCGCCGCAACGCGTTCGGGCGTCAGGTCGAATCGTTCGAGACCGACCTGGACTTCGTCGGAATCACCGATGTGCCGGGCGCCGACCCGATGCGCGCGGTGTTCATCCGAGCACCCTGGGTCGAGTCGGTCGGGGAGGGCGTCGACGTGCTGGCGACCGTTCCCGACGGTCCGGCCGCCGGGCGTGTCGTCGCTGTGCGCCAGCAGAACGTGCTGGCCACGTCGTTCCATCCCGAAGTCACCGGGGATCACCGTGTGCACCGCTTCTTCGTCGACATGGTCGCGGAAGCGTAGGATTTCACAGTCGTAAACGGAAGGAAGCACCACTATGAGCGGCCACTCCAAATGGGCCACCACCAAGCACAAGAAGGCGGTCATCGACGCCAAGCGCGGCAAGATGTTCGCCAAGCTGATCAAGAACATCGAGGTGGCGGCTCGAACCGGTGGTGGTGACCCGGCGGGCAACCCGACGCTCTTCGACGCGATCCAGAAGGCCAAGAAGTCGTCGGTTCCCAACGACAACATCGAACGCGCACGCAAGCGCGGCGGTGGCGAAGAAGGCGGCGGCGCCGACTGGCAGACCATCATGTACGAGGGCTACGGCCCCAATGGTGTCGCGATCCTCATCGAGTGCCTGACCGACAACCGCAATCGCGCCGCAGGCGAGGTCCGCACGGCGATGACCCGCAACGGCGGCAACATGGCGGATCCGGGTTCGGTGTCGTACCTGTTCGCCCGCAAGGGCGTGGTGACCCTCGACAAGGGTGACCAGTCCGAGGACGACGTGCTGATGGCAGTGCTCGACGCGGGCGCAGAAGAGGTGACCGACCTCGGTGAGCAGTTCGAGATCGTCAGCGAGCCGACGGATCTCATCGCAGTCCGCACCGCGCTCCAGGAGGCGGGCATCGACTACGAGTCGGCCGAACCCGACTTCCGTGCATCGGTCGAAGTGCCTGTCGACGCCGACGGCGCCCGGAAGATGTTCAAGCTCATCGACGCGCTCGAAGACTCTGACGACGTGCAGAACGTCTACAGCAACGTCGACATCAGCGACGAGGTCCTCGCCGAGCTCGAGAACGACTGATAGTCTCGAACAAACGTTCGTCACCGACCGGGTGACACGGTTGTCTGGAGGGCAGGTCGTCTCGTGCGTGTGATGGGGGTCGATCCGGGTCTCACCAGGTGCGGTGTCGCGCTGGTCGAGTCGACGGGCGGGCGCGGGGTAACCGCGCTCGACGTCGACGTGGTGCGCACCCCGGCCGACATGGAGCTCGCCGAGCGTCTCCTCGCCGTGCACAAGGGCGTGGAGCACTGGCTCGACACGCACTCGCCCGACGTGGTCGCGATCGAGCGAGTGTTCGCGCAGCGTCAGGTGAGCACCGCGATGGGCACGGCACAGGCCGCCGGTGTGGTCGCGCTGGCCGCGGCGCAGCGGGGGATACCAGTGCGTTTCCACACCCCGTCCGAGGTCAAGGCGGCTGTCACCGGGTCGGGCCGCGCCGACAAGGCGCAGGTCACGGCGATGATCACGCGAATCCTCGGACTGCAGACACCGCCGAAGCCTGCCGATGCCGCCGACGCTCTCGCCCTGGCGGTGTGTCACTGCTGGCGTGGGCCGGTGAACGAACGCATGGAGGCCGCCGCCAAACAGGCGAAGGTCGCTCAGGAACGTCATCGTGCCCGCCTGCGTGCGGCACGAGAGGAGGCAGCTCGATGATCGCGTCCGTGTCCGGTGAGGTCATCGACATCGCCCTCGATCACGCCGTCGTGGAATGCGCCGGAGTCGGCTACCGAGTGCTCGCCACACCGCCGACCCTCGGCAGGCTCAGCCGAGGGTCGCATGCGCGGCTGCTGACGTCGATGATCGTCCGTGAGGACTCTATGACGTTGTACGGCTTCACCGACCCGGAGGCACGTGACCTCTTCGGACTGCTGCAGACGGTGACCGGCGTCGGTCCGCGGCTCGCGATGGCGACCCTCGCGGTCCTCGAGCCGGACAGCTTGCGGCGTGCACTCGCTGAATCCGATGCCAAGGCGCTGACGGCCGTTCCGGGCATCGGCAAGCGGGTCGCGGAACGCCTGGTGGTGGAGCTTCGCGACAAGGTCGACGCAGCCCCGGTCGCAGGCGGAGTCCCCGGAGCGCCGTCGCCGGGTACCGGCGGGCAGGTGACCGAGGCGCTCATCGGTCTCGGATTCACCGAGAACGCCGCTCAGCAGGCCGTTGCGGCGGTGCTCGCCGCACAGCCCGACGCCGACTCCTCGACCCTCCTCCGCACGGCGCTCGCAGGCCTCGGTCCCCGCCGATGATCGACGGATTCGACGACGACCATCTGACCGGCGCGGACGCAGTACCCGCAGACCGGGACCTCGACAACAGCCTTCGTCCGTCGACACTGCAGGACTTCATCGGGCAGCCGAAGGTTCGAGAGCAGCTCGAACTCGTCCTTCATGCGGCGAGGGCGCGCGGCCGCACTCCGGACCACATCCTCCTGTCCGGTCCGCCGGGACTCGGCAAGACATCGCTCGCGATGATCATCGCCGCCGAGATGGGCGCGGCCATTCGGATCACCTCGGGACCCGCGCTCGAACGGGCGGGTGATCTCGCAGCAATGCTGTCGAACCTCGTTGAGGGCGACGTCCTGTTCATCGACGAGATCCACCGTATTGCGCGGCCCGCCGAAGAGATGCTGTACCTCGCGATGGAGGACTTCCGGGTCGACGTCGTCGTCGGAAAGGGGCCGGGTGCGACGTCGATCCCGCTCGACATCGCGCCGTTCACCCTCGTCGGCGCCACGACACGGTCGGGTGCGCTCACCGGACCGCTGCGCGACCGCTTCGGTTTCACAGCGCACATGGAGTTCTACGAGCCCTCCGAACTCGTTCGAGTGCTCACCCGATCGGCCGTGATCCTGGGGATCGACATCGACGACGACGCGGCCGCCGAAGTGGCGGGCCGATCGCGTGGCACGCCTCGTATCGCGAACAGGCTCCTGCGACGGGTCCGCGACTACGCCGAAGTTCGAGGCGACGGCCGTGTCGACGTGACAGCCGCCCGCGCAGCTCTCGCCGTGTACGACGTCGACGAACTCGGTCTCGACCGTCTGGACCGGGCGGTCCTCGGCGCCCTGGTCCGCGGGTTCGGCGGGGGACCAGTCGGGGTGTCGACACTCGCCGTCGCCGTGGGTGAAGAGCCCTCCACGGTCGAGGAGGTGTGCGAGCCGTTCCTCGTGCGAGCCGGAATGATCGCGCGCACGCCCCGGGGCCGGGTGGCGACCGCCGCCGCTTGGCATCACCTCGGCCTCACCCCGCCGCCAGACGCGATCGACCGGGTTCACGGTGTGCGTGCCCGCGAAGAGACATTGTTCGACTAGACGATCGATTTCCCGTGGGGCGGTGCGCCGACCTGGGCTCGTCCGCTCAGGTCGCCGCCGGGCACGGCGGGGCGTAGTCCAGTCCGGGGATGTACGTCTTCCACTCGTCCTCGGTGATCTGGTCGCCGACCCGTGCGCACTGAGCGGCGATCAGATCGTCAGGCTCGAGCGACCAGGATTCGACGCAACCGCCTGCGCCGGCGGCGAGCACCGTGTGGTCGCCGATGAACCGGACGTCGTACACGTTTCCGGGGAACGAGCGGATGACCATCGATTCGGTCGGAGTGCCGCTGACGTCCCACACCCAGACCTCCGAATTGCTGCCGCCTGCCACGAGCCGCGTGCCGTCAGGGGAGAAGGCCGCGGAGTAGGGCTGACCGGCGGGTCCGGTGAGGCGCGCGGTCTCGCGAGGCGATTCTGGATCGCTGATGTCGGCGATTGCGACGACGCGGTCTTCCGAGGTGGCGACGAGACGGTCGCCGGTCGAGTCGAATCTGGTGGACAGGGCTGCGCCGCCGAATCGAATCGGGTCGGGATAGGCGCGGGGACGGTCCGGTGTCGTCAGATCGACAAGGCGGACCTGACCGGTCGTGGTGGCCACAGCCAGCCGTCGACCGTCAGGATTCAGCGACGCCCACCAGACGCCGGCGCCCGCGTCGAATCGGCCGACCACACGCGGTGCGGTCAGATCCTTCGCGTCGACGACAGTCACGACGCGGGAGGCGGTCCCGCCGGTCACCGCAAGGTGCGACTGCGCACTGTAGTCGACGGTCTCGTTGAGGGCGTCGTGTGCAGCGACTGCGCCGACGATGTGAGGGCGTGCGGGGTCGGACACGTCTGCGAACACGACGGTGCCGTCCGCGGTGCCGATCGCCAGGACATCGGCTTCCGGTGTGGTCACGACGGCGCCGGAGAAGACCGTTCCCGCCGGGGGCGCGAGGTCGGGGCCGGCACGGACGTAACCGCCGTCGACGGACCGCCACTGAGTGATGGCGCCGTCGGCGGAGGTGTCCGCGGCGAACATGCGGCGACCGTCGGGGCCGGCAGGCGCCTGGAAGACAGTCTTCATTCCCACGTGCACCACGCTGCGCGCGGGCGGCCAGTCCATCACACGGCCGTCGTCGCTGGCGACCACGACGTGATCGCCGACGAACACGGCGCTCGACGAATTGGCGGCGGTCGGGAGGGTCCTCGGTGGATCGGTCGGTCGGGCCAGATCGTAGACGGCGACGGTGTTGTCCGCGCCCGTCGCGATTAGGTGTGTGCCCGCCGCGTTCGAACGCACAGATCGAGCCCAACTCGAGAAGCCGCCGAACTGGGCGGTCAGCCGAGGGGCAGCGGGGTCCGTGACGGAGTAGACGTCGACGGTACGGCTGCGCAACGCGGCAGCGAGCCTGCCGTCGGGTAGGTAGTCCAGGCCCTGTGCGAGCTGGTTGGACGACCCGCCCAAGGCGATCTGTCCCGTACTGACCAGGTCCCTTCCGCTGATTCGCCACAGGTCTATTCGGTGACTGGTCGTCGACGACACCATCGACCGCCCATCGGGGGAGAACGCGACAGCGCCGTCCAGGTGTCCGGCCGCCTGCGGGAGGGCCACTCGGTTCCATCGCCCAGCGGTGTCGGCCGCCCACACGTAGAGGCCGGTTCCCGTGGCCGCGGCCGCGAGCATGGCGCCGTCTGGGCTGACCGCCAGCGCGTTCGCGTCGCCGTCGACACCGGTGAGCTCGGCCGTCTTCGCAGGATTGCGAGGATCGGCTATGTTCCAGACCGTCACCCCACCGCGGCCGCCGACGTACAGTGTGCGGCCGTCGGGTGCGAGCGCTACGCCCCCGAGGTGTCCGTCGGCAGTCGCCTCGCCTGCCCGGAAGTCGCCGACGACCCGGCGGACACCGTTGTCGCCGACGTCGAAGATCCGCACCTGTCCGCTTCCGCCTGCAGCGGCGACTCGGCCGGGGGACTGGGCGAGCAGGGTGGAGCCGCCGTCCCCGGTGAATCGGGCGGGGACCGGCGCCGACAGCGTGTCGCTGAGGGTGGACCGCGCCTCGAGCGTCGTCGACTGTCGATACGCGATCATCGCAAGCTGCGCGGACAGGTATGGATCGCGATCGCGGAGCTGGTCGGCCTGAACGGCGATCTGCCTGCTCACGGTGTCGAGACGGGCGCGGTCGGCTTGTTCGCGGGCGTTGCCCGCCCGAATGCCGAAGACGAGTGCGGTGACGGCCGCCACCAGCGCGACCACACCGAACACGCCCGCGTACAGCGCAAAACGGCGGAGTTGGCGAGTGCGGGCTCGTTCGACGTCGTCTTCGCGAACCGCCACCGTCTGTGCGGCATCCAGGAACTCTCGGGTGACGCCCGACACCTCGTCGTCTGGAAGCGTCCGGAACAGCTCGAGTCGCCCGCGGCCGGGAAGGAGATCGTCCGGTTTGCCGTTGCTCTCCCAGGTGTCGCGCAGAGTCCGCAGCCGACGATGCATGAGGAGACGCTCACGGTCGGCGTCGAGCCACTCGCCCAGACGTGGCCAGGCGGTCAGCAGCGTCTCGTGGGCGAACTGAGCATGAGTGCCGCTCACCGTGATCAGACGTGCGTCGGCGAACGCATCGATCACACGGGCGACGGGATCGGAGGTGTCGGCGGTCTCAAGCTCGGCGAGTCGGACGGGCCGCCTGCTGACGGAGTCCTCGTCGACGTTGACCATCGACAGCAGCGTCCGACGCGCGACAGATCGGTCGTCAGGAGTCAGATCGGCGTACACACGTTCGGCCGCGAGTTCGACGGCGCCGCCGATCCGGCCCGTCGCGACGTAGTCGGCGACGGTCAGACGACGCCCGTCGGACTGCTCCCACGTCGCGCGCAGCGCGTAGGACAGGAGCGGCAGGACACCCGCGCCCGCCTGTTGCGAGCCGTCCGACGGCACGACCTCGTCGAGCAGGAGGTCGACGAGGTCGTCGTCGACGAGCAGGCCTGCGTGCGCCGCGGGACCGACGATGACCGCTCGTAGCTGATCGCGCGTCATCGGCGGCACGACGACCTGCCCGTCGGCGAGAACGGAGGCCAGGCCGGGCATCTCCGCCGCCCGCCCGTAGAAGTCGGCCCGGAGCACGCCGACGGGGATCACATTTCGTCCGTCGATCAGTTCAGTGAATCGGCTGTCGTAGGCGTCACGACTGCGCTCGTCGCTCTGTGTCCACAGCTCCTCCATCTGATCGACGATCACGACGACCGGTGTCGCCGAGTCGAGGTCCACCCCCGACAGTGCGGCGTCGAAGGCCGCGGCCGGGTCGTCACCCGGAGTGAAGACCACAGCCTGCCAACCGGCGAGCTCTCCGGATTCTCCGGTTGCGGCCATCAGCCCGGCCCGAACCAGCGACGACTTGCCCGCACCCGACCCGCCGACCACGAGCGCGGCGCGGAACGCTCCGCGTTCGCCGGTCCCGTCGATATCGCGTTGCCGCGCACGGGACTGCTCGGCCACGATCGTCACGAGCCGATCGATCAGGTCGTCCCGTCCGAAGAACCAGCTGCGGTCGTTCGGTCCGAGCGGATCGAGGCCCGGATACGGGGACACGGCCCGGGTCCTCCGCCGTCCGCCGCGTCGTCCGGTGCGTTCGACGGCGACCCACCAGGCTTCCTGCTCGACCGCCTCGGTGACACCGCACGCGGCGAGAACACGGTTGAACATGTCGCGACTGGCACGTGTCGGCGCGTGCTGCCCGGCGAACCAGCCTGCGATGGTGCCGTGCAGGGCGTCCGCTGTCGAAGCGACGTCGCGGACGCTCAGGCCTGCCGTCGTGCGAAGCTCCGTGAGCGCTCTTCCTAGTTCTTCGCGGGAGGAGACGGCCTCCGGATGCATCGGGCGAGTTCCTTCTGTCTGCGGCATACGCCCAGGTCGGCGTATCGGAATCTGTATCGACTTACGGTCAGGCAATCGTCGCACGCGTCCGACGGGTCCACCGAGGGCCACGATGAGAATTCATCCGAACTGCGGAGTGCATCCGCCGGTCCTCGAGGAGAGACACGTGTTCGACGGAACTCATCACGTACCACCCACGCCGTCTCGCCGGCCTCTGTTGTCAGCGCGCGAAGTGGAAGTGCTCACCACGTGGCTGCGTCTCGGGTCCAAAGAGGCTGCCGCGGCGAAACTGTTCATCAGTCCGGCGACCGTCAGCACGCACATTGTGCGAATCCGTGCCAAGTATTCGGCCGTCGGTCGGGACGCGACGACGAAGTCGGCGTTGTTCGCGCGGGCGGTCCAGGACGGATACACCACTCTCGACGAATGGTGACCGGCGGCGCGAACGGGTGATGCTCGGGCACCTGGAGTCCAGCGCGGAGCCGGCGGCCTGGCACACTGGAGGCTATGCCTTCAAACTTGATCATCCCGTTGATGCTGGCGGCGATGGCCGTGTTCATGTTCATGAGCATCAGGAACCAGAAGAAGCGGGCCGCCGCGGCCACCGAGATGCAGTCGTCAGTGGTGCCCGGTTCACGTGTGCAGCTTCACTCCGGCCTGTTCGGCACCGTCGTCGATCCGTCGGGCGAGGAAGTCGTGACGATCGAGATCGCTCCCGGTGTGGTCACCGAGTGGAACCGCCTCGCGATTCGTGAGGTCATCACCACCGACGAGGACGCGACCGATACGTCGGATCCTGCCGACGACGATTCCATCGAGGTTCCCGACAGCCCGGCCGCGCTCGACAAACTGACCAAGAAGACCGACGACGAGTCCGGCGACAAGCCCGAAGAGAAGTAGGCTTTTCAGACGTGACCAGCAACAATCCACTCACTGCGCGACGCAACGCGCAGCGAGAGACACCTCCGTGGGTGCCTCTCTTGGCGTTTCTCGCCGTTCTCGGTGCGATCTTCGCGCTGATCTTCGCCACCGGCAGCGGAAAAGCCGAGCCCAAGCTGGGCATCGACCTGCAGGGCGGAACGCGCGTCGTTCTGACCGCGCGCACCGACCAGGGCGCCGACCCGACCCGGGCACAGCTCGACGACGCACGCCAGATCATCCAGCAGCGCGTCGACGGCCTCGGCGTCGGCGGCTCCGAGGTGGTCGTGAACGGCAACACGCTCGTCATCACCGTTCCCGGTGAGGACGGCAAGCAGGCGCGCACCCTCGCACAGACCGCTCAGTTGTTCATTCGCCCGGTCATCACGAGCCAGCCTGCGGTAGCGCAGAAGGCGGACCCGAACGCGAAGAAGCCCGCCGACATGACGGCTGACGAGCAGAAGAAGGCGATCGCCGATGCTCGCGCCGCGCGCCAGGCTCCGGCGAACGCCGACCAGAAAGAGCTCGCCCGCCTGCAGGCCGAGATGTCCAAGGTCAACTGCGCGCCGAACGTGAGTGATCCGCTGGTCGGCTACGACAAGCCCGACCAGTACCTCGTCGCCTGTGGCCAGGACGACGGTCAGGTGTACCTGCTGGCGCCGATGATCATCCGCGGCACCGATGTCGCCGACGCCAAGTCGCAGCAGAACCAGGCAGGCCAATGGGTCGTGTCCGTGGACTACCGCGGCGAAGGCAAGCAGACCTGGGTCGACTACACGTCGAAGAACGTCGGCAAGACCACCGCGACTGTGCTCGACACCCGAGTTGTGAGCGCAGCGACGATCAACGGCGCCATCATCGGCACCACCGAGATCAGCGGCAGCTTCACGCAGTCCGAGACCATCGATCTCGCCAACGCGCTCAAGTACGGCTCGCTCCCGCTGTCGTTCTCGATGTCGGACGCGCAGACTGTGTCGGCCACGCTCGGTCTCACGTCGTTGCGTGCCGGTCTCATCGCAGGCGGTGTCGGTCTGCTCGCGGTGCTGATCTACGCGCTCGCGTACTACCGGATGCTCGGCTTCCTCACGTTCCTGTCGCTGCTCCTCGCCTCAGCGATGGTGTACGGCCTGATCGTGCTCCTCGGTCGGTGGATCGGGTTCACCCTCGACCTCTCCGGCATCGCCGGTCTTGTCATCGGCATCGGTATGACAGCCGACTCGTTCGTCGTCTACTTCGAACGAATAAAGGACGAGATGAGAGAGGGCAGATCGTTCCGATCCGCCGTCACCCGCGGTTGGCAGAGCGCACGTCGTACCGTCTGGACCGGTAACGCCGTCAGCTTCCTTGCCGCCGTGATCATCTACGTTCTCGCCGTCGGCCAGGTCAAGGGCTTCGCGTTCACGCTCGGCCTGACGACGATCATCGACGTTGTGATCGTCTTCCTCGTCACGCACCCGCTGGTCGTGATGGCGAGCCGGACAGATTTCCTGTCACGGCCGAGCATCAACGGCCTCGGCGCCGTGTCCGACGTCGCGCGCAAGCGCCGCGCCGCCGCCGCGCGTGCCAAGAAGGCAGCGGCCACCGAAGGGGAGGAGTCGTAGTGAGTTCCAACGAGACCACTGCAGAGAAGCCGACGACTGAATGGTCGGACGACGATTACGTCGCCGCCAAGAACACGTCGTTCTTCTCCCGGCTCTACTCGGGCACCGGTGCGTTCGACGTCGTCGGACCACGGTCGCGCCGACGCTTGTACGTGATCTCCGCCGTGATCATGGTGATCTGCGTCCTGTCGATGATCTTCCGCGGATTCACCCCCGGCATCGACTTCGAAGGCGGAACCCAGGTGTCGATCCCAGCGTCGGACACCGTCACGACGTCGTCGGTCAGCGAGGCCTTCACCGCCGCGCTCGGACACGATCCGGAGTCGGTGCAGAAGGCGGGCACCGGTGAGGCCGCCACCATTCAGGTGCGGACCGAGACGCTGTCGCACGAAGACGCGGCGAAGCTGACCGAAGGTCTCGCGTCCACGTTCAAGATCAATCAGTCCGATGTGAGCAGTTCCGACGTCAGCTCCACGTGGGGCGCCGAGATCACCCGCAAGATGGTCATCGCGCTGATCGTGTTCCTCGTCGCCGTGTTCATCTACATCGCGATTCGCTTCGACCGGGAGATGTCGGCGGCGGCCCTGGTGTCGCTCCTGTTCGACGTCGTCGCCACCGCGGGTGTCTACTCGATCGTCGGTTGGGAGGTGACGCCGGCGACCGTCATCGGCCTGCTGACGATCCTCGGCTTCTCGGTCTACGACACCGTGGTCGTCTTCGACAAGGTGGAGGAGAACACCAGATCGGTGTTCGCGTCGTCGCGCCGCACCTACTCCGAGCAGACCAACCTGGCCGTCAACCAGACGTTCATGCGGTCGATCAACACCACGGTGATCTCGGTGCTCCCGATCATCGCCCTGATCGTCATCGCGGTCTGGATGCTCGGTGTCGGCACGCTCAAGGACCTCGCCCTGATCCAGCTCGTGGGTGTCGTCGTCGGCACGTACTCGTCGATCTTCCTCGCATCGCCGCTGTTGGTGACGCTGAAGGAGATGCGTGAGGACGTGAAGCGGCACACTGCGAAGGTCATCGCCCGACGGGAACGGGCAGCGGCATGATCGGCCCGCGGCTGCGCCGGGTCGCAGCGCTCACTGCGACCCTCGCGGCCGCGGGATCTCTTCTCGTGGCATGCGGCGACGACGAGCAGTCGAGCGTCGACTATCTCGTCGACGCACGCGTCCGCAGCCTCAACGTGAACACCAGGGACGGCTACGCGGACGGTGCGCTGATGGCGCTCACCCGCGTGCTGCCCGGATTCTCCTACGTCGGGCCCCAGGGCCAGACGGTGGCCGACCGGGACGTCGGCACCGCCACCGTTCAGGAGTCGACGCCCCTCACGGTCCGCTACGAGTTCACTGACGGTGCCGTCTACTCCGACGGGCACGCGATGTCGTGCGACGACCTTCTGCTCGCTGCAACAGCGATGGGCGGCAAGGTCAAGGGCTTCGACGCGTCGACCAACGCCGGTTACCGGAACATCGACAAGGTCGACTGCAAGCCCGGCGCTCGTACCGCGACAGTCACTTTCGCCTCCGGATCCACTTTTGGCGACTGGTCGAGTCTGTTCGGTGCAGGTTCCCTGCTGCCGGCCCACGTCGTCGGACGCCTTGCCGGGGTGCCCGATGTCGTCGGCGCGATCAACCGCAAGGACTCCAAGGCGTTGGCGAAGATCGCGACCGCGTGGAACACCGGCTTCGGATTGAAGCCGGGCGGTGAGATCGACCCGAAGACGATCCTCTCGTCGGGCCCGTACCGCCTGGAGTCGTACACCACTGACAAAGGCCTGCGTCTGGTGGCCAACGACAAGTGGTGGGGCAGGAAGCCCGCGCTGGGCGACGTGACAGTCTGGCCTCGCGGCACCGACGGCGCGGCCGCGCTGGCCGACGGGCGTGTCGAGGTCGTCGACTCGGGCGACCTGTCCGCATCCGACGTCCTCGCCGGTCGTGAGACCCCGATCACGGACCGGGGCTCCGCGCGCGACATCGCGCCGGTGTCGGTGACGAATCTCGTCTTCGCCCGGACCGGCGTCGCTTCCGACATCCTGGTGCGCCGTGCGCTCGCGTCGTGCATGCCGCGAAACCAATTGGCCCGTGCTCACGGGTCGAACGGGCTCGTCTGGAACCTGCGGAGCGCCGCGCCCGCGGACACCCTGGGGCCGTCCCTCAACGCGCAGTTCGGCAGGCGGTACCCGCGGTCGGACGTCGCGCGAGCGCGCGGTCTTCTGGAGCAGCGACCCGTCGACGCCAACGGTCGTCGTGCCAAGCCCGTGATCCGCATCGGCTACCCGGCGGGATCGACGGTCGACAAGTCGATCGTCGACACGATCGCCCAGTCGTGTGTGAAAGCCGGGATCACCGTGCGCGACGCCTCGTCGCCCGACTTCTCCGTCTCGTCGCTCGGCTCGACGGTCGACGCCGTGATCCTGTCCGGCGACACGTTCGCCGCATCGGGCACCACGAGTGGTGTGCCCGCGGTGTTCGCCCTGTACCCGGGTGATCCGCTGAACCTGTCCGGATTCCGGGACGGGACCGTCCGCACGTCGATCAACGAGCTCGTCGCGACGAGCAGTGACAGTGGTCGACTTCCGCTGCTGCGGTCCATTGAGACGGCGGCCTGGGACCAACTCCCGTCGATCCCGCTGTTCGGAACAGTGCGGGGACGCGAATCGTCCGGCGTCAGCAATGTCGTCGTCGGACTCGGCCGGTCGGGCACCGGCTGGAACATGGACCGTTGGGGAGGAGCCTGATGACCACCGCCGTCCATCTGGACCGTGCACGCATCGCGATCGAGACGCACGCACGTCTGGTGCCGGACTTCCCCGAGCCGGGTGTCGCGTTCAAAGACCTCACCCCGGTCTTGGCTGCGGCCGACGGGCTCGACGCGCTCACCGCGGCGCTCGCCGACGCGTGTGCGGGTGCGGACCTGATCGCGGGCATCGACGCACGCGGGTTCCTGCTTGGCGGCGCGATCGCGCATCGCCTCGGGATCGGCGTGGTGGCCGTCCGCAAGGGCGGCAAACTCCCGCCGCCGGTGATCGGCGTCGACTACGCCCTCGAGTACGGGTCGGCGAGGTTGGAGATCCCGGCCTCCGGAATCGACTTCCACGGCCGTCGTGTGGCCGTTGTCGACGACGTCCTCGCCACCGGTGGGACGATTGCCGCGACGCTTGCACTTCTTGCTGAAGTCGGCGCAGAAGTGACCGATGTCGCCGTCGTCATGGAGCTCGACGGGTTCCCCGGACGCGATGTCATCACCGCAGCGGCACCCGTTCGAGTTCACACGCTCTGCACGGGTTGAACCCGGCGTTCGCTCACGCGCAACACCCGAGAGAACCCCAGTCCGACCGCACCGACGCGGTGATGCCATAAACTCGGGCCATGAGCGAACCGGATGCCGCGCGACGCAGTGATGACATCGCTGCACCGTTGAGTTCTCGCAGGGTACGGGCCCGATTGGCGCGGCGCATGACGGCTCCGCCACGCGGCGGCGTCGCGGCAGTGCTCGAACCGCTCGTCACGTTGCACCGGGGTGTGTATCCGAAAGCCGACGTCACAGTCTTGCAGCAGGCGTACGACGTCGCCGAACAGCGTCACACCGGACAGTTCCGCAAGTCGGGCGACCCGTACATCACCCATCCGCTCGCAGTCGCGACAATCCTCGCGGACCTCGGAATGGACACGACGACGCTGGTAGCTGCGCTGTTGCACGACACCGTCGAAGACACCGGCTACTCGCTCGAAGAACTCGAGAAGGACTTCGGCGCCGAGGTGGCACATCTCGTCGACGGTGTCACCAAACTCGACAAGGTGGCGCTCGGCAGCGCGGCCGAGGGCGAGACGATCCGCAAGATGATCATCGCCATGGCTCGGGACCCGCGCGTCCTCGTGATCAAGGTGGCGGACCGCCTCCACAACATGCGCACCATGCGTTTCCTGCCGCCGGAGAAGCAGGCGCGCAAGGCTCGAGAGACACTCGAAGTGATCGCTCCTCTAGCCCACCGACTCGGCATGGCGACTGTGAAATGGGAGCTCGAAGACCTCTCGTTCGCGATCCTGCACCCCAAGAAGTACGAGGAGATCGTTCGCCTCGTCGCCGACCGGGCGCCGAGTCGGGACACGTACCTCGCGCGGGTGCGGAGCGATCTGAACAACGCACTCGGCGGGGCGCACATCGAAGCGACCGTCGAGGGACGTCCCAAGCACTACTGGTCGATCTACCAGAAGATGATCGTGCGGGGGAAAGACTTCGACGACATCCACGATCTGGTCGGGATGCGAGTCCTGTGCGACGAAGTGCGCGACTGCTACGCGGCGATCGGCGTGGTGCACTCCCTGTGGCAGCCGATGGCGGGCCGATTCAAGGACTACATCGCGCAGCCGAGCTTCGGCGTGTACCAGTCGCTGCACACGACGGTGATCGGCCCCGAGGGAAAACCACTCGAGATCCAGATCCGGACAGTGGAGATGCACCGGACCGCCGAGTTCGGCATCGCCGCGCACTGGCGGTACAAGGAAGGGCGAAAAGGGAAGGGACGCAAGGCGACTGATGTCGCCGAGGTCGACGACATGGCGTGGATGCGCCAGCTCCTGGACTGGCAGCGGGAAGCCGCCGACCCGGGGGAGTTCCTCGAGTCCCTGCGCTATGACCTCGCCGTCAAGGAGATCTTCGTCTTCACCCCGAAGGGCGACGTCATCACCCTGCCCGCCGGTTCGACGCCTGTCGACTTCGCGTACGCCGTGCACACCGAAGTCGGGCACCGGTGCATCGGAGCCCGGGTGAACGGTCGCCTCGTGGCGTTGGAACGACCGTTGGAGAACGGTGAGGTGATCGAGGTCTTCACATCGAAGGCCGAGAACGCCGGACCGAGCAAGGACTGGCAGAACTTCGTCGTCTCGCCGCGGGCGAAGGCCAAGATCCGGCAGTGGTTCGCCAAGGAGCGTCGCGAAGAAGCTCTGGAGGCGGGCAAGGAGGCGATCGTCAAGGAGGTCCGGCGCGGTGGTCTCCCGCTGCATCGCCTCCTGTCGGCCGAATCGGTGACCGCGGTGGCGAAGGAGTTCGGTTTCGCCGACGTCGACGCACTGTACTCGGCGGTCGGCGAGGGGCACGTACCCGCCGGGCGCATGGTCCACCGGCTCGTCGCACTCCTCGGCGGGGTCGAGGCGGCCGAGGAAGAGATCGCGAACCGCGCCACTCCGTCCACCCAGAGCGGGAGATCACGTCAGGGCGGCGACAGCGGAGTGGTCGTCGAGGGCATCGACAACGTCATGGTGAAGCTCGCCAAGTGCTGCACTCCGGTGCCCGGCGACGAGATCATCGGGTTCATCACGCGAGGCGGCGGTGTGAGTGTGCACCGATCCGACTGCACCAACGCGGACGAACTGCGGTCGCAACCCGAACGGCTCCACGAGGTGTCGTGGGCGCCGAACAGTACCGCGGTCTTCCTCGTCGCTATCCAGGTGGAGGCGCTCGATCGTCACCGCCTGCTGTCGGACGTGACCCGCGTGCTGGCCGACGAACGCGTGAATCTGCTGTCGGCGTCGCTGACCACCAGCCGTGACCGCGTCGCGGTCAGCCGTTTCACGTTCGAGATGGGTGATCCGAAGCACCTCGGTCACGTGCTGAACGTGGTCCGCAATGTGGAAGGCGTCTACGACGTCTACCGGGTGACCTCGGCGGCCTGACCGTACTCAGTCGTCAGACGACGAACGGCCCGACCCCGAGAATTCGGGATCGGGCCGTTCGTGGTGTCGGATCAGGCGACTGACGCCGTCTTGATCTGCAACGGAAGCTTGGGAGTACCGTCCTCTGCGCTGCCTGTCGCGGTCGGCACTATGCCGCCCTTGGCGACCTGGTCGATGATCTTCATTCCGGCGTCATCCACATGACCGACGACGGCCAGTGTCGGCGTCAGAGTCGAGTCCTTGGTGACGATGAAGAACTGGGCGCTGCCGGTGTTGGCGCGTCCCTGCTCTGCGTTGTTGCTGTTGGCTATCGCAATGGTGCCACGGGGATAGATCACGGTCGGCTGGCTCATGCCCATCGCCGCCATCTGGGGATCGATCGGCACCTCCTTCAAACCGGTGGGGTCCTCGTCCGGCGTGTTCCAGCCAGGGCCGCCCATGCCGGTGAGCGTCGGGTCACCGCACTGGAGGACGGACAGGTTCGCGGAGTTGGTGAGCCGATGGCACTGTGTGCCGTCGTAGAAGCCGTTCGACGCCAGCGACTGGACTGCGTTCACGTTGCACGCGGCGAGTGAACGGTCAAGCGTGATGGGAACGTTGCCGAGGTTGGTGGCCAACGTCAGGTCGAGGGTTCCGGTGTTGAGAGTCCGACCGTCTGGCATGGGCGACGTCCTCTGCTTGGCTTCGCCGTCTCGAAGTTCTTTGAGGAACGCTTCGCCCTGTGCCTTCTGCTCGGCGGGCGCCGTAGCGAGCTGGGTCTCGACAGCCTTGATCGTCTTCGCGAAGTCGACCGGGGCAGCGGTGTAGTCGCAGGTCGTGTGACGCTTGTCGTCCCAGTTCCGATACCAGAAGTAGCCTCCGACGGCGGCGATCGCCACGACGGCGACGCCTGCGGCGGCCAGCATCGACAGCTTGCGCTTCTTCGCGGCCTGTCGCTCGCGGGCCAGCCGGTCCTCCAGCTTCTGGCGGGCGGCTTCGCGACGCTCCTCGTTGGTCGACACGCTCGTGGAACCTCCTGTGGGCGGATGGCTGCGCGGGGCGGTCCGGGCAGCGGGCCCTATGCTATCGCAGTGCTCTGAAAGGTCGATGAGACAATGGTTTCCGACACGCTCCGAACGTCACATACTCGAGGAGAGGCTTACCAAGTGCTGATCGCCGGATTCGCCGCCGGAATGTTCCAGACCAACTGCTATCTGGTGGCCGAGGGGCCCGGGTCGGACGCGATCATCATCGATCCCGGCCAGGATGCCGCGCCGAACGTCCGTGAGGCGTTGGCCGAGTACTCGTTGACTCCCGTCGCGATTTTCTTGACGCACGGGCATCTCGACCACACCTGGAATGCTCAGGAGTTGGCCGATGAGTTCTCCATTCCCGCGTACATCCACGCTGCCGACCGTCCCATGTTGACCGATCCGGGTGTCGGTGTGGGACGCGCACTCTCGCAGATGATCGGGGACACCGTGTTCCGGGAGCCCGAGAAGGTGATCGAGTTCGTCGACGGCGAGGACGTGGAGATCGCGGGAATTCGATGGGGCGTCGCCCACGCGCCTGGGCATTCGCCCGGCAGCGTTCTGTTGACTCCTGATCTGCCCGACGATCCCGAGACGGGGGAGAGCGTGTCGGTCTGCTTCTCGGGTGATGTGCTGTTCAACGGGTCGATCGGTCGCACCGATCTGCCCGGAGGCAATCACCAGCAGTTGCTCGACTCGATCGCCGCGACCCTGATGGGTCGCGACGATCACCAAGTGATCCTTCCGGGTCACGGACCCCAGACCACCATCGGCGCGGAACGCACGGGCAACCCGTTCCTCGTCGACCTGCCCGATGCACAGAAGAAGGGACGGTTCGGACTGTGAGCGAATTCTCCGCGCCGAAAGGCATTCCGGACTACTTTCCGCCTGCGTCGGCCGATTTCCTCGCCGTCCGCAATGCGCTGACCGACGCCGCGTACCGCGCGGGCTACGGCCACATCGAACTGCCGATCTTCGAAGAGACCGCGCTGTTCGCGCGCGGTGTCGGCGAGTCGACCGACGTCGTCTCCAAGGAGATGTACACCTTCGCCGACCGAGGCGGCCGCACCGTGACGCTGCGCCCGGAAGGCACCGCGGGTGTCATGCGCGCCGTCATCCAGCATGGACTGGACCGTGGTCAGCTTCCGGTGAAGCTGTGCTACTCGGGGCCGTTCTTCCGGTATGAGCGTCCGCAGGCCGGCCGTTATCGCCAGTTGCAGCAGGTGGGTGTCGAGGCGATCGGCGTCGACGATCCGGCATTGGACGCCGAGGTCATCGCCATCGCCGACGAGGGGTACAAGCGGCTCGGTCTCACCGGATATCGGCTGGATCTGACGTCGCTCGGCGACGACACCTGCCGACCGCAGTACCGAGAGCGTCTGCAGGAGTTCCTGCTCGGTCTCGATCTGGACGAGCCGACTCGAGAACGCGCCCGCATCAACCCGCTGCGTGTGCTCGACGACAAGCGTCCCGAGGTTCGCGAGGCCACGGCCGACGCCCCGCTGATGCTCGATCACCTCAGTGATTCGGCGAAGGACCACTTCGAGCAGGTCAAGGGCCACCTGGACCGGCTCGGCGTCGACTACGTCGTCAATCCGCGTCTGGTTCGCGGCCTCGACTACTACACGAAGACGACGTTCGAGTTCGTCCACGACGGTCTCGGCGCACAGTCGGGCATCGGTGGCGGCGGACGGTACGACGGCCTGATGAAGCAGATCGGCGGGAAGCAGGAGCTGTCGGGCATCGGTTTCGGCATCGGTGTGGACCGCACTGTCCTCGCGCTCGAGGCGGAAGGCGTCTCCGTCGCCGGAGTCGGGCGTGTCGACGTGTTCGGCGTGCCGATGGGAGCAGCGGCCAAAGCCGAGCTCGTCGCTCTCGCCGGTGAGCTTCGCGCAGCCGGGGTGAAAGTCGACCTCGCATACGGTGACCGCGCCCTCAAGGGCGCGATGAAGGCCGCCGACCGCTCCGGCGCCCGCCTCGCTCTCGTCCTCGGCGACCGCGAACTCGACGAACGCACCATCGAGATCAAGGACCTCACCAACGGCGACCAGCACAAGGTGCCCCTCGACGCCGCCCTCGCAGAGATCCGCTCCCGCCTCGGCATCTGACAAACGAGGTACTCAGCGACAAACGAGGCACGCATGCGTGCCTCGTTTGTGCTGGAATGCCTCGTTTGCAAGCCTGTGGACAACGTATGTGACGAATCCGTGAATTCGGGCTTCAATCTGGATATGTGGCCTACGGACGAGCACGGGATCATCAGTCGCAGCGAAGCACTCGACGCAGGAGTCTCCGAGCGGCAGCTCACGGACGCGATCCGTCGCGGCGAACTACTGATTGTCGGGCGTGGACACTATTCGCTGCCGATCACGGATCGCTCGTCGGCAGAAGCTGCAGAAGAGGAGTACCGACGCCGAAGTCTGGTCGCGGGGCGGTGCGGGCCGCTGGTCCTCAGCCATGAGTCAGCCGCGTCACTGCACGGGCTGAGACTCTTGTACCCGGATCACGAGCGCATTCACATGACAAACGGTCGAGGGGACGGCGGGTACCGGCAGTCGAGACGGATTGTGCACCCTCGCACGTTGACCGACAACGAGATCGTGGTGATCGATGGCGTACTGGCGACTAGTCTCGAGCGAACAGTCGTCGACGTCGCCCTCGGAGCGAGGAACTTTGCGCAGGCGCTGACTGCGTTCGACTGCGCGCTCGCGCGAGACGCCGATGTCGAGGCGATCGGACAGCTGCTCGCTGAACGGCGCCGAGGAGTGAACCTCGCTCGTCGCGCTTTCGGGTTCGCGGACGGGCGCTCGGAATCGCCAGGGGAGTCGTGGAGTCGAGCCCAGATGATCGACGACGGACTTCCCGTGCCCGACTTGCAGGTCGAGTATGCCCTTCGGTCAGGTCGGACGGCGCGTTGCGACTTCGGCATCGACGACGTATTCGTCGGCGAGTTCGACGGTCTCGTCAAGTATCGGCGGAACATGCGACGAGGTGAGGAGCCCGAGGACGTCGTCATCCGGGAGAAGATCCGCGAGGACGAGCTTCGTGATTTGGGACTCGTCGTAGTGCGATGGGTCTGGGAGGATCTGCGGCGAGGACGACTGATGCGCATCCTGCGCTCGCACTACGCCCGACTCGGGATTCGTGTCTGAACGAGGCACTCAACGACAAACGAGGCACGCATGCGTGCCTCGTTTGTCGTTAAAGCCCTCGTTTACAGGTCGTTCGTCGCGAAGGTGTCGCAGCGGGACGGCTTGCCGCCGTCGTAGCCGATCTTGAACCAGCGGACGCGTTGGGTGGACGATCCGTGAGTCCAGCCCTCGGGGTTCGAGTTGGAACCTTGAATGGTGTCGTCGCCGATCGCTTGGGCCGACCTGATCACAGTGGCGATCTGGTCCTCGGTGAGCGGCTTCAGCATCGCGTCCGGGCCCTTGTCGGCGTGGTACGCCCACACGCCGGCGAGGCAGTCGGCCTGCAGTTCGATGCGGCGCGAACCGTCGTTGCCCATCCGCTGACCTTTGGCGAGCACACCGGTCAGATTCTCGACGTGGTGACCGAACTCGTGGGCCACGACGTACTCCTGGGCGAGCGGGCCGTCGGAGCCGCCCATCCTCTTCAGGTCGGCGAAGAACGCCGGATCGAAGTACGCGGTGCGGTCGGCGGGGCAGTAGAACGGGCCCATCGCCGACGACGCAGCGCCACAGCCAGTCGAGATGTTGCCGGCGAAGATCTTCGTCTCCGGCTTGGTGTAGCCGCGCATCTGCTTGGCCCAGACCTTGTTCAGGCTGTCCTTCGTCGCGACGATGCGGCACACGTCATCGGTGTTCGCCATCTCCACCGTGCACGAATCGATGTGGGCTTGGAGCTCTCGGCTGTCGGCGCTGTCCGTGCCCTGACTGCCCGGAGCAGCCTGCTGGTTGGACGAATCGCCGCCCAGGATGTCGCCCGGATTGAGGCCGAACAGCAGCGCGACGATCGTCACGATCACGCCGACACCGCCGCCGAGGGCGATCTTTCCGCCGCCGAAACCGCCCCCGCCAGATCCACCGGCCGACACGTCACTGGTGTCGAGAGGCCCGCTCCCCTGAAAAGTCATGGGCTAACAGTAAGCCAAGCGTCCGGCCCGAAGTCGCTTTGTCGGTGGCGATCCGTAGAATTGACCGGAACCGTCACCAATCCTGCCAGCGACCCCGCTGCGCACAAGGAAGGAATCCAGTGCTCCGCACGCATTTCGCCGGATCGTTGCGCCGCGAGGACGCCTCGCAGACCGTCACCGTCACCGGTTGGGTCGCACGTCGTCGTGACCACGGAGGCGTCGTCTTCATCGACCTCCGCGACTCGTCCGGCCTCGTGCAGGTCGTCTTCCGCGACGACGAGGTCGCCGAAGCAGCTCACCGCCTGCGCGCCGAGTGCTGCGTCAAGGTGACCGGTGTCGTCGAGGAACGTCCCGAAGGCAGCGAGAACGCCGCCCTCGCATCGGGCGCCGTCGAACTGAACGCCACCGAACTCGTCGTCCTGAACGAATCGGCGCCGCTGCCGTTCCAGCTCGACGAGCAGCCCGGCGAGGAAGCACGCCTGCGCCACCGCTACCTCGATCTGCGCCGTGAAGGTCCGGCCCGCGCGATCCGTCTGCGTTCGCAGGTCAGCGCTGCGGCACGTGCCGTTCTCGGCTCGCACGACTTCGTCGAGATCGAGACTCCCACCCTCACTCGGTCGACGCCCGAAGGCGCCCGCGACTTCCTGGTGCCAGCACGCCTCCAGCCCGGCACGTTCTACGCGTTGCCGCAGAGCCCCCAGCTGTTCAAGCAGCTGCTCATGGTCGCGGGCATGGAGCGGTACTACCAGATCGCCCGCTGCTACCGCGACGAAGACTTCCGCGCCGATCGCCAGCCGGAGTTCACGCAGCTCGACATCGAGATGAGCTTCGTCGACGAAGACGACGTGATCGCCCTCGCCGAAGAGATCCTGGCATCGCTGTGGAAGCTCATCGGTCACGAGATCACCGCGCCGATCCCGCGCATCACCTACGCCGATGCGATGCGTCGTTTCGGCAGCGACAAGCCCGACCTGCGTTTCGACATCGAACTCGTCGAGTGCACCGAGTTCTTCGCCGACTCCCCGTTCCGCGTGTTCAAGGCCCCGTATGTTGGCGCCGTCGTGATGACCGGTGGTGCGTCGCAGCCGCGTCGTCAGCTCGACGCGTGGCAGGAATGGGCCAAGCAGCGCGGTGCCAAGGGGCTCGCCTACGTGCTCGTCCAGGAGGACGGCACCCTGACCGGTCCGGTCGCGAAGAACATCTCCGACGCCGAGCGTGAGGGAATCGCTGCCCACGTCGGCGCGAAACCGGGCGACTGCATCTTCTTCGCCGCGGGCGCCGTGAAGCCGATGCGCGCGCTCCTCGGTGCGGCACGCGGCGAGATCGCACGCAAGCTCGACCTGATCAAGGACGGCGACTGGGCGTTCACCTGGGTCGTCGACGCCCCGATGTTCGAGCCTGCGGGCGACGCCGTCGAAGCAGGCGATGTGGCCGTCGGCTCCGGTGCCTGGACCGCGGTGCACCACGCGTTCACCTCCCCGAAGCCGGAGTGCCTCGACAACCTCGAAGCCGACCCGGGTGCGGCCGTGGCCTACGCCTACGACATCGTCTGCAACGGAAACGAGATCGGTGGCGGTTCGATCCGTATCCACCGCCGTGACGTGCAGGAACGTGTGTTCAAGATCATGGGCATCGGCGAAGAGGAAGCACAGGAGAAGTTCGGGTTCCTCCTCGACGCCTTCTCCTACGGTGCACCGCCGCACGGCGGCATCGCCTTCGGGTGGGACCGCATCACCTCGCTCCTCGCGGGCGAGTCGTCGATCCGCGAAGTGATCGCGTTCCCGAAGTCCGGCGGCGGCGTCGACCCGCTGACCGACGCTCCGGCCGCCATCACGCCGGAACAGCGCAAGGAGTCGGGAATCGACTTCAAGCCCGCACCCAAGGCCGCCGCTGAAGCGGCTGGAGAGGGACAGGCGAACGCCTGAGTCTCATCATGACCGTAGTGGCACATGATCGAATCGATTCGGTGCTCGAGACCGCGCAGGACGTCCTGACGCGGCGAGCGGGCAGCCGAGTCCGTATCGACGACCCCGAGGATCTCGGAGGCTCGGGCCGCAGCACCGTGCTGCGTGTCCGAGTCGCCGACAACCCGGTGTCGCTCGACCGCACCGTCGTCGTCAAAGCGTTCGACGAACACTCGTCGGCCGACCAGGTGCTGCGCGAGATCGCGTCGTACCGGTACGCCACGGCGCTGCCGACCGCGTCACGGCCCGGCCCACAGTTGCTGGCCTCCGACCTCGACAGCCGGATCCTCGTCCTCACCGATCTCGGCGACGGCCGTCGAATGATCGACCTGCTCGGCTCGACCGACGTCGACGAGGTCGGCCGCGGCGTGAGCGCGTGGGGCCAGGCCCTCGGACGCATGCACGCAGCGACCTTCGGCGGCGAAGACGACTTCGACACTCTGCTGAGGGTCAGCGGCCGCCGTGGAGACGGTCGCCGAGACGCACCGATCTGCTCGTCGGGCATCGACGCGCAGGCCGCGGAGGCGGTGCGTCGTACCGCCGACGTCGCCGACGAGATCGGGGTGAGTGTGCCCGACGAGTTCCGGGCCGTGCTCGATGCGGGTCTGGCACTGTTCGGCGACGGCCGGTTCCGGGCGTTCAGCACGTCGGACGTCGGTCCCGAGAACATCCTGATCAACGACGACGGCGTCCAGTTCATGGACTACGAGTGGGGCGCGTTCCGCGACGCCACCCTCGACGTGGCGTACGCGCTGGCCACGTTCCCGTCGGCGCTGTCCGAGCCCGCGTCGCACCGAGCCGCCGAGCTGGAGACGGCTCTGGCCGACGCGTGGCGGGCGGAGGTGTCCCCGTTGTGGCCTGCCCTCGCCGACGACCAGACCCTCCGGGACCTGCTGACCACCGCACGCACCCTCTGGGTGTGGCTCGGCACCTACTGGATGCTGGAGTCGGACACGTCGGGCGACGACTGGGCACTGCACACCGCCGATCCGCGCGTCGTGACCGCCCGCTGGGCCGATCTCGCCCGGTCGTCGGCCGACCCGGTGGTCTCAGACGTCGCACGAGACGTCGGGCGCGCGCTGCAACGTCTCTGGTTCGAATGACCGGCCAGTCGGGGGACGGCGGGGACCTCTTCGACGACATCGGCACGGCACAGAGGTCGAACCCGCCGATGCCGTCACCGTCCGCACCACTCGCAGTCCGGATGCGGCCGACCTCGCTCGAGGAGGTCGTCGGCCAGGATCATCTCCTCGGCGAACGGTCGCCGCTGCGACGGCTGATCGCCGGGTCCGGCGGCTCGTCGGTGCTGCTGTACGGCCCGCCCGGCACCGGCAAGACGACGATGGCGTCGTTGATCAGCCAGGCCACCGGTGGCAGCTTCGAGGCCCTCTCCGCGCTGTCCGCCGGAGTCAAAGAGGTCCGGGCCGTCATCGACGTCGCCCGCCGACGGCTGATTCAAGGCCAACAGACAGTCCTGTTCATCGACGAAGTCCACCGTTTCTCCAAGACCCAGCAGGATGCGCTGCTCGACGCAGTCGAGAACCGGATCGTGCTGCTCGTCGCGGCGACCACCGAGAATCCGTCGTTCTCGGTGGTGGCTCCGCTCCTGTCACGGTCGCTGGTGCTGCAGCTGCGGTCGCTCACCGACGACGACATCAAGGACGTCGTGGCGCGTGCGGTCGCCGACCCGCGTGGCTTGGACGGATCGGTGGAGCTGTCGGAGGAGGCACTCGACCATCTCGTCGCGGTGGCCGGGGGAGATGCGCGGCGAGCGTTGACCGCACTCGAGGCGAGCGCCGACGGCAGCGACGGGGAGACCGTCACCGTCGCCGACGTCGAAGCGGCGATCGACCGCGCAGCCGTGCGGTACGACCGTTCTGGCGACCAGCATTACGACGTGACCAGTGCGTTCATCAAGTCGATGCGCGGCTCGGACGTCGACGCGGCCCTGCACTATCTCGCCCGGATGCTGAGTGCGGGGGAGGATCCCCGATTCATCGCTCGACGGTTGATGATCCATGCCAGCGAGGACGTCGGCATGGCAGATCCGACGGCACTGCAGACCGCGGTGGCCGCTGCTCAGGTGGTGCAACTCGTCGGAATGCCGGAGGCGAAGCTCGCGTTGGCGCAGGCCACCATCCATATCGCGACGGCCCCGAAGTCGGGCTCGGTCACGTCAGCGCTCGGCGCCGCCATGACCGACATCTCGTCGGGCAAGGCGGGTGCGGTTCCGTCACACCTGCGCGACGGTCATTACGCGGGAGCGAAGAAGCTCGGCAACGCCGTCGGCTACCGCTTCCCACACGACGATCCGGACGGAGTCCTCGCCCAGCAGTACGCACCGGACACGCTGGTCGGCGTCGATTACTACCTGCCGACCGACCACGGCTTCGAACGTGAACTCGGCCCGCGCGTGGGCAGACTGCGCTCGATCGTCCGCGGCCTCGCCGGACGTGCGCGCCGTCGTTGACGCGTGCGACGTCAACTCCCTTGTCACAGCCCGGTAAACTCGGGTTCCGGTATCACCACTTCAACGAAGGACACCGCCGCAGTGCAGACGCATGACATCCGGAAGCGTTTCCTGGATCACTTCATCCGGGCCGGTCACACCGAGGTTCCCAGCGCCTCGCTGATCCTCGACGACCCGAATCTGCTGTTCGTCAACGCGGGCATGGTGCCCTTCAAGCCGTACTTCCTCGGCGATCAGACTCCTGCGTACGACCGTGCCACCAGTGTGCAGAAGTGCGTGCGCACGCTGGACATCGAAGAGGTCGGCATCACCACCCGCCACAACACGTTCTTCCAGATGGCGGGCAACTTCTCCTTCGGCGACTACTTCAAGCGCGAAGCGATCCAGTTCGCCTGGACCCTGCTGACCAACTCGGTCGACGACGGCGGCTACGGCATCGACCCGACGCGCCTGTGGCCGACGGTGTACCTCGACGACGACGAGGCCGAGACCATCTGGCGTGACGAGATCGGCGTGCCCGCCGAGCGCATTCAGCGACGTGGCCTCAAGGACAACTACTGGTCGATGGGTGTGCCCGGCCCGTGCGGACCGTGCTCGGAGATCTTCTACGACCGCGGCCCGGCGTACGGCGTCGAAGGCGGCCCCGAGGCCGACGAGGACCGGTACATCGAGATCTGGAATCTCGTGTTCATGCAGAACATCCGCGGCGAGGGCGGCGGCAAGGACAATTACGAGATCCTCGGCCCGCTGCCGAAGAAGAACATCGACACGGGCATGGGCGTCGAACGAGTCGCCTGCATCCTGCAGGGTGTCGACAACGTCTACGAGACCGACCTGTGCCGCCCGATCATCGACCTCGCCGCCGAGCTGACCGGCCGCGGCTACGGTGCAGGCAACCACGACGACGACGTCCGCTTCCGCGTGATCGCCGACCATGCCCGCACCTCGGTCATGTTGATCGGCGACGGCGTGGTCCCCTCCAACGACGGACGTGGTTACGTTCTCCGTCGCCTGCTCCGCCGCGTGGTGCGGTCGGTCCGTCTGCTGGGCGCCGACCAGCCGACGATGGGACGGATCGTGGAGGCGGTCATCGATCTGATGAGCCCGTCGTACCCGAACCTCGCCGAACAGCGCGCACACATCGTGTCGGTCGCCGTCGGTGAGGAGACGAGCTTCGCGAAGACTCTCGCCGCGGGTTCCAAGCTGTTCTCCGAGGCCGCAGACGCCACCAAGGCGTCGGGCAAGTCGCGGATCAGCGGCGACGACGCGTTCGCTCTGCACGACACGTACGGGTTCCCGATCGACTTGACCCTGGAGATGGCCTCCGAGGCAGGCCTCGAGGTGGACCGTGACGGTTTCACCGAGCTGATGGCCGAGCAGCGCAGGCGCGCCAAGGCCGACGCGAGTTCGCGCAAGGCGTCGCACGCCGACCAGACCGTGTATCGCGAGTTCCTCGACCGCGGCCCGACTGTGTTCACCGGATTCGACGAACTCGTGTCCGAAGCTCGCGTCCTCGGGCTCGTCGCCGACGGCGAACGTGTTCGTTCGGCGGTTCCGGGCACCGAACTCGAAGTGATCCTCGACCGCAGTCCGCTGTACGCGGAGTCGGGCGGCCAGATCGCCGATCAGGGTGTCATCACCACATCCGACGGTGTGCGCATGTCGGTGAAGGACGTCCAGAAGGTCGGCAAGCAGGTGTGGCTGCACCGCGTGATCGTCGACGAGGGCGAGATCACCGAGGGCGCCGACGTGCTAGCCAGCGTGGACGCCGCATGGCGCCACGGCGCAACGCAGGGGCACTCGGGTACTCACCTCGTGGGCGCCGCTCTCCGGCAGATCCTCGGACCCACCGCCACTCAGGCCGGTTCGCTGAACCGTCCCGGGTACCTGCGTTTCGACTTCCACGCGGGCAGCGGTCTCACCGACGACCAGCGTGCGCAGATCGAGCAGATCAGCAATGAGGCAGTCGAGGCGAACTTCGGAGTCAACACTTTCGAGACCGACCTGGACAAGGCCAAGGCGATGGGCGCGATGGCGCTCTTCGGCGAGAACTACGGCGACCGCGTGCGCGTGGTCGAGATCGGCGGACCCTTCTCGATGGAACTGTGCGGCGGAACGCACGTCGGCAGCTCGGCTCAGATCGGCCCCATCACGCTCATCGGCGAGTCGTCGGTCGGCTCGGGTGTCCGACGAGTCGAGGCATACGTCGGCATGGACTCGTTCCGGTACCTGTCGCGTGAACGTGCGCTGATGGCCGGCCTCGCGTCGAGCCTCAAGGTGCCGTCGGAGCAGGTGCCCGATCGTGTCGACCAACTCGTCGCGAAGCTGCGCGAGGCGGAGAAGGCGCTCGACGCACTCAAAGCCGATCAGGCCCGCGCAGCGGTGTCGGGCCTGATCGACCAGGCGCAGACCATCGGCGAGACCCTCGTGGTCGCTGGCCGCGTCGCCGACGGTGTGGACGCCAACGGCCTGCGGACCCTGGTCACCGACCTTCGTGGGCGCGTCGCCGACCGCAATGCGGTCGTCGCGCTGTTCTCGGCTGATGGTGACAAGGTGCCGTTCGCGGTGGGTACGACGGACGCAGCACGCGCCGCCGGTATCAAGGCGGGGGACGTCG
The DNA here is from genome assembly GCF_037148075.1 of Gordonia malaquae. NCBI lineage: Bacteria > Bacillati > Actinomycetota > Actinomycetes > Mycobacteriales > Gordoniaceae > Gordonia > Gordonia malaquae. Next base: position 500,997 of record NZ_JBBCUB010000002.1, on the reverse strand, counting down.
TCAAGGAGATTGCGCCGCTCGTGGCCGGTCGCGGTGGCGGCAAGCCCGATCTGGCACAGGGATCCGGCACGGACGCCGCCGGTGTCGATGCCGCGCTGGTCCGTCTCCGTGACGTCGTCGGAGGGCGATGATCACGCCCCGCGGGCGTCGTGTCGCGATCGATGTGGGCAGTGTCCGTGTCGGGGTCGCGGTGTGCGATCCGGACGGAATCCTGGCGACGCCTGTCGAGACCGTCCAGCGGACGAAACACGACGGCGACGTCGAGCGTGTTGTCGCGATCGTCGACGAGTACGAGGCGATCGGCGTGATCGTCGGACTGCCGCGGACGCTTCGCAACACCGACGGCCCGGCTGTCGAGGCGGCTCGCGCATTCGGCGACCGTGTCGAGGCGAAGCTGACGGGCCGAGACACGTTGCCCGATGTGAGCGTCGAGTATCACGATGAACGACTGACCACCGTCACCGCGACGACCGCGCTCCGCGCAAGCGGCGTGAAGGCGAAGAATGCGCGCGCCGTCGTCGATCAGGCCGCCGCGGTGGCTATTCTGCAGGGATGGCTGGACGCGCGTCGCTGACGCGGGCACGCCGATGAGGAGGACCGACCGACGTGACTGACCAGGACCGTACGCCCCGTCACGGGGACGACGCACGGCCCCGCCATTCGGGTTCCACCCCGGACGGCAACGCCGGTGACCCTCGTCGATTCTTCGCCGATCCCTCAGCGGTGCAGGAGGGGAACCGCCGCCGACGGCGCCGTGGGCCCGGCGACCCGACGACGACGGGGAGCATTCCGATCGTTCGAGTCGAGAGCGCGTTGCCCGATCCGACGATCGAGTACCGCACACCCCAGCCGCCTCAGGGCGCTCCGTCGCCGTACTTCGAGGTGCGCTACCGGGACGCCTCGCCCGAGCCGATGATGCGTCTGAACGAACCGCACGCGCAGGCGCCGGTCCCCGAAGCGCCCGTCACCGGGAACGACCAGCAGCTGTTCGCATCGCCGGTCCCGCAGGAGCCGGAGCCATTCTATGCGGAGCCGGAACAGCCGGTGGCCGCACCTGCGGTGCCGGACGTTGCGCCCACCCGACCGGTGTACGCCCAGTCCGCGCCCACTGCGCCGGTGGACGTTCCGCCCGCCGCGGAACCCCAGGAACCCCAGGAACGGCCGGAGCCGCCGGTGTTCGTCCCCGACATCCTCGAGTCTCGTGACGACGACGCCGACACGGGTGAGATCCCCGTCCACGGTGGTGCCATGCCGTCGCGGAAGAAGAACCGAGGCATCCTCCTCGGCATCGGTGCGCTCGTCCTCGTCGCAGTTCTCGTCGTCGGCGGACTGGGCCTCAAATGGCTCGGTGTGTTCGATTCACGCACGGACTTCAGCAGCGACACCGGTTCCGGTTCGACGCTCGTCGAGGTGCCCGCCGACGCCGCGATCCGCGATGTGGGTCAGACTCTCGCCGATGCGGGAGTCGTCGGCAGCCAGCGTGCCTTCGTCGACGCCGCAGAAGGCGGCGCGGGCGTGTCCGCAGGTTTCTACGCGCTTCCGAAGGGAATCTCGGGCAAGGCGGCACTGGAGATGATGTCCGGTGACGACAAGCGCGTCGGACGGTTCATCGTCCCCGAGGGACTGCAACTCGACTCCAAGAAGAGCTCGGACGGCACCACCCGGCCCGGCGTGTTCCAGATGATCTCGAAGGCGACCACGTTCACCACGGACGACCGCGAGTACGGCGTGACCGCCGAACAGTTGCAGCAGGCGGCGGCGACGTCGACGCCCGAGGAGCTCGGGGTGCCCGACTGGGCTGCGGCGAAGGTGAAGGAACTGACCGGCGATCACCGCCGGATCGAGGGTCTGATCGCGTCGGGCGCGTGGGAGGACATCGACCCGCGTCTCGACGCGCGGACCATCCTCAAGGACTTGATCACCAGGAGCGTCGCCCGCTTCACCGCGTGGGGCCTGCTCAGCGGCAACAATTCGGGGAAGTCGCCGTACGACACGCTGACCATCGCGTCGATCGTCGAAGCCGAGGCTCAGCACGAGGACGATTTCCCGAAGGTCGCGCGCGTGATCGTGAACCGTCTGGACCAGGACATCCGACTTCAGATGGACTCGACGGTCAACTACACCGCGGCGGTCGCCGACATCGATGTGCACGGCGAGTCGTACATGGACGACAACAAGTGGAACACCTACCAGCACGACGGGCTTCCCCTGACGCCGATCGGCGCGGTCGGTGAACGTGCGCTGTCGGCGACCGAAGACCCGGCACCGGGCGACTGGCTGTACTTCGTGACCGTCGACAAGAAGGGCACGACGCTCTTCGCGAAGACGTTCGCGCAGCACAAGAAGAACCGCCAGGTCGCGTGCAGGAACAACCTGCTGGCGGTCAACTGTGAGTAGAGCGGCGGTCCTCGGATCGCCGGTCGGTCACTCCCGATCGCCTGATCTCCACCGTGCGGCGTACGCGGCGCTCGGACTCGACGGGTGGACCTACGACGCCATCGAGACGACCGCCGACGAACTGCCGGCACGCGTCGGCGGCGCAGGCTCGGACTGGGTCGGGTTCTCCGTCACCATGCCGTGCAAACTCGCGGCACTCGCGTTCGCCGACGTCCGGACGGCTCGGGCCGAACTCATCGGCTCTGCGAACACGCTGGTCCGGACCCCCGACGGCTGGCGTGCGGACTGCACCGACGTCGACGGCGTGACAGGAGCACTCGCCGAAGCGGGGCTCCCCACCGGAGCGACACGGGCCGTGATCGTCGGTGCGGGTGGCACTGCGCTCCCGGCGCTCGCAGCGTTGGCCGAAGTCGGAGTCCACGACGTCGCCGTCGTCGCGCGGGACGAGGGGAGGGCACGCGGCGTCCTCGAACTCGCCGAACGGCTCGACGTCCGGGCACGGGTGGTCGACTTCGGCGACGACGATGCGGTGCGCGCGGCCTGCACCGACGGCGACGTGACGATCTCGACCGTCCCGGCACCCGGGGCGGCGACGATCGCCGATGCACTCGCCGCGTCGAAACGCGTCGTCGACGTCATCTACGATCCGTGGCCGACCCCGCTCGCTCAGGCCGTCGAGTCTGCGGGCGGCGTTGTGGTCGGCGGCATCGTGATGCTGCTCAACCAGGCGTACAGCCAGGTGGAGCAGTTCACCGGCCTCACAGCGCCCCGGTCGGCGATGGCCGCCGCGGTCGGCGTCACACTCTGACGGAAAACTCACGACATGGCAGGAACGTGACACCGGGGTGCGTTTCGTACGCCACCACTCTGTGACTTCTAGGGCGTGTCTCCTAACTCGGCAGGTGAAGCACGCCTGTGGAAATCGTGCTGGTCAGATCGCGGATTCCGGGTGATGCTGGCCGCGTGATCACCATCGTGCTGTCCGCGGCCGTCATCGTGTGTGCCGTCGTCGACGCGCGTACCGGACGAATACCGAACGTGATCACCGGACCGGCTGTCGTCGTGGTGGCGGCACTCAGCGCTGCCGATCCGGCCACCGCAGTCGCGGCTGCGGTCTGCGCGGCGCCCTACGCGATCGCGTTCGCGCGAAGATTGTGCGGCGGGGGAGACGTCAAACTCGCATTCGTCTGCGGTGGACTTCTCGGTGATCCGGGACTCGCCGCGCTGGCCGTGGTCGGAGCTGCGATCGTCACGGGCATCGTCCTCGCCGCACGTCGCACGCGGGCCGTCGCGCACGGCCCGGCACTCGTCGCGGTCACATTGGTATGGCTGGTCACCGCCGTCGTCGGGCCTTCTGGAACAATTGACCCGTGTTGCGTTGGATGACTGCCGGAGAATCGCATGGACCGGCCCTGGTGGCCCTGGTCGAAGGCATGGTGGCGGGAGTGGAGATCACCACTGCCGACATCGCCGAACAATTGGCTCGACGCCGCCTGGGCTACGGCCGTGGCGCGCGCATGAAGTTCGAGGCCGACGAAGTGACCGTGATCGGTGGTGTCCGCCACGGTAAGACGCTCGGCGGTCCGATCGCGGTCGAGATCGGGAACACCGAGTGGCCCAAGTGGGAGAAGGTCATGGCGGCCGATCCCGTCGACGAGGACGAACTCGCGGGCAGCGCTCGGAATGCCGCCCTCACCCGGCCGCGCCCCGGGCACGCGGACTACTCCGGCATGCTCAAGTACGGCTTCGACGACGCTCGTCCGATCCTGGAGCGCGCGAGCGCCCGTGAGACCGCCGCGCGTGTGACGGCCGGAACCGTCGCCCGGAACTTCCTCAAGCAGGTCCTCGGCATCGAGATCGTCTCGCACATCGTGTCGATCGGCGACAGTGACCCGTACACCGGCCCCGCACCACGCCCCTCCGACCTCGAGGCCATCGACGCGAGCCCCGTCCGGGCCTTCGGGAAGGACGCCGAGGCGTCGATGATCGAGGAGATCGAGGCGGCAAAGCGCGACGGTGACACCCTCGGCGGCGTCGTCGAAGTGATTGCGACCGGTGTCCCCGTCGGGCTGGGCTCGCACGTCAGCGGCGAGGCACGTCTGGACTCGAGGCTCGCTGCCGCGCTCATGGGCATTCAGGCGATCAAGGGCGTCGAAGTCGGCGACGGTTTCGAGACGGCACGACGTCGCGGAAGCCAGGCGCACGATGAGATGGTCCCCGGCGCGGACGGTGTGCTGCGGTCGACGAACCGGGCCGGCGGCCTCGAAGGCGGCATGACAAACGGTGAGGACGTGCGTGTCCGCATCGCCATGAAGCCGATCTCCACCGTCCCGCGTGCTCTTGCCACCGTCGACATGACGACGGGCGAACCCGCGAGCGCCATCCACCAGCGCAGTGACGTGTGCGCGGTGCCCGCCGCCGGAGTCGTCGCCGAGGCGATGGTCGCGCTTGTCCTCGCTCAGGTGGCGCTCGAGAAGTTCGGTGGCGACTCGGTCGGCGAGACCGGCTCCAACCTGCGCGGATACCTGGACGCCGTCGAAGCGCGTCCACCGCGCCCGTGACGGTCGTCGTACTCGCCGGGTTCATGGGATCCGGCAAGTCCACAGTCGGCCGCGCGGTCGCAGATCGACTCGGACTGCGGTTCGTCGACACCGACATCGAGATCGAACGACGCTCGGGCCGCACCATCCCCGAGATCTTCGACGCCGACGGCGAGGCCGGTTTCCGGGCCGTCGAGGCCGACGTCGTACGGGCCGTGCTCGCCGAGAGCACAGGTGTTGTTGCGCTCGGTGGTGGATCACCGACGGTGCAGGCGATCCGTGAGGCCCTCGTGGGCCATCACGTCGTGTATCTCGAGATCAGTGCCGACGACGGCTTCGCCAGGGTGAAGGGCTCGAACCGGCCGCTGCTGTCGAGCCCCGAACCGGCCGCACGGTACGAGAAACTGCTCCACTCCCGCGTCGACGCCTACGAGAGTGTCGCCGGATTCACCGTCGACGCGACCCGTCCCGTGGACGACATCGTCACCGACATCATCAGAAGCCTGCACGAGGCAGGCCTGCCACAGGAGGACTCATGACCGAACTGGTCACCGTCGCCGTCCGTGCGGCCTCGCCGTACAACGTCACCATCGGACGTGGACTGCTCGACGACGTCGCTGTCGCCGCGAAGGGCGCCGACCGGGTGTGCGTGGTCTATCAGCCCACGCTCGCGCAGACCGCCGAGCAGATCCGCGAGTACCTCGCGGGCAAGGGATTCGACGCACACCGTGTGGAGATTCCGGACGCCGAAGCAGGCAAGGACCTGTCGGTGGCGGCGTTCTGCTGGGAAGTATTCGGCCGTATCGGGATGATGCGCAACGACAAGGTGATCAGCCTGGGGGGCGGCGCCGCGACCGACCTCGCGGGCTTCGCCGCCGCCACGTGGATGCGTGGCATCGGCGTCATCCATGTCCCGACCACACTCCTCGCGATGGTCGACGCCGCGGTCGGCGGGAAGACCGGCATCAACACCGACGCGGGAAAGAACCTCGTCGGGTCGTTCCACGAGCCCGACGCGGTCCTCATCGACCTTGCGACCCTCGAAACGGTTCCGCCGAACGAAGTGGTCGCGGGGCTCGCCGAGGTGATCAAGACCGGTTTCATCGCCGATCCGGTGATCCTCGATCTCATCGAAGGCGACCCGAAGGCCGCGCTCGATCCGGCAGGTGACCTCCTCCCGGAACTGATCCGGCGCTCGGTGCAGGTCAAGGCGGACGTCGTGTCGGCCGACCTGAAGGAGTCGTCGCTCCGCGAGATCCTCAATTACGGTCACACGCTCGGTCACGCGATCGAACGTCGCGAGCAGTACAAGTGGCGTCACGGCGCGGCGATCTCCGTCGGCATGGTGTTCGTCGCCGAACTGGCACGGCTTGCCGGCCGCCTCGACGACGAGACCGCCGATCGACACCGGTCGATCCTCGAACTCGTCGGACTTCCCACGGCGTACGACGAAGACGCTCTGCCCGCGTTGCTCAAGACCATGGCGGGCGACAAGAAGAATCGCTCGGGAATGATCCGCTTCGTCGTTCTCGACGGTCTCGCCAAGCCCGGCCGGCTCGAAGCGCCCGACCCCTCGCTGATCGCGGCCGCGTACTCCTCCGTGGCCAAGGGCAAGCCCTCCGGCGGCGGCGCGATCCTGCTCTGAGGAGCTGAGATGAAGAACGGCGCCGGACCTCGATGAGGTCCGGCGCCGTTCGGCGTTCGCGGGTCGGTCAGGCTGCGGGCACTGCGTGCTGGGTGTTGGCCTCGGCGGCCTCTTCGGCTGCGAGCTCCGCCTTGCGCTGCTCGCGCCGGATCAGGAAACGGCCGACCGAGGCGCCGAAGAAGGCCGGCACGAAGACGATCAGGGCGATGAACGACGTGCCGGCGATCAGCTCGATCGGCAGGCTCGCCTGACCGATGCCGTTCAACCAGACGGTGCCGAGAATCCAGCTCACCAGGCAGGACACGAAACCTGCGAACAGGCCTGCCTTGAGCCAGCGGACAGTGAGGTCCTCGTAGTCGTCGGGGTCGGAATGCGCACGCGCATCCTTCAGGCCGTCCAGGCCGCCCCACACGATGGCGACGACGATGCATGCCGCAATCGTCAGCCACCGGGCGAGGGGAGACGACAGGGGTGCGGAAATCACGACGGCACCGAGGATGATGCGGGCGGCGATATGCACAATGGACATCACGACACCACGAAGAAGCCACGAACTCATGGGGACACAGTAGCCGGGTAGAACATGTTCAACAATGCAGACATGCACTTTTCAACAAATCACGGTGACCGTCGGGCCCGACTCGCCGCCGAGATCGAGGCGTCGGACGTCGATGCGATCATCGTCTCCGACCTGACGAACCTGCGATATCTCACAGGGTTCACCGGGAGTAACGGGGCCGCACTCGTGTGGGCGGGGTCCGACCGTGACCGTGATCGGATATCGACCGACGGTCGCTACATCACCCAGGTGGGGGAGCAGGCCGCCGACCTTCGCGCGGAGATCAACCGTGACTGCCCGTCGGCACTCCTGCGAGTGGCCGCGGCGGAGCGGCCGGGCGTGCGCGTCGCGATCGAAGGTCACGTCGTCACAGTCTCCGACTATTCGCGACTCGCCGAACTCGCCGCGGAGGTCGGTGCGGCGTTGACCCCGGTCACGGATGCAGTCGAGCGGTTACGCATCGTGAAAGACGCCGATGAAGTGGATTTGATCACGTCCGCGTGCCGGGTCGGCGACGCCGCGCTCGCCGCATTGATCGACCGCGGAGCGATCACCCCCGGCCGTACGGAACGCCAGGTCGCTCGCGAACTCGAATGGGAGATGTTCGCTCTCGGCGCGGACGCGATCGCTTTCGAGACAATAGTCGCGACAGGCGCCATGTCGGCGATCCCGCACCACCGCCCGATGGACGTCGTCCTGAGGGCAGGCGACCTGGTCAAGATCGATTTCGGGTGCGTCTGGAGTGGATACCACTCCGACATGACGCGGACCTTTGTGCTCGGCGAGCCTCAGGCGTGGCAGACCGAGATCTTCGACATCGTCCTGACCGCACAGCAGGCCGGCCGCGACGCTCTGACAGTCGGTGCGGAACTCGCCGACATCGACGCCGCAGCCCGACGGATCATCACCGACGCCGGGTACGGCGAGTACTACGTGCACGGGCTCGGGCACGGCGTGGGCCTGCAGATACACGAAGCACCGGGAATCGGGGCCGCTGCGAGCGGTACACTGCCTGACGGCGCAACGGTCACCGTCGAACCAGGTATTTACCTGCCGGGACGCGGAGGCGTGCGGATCGAGGACACCCTTGTTGTCACCGACGCCGGACCGACGTCGCTGACGACCACATCCAGGGCGCTCCGCGTCCTGTAGACAGCAGCCGGCCCCCACCGGGGCAGGCGAACCGCGAGGAGAACATTCATGGCGACGACCGCCGACTTCAAGAACGGACTCGTCCTCAAGATGGACGACCAGCTCTGGCAGATCCTGGAGTTCCAGCATGTGAAGCCCGGCAAGGGGCCGGCTTTCGTGCGCACCAAGATCAAGAACGTGCTCACGGGAAAGGGCGTCGACAAGACGTTCAACGCGGGTGTCAAGGTCGAGACCGCGACCGTCGACCGCCGCGACATGACGTACCTGTACAACGACGGTGACGATTTCGTCTTCATGGACGGCGAGACGTACGACCAGATCAACATCACGCCGGAAACCGTCGGCGACGGTGCACGTTTCCTCCTCGAGAACATGACCGTGCAGGTCGCGACCCACGAGGGCGCGCCGCTGTTCGTCGAGTTGCCTGTCACCGTCGAACTCGTCGTTTCGCAGACCGACCCCGGTCTGCAGGGCGATCGCTCCACCGGAGGCACCAAGCCCGCCACGCTGGAGACCGGCGCCGAGGTCCAGGTCCCGCTCTTCATCAACACCGGCGACAAGCTGAAGATCGATTCGCGCGACGGCAATTACCTCGGCCGCGTCAACAGCTGATCGGCGAGTACTGAACAGCTGGTTAGTGAGCGAGCAAAGCGAGTGGAAGCGTGACTGAAGCAAAAGGCCGCCACCGCATGCGTGCGCGTGCGGTGGACATCCTGTTCGAAGCGGAGGCCAAAGAGGTCCCCGCCACCCAGGTGGTCGCCGACCGCCGCGCATGGTTCGCCGAGCACGACGCCGTCGGCGAGATGACCGGGTACACCGTGACTCTCGTCGAGGGCGTCGCCGCCGACGCGAGTCAGATCGACGCGGTGATCTCCTCGCACTTGGACAACTGGAAGCTGCACCGCCTTCCGGCAGTCGATCGTGCAATCCTGCGTCTCGCGGTCTGGGAGCTGCTGTACTCCAACGAGGTCGACATCCACGTGGTTCTCGACGAGGCGGTCACGCTCGCCAAGGAGCTCTCCACCGACGAGTCGCCCGCATTCGTCAACGGCGTGCTCGGCCGTATCGCCGAACTCGCACCTCAAGTCCGCGCCGCCGCAGCAGCGGAGTAGACTACCTCTCAAGCGAAAATCCTTTAACGACCCGTCCAGTGAGGCGGAGAAGGAGGTCGGCTTGGTTCCGCCGGTCGATGATGCCCACACCCCGGAGAAGGGGCAGCCCCGTGTCCTGCTCGACGCATCAGACGTCGGACGCACGGTGGCGCGAATGGCTCATCAAGTCATAGAGAAGACCGCCCTCGACGCAGTCGGTTCACGCCGAGTGCTGCTGATCGGCATCCCAACACGCGGCACCAGCCTCGCGCAGCGCCTGGCAGGCAAGATCGCCGAGTTCTCCGGAGTGACCGTGGAGACCGGTTACCTTGACATCACGCTGTACCGCGATGATCTCCGGGACAAACCGCACCGCCCGCTCGAGCGCACGCTGGTGCCCGAAGGCGGTGTCGACGGGGCGCTCGTGATCCTCGTCGACGACGTCCTGTTCTCCGGGCGGACGGTCCGCGCAGCCCTCGACGCACTCCGCGACCTCGGTCGGCCCGCAGCCGTTCAGCTGGCCGTTCTGGTCGACCGCGGACACCGTGAACTGCCGCTCCGCGCCGACTACGTCGGAAAGAACATCCCCACCTCACGTGATGAAGACGTACAGGTGCATCTCGCCGAGCACGACGGGCTCGACGAGGTGGTGCTGCGATGAAGCACCTCCTCTCCACCGCCGATCTGTCGCGAGACGATGCGATCGACATCCTCGACGAGGCTCAGCGCTTCGAACAGGCCCTCGCCGGACGCGAGGTGCGCAAGCTCCCCACATTGCGCGGTCGCACAGTGATGACGATGTTCTACGAGAACTCCACCCGCACCCGCGTCTCCTTCGAGGTGGCCGGCAAGTGGATGAGCGCCGACGTCATCAACGTCAGCGCGTCCAGCTCGTCGGTCAACAAGGGGGAGTCCCTCCGCGACACCGCCAAGACTCTGCGTGCGCTCGGCGCAGACGCACTCATCGTCCGACATCCGGCATCGGGTTCGGCAGCGCAGATCGCCCGCTGGACCAACGACGGCAGCGACATCCTCGGAGTCCCCAGTACTGGACCGAGCGTGATCAACGCAGGTGACGGCATGCACGAGCACCCGACACAGGCGCTGCTCGACGCCTACACGATCCGTCAGCGTCTCGGGGGCCTGGACGGACGCAGGATCCTGATCGTCGGTGACATCCTGCACTCCCGTGTCGCACGGTCGAACGCGCTGCTGTTGTCGACTCTCGGCGCCGAAGTCGTGCTCGTCGCGCCGCCCACACTGCTGCCGAAAGGGGTGCAGACCTGGCCGGTCCGCGTCGCCACCGACCTCGACGCGGAACTGCCTGCCGCCGACGCGGTGATGATGCTGCGCGTCCAGGCCGAACGCATGAACGGCGGCTTCTTCCCGAGCTCCCGCGAGTACTCGGTCCGCTACGGACTGTCGGACAACCGACGCTCGATGCTTCGCGACGACGCGGTGCTGCTGCACCCGGGTCCGATGCTCCGCGGCATGGAGATCGGCTTCGACGTCGCCGACACCCCGCAGGCCACCGTCCTCGAACAGGTTCGCAACGGTGTGCACGTCCGGATGGCGGTCCTCTTCCGCCTCCTCGCGAGCGCCGACGAACAGCCGTCGCACCACACTACGATCACCACGTCAGGAGAGCAGTCGTGACCGCCACCGGATCGGTCCTGATCACCAACGTTCGACCCTACGGTGACGGCGAGCCCGTCGATGTCGCCGTCGTCGACGGCGAGATCACCGAGATCGGCTCCGGTCTCACTGCACCCGACGGTGCGGAGACCGTCGACGGGCGCGGAGGGGTCCTGCTGCCCGGCTTCGTCGACCTGCACACTCACCTGCGTGAGCCGGGCCGAGAAGACACCGAGACCGTCGAGTCAGGATCGCGGGCCGCCGCCCGCGGCGGTTACACCGCAGTGTTCGCGATGGCCAACACCGCTCCCGTCGCGGACAACTCCTCGATCACGGATCTGGTGTGGCGCCTCGGTCAGGAAGTCGGCCTCGTCGACGTCCACCCGGTCGGTGCGGTCACCGTCGGCCTGGCGGGCGAACAACTCGCCGAGATGGGCATGATGGCCTCCGGTGCCGCCAAGGTCCGCCTGTTCAGCGACGACGGCAAGTGTGTCCACGATCCGGTGATCATGAAACGCGCTCTCGAATACTCGACCGGACTCGGCGTCCTGATCTCCCAGCACTCCGAAGACCCGCGCCTCACCGAAGGCGCAGTCGCGCACGACGGCCCGACTGCCGCACGCCTCGGCCTGGCAGGCTGGCCGCGCGCCGCAGAGGAGTCGATCGTGGTCCGCGACGCGCTCCTGGCCCGTGACGCGGGCGCGCGTGTCCACATCGCCCACGCGTCCACCGAAGGCACCGTCGAACTTCTTCGATGGGCTCGCAGCCAGGGGATCGACGTCACCGCGGAGGTGACCCCGCATCACCTGCTGCTCGACGACTCGCGGCTGGAGACCTACGACGGCGTCAATCGTGTGAACCCGCCGCTTCGTGAGGAGCGTGACAAGCTCGCCCTGCGTCAGGCGCTGGCCGACGGCATCGTCGACTGCGTCGCCACGGACCACGCACCTCACGCCTCACAAGAGAAGTGTTGCGAGTTCTCCCAGGCCCGGCCGGGGATGCTCGGACTCGAGACCGCGGTCTCGATCGTCGTCGAGACGATGGTGCGCACCGGTCTGCTCGATTGGCGCGGAGTGGCCCGAGTGATGAGCGAACGCCCCGCCGAGATCGTCGGACTGGACGATCAGGGACGCCCGATCGCGGTCGGCGAGCCGGCCAACCTCACAATCATCGACCCGGACTCGTCGTGGACCGTGAACGGCGACGATCTCGCCAGCAAGTCGGCGAACACGCCGTACGAGACGATGACTCTGCCCGGCACTGTGGAGGCGACCTTCCTTCGAGGACGTGTCACCGCGCGCCGCGCCGCCGGATCCCCGAGCGAAGTCGAGGGGTGGCTGTGACGAACTGGCTCTATTACCTGCTGATCGCACTCGGCGCGCTCGCAATCTGGCTGACGCTGGTGACGTTGGCGTTGCGCGGATGGCGCAAGCGCGGCAACCGTCAGATCGACGAACTGGGCGCGTTCCCGGAGACACCGACCGACCTCGGTGATCCGATCCGCGGCCCGCACACCGGTCTGTACGTCGGGAGCACGGTGTCGCCGAGTTGGCAGAACCGCGTCGCCGTCGGCGACAAGGGCGACCGCGCGTCGGCCGAGCTGACCGAGTACAACGACGGACTGTTGCTGACCCGCCAGGGCGCATCGGAGATCTGGATTCCGCGGGACTCTCTCGTCGCAGTCCGCACCGAGAACGGCCTGGCCGGGAAGGTGATGAGCCGCGACGGTGTGCTCGTGATCCGCTGGGCGCTGCCGTCGGGAGTCGAGATCGACTCCGGGCTCCGAGGCGACGACAAGACCGTCTACCCGGACTGGACGTCCGCGTACGCAGACCTGAATGAGAAGGCGTTCGAGGCCTTCGAGAACACCGAGACCACGCCGGCACCTGAGAAGAAGGATTCGTAAGAGATGAGCAAAGCAGTACTGGTGCTGGAGAACGGCCAGGTCTACACCGGGCGCGCCTACGGTTCGACCGGCGAGACCCTGGGCGAAGCGGTGTTCTGCACCGCGATGACGGGATACCAGGAGACGCTCACCGACCCCAGCTACCACCGGCAGATCGTGGTGGCCACAGCTCCGCAGATCGGCAACACCGGCTGGAACACCGAGGACAGCGAGAGCCTGCTCGGCAAGCGGTCGTCAGTCCGCTGGTCGGCGGACTTCATCGACCATGACGATCCGGGCAAGATCTGGGTCGCGGGCTACGCCGTGCGCAACCCCACCCGTCGCGTCTCCAACTGGCGCGCGGGTTCGACCCTCGAAGGTGAACTCGCCGACCAGGACGTCGTGTCCATCTCCGGTATCGACACCCGCGCCGTGGTCCGCGTCCTCCGCGACACCGGTTCGATGCGCGCGGGCATCTTCTCCGGCGACGCGCTCCGCTCGGTCGACGAGATGCTCGACGCGGTGCGGGCGCAGCCGTCGATGGCCGGCGCCGACCTGGCAGCCGAGGTCAGCACCACCGAACCGTATGTGGTCGAAGCCGCAGGCGGGCAGGCCAAGCTGCGTGTCGCCGCGCTCGACATGGGCATCAAGGCGAACACGCCGCGCATGCTCGCGGCGCGCGGCGTCGAAGTCCACGTCCTGCCGTCGAACGCCACGCTCGCCGACATCCGCTCGGTGAACCCGGACGGATTCTTCCTGTCGAACGGTCCGGGCGACCCGGCGACCGCCGACGCCGCGGTGGCTCTGACCAGCGAAGTCATCGACTCCGGTCTGCCGACGTTCGGCATCTGCTTCGGCAACCAGATCATGGGCCGCGCATTCGGCCGCGACACCTACAAGCTCAAGTTCGGTCACCGGGGCATCAACATCCCGGTGCTCGACACCGTCACCGGACGAGTCGCCATCACCTCGCAGAACCACGGGTTCGCCATCGCCGGAGAGGCGGGCGAGGAGTTCGACACGGCGTTCGGCCGCGCCCGAGTCTCACACGTGTGCGCGAACGACGGTGTCGTCGAGGGCGTCGAACTGATCTCCGGTCAGGCCTTCTCCGTCCAGTACCACCCCGAAGCCGCGTCCGGCCCGCACGACGCAGCAAACCTCTTCGACAAGTTCGTCTCCACCATGGAAGGGACCCGTTCCTGATGCCCCGCCGTACAGACATCTCCCACGTCCTGGTGATCGGGTCCGGCCCGATCGTCATCGGCCAGGCCTGCGAGTTCGACTACTCGGGCACCCAGGCATGCCGCGTCCTCAAGGCTGAGGGCCTGCGGGTGTCGCTGGTCAACTCGAACCCCGCGACGATCATGACCGACCCCGAGTTCGCCGACGCGACCTACGTGGAGCCGATCAGCCCCGAATACATCGAGAAGGTCATCCAGACCGAGGCCGCCGCCGGTCATCCCATCGACGCAGTCCTGGCGACCCTCGGCGGACAGACCGCGCTCAACGCCGCCGTCGGCCTGCACGAGAAGGGCATTCTCGCCAAGTACGACATCGAGCTGATCGGCGCCGACTTCGACGCCATCCAGCGTGGTGAGGATCGTCAGATGTTCAAGGACATCGTGACCAAGGTCGGCGGCGAGAGCGCTCGTTCGGCCGTGTGCTTCACGATGGACGAGGTCCGCAAGACCGTCGACGACCTCGGGTTCCCCGTCGTCGTGCGCCCGTCGTTCACCATGGGCGGACTCGGCTCGGGCATGGCGTACAACGACGCCGACCTCGACCGCATCGCGGGCGGCGGCCTCGCCGCGTCCCCGACGGCCAACGTGCTCATCGAGGAGTCGATCCTCGGGTGGAAAGAGTACGAGCTCGAGCTGATGCGCGACAACAAGGACAACGTCGTCGTCATCTGCTCCATCGAGAACGTCGACCCTGTCGGTGTCCACACCGGCGACTCGGTGACGGTCGCGCCCGCGATGACCCTCACCGACGTCGAGTACCAGATCATGCGCGACCTCTCGATCGACATCCTTCGGGAGGTCGGCGTCGACACCGGCGGCTGCAACATCCAGTTCGCGCAGAACCCCGTCGACGGTCGCCTCGTCGTCATCGAGATGAATCCCCGCGTCTCACGGTCGTCGGCTCTCGCATCGAAGGCCACCGGCTACCCGATCGCGAAGATGGCGGCGAAGCTCGCCATCGGGTATTCGCTCGACGAGATCACCAATGACATCACCAAGGTGACGCCCGCCGCGTTCGAGCCGTCGCTCGACTACGTGGTCGTCAAGGCGCCGCGCTTCGCATTCGAGAAGTTCCCCGGCGCCGACGACACCCTCACCACCACGATGAAGTCCGTCGGCGAGGCGATGAGCCTCGGTCGCAGCTTCGCCGAGGCGTTCGGCAAGGTGATGCGCTCGCTGGAGACCAAGGCCGCAGGCTTCTGGACCGAGGCCGACCGGCCCGACCCGGCGACGCTCGACGTCGACGCACTGCTCGCCGACATCGCCGTGGCGCGCGACGGCCGCATGCTGAAGCTGATGCTGGCGCTCGAAGCCGGTGTGAGCATCGAGAAGCTGTACGAGGTCACCGCGATCGATCCGTGGTTCCTCGCCGAGATCGACGGCGTCCGCGAATTGGGCCACGAGGTGCGCGACGCGGCGACGCTCGACGAGGACCTCCTGCGTCTGGCGAAGACGACGGGACTGTCCGACCGGCAGATCGCCGCGCTGCGCGTCGCAGGCGGCGACACGGTGCTCGTCGACGAGGACGCGGTGCGTGCGCACCGCGTGGGCCTCGGTGTCCGCCCGGTGTACAAGACTGTCGACACCTGTGCCGCAGAGTTCGAGGCGAAGACGCCGTACCACTACAGCAGCTACGAACTCGACCCGGCAGCGACCAGCGAGGTCGCCCCGCAGACCGAGCGGCCCAAGGTGCTGATCCTCGGTTCGGGCCCGAACCGCATCGGTCAGGGCATCGAGTTCGACTACTCGTGCGTCCACGCCGCGCTCACCCTCAGCGAGGCCGGCTACGAGACGGTGATGGTCAACTGCAACCCGGAGACGGTCTCCACCGACTACGACACCGCGGACCGTCTCTACTTCGAGCCGCTGACCTTCGAGGACGTCCTCGAAGTGTTCCACGCGGAGTCGGAGTCGGGGACCGTCGCGGGCGTCATCGTCCAGCTCGGCGGTCAGACGCCGCTCGGTCTCGCCGCGCGGCTGCAGGCCGCGGGGGTCCCGATCGTCGGCACCAGCCCGGAAGCGATCGACCTCGCCGAAGATCGTGGCGAGTTCGGCAAGGTGCTCGTCGACGCGGGTCTGCCCGCCCCGAAGTTCGGCACCGCGACCACCTTCGACGGCGCGCGTGACATCGCGGCAGGCATCGGCTACCCGGTGCTCGTCCGCCCGTCGTACGTGCTCGGCGGTCGCGGCATGGAGATCGTGTACGACGAGCAGGCGCTCGCCGACTACATCTCGCGTGCCACGGAGATCTCCGACGACCGTCCGGTCCTCGTGGACCGCTTCCTCGAGGGTGCCGTCGAGATCGACGTCGACGCGCTGTTCGACGGAACCGAGATGTACATCGGCGGCGTCATGGAGCACATCGAGGAGGCAGGCATCCACTCCGGCGACTCGGCGTGTGCTCTGCCGCCGATCACCCTCGGCGCCGCTCAGATCGACGAGGTCCGTCGTTCGACTCTCGCATTGGCGAAGGGGATCGGTGTCCGCGGACTGCTGAACGTCCAGTACGCGCTGGCCGACGGCAAGCTGTATGTCCTCGAGGCCAACCCGCGCGCAAGCCGCACGGTGCCGTTCGTCTCGAAGGCGACGGCGGTGCCGCTCGCCAAGGCATGTGCCCGCGTGATGCTCGGACGCTCGATCGCAGAACTGCGCGCCGAGGGCATCCTGCCCGCTGAGGGCGACGGGTCGGCGTTGCCGTCGAACGCTCCGGTCGCCGTCAAGGAAGCCGTGCTGCCGTTCAACCGGTTCCGTCGTGCCGACGGCACCGGAGTCGATTCGCTGCTCAGCCCGGAGATGAAGTCGACCGGCGAGGTCATGGGCTTCGACAGCGACTTCGGCCGTGCGTTCGCGAAGTCGCAGGAGGCCGCAGGCGGTGCGCTGCCGACCAGCGGGACCGTCTTCGTGTCCGTCGCCGATCGGGACAAGGCGTCGATCCTCTTCCCGATCAAGCGCCTGGCGGATCTCGGGTTCACGATCATGGCGACGTCGGGCACCGCAGACGTGTTGCGCCGCAACGGCATCGAGGTGGTCACGGTCGCCAAGGGCGCCGAAGCGGCCGAAGGCAAGCGGACGGTGGTCGACGAGATCAAGGACCACAACGTCGACATGATCATCAACACGCCGTACGGCACGTCCGGACCGCGCGTCGACGGTTACGAGATCCGCGCCGCCGCCATCGGCGCCTCGGTCCCGTGCATCACGACGGTCTCGGGCGCAGGCGCCGCGGTCCAGGGCATCGAAGCCGCACTGGGCGAGACGATGGGCGTGCAGTCGCTACAGCGCCGTCACGCCGAGATGCGGGCCGGAGCGTGAGTTTCGGCCCGCGGTACGCCGACGCGGTCGCCGCTCGGGGCAGGCTGTGCGCGGGCATCGACCCGCACGCGGCACTGCTCGCCGAGTGGGGACTGTCGGTGTCGGTCGACGGGCTCCGCTCGTTCGCGCAGGCGTGCGTCGAGGGCATCGCGCCGGTCGCCGCGGTCGTGAAGCCGCAGGTGGCGTTCTTCGAGCAGTTCGGCTCGGCTGGATTCGCCGTGCTCGAGGAGACGATCGCGGGGTGCCACGAGGCCGGTGCGATCGTGCTGTCCGACGCCAAGCGCGGTGACATCGGCTCCACGATGGCCGCGTACACGACGGCCTGGCTCGACGACGCGTCGCCGCTGTGCAGTGACGCCGTCACCGTGTCTCCGTACCTCGGCTTCGGTTCGCTCGCCCCGGCGGTCACGGCCGCGCGCGACGCGGATCGGGGACTGTTCGTACTGGCCAGGACGTCGAACCCGGAAGGCGGGGGACTCCAGCAGTCGACCGTCGAGACCGGCGGAACTGTCGCTCAGTCGATCGTGGACGCCGCTGCCGAGGTGAACGCCGCATCGCCGGGCACCATCGGTGTGGTCGTGGGCGCCACGCGTGAGCACGGTCTGGACCTCGCGTCGCTCGGGGGAGCGATCCTCTCGCCCGGCCTCGGTGCACAGGGAGCCACTGCGGCTGACCTCGCGCGCATCTTCGAGGGAGCCGACCTCTCCTGGCTGCTGCCCGCGGCGAGCCGCAGCATCCTCCGCTCGGGTCCCGACTCGGCCGCGCTCCGCGCCGCAGTCGAAGCGACTCGCGACGAGATCGAGAACGCGCTGTCCTGACCTTTCGACTCGCTTCGCTCGCTCAAGGAGCAGTAAGGAAGCCCGCTAGCCCTACTGCTCCTTGAGCGCCTTTCGGTTCGCGGGCTCGCTCAAGACCCGCGAAGCGAGTCGAAAGGTCCGCACCCGCAACCAGAACCGCGTCAGAGGCTCGCGCGGAAGGCGGCGATGGCAGGCCAGGTGTGCGCTGCGGCGTCCGGGCCGGTGAGCAGGCCGAGATGGCTCGACTCCACGGTGTGGAACTCGACGTGCGCCGAGCCGGTCAAGAGTTCCTGACCGTACGCTGCTGCTGCGTGGCTCACGATTGCGTCCCGGTGCGAGCCGACCGTGAACACTGGAGCGGTGAGCGTACGGACGTCCACCGTGTGTCCGCCCAGGTGAAGCACGCCTTCGCCGATCTCGTTCCGAATGACGAGGTTCACCAACATCTGTTCGGTGAGTCGTCCGGGGTAGCCGGGCATAGAGTCCTGGAAACGGTCGATCACCTGCATCCGGATGAGCGCGTCATGGTCATCGATGTTGTCCAGAATGTACTTCGGTTTGCGGAGTTCACGCTGCCAGCTCGTCGCTCGGTACGACAGCTGGACCAACGGCGCCGGAATGCCTCCGATAGCTCGCGCGATTGCGCCGAGCGGTTGCCCGCCGACGGGGCGCAGGAGCTTCCGGACCGCCGAGTACATCGGCATCTTCATGTAGTTCAGGGGAGTGCCGACGGTAATCACCGACCGGATGGGCAGCTCCTTGCGGTATGCGGCGGTCAGGATCGACACGGTTCCGCCGAGACTCCACCCCATGAGGTCGACGGCGTCCGGACCGGCTCGGAAGTCGTCGACGGCGTCCGCGATCGCCCGCGGAACGAATGTGTCGAAGTAGTCGTCGAAGCCGAGATGGCGATCTGCGTAACCGACATCGCCGAAGTCGACGACGTACGGAATGGTTCCCGTCGACAGCAGGAACTCGACGACGGAGTTCGCCGGATCGGCTCCGGGCGCGAGGTCGTAGCAGCTCGCCGGAACCGCCAGCGGCGGCACCAGAACCACCGGAACAGTGCCTGCCGCGCGCGCATCGTCGAGCTGCTGCGCCGTCCCGTACCTGCGGAGACGTCCGTGTGGGCGGTCGACGACGACCACCGACTCTGATGCGGTGCGTGGGGCGAAGTCGTCGCGGAGTACACGCGCGATGGTGCGCAGGTCGCTGAACATGGCAGGCACGCTACTAAAGTCCCTCATTCGGCGGCGCGCCCGGGGTGGTTGATGCGGACTCGCCGGTCAGCGGGGTACCGTTTGGGCTGGTCTCAGCGGCGAGCGTTACGCTCGTTGTGATCGCCGGGGGTCTTCACAGCCCTACGGCGAACCACCACGAGACGCTGATAGCGTCACGTGGACAACCCGAACTGTCGAAAACGAAAGACGGAGGAACCGTGGCTCTTCCCCAGTTGACTGATGAGCAGCGCGCTGCCGCGCTTGAGAAGGCGGCCCAGGCTCGCCGTGTGCGTGCCGAGCTCAAGGAGCGTCTCAAGCGAGGCGGCACCGACCTCAAGCAGGTCCTCGCGGACGCTGAGAACGACGAGATCCTGGGCAAGATGAAGGTCTCGGCTCTCCTCGAGGCCCTGCCGAAGGTCGGCAAGGTCAAGGCGCAGGAGATCATGACCGAGCTGGAGATCGCTCCGACCCGCCGTCTGCGCGGCCTCGGCGATCGTCAGCGCAAGGCTCTGCTCGAGAAGTTCAGCTCCTGAGCGTGCCTGAATCTAGAACCCGTCCGAGGGGCCGACTGGTTGTACTGGTCGGCCCCTCGGCCGTTGGTAAGTCGACCGTCGTCCGTCGGCTCCGTGAACTGTTGCCCGACCTGTACTTCAGCGTCTCCGCGACGACACGCGACCCCCGTCCAGGCGAAGTGGACGGACGCGATTACTACTTCGTGACCCGCGAGGCGTTCGACAAGATGATCGACGCCGACGAGATGTTGGAATGGGCGGACATCCACGGCGGAATCCAACGCTCGGGCACTCCGGCCGCACCGGTCGAGGAAGCGCTGAACGCGGGCCTCCCGGTACTGGTCGAGGTGGACCTGGTCGGCGCACGGAACGTCAGGGAGCATCTGCCTGAAGCGATCACGGTGTTCCTCGCACCGCCGAGTTGGGACGAGCTCGTCGCTCGTCTCACGGGCCGGGGCACCGAGAACGACGACGTCATCGCCCGCAGGTTGGAGACCGCGCGTGTCGAGATGGCGGCCCGTGACGAGTTCCGACACGTCGTGGTGAACCACGATGTCGACACCTCGGCCGAAGAATTGCTAAAATTGCTGGTCGGGCCACGCAGCGAATCGCGGCCGGCACACAATACTGCGCAGGAGAAGTTTTGAGCACTCAGACAGAGATCGATCCGACCGTCGTCGACGAGCCCGTCTACGACACGCCGCTGGGCATCACCAACCCGCCGATCGACGAACTGCTCGAGCGCACCTCGTCGAAGTACGCCCTGGTCATCTACGCGGCCAAGCGTGCGCGTCAGATCAACGACTACTACAACCAGCTCGCAGAGGGCATCCTCGAGTACGTCGGTCCGCTGGTGGAGCCGGGCGTCCAGGAGAAGCCGCTCTCGATCGCGATGCGTGAGATCCACTCCGACCTGCTCGAGCACACCGAAGGCGAGTAGCCGCCACGTGTCGCACATCCTGATCGGGGTGGGCGGGGGGATCGCCGCCTACAAGGTGTGTTCGGTCATCCGGCACTTCACCGAGGCCGGACACGACGTCCGGGTGATTCCCACACGTGCTGCGCTGAACTTCGTCGGCAAGGCGACGTTCGAGGCGCTGTCCGGCAACCCGGTGAGCACCGAGGTGTTCGACGACGTCGACGAAGTCGCTCACGTGGCGCTCGGTCGCAACGCCGACCTCGTGATCGTGGCTCCGGCCACCGCCGACCTGATGTCGAGGGCAGTCGCAGGCCGCGCCGACGATCTGCTGACAGCGTCGCTGCTGACAGCCACCTGCCCGGTGATGTTCGTTCCGGCGATGCACACCGAGATGTGGGAGCATCCGGCGACAGTGGCGAACGTGGCGACACTGCGAGAGCGTGGAGTCACCGTCATGACACCGGCGAGCGGTCGTCTCACCGGCGCCGACACCGGCGCAGGCCGCCTTCCCGAGCCCGCCGAGATCGGTCTGCTCGGGGATCTCCTGCTCGACCGCGCCGATGCGCTCCCGTACGACCTCGCAGGCCGCCGGGTGCTCGTCAGCGCAGGAGGCACCCGAGAGCCGCTCGATCCCGTTCGATATCTCGGCAACCACAGTTCCGGCAAGCAGGGCTATGCGCTCGCCCGGGCTGCGGCGCAGCGGGGTGCGCACGTCACTCTCGTCGCAGGCGCCACCAGCAATCCAGGCGAGCCCGCCGCCGTAGACGTGGTCCACATCGACTCCGCGGTCGAACTGGAACGTGAGATGCACGCCAGGGCTGTCGACGCGGATGTGGTGATCATGGCGGCCGCAGTCGCCGACTTCCGGCCGATCAGTGTCGCCGGATCGAAGATCAAGAAGGGCGCGGACGGACCGGCGCCCATCACCCTCGCCGAGAATCCCGACATCCTCGCCGGGCTCGTCCGGTCGAGGAACGACGGTGTGATTCCCGCCGCCACCCTCATTGTCGGTTTTGCCGCCGAGACCGGGGACGAGAACGGGGGAGTCCTCGATCACGGACGCGCGAAGCTGCGCCGCAAGGGCTGTGACCTGCTCATCGTCAACGCTGTCGGCGACGGCAAGGCGTTCGGCACGGAGGACAACACCGGCTGGGTGCTGACCGCCGACGGCCGCGAGACGGCGTTGCCGTTCGGGTCCAAGACATTGATGGCGAGCAGAATCCTTGACGAAGTGGCCGCCGTCGTGCCGAATGGTGGGCGTGCGGCTGACTCAGACCTCTGATCGAGCGTCTGGCACAGTCGAAAGAGAGTGCGGGGCACAGCCCTGCAGAATTGCATCCCGAGAGGAACCGATGACCGCCTCAGCGTCCCGCCTGTTCACCAGCGAGTCCGTGACTGAAGGGCACCCCGACAAGATCTGCGACGCGATCAGCGACTCGATCCTGGACGCCCTGCTCGCCGTGGACCCGAAGGCCAAGGTGGCGGTGGAGACCCTCGTCACCACCGGTCAGGTGCACGTCGCGGGCGAGGTCAACACGACCGGCTACGTCGACATCCCGACGATCGTCCGCGAGAAGATCATCGACATCGGCTACGACTCGTCCACCAAGGGGTTCGACGGAGCATCGTGCGGCGTGAACGTCGCGATCGGCGCGCAGTCGCCGGAGATCGCTCAGGGACTCACCGATTCCCACGAGGCGCGCACCGGCGAAAGCGCGGACGAGCTCGACCTTCAGGGCGCGGGCGACCAGGGACTGATGTTCGGTTTCGCGACCGACGAGACCCCTGAACTGATGCCGCTGCCGATCGCGCTGGCACACCGTTTGTCGCGTCGCCTCACCGAGGTCCGCAAGAACGGCACGCTCCCGTACCTGCGTCCCGACGGCAAGACCCAGGTCACCATCGAGTACGCGGGCGACGTGCCCGTCCGTCTCGACACCGTCGTCGTGTCGACACAGCACGCGGCCGACATCGACATCGACGGCATGCTTGCGCCGGACATCCGTGCCAACGTCCTGCAGCCGGTGTTCGACGAGCTCGACCTCCCGGTCGCGTTGGACACGAGCAGCCCACGCCTGCTGGTGAACCCGACGGGCAGCTTCGTCCTCGGCGGGCCGATGGGCGACGCGGGCCTCACCGGCCGCAAGATCATCGTCGACACCTACGGCGGAATGGCCCGCCACGGTGGCGGCGCGTTCTCCGGCAAGGATCCGTCGAAGGTCGACCGCAGCGCCGCCTACGCGATGCGGTGGGTCGCGAAGAACGCGGTCGCGGCGGGTCTCGCCAAGCGCATCGAGGTCCAGGTGGCCTACGCGATCGGCAAGGCCGCACCGGTCGGCCTGTTCGTCGAGACGTTCGGCACCGAGAAGGTCGACCCGGGCACCATCCAGAAGGCGATCGCCGAGGTCTTCGATCTGCGTCCGGGCGCAATCGTGCGCGACCTGGAGCTGCTCCAGCCGATCTACGCACCGACCGCCGCGTACGGCCACTTCGGCCGTACCGACATCGATCTCCCCTGGGAGCGCACCAACCGTGTCGACGAACTCCGCAAGGCCGCCGGCCTGTAGGTGTCCTCGCCGACTGACACTCGCAATCAACGGGTCGCTGCATTGCAGCGGCCCGTTGCTCGCGTTCTGCCGATGCTGTCGCTGGCTCATCTGGACCGTCCGTTCGACTACCTGGTCGACGAGAAGTCCGATGCGGCGGCGCAACCCGGCGTGCGGGTGCGGGTGCGGTTCGCCGGTCGCCTTGTCGACGGCTATCTGCTCGAACGCCTGGAGCGCAGCGAGCACACGGGAAAGCTCGCCTGGTTGGACCGCGTGGTGTCGCCCGAGCGTGTGTTGACCGATGAGCTGGCCGTGCTGTGCCGTGCCGTCGCCGACAGGTATGCGGGAACGATGCCGGACGTCCTGAGGCTGGCGATCCCTCCGCGGCACGCCAGAGTCGAGAAGGACGTCCCGGCGCACGGGTGCGCGCCACCGGTTCCCGAACCCGACATGGCCGGGTGGGCGGCGTACGAGACGTCGGCGTCGTTTGTGCGCGCCACGATCGAGGATCGTCACCCGCGTGCGGTGTGGCAGGTGCTTCCGGGTGATGACTGGGCGGCTCGGCTCGCCGAACTGGTGACCGCGGTCGCCGCCGCAGGTCGAGGAGCCATCGTCGTCGTTCCGGATCAACGCGACCTCGACCGGTTGGAGGCCGCGTGCACGCCGCTGCTGGGCGACCGATGTGTGAGCCTGGCAGCGGGGTTGGGCCCGTCGGCGAGGTACCGGCGGTGGTTGTCGGTGCTGCGCGGGCAGGCGTCGGTGGTGATCGGCACTCGCAGTGCGATGTTCGCACCCGTCGTCGATCTGGCGTTGACCGTGGTCTTCGACGACGGCGACCAGAGTCTCGACGAGCCGCGGGCGCCCTACCCGCACCCCCGGGAAGTGGCAGTGCTGCGTGCACACGCCTCGGGCACCGCGATGCTCATCGGCGGCCATTCACGGACCGCCGAAGCGCAAGCGCTCGTCAGTTCGGGGTGGGCTCATGACTTGACCGCATCCCGACAGGACATCCGTTCCGCGGCGCCGTTGATCGAAGGAGTCGCCGACGACGACCGTCGGCTCGGCGGTGACCCGCTCGCCCGATCGGCCCGCATTCCGGCGACCGCTTTCATGGCGGCACGGAAGGCTCTCCAGGCCGGGCTGCCGGTGCTGTTCAGCGTCCCGCGCCGTGGGTACCTTCCGTCGGTGGCGTGCGCCAAGTGCCGCGAGCACGCCCGGTGCCGCGTCTGCCACGGTCCGGTCTCGATGAACGAGCGCGGAGACCTCGCGTGTCGGTGGTGCGGGCGACCCGAACTGCGGTTCGTCTGCCCGTCGTGCGGCGGCAAGGCGGTCCGCGCGCTGATGATCGGCGACAAGCGGACCGCGGAAGAACTGGGGAAGGCGTTCGCCGGGGTGCCGATCGTGACATCCGGAGGAGCGAAGATCGTCGACGAGATCGCGGAGGGGCCTCGTGTGGTGGTTGCGACGCCCGGAGCAGCACCACGGGTGCCGGGTGGCTACGGCGCCGCGGTGATCCTCGACACCTGGGCACAACTCGATCGTGAGGATCTCCGTGCCGGGGAGGAGGCCGTTCGCGGCTGGATGGCGATCGGCACTCTCGTCCGGTCGCGGAACGACGGCGGACGAGTCGTGATCGTCGCCAATTCGTCGGGGGCTCAGGTACAGGCGTTGATCTCGTGGAATCCGATCGGCTACGCCGCATTCGAACTTGAACAGCGCTACGAACTCGGCTTTCCGCCCGCAGTCACGATGGCGTCGATCGACGGCCCGGCGACAGCGGTCAGCGCGTTCTGCGATCTCGTGAGTCTTCCGCCGAGTGCCGAGAAACTCGGACCCGTGCCGCTCCCGGCCGGGGTCCGCAGACCTGCGGGGCTCGACGGGGACGGCGACGTCGAACGAGTCCTGCTGCGCACACCGCGAGCTGTCGGACGGACGTTGGCCGACGCTCTGCGCGCAGCTCAGGTGATCCGAAACGCTCGACATGACGACACGGCGGGCATCCGAGTCCAGATCGATCCGCCTACGATTGGATGATCATGAGAATCGTCTTCGCTGGAACGCCCGATGTGGCTGTACCGACCCTGCAGGAGTTGATCGACTCGGCCGATCACGAGGTGGTCGGGGTCATCACGCGCCCCGACACCACGGCTGGACGCGGCCGGAAGAGTGTCCGGTCCGAGGTCGGTGTGGTCGCTGACGAGCACGGCATCGAGGTGATCACTCCGCGCCGCATGTCTGAGCCGGAGGTTGCTGAGACACTGCGTCGTTGGGCGCCTGATCTCGGCGTCGTCGTCGCCTATGGTGGTCTGATCCCGCAGGACGTGCTCGACATGCCCGTCCACGGTTGGGTGAACCTGCACTTCTCGATCCTGCCCGCGTGGCGCGGGGCGGCACCGGTCCAAGCGTCGATCGCGTCCGGCGACGAGTTCACCGGTGCCAGCGTGTTCGGCCTCGAGGCCGGGCTGGACACCGGCCCGGTGTACGGAACGCTCACCGAACGCATTCGGAGCACCGACACCTCGGGTGATCTGTTGACGCGGCTGTCGACCGCCGGTTCGAGCCTGACGAAGGCAGTCGTCGACGGCATCGCGGCAGGTGAACTCTCGCCCGTTCCGCAGGACGCGGACGGCGTTTCCCATGCTGCGAAGATCACCGTCGACGACGCCCGTGTCCGATGGGATCTGCCGTCGCACGTGGTCGACCGGACCATCCGTGCGCATACCCCGGCGCCCGGTGCCTGGACGACGCTCGGCGACGTCCGCCTCAAACTCGGCCCCGTCACCATCGCCGACACCGATCCGCTGCTCCCGGACCGACTCGAGATCGGGCGACTGGGCGTGACGAAGAAGGCTGTGTTCGTGGGGACTGGCTCCGGTGCGGTGAAGCTCGGGACGGTTCAGGCTCCTGGAAAGAAGGCGATGAACGCCGCCGACTGGGCGCGCGGTACGCGCCTCGATGAGAACGGTGTCCTGGCATGACTCGTGGTGGACGGGGTTCTGATCCTCGACGCGGTGGCGGTTTCCAACGAGGCGGACCCCAGCGAGGGGGCGGGCAGCGGTCGGACGCACCCCGCGACAAGAAGACTCGCGACAAGCCGGTCGATGGAGCACGTTCGGTTGCGCTGAAGGTGCTGCGAGCGGTCCGGAAGGACGACGCGTACGCCAACCTGCTGCTCCCTCGGCTGCTGCGGGAGAGCAAGCTCGACCCGCGGGACCGAGGTCTGGCGACCGAACTCGCCTACGGAACGGCGCGGAGCCTGGGCCTGCTGGACGCGGTGATCGCGTCGGCGGCCGGGCGACCGGTCGCTGACATCGACGGTGACCTCCTCGACGTGCTGCGTCTGGGCGCCTACCAGCTGCTGCGCACCCGGATCGGCTCTCACGCGGCGGTCTCGACGTCGGTGGATCTCGTTCGTGCCGAGCACGGCATGGGCCAGGCCGGCTTCGTCAACGCGGTGCTCCGCAAAGTGAGCCAGCGCGACGAGCAGCTCTGGATCGACGCACTCGCTCCGTCGATGGCGGACGACATGATCGGACACCTCGCGTTCGCATACGCGCATCCGAGGTGGATCGCTGACGTGTTCGCCGACTCGCTCGGCTCGATCGGCGAACTGCAGGCGGCTCTCGCCGCCGACGACGACCGCCCGATCGTGCATCTCGTCGCGCGCCCCGGCCAGATCACGGCCGAGGAACTCGCGCTGATCAGCGGGGGAGACGAAGGCAGGTACTCGCCGTACTGCGTCTACCTGCCCGAAGGTGATCCGGGCTCGCTGGATGCGGTCCGTGACGGGTTCGCAGGCGTCCAGGACGAGGGCAGCCAACTCGTCGCGGTCGCGGCCGCGAGGGCTGGGGTCGGAGAGGACGGGGGACGCTGGCTCGATCTGTGCGCGGGCCCCGGCGGCAAGGCCGCGCTCCTCGGCTCGCTCGCCGACCTCGACGGTGCACACCTGGACGCCGTCGAAGTGTCCGACCACCGCGCGAAGCTCATCGAGAACGTCGTCGACGGACTGCCCGTGACGGTTCACGTCGCAGACGGTCGCGAGTCCGGCCTCGAACCCGGCTACGACCGGGTGCTCGTCGACGCCCCGTGCTCGGGCCTCGGCTCCCTGCGGCGTCGTCCCGAAGCCCGGTGGCGTCGCACGCCGGAGGACGTTCCGGCGCTCGTCGAGCTTCAGAAGGAACTCGTCACCGAGGCGCTGCGCCTCGTCCGGCCGGGCGGAGTGGTCGTCTACTCGACGTGCTCGCCGCATCCTGCCGAGACGACCGCCGTCATCGACGCTGTTCTCGCGGCGGACGACTCGGTCGAGCAGGTCGACGCCCGTCCGCTCGTCGCAGGCGCCGAGAACGACGCGTCGGTGTTCGGCGTCGGACCTCATGTCCAGCTCTGGCCGCACCGCCACGACACCGACGCCATGTTCCTCGCCGTTCTCCGAAAGAAGTAGCCGCTGCGCACTCCGATCTGATCTGTGCCGTTGATCGTGACCACATAGTGGTCACGATCAACGGCATAGATGGCTGTGGGCATCGGGGAGCGGCGCGGCGGGGCGCCGTCGCGACCTCCACTGACAAACGCGGCCTTCAGGGAGGCCGCGTTTGTTGACGAAGTGTCGGTTTCGTCGAGGAGTGGAGCGTTCGTCGTTGAGACGGCCAGTTGTGGCTCACGGCCGAAGCCGCGTCGGAGGTAGAGCGGCCGCGGCCGCGGTTTAGGATGGTCGCCATGTGCAACCCCGGCCGTCCGGCACCGATGATCGCTCCGTCCATCCTGTCCGCCGACTTCGCGAACCTGGCGTCGGAGATCGCGGCCGTCGGGCCGTCCGACGTCGACCCCGGAGTCGACTGGGTGCACGTGGATGTGATGGACAACCACTTCGTGCCCAACCTGACCCTCGGCATGCCGGTGGTCGAGAGTCTGCTGAAGGCCACCGACATCCCGCTCGACTGCCACCTGATGATCGCCGACCCCGGACGCTGGGCGCCGCCGTACGCAGAGGCGGGCGCCTACAACGTGACGTTCCACGCCGAAGCCACGGACGATCCGTCGTCGGTGGCTCGCGACATCCGCGCCGCAGGCGGCAAGGCAGGGCTCGCACTCAAGCCGGGGACTGCACTCGAGCCGTACCTGGAGATCCTTCGCGATTTCGACACGCTGCTCGTGATGAGTGTGGAACCGGGGTTCGGGGGGCAGAAGTTCATGCCCGAGGTCCTCGACAAGGTGCGGGCGATCCGCAAGATCATCGACCGCGGGGATCTCCGCCTTCTCGTCGAGATCGACGGCGGCATCGCCGACTCGACGATCGAGCAGGCCGCTGAGGCCGGCGTCGACTGCTTCGTCGCCGGTTCGGCCGTGTACGGCGGTGACGATCCCGCGGCCCGTGTCGCCGAATTGCGTCGTAAGGCCACCGCAGTCCGTGAGAACGCCTGACCGGCGATGATCGAGACCGCGATGCGCCGAGCGGTCGCCGAATCGGCGAACGCCCGAGGGTCGAGCTCGCCGAATCCTCCGGTCGGGGCGGTGATCCTGGACGCCGACGGCATGGTCGTCGGTGTCGGGCATACCCAGCCGCCCGGCGGTCCGCACGCCGAGGTGATGGCGTTGCGCGCTGCCGGTGACGCGGCGCTCGGCGGCACCGCGGTCGTCACGCTCGAACCGTGCAACCACACAGGTCGCACCGGTCCGTGCGCTCAGGCGCTCATCGACGCGGGCGTCGCCGCCGTGCATTACGCCGTCACCGATCCCAACCCGACGGCTTCCGGTGGTGCGCAGACTCTGCTCGATGCGGGCGTCGAGGTCACGGCGGGAGTGCTCGCCGGCGTCGTCGAGGCGGGCCCTCTGCGAGCGTGGCTGTTTCGGCAGCGCCATGGGCGGCCGATGGTGACCGTGAAAGTGGCTTCCACGCTGGACGGGCGGATCGCTGCACCTGACCGGACCAGCCGGTGGATCACCGGACCGCAGGCCCGGGAACACGCACACGGTGAGCGCGCCGCGGTCGACGCCATCGTCGTCGGCACCGGCACCGCGATCACCGATGATCCGTCGCTCACCGCCCGACGTCCCGACGGTTCGCTGTATCCGCATCAACCGACGAGAGTCGTCATGGGGCGCCGCGACGTTCCGGCAGGCGCACGACTCCGCAGCGGTGAGAACGGCTTCCTCCAGGTGCGGTCACACGATCCGCGCGACGTGCTCGAAGCGCTGCCGGACGCGCTCCGGGTGATCGTCGAGGGCGGACCGCGCATCGTGGGCTCCTTCCTGGCCGCCGGTCTCGCCGATGAAGTGCAGGTCTACCTCGCGCCGACGCTTCTCGGCGGGGGCGCCGCATCCGTGGACGACGGATGCGTTCACACACTCACCGATGCGCACCGCTTCGAGCGCGGGGCCGTCGAGGTCCTGGGCGACGACCTGCTCGTCGTCCTGCATCCACGGACGGATTAACGCCTGCTGCGTCGTCCGACGAACCAGCCGACGACGAACCCGATCAGCGTGACGACCGCGAGCATCAGCCACAGGGGTGCGTCGAGGTTCCACCAGAGCGCGGTGAACTGAGCCGAGTCGGTGTTCGTGGCGATAAAGATCATCGCGATCACAGTGATCACAATCGGCAGCCAGTACTGCCGGAGGAAGCTCGAGGCGTCGTGAGCTGGCGTGTTGGTGTCGTTGACGGACATTTCGGGGGAGTTCCTCTCGCACAGTGGGACGCTTCGCGCCGATGGACCATACGTGTACCACGCTCCTTGTGATGTGCGTGCTACCTTCGAAAGGTAGTTCTCGGGGCGGGGTGAAAGTCCCCACCGGCGGTGATGCCCTTCAACTCAGGGACGAGCCCGCGAGCGCTCCCATCGGACACGATGTGAGGTCAGCAGATTCTGGTGAGATTCCGGAGCCGACGGTCATAGTCCGGATACGAGAGAACGGCAGTGCGGCACCGTGCCGTCATCTGTCTGTCCCGAGCGCACCTGTGCAAAGGAGAGACGGTGTTCACCGGAATTGTTGAGGAACGCGGCGAAATCATCGGCCGCGAGGACCTCGCAGAAGCCGCACGTTTCCGCATCCGCGGACCCCTCGTGACGAGCGATGCGTCGTTCGGCGACTCGATCGCGGTCAACGGCGTGTGCCTCACCGTCGTCGAACTCGACGACGGAGCGTTCACCGTGGACGTGATGGCCGAGACGCTCCGCCGTAGTTCACTCGACAACCTCGGACCCGGCGCGACCGTCAATCTTGAACGAGCGATGGCAGCGGGTGGACGTTTCGGCGGGCACATCGTGCAGGGCCACGTCGACGGCGTCGGCACTGTCGTGTCCGTCTCGCCGTCCGAGAACTGGACCGTCGTCCGCATCGCCGTCCCAGGAGACCTGTCGCGCTACGTCGTCGAGAAGGGGTCGATCACGATCGACGGCATCTCGCTGACGGTCTCGTCGATCGGGCGCGACGACGACCGCGGCGACTGGCTCGAAGTCTCTCTCATTCCGACGACTCTGTCGGAGACCACGCTGGGCATCACCGCGACCGATGCCCGGGTGAACCTGGAAGTCGATGTGATCGCGAAGTACGTCGAGCGCCTGCATGGCGCCGGCCGGGCAGAAGGACAGCAGTGATGAGCGAGCAGACCGAAGTGAAACTGGACTCGATCGACCGGGCCATCGCCGACATCGCGGCGGGCAAGGCCGTCGTCGTCGTCGACGACGAGGACCGCGAGAACGAAGGTGACCTGATCTTCGCGGCGGAGAAGGCGACGCCTGAACTCGTCGCGTTCATGGTCCGCTACACGTCCGGCTACCTGTGCGTTCCGCTCGAAGGCGACGACTGCGACCGGCTCGGTCTGCCGCCGATGATCGCGCAGAACCAGGATCGTCACGGCACGGCGTACACGGTGACCGTCGATGCCCGCGAGGGAGTCGGCACCGGCATCAGTGCGGCGGACCGCGCCACCACGATGGTCAAGCTCGCCGACCAGACGGCGCAGCCGCACGACTTCACCCGTCCCGGTCACGTGGTGCCGCTCCGTGCCCGCGAGGGCGGCGTGCTGCGTCGCCCCGGCCACACCGAGGCCGCGGTCGATCTAGCGAAGTTGGCCGGGCTGTCGCCCGCGGGCGCGATCTGCGAG
Organism: Gordonia malaquae; assembly: GCF_037148075.1. Classification (NCBI taxonomy): domain Bacteria; kingdom Bacillati; phylum Actinomycetota; class Actinomycetes; order Mycobacteriales; family Gordoniaceae; genus Gordonia; species Gordonia malaquae. The sequence continues at coordinate 469,442 of NZ_JBBCUB010000002.1, read as the reverse complement.
ATCGTCAGCCAGAAGGACGAAGGCCACATGGCCCACGCCGAGGAACTGCGCGTCTTCGCCGACGAGCACGACCTCGCGATGATCTCCATCGCCGACCTGATCGCGTGGCGCCGCCGCAACGAGAAGCACGTCGAGCGGGTCGCCGACGCGCGGATCCCCACCGTCCACGGTGTGTTCCGCGCGGTCGGCTACTCGAGCCCGTACGACGACGCCGAGCACGTGGCACTCGTCATGGGCGACGTCTCGGGTGAGGACGGCAAGGGCGAGGACATCCTGGTCCGCGTCCACTCCGAATGCCTCACCGGCGACGTCTTCGGTTCGCTGCGGTGCGACTGCGGTCCGCAGCTCGAGGCAGCGATGGCGATGGTCGCGGCCGAAGGTCGTGGCGTGGTGCTCTACATGCGTGGCCACGAGGGCCGGGGCATCGGCCTCATGCACAAACTCCAGGCCTACCAGCTGCAGGACGCGGGTCACGACACCGTCGACGCGAACCTCGAACTCGGGTTGCCCGCCGATGCCCGCGACTACGGCCTCGGCGCACAGATCCTCGTCGACCTCGGCGTCCGGTCGATGCGACTGCTGACGAACAATCCGGCCAAGCGCGTCGGACTCGACGGCTACGGTCTGCAGATCGTCGATCGCGTCCCGATGCCGCTCCGCGCCAACTCGGAGAACCTCCACTACCTGAAGACCAAGCGTGACCGGATGGGCCATATGCTCGAAGGACTGGACGACTTCGACGGAGAGGGCACGCAGGCATGAGCGGCCACGGAGAACCCACACTCGACCTGGAGGACGCGAGCGCCCTGAAGGTCGCCATCGCCGCGTCCCAGTGGCATGAGACGATCTGCACCGCGCTGCTCGACGGTGCGACGCGAGCAGCGGCGGGCGCGGGCGTCACCGATCCGACCGTGGTGCGGGTGGCCGGCGCCATCGAACTCCCGGTGATCGTGCAGGCGCTGGCACGCACACACGATGTGGTCGTCGCGCTCGGCGTGGTCATCAAGGGCGGCACACCGCATTTCGAGTACGTCTGCGACGCCGTCACCGCGGGCCTCACCCGCGTGTCACTCGACGAGTCGACGCCGGTCGGCAACGGTGTGCTCACCACTCTCGACGAGCAGCAGGCGCTCGACCGTTCGGGACTTCCCGGATCGTCGGAGGACAAGGGCGCTCAGGCGATGACCGCCGCGATCGCGTCCGCGCTCACGCTCCGGAAGCTGGCGTGAGTGCACTAGGAGCGCCGTCGACCGGGGCGGAGGTGTGGGACTACACCTACCACCCGCAGTGGTTGCGTCGGACCGGACTCTGGGTGGCGGGCGTGGTCATCGCCATTCACCTCGTGTTCGGGCTGCTCTTGGACATCTCGTACACGGGTGTCGGAGTCGAATGGTCCGACAAGATCGGTCTCATCGCGATCGGTCTGGTCATCGCTGGAGCTGTCCTGCTCGTCTTCCGGACGCGACTGCGCGTGGGTCCGGACGGTGTGGGCGTGCGCACCTTGGTGGGCGAGCGGGTCTTCACCTGGGACGTGGTGCGCGGCCTCGAGTACCCGGACAAGGGCTTCGCCGCGCGACTGCTCCTGCCGTCGGACGAGCACGTCCCGGTGCTGGCCGTTCAGTCGCGCGACGGCGACCGCGCCGTCGATGCCATGGAGACCTTCCGCGAGCTGTACACGAAGTACAGTCGGCCGACGCCGTGACCCGGCCCGCGTCGGACGGATACGTCCGCCCGGACCTGCGTGTTTACTCGTTCGTCGCCTGTGACGGACGCGTCGTCGAGTACGGCTCCCGGTTCAATGCCGTCGACTCACAACCCGCCGAGGACGACTACGTCACGATGTCGGCGACGGAACGCTTCGATCAGCTCACCGATGTTGCCGAGTCGGTGATAGCGCACCTGGCCGAGAACTTCGACGTGACGGTCACCCAAGAAGCTGATCCACCGGCGATACAGCCGTACGGCGCGCCGAATCGACGAGTGACGCTGACGCCACGCGACGAGCAGGCAGCGCCGCTCGGCTTCGACTTCCAGAATCCCGGCCTGGTCGTGCGCTGCGGGCTTCTCCACGACGTCGGAATCCCGACGTGCATGTGCGATGCGTGTGATGAATCGTCAATCACCGAGGCGGAACGTGTCGAAGACCTCGCCTTCGCGATCGCCGACGGTCATTACCGCGAGAGTGTCGACGGACGGCTCCGCATGCGGATCTCACATGTCTTCGATGTTCCTGGACGATGGGGCCAGAGTGGAACAGAGTCGGCACTTCAGGACTTTCGGCGCGATCGTGCGCGTGCGGTGAGAGGTCGTCTCGACCAGATCTGCGGCACCTGGCATCCGTGGCCTCGACGCGTTTGAGGTTCCCTGATTCTTGCGGTACTGACGCGTAGGGCGACTTTGCGCCGTGATTCGGGGAACCTCCGCCGTCGACCCGGCGGCGAACGGGTTGTCGGACCCGACGGCTAACCTGGAGACCGTGGCAGACCCGTCGACTTACCGCCCCGCTACCGGGGCGATCCCCACCGATCCGGGCGTCTACAAGTTCCGCGACGCACACCGGCGAGTGATCTATGTCGGCAAGGCGAAGAACCTGCGCTCTCGGTTGACGTCGTACTTCGCCGACATCACCGGACTGCATCCGCGGACCCGGCAGATGGTCACGACGGCGGCGTCTGTCGAGTGGACCGTCGTCGGCACCGAAGTCGAGGCGCTGCAGCTCGAATACAACTGGATCAAGGAGTTCGATCCGCGGTTCAACGTCCGCTACCGGGACGACAAGACCTATCCGATGCTCGCGGTGACGCTCAACGAGACGTACCCGCGAGTGTTCGTCTACCGCGGCGCGCGCAAGCCCGGTGTCCGGTACTTCGGGCCGTATGCCCACGCGTGGGCGATCCGCGAGACTGTCGACCTCTTGACCCGTGTGTTCCCGATCCGCACCTGCTCCACGGGGGTGTTCCGGCGCAACGAGCAGATGGGGCGCCCCTGCCTGCTCGGGTACATCGACAAGTGCTCGGCGCCGTGTGTCGGACGGGTCGACGCCGACGAGCATCGAGCGATCGTCGACGACTTCTGCGACTTCCTCGCCGGCAAGACCGACGGTCTCATCCGTCGACTCGAACGTGAGATGACCAGCGCGGCCGAAGAACTCGATTTCGAACGAGCCGCGCGTCTGCGTGACGACACGTCCGCGCTGCGCCGTGCGATGGAGAAACAGGCGGTGGTGCTCGGGAGCGGCACGGACGCCGACGTGATCGCCATGGTCGGAGACGAACTCGAATCGTCGGTGACCATCTTCCACGTCCGCGACGGACGAGTCCGCGGAGAACGCGGCTGGGTGGTCGAAGTGCAGGAGAATGCGACACTCGCCGAACAGGTCGAGTCGTTCCTCACACAGTTCTACGGCGCCGAGTCGGACATGAGCTCCGGCATTCCCCGCGAGGTGCTCGTCCCGGCATTGCCCGACGACGTCGACCAGATGCAGGACTGGCTCACACAGCGGCGCGGCGCGCGAGTCGACATTCGCGTCCCGCAGCGCGGCGACAAGCGCAACCTGATGACCACCGTCGAACGGAACGCGTCCGACGCGCTCGCTCGCCACAAACTCCAGCGTGCGGGTGACCTGACGACCAGGTCGGCGGCACTGACCGAACTGCAGGAACACCTCGGCCTCGACGTCGCTCCGCTGCGCATCGAATGCATCGACATCTCGCACGTTCAGGGCACCGATGTCGTCGCGTCCCTCGTCGTCTTCGAGGACGGACTGCCCCGCAAGTCCGACTACCGGCACTACGGCATCAAGGAGGCCGCAGGGGACGGTCGCTCGGACGACGTCGCATCGATCGCCGAAGTCACCCGCAGACGTTTCCTCCGACACCGCGGCGGCGAGGCGACGCCGCCTCCTGTCGACGGGGACGAACCCGTTGCGATCGCGGCCGGCGAGGTCTCCGCCGAAGAGGGAAAGAAGCGCCGGTTCGCGTACCCGCCGAATCTGTTCGTGGTCGACGGCGGCGCACCCCAGGTGCACGCCGCCGCGGCAGTCCTCGAAGAACTCGGTGTCACCGACGTCGCGATCATCGGACTGGCCAAAAGGCTCGAAGAAGTGTGGGTTCCGGGCGATGATGAGCCGGTGATCCTGCCACGCAACAGCGAAGCGCTCTTCCTGCTGCAGCGTGTGCGCGACGAGGCGCACCGTTTTGCGATCACCTTTCACCGCAGCAAACGGAGCAAGCGGATGACCGCGTCGGCGCTCGACGGGATCCCGGGACTCGGAGCCACCCGTCGGACGGCGCTCGTCACCCATTTCGGATCGGTCGCCAACCTCAAGAAGGCGACGGTCGACGAGATCTCACAGGTGCCGGGGATCGGTGCAACCACCGCGCAGTCAGTGCGTGACGCGCTCAGCGCAGACGAGTCGACAAGGGAGGATGTGACCAGTGGGTGACAGTCATGGATCGACAGGGGAGGGTCCGGCGACGGTCCTGTTTGTCGCAGGCATGTCCGGCGCGGGCCGGACGTCGGTGGCGAATGTCCTCGAGGACGACGGGTGGTACGTCTCGGACAACGTGCCGGTGTCGCTGATCGGGCAACTGATCGAGATGGTGCGCAGCGACGAAGTGGGCGCGCGAAAGATCGCCCTTGTCGTCCGGGCAGGCGACCCGCAGTTCAGCGAACAGATCGCGGAACTGCGAGACGATCTCGAAGTGGGCGGCGCCCGTACGTCCATCGTGTTCGTGGACGCGTCCGACGACGTCCTCGTGCGACGGTTCGAACAGGTCCGACGCAGGCACCCGCTGCAGGGGAACGGGACGCTCAGCGAGGGAATCGCCGCCGAACGCGCGATGCTCGCCGGAGTTCAGGCGAGCGCGGGAACCGTGATCGACACCTCGAATCTGAGCTCCACTCGCCTGCGGGCCATCGTCGAGAGCACGTTCCCGAACGTCGGTGGAACGGGGCTGACAGTGGCGGTGCAGTCGTTCGGATTCAAGTACGGCCTGCCGATCGACTGCGACCTCGTGGTCGACGTCCGGTTCCTGCCCAACCCGTACTGGATTCCGGAGCTTCGCGAGCACAACGGTCTCGACCCGCAGGTGCGCGACTACGTCCTCGGCCAGGAGGACGCACTCGAGTTCATCAACCGATACGTCGACCTGGTGGGCATCGTAGCGCGCGGATACAAGCGCGAAGGCAAGGGCTACATGACGATCGGTGTCGGCTGCACGGGTGGCAAACACCGTAGCGTAGCGATGTCGCAGCAGCTTGCACGCCGGCTCGAAGAGGCCTCCGACGACGACGGTTCCCCGTTGTACAAGGTGCAGGTGACCAACCGCGACCTGGGACGCGAGTGACGACGCCGATCCGCGCGGCCGCTCTGGGCGGCGGTCACGGGCTCTTCAACACGATCACCGCGTTGCGGTACCTCACGCCCGACGTGACGGCGATCGTCACGGTCGGCGACGACGGCGGTTCGTCGGGCCGACTCCGCAACGAACTCGGCGGCATTCCGCCGGGTGATCTGCGCATGGCGTTGGCGGCCCTGATGGGCGCTCCCGCGGCGATCGATCACTGGAACGCTGTCGACCCGGCGGTGGCTCGCAGGCACAAGCGGTGGGCGCGCATCCTGCAGCACCGCCTCGGCGGGTATGGAGCGCTCGCCGGTCACCCGGTCGGCAACCTGATGTTGGCGGGTGTCGAAGAACTCACCGGCGACGTCGTCGAGGCGTTGGACGCGATGGTCGACCTGTTCGGGATCGACGGTCGGGTACTGCCGATGTCGACGGTGCCGCTTGTCATCGAAGCCGATGTCACGGGGCTCGAATCGGACCCGCGCGTCAGTCGGGTGATCCGCGGACAAGTGGCCGTGGCGACCACTCCCGGAACCGTCCGACGTGTGCGGGTCAATCCGTTCGAGCCCGTGGGATGCGACGAGGCGGCCGCCGCCATCATCGACGCCGACGTCGTCACGTTGGGTCCCGGATCATGGTTCTCCAGCGTGATCCCGCACGTACTCGTCCCATCCCAGGTCAGAGCGTTGAAGTCGACGAACGCACGGAAGGTTCTGTTCGTGAACCTGGCCAACGAGCCAGGGGAGACGACTGGTTTCTCCGTCGAGCGGCACCTGCACGTCCTGCATGCGCACGCAGACACCGTCGGAGTCGACGACGTGGTGGTCGATGCGGCGTCCGTGCCTGCAGGCGCGGAGCGAGATCACCTGGTGCGAGCAGCGGCGTCGTTCGGCGCCCGCCTGGTGGTCGCCGACCTGGCCGTGCCCGGAACTCACGAACACGACCCGCGTAAGTCCGCGAACACTCTGAGTCGCCTGCTGAGTGACCACTCGGACCGGTAAGGTCGACGGCACTACGGTTGACGCCCCCGAGGTTTGCTCGGGGTGTGCTGTCAGTACCCTGGGGGAGATATCACTTTGTTTATAGGAGGCGTCGACACGTGGCGATGACCGGTGCGGTCAAAGACGAGCTGAGCAGGTTGGCGGTCACTCAGATCAGCTGCCGCAAGGCGGAGGTCTCGGCGCTTCTGCGGTTCGCCGGCGGCCTTCACATTCAACAGGGGCGCGTGGTGGTCGAGGCCGAGGTCGATCTCGGCAACGTCGCCCGGCGTCTACGGCAAGAGATCCACGATCTGTTCGGGTATGCCTCCGACGTGCACGTTCTGCGGTCGGGCGGTGCTCGAAAGGGTGCCAGGTACATCGTTCGCGTCACAAAGGACGGTGAGGGCCTCGCCCGCCAGACCGGACTTCTGGACATGCGGGGTCGCCCGGTCCGCGGATTGCCCGCCCAGGTGGTCGGTGGCAGCGTCGGCGATGCCGAAGCCGCGTGGCGTGGTGCGTTCCTCGCGCACGGATCACTGACCGAGCCCGGCCGTTCGTCCGCGCTGGAGGTGAGCTGCCCCGGACCGGAGGCCGCACTCGCGCTCGTCGGCGCCGCCCGTCGACTCGGTGTGACAGCGAAGGCGCGCGAAGTGCGCGGAGCGGATCGCGTGGTCATCCGGGACGGTGAGGCCATCGGAGCGCTCCTGACGCGGATGGGCGCCCACGACACCCGTCTGGTGTGGGAAGAGCGCCGGATGCGCCGTGAGGTGCGGGCGACCGCGAACCGTCTCGCCAATTTCGACGACGCGAATCTGCGTCGTTCGGCGCGGGCCGCCGTCGCAGCCGCAGCCCGAGTGGAACGTGCGCTCGAGATCCTCGGAGACGAGGTGCCCGATCATCTGGTCGCGGCCGGCTCGCTGCGCGTCCAGCACCGACAGGCGTCGTTGGAGGAACTCGGCCAGCTCGCCGATCCACCGATGACAAAAGACGCGGTGGCGGGCCGAATCCGACGCCTGCTGTCGATGGCGGACAAGAAGGCCCGAACGGAAGGCCTGCCGGACACCGAATCGGCCGTCACCGCCGACCTGATGGACGACGCGTAGTCGGCTGGGCGTCTCGACTGCGCTCGACGGGCGGGGGACTGGGCGCTCGACGGGCGGGGACTGCGCGGCCGGTGGGGAGGATCTTGAGACCTTCTGGTGAACCGCGAGAGACGGACCACTAGGCTAGGGGCCAGCGGGTCGCGACACCCTCTCGACCCTTCACTCACCGCTTAAGGAGCACAACAGTGACTGTTCGCGTAGGCGTCAACGGCTTCGGCCGCATCGGCCGCAACTTCTTCCGTGCCGTGGATGCGCAGAAGGCGCTGGGCACCACCGACATCGAGATCGTCGCCGTCAACGATCTGACCGACAACGCGACTCTCGCGCACCTGCTCAAGTACGACTCGATCCTGGGTCGCCTGCCCCACGACGTGTCCCTCGAAGGCGATGACACCATCGTCGTCGGCGACCAGAAGATCAAGGCGCTCTCGCACCGCGGCCCGCTGTCCGAGCTTCCCTGGGGCGAGCTGGGCGTCGACGTCGTCGTCGAGTCGACCGGCATCTTCACCGACGCAGAGAAGGCCAAGGGCCACCTCGAGGCCGGCGCGAAGAAGGTCATCATCTCGGCTCCGGCCAAGGGTGAGGACATCACCATCGTCATGGGCGTCAACGACGACCAGTACGACGGCAGCCAGACCATCATCTCGAACGCGTCGTGCACCACGAACTGCCTCGGCCCGATCGCCAAGGTCCTCGACGACGAGTTCGGCATCGTCAAGGGTCTGATGACCACGGTCCATGCCTACACCCAGGACCAGAACCTGCAGGACGGCCCGCACAGCGACCTGCGTCGTGCGCGCGCCGCCGCCACCAACGTCGTCCCGACCGGCACCGGTGCCGCCAAGGCCATCGGCCTTGTCCTTCCGCAGCTTCTCGGCAAGCTCGACGGCTACGCCCTCCGCGTGCCGATCCCCACCGGTTCGGTCACCGACCTCACCGCCAACCTGGCGAAGCCGGCCACCGCCGCCGAGATCAACGCCGCCATGAAGAAGGCTGCGGAAGGTCCGCTCAAGGGCATCCTGAAGTACACCGAGGACCCGATCGTCTCGAGCGACATCGTCACCGACCCGCACTCGTCGATCTTCGACGCCGGCCTGACCAAGGTGATCGACGACCAGGTCAAGATCGTCTCCTGGTACGACAACGAGTGGGGCTACTCGAACCGCCTCGCCGACCTCATCGGCCTCGTCGCGAAGTCGCTCTGAATCCATGGCAGTCCGTACCCTGAAGGACCTCCTCGCTGACGGCGTCGAGGGACGCGGCGTGCTCGTCCGCTCAGACCTGAACGTTCCGCTCGACGGTGGTCAGATCACCGACGCGGGCCGCATCATCGCCTCGGCGCCCACCATTCGCCAGTTGGTGGAGGCAGGCGCCAAGGTCATCGTGACAGCGCACCTCGGACGCCCCAAGGGCGAACCGGATCCCGCGCTCTCGCTGGCGCCGGTCGCCGCGCGTCTCGCCGAAGAGCTCGGACGCAATGTCCAGCTCGCGGGCGACGTCGTCGGCAGCGACGCACTCGCGCGCGCTGAGGGACTCACCGACGGTGACGTCCTGCTGCTGGAGAACATCCGCTTCGATCCCCGCGAGACCAGCAAGGACGACGCCGAACGGGCTCAGCTCGCATCGGCGCTCGTCGAACTGGTCGGCGACGACGGCGCGTTCGTCTCCGACGGGTTCGGTGTGGTGCACCGCAAGCAGGCGTCGGTCTACGACGTCGCGAAGGTGCTCCCGGCGTACGCGGGCGACTTGGTCGCCACCGAGGTCGACGTCCTGGCGAAGATCACCGGCGACGTCGAACACCCGTACGCGGTGGTTCTCGGCGGTTCGAAGGTGTCCGACAAGTTGGCCGTGATCGAGGCGCTGGCCCCCAAGGTCGACACTCTGGTGATCGGCGGCGGCATGGCGTTCACGTTCATCAAGGCGCAGGGCAGCCCCGTGGGCGACTCGCTCCTGCAGGCCGACATGATCGACACCTGCAAGGATCTGTTGGAGCGCTTCGGCGACGTGATCCACCTGCCGCACGACATCGTCGTGGCCGACAAGTTCGCACCCGACGCGCAGACATCGATCGCGATGACAGCGGACGGTTTCACCGAGGGGATGGGTCTGGACATCGGTCCCGGCACCGTCGAGCGGTTCGCCGCCGTCCTCACCGGAGCCAAGACCGTGTTCTGGAACGGACCGTCGGGCGTCTTCGAGTTCGAGAAGTTCGCCGCCGGTACTCGCGGTGTGGCCGAGGCGATCGCCCAGGCCACGGCGAACGGCGCGTTCAGCGTCGTCGGAGGTGGCGATTCGGCTGCCGCCGTCCGTGCACTCGGACTGGCGGATGAGGCGTTCTCGCACATCTCGACCGGCGGCGGCGCGTCGCTGGAGTACTTGGAGGGCAAGGAACTTCCCGGCCTCTCCGTTCTGGAGGTCTGAGTCGTGGCTCGCAAACCCCTGATCGCAGGCAACTGGAAGTGCAATCTGAATCACCTCGAGGGCATCGCCCTGGTGCAGAAGATCGCCTTCGCGCTGCCGGAGAAGTACTTCGAGAAGGTCGACGTGACGGTGATCCCTCCGTTCACCGACATCCGCAGCGTCCAGACTGTCGTCGACGGCGACAAGCTCCTGCTCACCTACGGTGCGCAGGACGTCTCCGAGCACGATTCGGGTGCGTACACCGGTGAGATCAGCGGTGCCTTCTTGGCGAAGCTGGGCTGCACCTACGCTGTCGTCGGGCACTCGGAGCGTCGGACGCTGCACGGCGAGTCGAACGAGACGGTGTTGGCGAAGACCAAGGCGGCTCTCCGTCACGGTCTGACACCGATCGTGTGCATCGGCGAGGGCCTGGACGTCCGTGAAGCGGGCGACCACGTCACGTACAACGTCGAGCAGATCAAGGCGTCGCTGGCAGGCTTGTCGGCCGCCGACATCGCCAAGGTCGTCGTCGCGTACGAGCCGGTGTGGGCCATCGGCACAGGCCGGGTGGCCAGCGCCGACGACGCTCAAGAGGTGTGCGCCGCGGTGCGCGGTGCACTCGTCGAGCTCGCGGATCAGGCGACGGCGGACGGCGTACGAGTTCTGTACGGCGGCAGCGTGAACGCCAAGAACGTCGGCGACATCGTCGGCAAGGCAGACGTCGACGGTGCGCTCGTCGGCGGAGCATCGCTCAAGGCTGACGAATTCGCTCAGCTGTCGGCGATCGCCGCCGGTGGGCCGCTTCTCTGATCGCAGTACCCATCACGTAGACTGTGGCAGGTCGTCCCCGCACTGTCGGGGATGACCTGCCACACTACTTTTCCTCCACTGACAGGACAGACGACTCGTGACTCTCGCGCTCAACATCGGCCTGGTCATCACCAGCCTCCTGCTGATCGTGCTCGTGCTCCTGCACCGCGCCAAGGGCGGCGGCCTGTCGTCCCTGTTCGGCGGCGGCGTGCAGTCGAGCCTTTCCGGATCGTCGGTCGTGGAGAAGAACCTCGACCGCCTGACGGTGTTCGTCGGTCTGGTCTGGGTGATCCTGATCGTCGGTGTCGGCCTGAACATCAAGTTCGGCGGCTGACGAGCCTCGTTCATCAGCAAGGAGCCCGGCAGGTCCAGATCGGACCTGCCGGGCTCCTTCGTCTGTCAACGCTCGTCTACGGGCTGGGGGCGGTGAGTGCGGTGAACACCACTTCGGCGCGGAGAGTGAAACCGAGGTCCTCGTACAGCCGTCGGGCGGGGTTGTCCGCCGCGACGTGGAGAAACGGCGTCGACCCGGACGCGATGATGTTCGCCGCGACGTGCCGGACCAGGGCCGACGCGAGACCCTGCCCGCGTGCTGCGGGGTCCGTGCACACCGCGCTGATCTCAGTCCACCCGGGCAGGCGGAGTCGTTCACCTGCCATGGCCACGAGTGCTCCGTGCTGGCGGATGCCCAGATATGTACCGAGTTGCACCGTGCGGGCCAGAAACGGGCCGGGTTCGGTCCGATCGATGAGGTCGAGGATCTCCGGCACATCCGCTCCGGTCAGCACCACGCTGCGTTCGTCGCGGACAGCCTCTACACGATCGCCGACGTACTGGGCGCCGGCGCCTTCGAACGCAACCGACCATCCGGTGGGCGGTGTGATTCCGCTCGGCGAGCCGAACGCGACCACTCCGCCCGGCCCGACGAGTGTTGCGAGGTCGGTCCAGTCGTCCGCGGTCGGATCTGAGGGGATCGCGGTGAACGGGGAGACGTCCGTCGGATAGCGCACAGCTGCGCCCACCCGTTCGGCGAACCCGCTGTGCGGTCCGTTGAGCGCCGCGAAAGCAGGATTGTCGAGGATGCTCGTGTCGACAGCCGTCACCGCCGGGCCCACTCGTCGGCCAGCAGCTCGTACGAGCGGACCCGCTCGGCGTGCCCATGGGTGATCGTGGTGATCACCAGTTCGTCGGCTGCGGTCGCATCCCGCAAGCGTTCGAGATGGTCGGCGACCTCGACGGCGGTGCCGACGAATCTGGTGTCGACGCGGTCGGCGACGAGTGCCGCATCGTCGTCGGTCCACGGGAGGGCCCGGGCCTGGGCTGGCGTCGGATACTCGATGGCGCCCTGCAGGGTGCGGATGCTGCGGACCCACGGCCCGTAGCCCTCGGCGAGCTCAACCGCGTCGTCGTGGGTCGGTGCGACGACGACGTCAGCCGAGACGCTCACATACGGCTGGTCGAGGACTCTGGACGGGACGAACGCCGATCGATACGCGTCGACGGCGTCGAGAACGGTACCCGGACTCACGTGATAGTTCGCGCCGAATCGAAGCCCGTTCGTACCCGCCACGGTCGCGCTCTCGCCTGCGCTCGACCCGAGGATCCACACCTGCAGGTCGGCGCCTTCGCCGGGGACCACGTGAGCCTCCTGATCGAGTTCATCGCGGAAGGTCCCAGCGATGAGAGCGAGGATGTCGTCGACCTGTTCGGTGTAGTCCTGCGGGGTTGCGCCGGGCAATTGGAGAAGCCGCTGGATCAAGCCGATTCGAGGATTGTCGAGAAGGCTCGCAAACGAGAACGGCTCTGGAACCCGGAGACCGTTTTCTGTCCGTCCGTCGACGATCTCGCGAGCCGGAGGAGCCGTCGTCGCCAACACCTTCGGGGGCTTGCCGCCGGACCTGCCGAGTCCGAGGTCGATGCGGCCAGGGTGCAAGGCGTCGAGCAGGCCGAACTCCTCGACGGTCGACAAGGCGGTTCGGTGGCCGAGTTGCACCGCGGCGGTACCGATGCGGATGGTCGACGTCGCAGCGGCGGTCAGCGCCAAGACCACAGCGGGCGATGTCCCGGCGACCCCCGGATTCAGATGATGCTCGGCGAACCAGTATCTGCGGTAACCGAAGCGTTCCGCCTGCTGCGCCAGGTCGATCGTGTTGTGCAGGGCGTCGGCCGCCGTCGATCCGGTGGATATCGGCACGAGGTCGAGGACGGACAGGTCGGTGGTGGTCATGAGGCGGCCTCTCGGCTGGTGGTCGGTTCGGGACGCGTGAGGCCGAGGTGGTCTCGCAGTGTGGTGCCGTCGTAGTCGGTCCGATAGACGCCCCACTCCTGCAGGATCGGGATCACCTTGTCGACGAACGGGGTGAGGCCTCCCGGCGTGATGTGCGGGGCGAGGATGACGCCGTCCGCGGCGTCCGACTGGACGAGTTCGTTCAACTGGTGAGCGACGGTCTCCGGTGAGCCGACGAGTCCGCCGCGGTGGAAGGCCTTTGCGACGACCTCTCGAGCCGACAGCCCTTCTGCGGCTGCGATGGCCCGCCACTGTTCCGCGACCTCCGCGGCTTCGCGTCCGAGCATGCGGACGCTCGCGCGTCCCTTGGACACCGTGGACTCGCCTTCGACAGGGTCGAACGACGGGAACGACCCGTCGGCGTCGAAGTCGGGCAGTGCGACGTTCCAGAGCTGTTCGATGAACCGGGTCGCGGTGGCCGCAGACACCTGGGCGAGGCGAACCCTGGCGGCGGCGTCGGCGGCTTCCGCATCGGTGTCGCCGAGCACGAAAGTGACTGCGGGAAGAATCAGCAGTTCGTCACGACGGCGACTGTACTTGGCCAGCCGCCGCTTCACATCGGCGTAGAACCTCGTGCCGGTCTCGAGATCGCCGTGCCGAGAGAAGATCGCATCGGCTTGAGCCGCCGCGAACTCGCGGCCGGCGTCGGAGTCGCCTGCCTGGAAGACAACCGGTCGACCTTGCGGGGACCGCGGCACGTTGAATCGTCCTTCGATGTCGAAGAACCGGTCGTGGTAGGAATATGCGCCCGCGTCTGGGCGGCGCAGGAAGCGCCCTGCCGCCTTGTCGGCGATCACGTCGTCGTCCCGCCACGAGTCCCACAGGGTCTGCGCGGCGGACAGGAACGATTCGGCGCGACCGTACCGATCCTCTTCGGCGAGAAAGCCGCCGCGCCGGAAGTTCTCTCCGGTGAACTCGTCCCAGCTGGTGACGACGTTCCAGGCCGCTCGACCGGCGGAGAGATGGTCGAGGGAGGCGAATTGACGCGCCACCTCGTACGGTTCGTTGAACGTCGAGTTGATGGTGCCGGCGAGGCCGAGACGATCGGTGACGGCGGCTAGTGCGGACAGAATCGTGAACGTGTCGGGTCGTCCGACGACGTCGAGATCGTAGATCTGTCCGTTCTGCTCACGAAGGCGTAGGCCTTCGGCGAGGAACAAGAAGTCGAACTTGCCGCGCTCCGCCTCCTGCGCGAATGTGCGGAAACTGTCGAACTCGATGTGGCTGCCAGCCTCCGGGTCGCTCCACACGGTGGTGTTGTTGACCCCGGGGAAGTGCGCGGCGATGTGGATCTGCTTGACGGGTTCGGAGTGTGCTGTGGTGGACATGGAATCTCCTGTCTACGAATGTGCGGTCGCGTAGCGGTTGGTCGGGCGTGGCAACCCCAGCAGTCCACGCAAGGTCGACGACTTCGGGTACTCGGACCGGAACGCTCCGCGCCGCTGAAGTTCGGGGACCAGACCGTCGACGATCCGATCCAGATCGGTCGGGAGCGTCCCGGGCCGTAGCCGGAATCCGCTGAGCCCTGCCGACTGACGCTCGATCAGCAGGTCGGCGAGACCGGCCGCCGTGCCGACGAACACCGGAGCGTCGCTGCGGAACGCCGCTCCCGCGGCATCGTCGAGCCGAGCGACGCGCTCGTGCGCATCGTGGTCGGTGTCGTCGAGGAAGACGACGAGGTCAGCGAACACATGGATCGTCTCGCCGTTGCGGCCCGCTGCCGCCGCGGCGGCGTGGATCGTCGCGACACTGTCGGCGGCGTCTTCCTGGGTGCTCGGAGTGATCAGCCCGATGTCCGCGGACTCGCCGATGAGCTCCAGGCCACGGGGCAGATGTGCGAGAGCTGTGACGGGCGGTTGCCCCTGCGGTGGGCGTGGGGTGATCGACGGTCCTTTCACCGAGAAGTTCGCACCCGCGAAGTCGACGTAGTGGAGCTTGTGTCGGTCGATGAATCGGCCGGTCGCGACGTCGCGGATCTCGGCGTCGTCCTCCCAACTATCCCAGAGACGACGGACGACCTCGACGTAGTCGGCGGCCTCCTCGAACAGCGCCGACTCTGCGGTGTCGAACTCGTCGGTGCCGACATCGTCGATGCGAAGGTGGGGTAACTGCCGTCGACCCACGTTGGCGTTCGCCTGCGGCGCCGCAGCGACCTGGACTCGCAGCCCGGCTCGGCCGCTGCTCACGTAGTCGAGTGTGGCGACTGCCTTGGACAGGTGGAACGGTTCGGTGTGGGTGACGACAGCTGTCGGAACGAACCCGATCGAGGTCGTGGCCGGGGCGACACGGGCCGCGATCTCGACAGCGTCCAACCGTCCGCGCACCCGGTCGGTGCGTTCGTCGGGTGAGAAGGGGTCATCGGACTGGACGGCCAGGGCGTCTTCGACGGTGACGAAGTCGAGCAGTCCCCGTTCGGCGGTTCTGGCGAGGTCGATCCAATAGGCGGCGTCGAACAGGTCGTCCGGCCGGGCCTGCGACTCGCGCCATGCGGCGGGATGCCAGCCCGCGCCGTCGAGGGCGACGGCGAGATGCAAGTGATCAGTCATGGTGGTGGGGCTCCTCGTTGTGCGCGCGTACGTCAGAACGTCGACGCGTCAGAAAGTCGTGGCGGGATTGAGTTCGGAGCGCTCGATCTTGTTGCCCGGGACATTCCACTTGTCGAAGATCTTCTGGTAGTCGCCGGTTGTGATGAGTTGGTTCACGGCGTCCACGATTGCGGGCGCGATGGGCGATCCCTTGGACGCGATGAAGCCCACTGGCGACTTGTAGATCTCACCGAGGTACCGCGTGTGGGGGATCCTCGACTCCGCGTACTGCAGGGCCAGCGACGGCCCGAAGTAGAGGTCGAGCTTGCCGTTCTGCAGTCCGAGGGTGATCGGTGCGGAGTCGGTGAAGTACTGGACGGTCCAGTCGGGCTTGCCGATCTTCTTGCAGGCGTCGGCGTTCTGTTCGAGCAGAGTCTGGAACGACGATCCCGGGGCGGTGCCGATCCGGTATCCGCAGGCGTCGCTGATCTGCGTGAACTTGTCCTGTGTCACCTTCTCGGCGCCGAGGAACCCTTGTCCGTCGGTGACGAAGGTCGCGAAGTCGACGACTTTCTCCCGGTCCTTCGTCACACTGAAATTGGCCTGGCCCACTTGGTATCGGCCGTTCTGGATGCCGGGCAGGATCGACGGGAACGTTCCGTACTGGTAGTCCGCCGTGAGGCCGAGCACCTTTGCGACGGCGTCGGTGAGGTCGCGGTGGAGCCCGACCGGCTCGCCGTCGACCTCTCCGCCGATAGGCAGGGAGGCGAGTCCTGGAGTCTTGATGGTGCCTATCGTGAGCTTGCCCGATGACCGGACGTCGGCCGGCAGCTTCGAGGCGATGGCATCGACCTTCGCGATGCCGGACACGACGTCTTGCGTGGGCACGGCGGGTGCGTCGCCGCCGGCGTCGGTGCTGGGATCGTCGGATGAACCGCAGGCGGTCAGGGCGAGTGATGCGGCCGCGAGAAGGGCTGCAGTCGCCGATGCGAAGCGGACCGAGCGGCGTCGGGAACGTGAAATGGGCATGGTGGAGCCTTTCGCGGAAGGGTGAATCGGGGGAGACGGGGTGGGGTTCAGAGAACGGCCGACACGAACGACCGGGTGCGTTCGTTGACCGGTGCGAGGAGCACGTCGTCGGGCGGTCCGGATTCGACGATCCTGCCGTCCTCGAGGAACACGACGGTGTCGGCGACCTCTCGGGCGAAGCCCAGCTCGTGAGTGACGATCAGCATCGTCATGCCATCGGCGGCGAGGTCGCGGATCACCGACAACACCTCTCCGACGAGTTCGGGGTCGAGCGCGCTGGTCGGTTCGTCGAACAGCATCAGGTTCGGACGCTGCGCCAGAGCCCGGGCGATGGCGACGCGCTGCTGTTGGCCGCCCGACAGTTGGCGCGGGTACGAGTCTTCGCGCCCGGCGAGTCCGACTCGCTCGAGAAGCTCTGAAGCATGGCGCAGGGCGTCGCGCCGGGACCCGCCTGCGGCGACAGGGCCCTCGATGATGTTCTGGGCAACGGTCCGGTGTCCGAACAGGTTGAACTGCTGGAAGACCATTCCAATCCGAGCGCGCTGCGCCGCGATCTCGCGAGACGGGCGTTCGCGGAGGCGTCCGCCGACGTGCCGATATCCGATGATGTCGCCGTCGACCTCAACGAATCCCGCGTCGGGCTTCTCGATGTGATTCACGGTGCGGAGCAGTGTCGACTTGCCCGATCCCGACGGACCGAGGAGCACGGTGACTTCGCCCTCGTTCACGTCGAGGTCGACGCCTCGCAACGCCGGGTGTGCCCCGAATGACTTGGTGAGTCCACGCACGCGGACCAGCGGGCGGCTCATGCCTTGCCTCCAGCTGTGCGGCGCTGAAGTGGCCCGAACAGTGGCAGGTTGTCGCGGAACGTCTGAGCGAACGACGACGGCTGCTGTCGACGGCGGCCCCGGTTGTAGTGGCGTTCGACGAAGTACTGGCCGATCGACAGGATGGTCGTGAGGATGATGTACCAGACCGTCGCCACCAGGAGCAGCGGGATGACGAGGTAATTCTGCTGGTAGATGAGCTGTGTCGAGTACAGGAGATCCTCGACCGCGATCACGCTCACGATGGACGTGGCCTTCAGCAGTCCGATCAACAGGTTTCCGGTCGACGGAACGATGGCCGGCATGGCCTGCGGCAGCACGATCCGCCAGAAGATCCGGACCCGGCTCAGGCCGATCGACTGCGCCGCTTCGGTCTGGCCCTCGTCGACCGACAGCAGTCCGCCGCGAACGATCTCGGCGGAGAAGGCTGCGACGTCGAGTGTCAGAGCGATGAACGCCGCGACCACCCCGGTGATGAGCGTGGCGGTGTCGAATGTGACAAAACTCGGGCCGAATGGGACGCCGATGGAGAGTTGGGGGAACAGCGACGCCAATTGGAACCAGAACAACAGCTGGACGAGGGGCGGGACAGACCTGATCAACCAGACGTACCCGAAGCTGATCGACGACAGTACCGGGCTCGATGAGAGTCGCATCGCCGCCAGGAGGACGCCGAGCGCGAAGCCGACGACCATGGTGGCGGCCGTCAGCCACAGAGTGAGCCACAGGCCGTTGAGCACAGACGAACTCGTGAAGTAGTCGCCGACGACGTCCCACTGGAACCTGTCGTTGGTGACGAGGGTGTGCACGAGCATCGCGGTCAGTACCAGCACGATGCCGGTGCCGACCCATTGCCACGGATGGCGTGCGCCGACTACCGGAGCGGCGAGGAGTTCGTCGTCGCCCGGACGGCTCACGGGGCCGACCGATCCGGGAGACGACGGGGATATGACAGCAGTCACGGGGGAGTCCTTACTGAGTTTTGCGCTTACCGAGGCGCAGGGAGCGCACGGTCGGGTTCTCACCTGGAGCACCCCGCCGCACAGTGGAGGGTTGCCGGCCAGCAAGCCAGGGCTTGTCGCTGACGCTCGTAACCGGATACGACCGTAAGCCGACAGCGGACGAAGACGGAGACTAAGGCGCACGCTGCGTCGAATAGCTGCCGGATCGTCAGGCGCAGAGGTACATTCGCCGTGCTCTCCATCCCGTGCCGCCGAGCTCGTGCTGAGCGAGCCTGCGAGTCGAAGTGCGCCATCGCGCGTAGGTTGAGGACATGACACCCGAGCGGCATCACGATTCCGAAGCGATCGCGCGGGCGATCGCAACGCCGATGGTCGACCGGATTCGCGTCGACGACACCGGTAGGTCGGCGACTGAACCACTGCGTGACGACATCCGCTTCCTCGGCGGACTGCTCGGCGAAGTGATCCGATCCCAGGCCGGCGACGATGTGTTCGACCTGGTCGAGGACTCACGGCGGGATGCCTTCGGCATCCGATATCAGGACGTGTCCCGCGACGACCTGGCGGAGCGGTATATCGGAAGAGACGTGTCGGAACTGATGCCGGTGATCCGCGCGTTCACCAACTTCGCACTGCTGGCCAACCTCGCCGAAGACCTGCACCGTGAACGACGGCGACGGATTCATCTGATCGCCGGGGACCCGCCGCAGGCGTCGTCGCTCGGGGCGACGTTCGCTCGACTGGCCGACGCCGGCCTGGACGACGAGCGGGTGCATCGGTTGATCGCCG
Organism: Gordonia malaquae; assembly: GCF_037148075.1. Lineage (NCBI taxonomy): Bacteria > Bacillati > Actinomycetota > Actinomycetes > Mycobacteriales > Gordoniaceae > Gordonia > Gordonia malaquae. The sequence continues at coordinate 450,385 of NZ_JBBCUB010000002.1, read as the reverse complement.
ACGCCAATGTGGTCCCTGTGATCACTGCCCATCCCACTGAGACCCGCCGCAAGAGCGTGTTCGATGCTCAGAACCGCATCAACGAACTCATGCGAGTCCGCGGGCGGACCGAGTTGACCGCAGATGAGGAGTCGGCGGTCACTCGGGAGATCTCCCGCCACATCCTGATGCTGTGGCAGACGGCGCTCATCAGGATGCGACGCCTGACGATCAGCGACGAGATCACCACTGGCCTCCGTTACTACGGCGCCTCGTTCTTCGACGTGATCCCGGCGTTGAACAACGACGTCAGAGAGTCGCTTCAAGCGGCCTTTCCGACTGCCGGCCTCGACACGTCGATCATCACCATGGGCTCGTGGATCGGTGGAGACCGCGACGGCAATCCGTTCGTCACCGGCGACATCGTGACCGAGGCGACGTCGGCGGCCGCAGCCACCGCGATGCGGCATCACCTCGACGAGCTCACCGCCCTGCATCAAGAGCTCAGCATGTCTGTGCGTCTGATCAGTGGTGTGACCGACGAACTGTCGGCCCTCGGTGAGGGATTTGCGCCCGAGACCCCGGACGGTGTGGACGACGAGCCGTTCCGGTCGGCTGTGACCGCTGTCCGCTCACGGCTGCTGGCGCGTGCCGACGCGACCCTGGGCAGCGACGTCGTCGCACCGACCGATCGATACCTCGCGGCAGACGCGGAGCCGTACGCCGACGCGGCGGAGTTCCTCGCCGACCTCGACGTGATCGACGCCGCCCTGCGAGCGGTCGTGGACGACGCGATCGCCGACGACCGTCTCGCGGCGCTCCGAGAGGCGGTCCGCACGTTCGGATTCCATCTGTCCGGGCTGGACATGCGGCAGAACTCCGAGACCCACGAAGAGGTTGTCGGCGAACTGCTCGCGTGGGCTGGCGTGTGTGACGACTACGCGGCCCTCGACGAGGACGAACGAGTCGAGGTGCTGGCCGCGGAGCTCACGTCGCGCAGGCCGCTGACCAGTCCTGATGCTCAACTCAGCGAACTCGCGGTGAAAGAGCTGGGTGTGGTGCACGCGGCGGCGGCCGCGGTCGAGCGCTTCGGACCGAAGGCCGTGCCGGTGTACATCATCAGCATGTGCCAGTCCGTCTCAGACATGTTCGAGGCGATGATCCTCCTCAAGGAGGCCGGTCTCTACGACGCCGGCGACGGCTCACCGGCGTGCAGCGTCCGGGTGGTCCCGCTGTTCGAGACCATCGAGGACCTTCAGGCCGGCGCGGGCATCCTCACTTCCGCGTTGGGTGTGCCGTTCTACCGCGAACTGATCCGGTCCCAGGGCGACCTCCACGAAGTGATGCTCGGCTACTCCGACTCCAACAAGGACGGCGGCTACCTGGCGGCCAACTGGGCGCTGTACCGCGGGGAGCTCGACCTGGTGGACGCCGCTCGCACCGCAGGCGTCCGACTCCGGCTCTTCCACGGCCGCGGCGGAACGGTCGGTCGCGGCGGCGGCCCGAGCTACGACGCGATCCTCGCGCAGCCACCGGGTGCGGTCCAAGGGTCGCTGCGGCTCACCGAGCAGGGCGAGATCATCGCCGCGAAGTACGCCGAGCCGGTCCGGGCCCGGCGAAACCTGGAGTCGTTGGTCGCCGCGACGCTCGAATCGTCCCTGCTCGACGTCGAGGGCCTCGGTGACGAGTCCGCCGAGGCCTACCGTGTGTTCGATGAACTCGCCGCGTCCGCACGTGCCGCTTACTCGCGACTGGTGCATGACACGCCGGGGTTCGTCGAGTACTTCACCGCATCGACACCGTTGTCGGAGATCGGCGCCCTGAACATCGGAAGCCGCCCGACGTCGCGGAAGCAGACCACCGCGATCTCCGACCTGCGAGCGATTCCGTGGGTGCTGTCGTGGACTCAGTGCCGGGTGATGCTGCCGGGCTGGTACGGAACGGGAACCGCGTTCGCCGAGTGGATCGGTGACGACCCCGATCGCCTCGCCGTTCTCTCCGACTACTACCGTCGCTGGCCGTTCTTCCGGTCGGTCATGTCGAACATGGCGCAGGTCCTCGCGAAGAGCGACATGGGGCTGGCGTACCGCTACGCGCAGCTGGTGCCCGACGTCGAACTCCGGGACCGGGTCTTCACTATGATCGTCGACGAGCACGAACGCACCATCGCGATGTGCGCGGCGATCACCGGCACTGACGATCTCCTCGCCGACAACGATGCGCTGAAGCGTTCGGTCGTGAATAGATTCCCGTACCTCGAACCGCTCAATCTGCTCCAGGTGGAACTGCTTCAACGATTCCGCGCAGGCGACGACTCACCACAGATCCGGCGCGCCATCCAACTCACCATGAACGGACTGGCGACGGCTCTGCGTAACAGCGGCTAGCAGTCGGCCCGGATCAGAGGCCGGATGCGGCGGCGTGGTCCAGGAACCAGACGGTGCCCTCGGTGCCGCGTGCTCCTGCACACGGCCAGTCGTCGCGTGACGCGCCGTCGTGTGCGGCGGCGACGGCCTCGGCCTTCTCCGCTCCCGACACCAGGAACCACACCTCGCGGGAAGCGTTGATCACCGGGAACGTCAACGTCAACCGGGCAGGCGGAGGCTTCGGCGAGTCGGTGACAGCCACCACGGGGAGGACGTTCTCCGCGGTCGCAGCCGTGTGCGGGAACAGCGAATTGACGTGCCCTTCGCCGCCCATGCCGAGAAGGTGAACGTCGAAGACGGTGTCGTTCCCGATCAAGCGAGCGTAGTCACGTGCGGCCGCGGCGATGTCGTCGCCGAACTCTCCGTCGGACGGCGCCATCACGTGCACGCGAGACGGATCGACGGCCACGTGATTGAGAAGCGCGTCGAAGGCCTGCCCAGAGTTGCGCTCCGGATGGGTTGCCGGCACGAACCGGTCATCGCCCCAGTAGATCTCCACGCGCGACCAGCAGATGTCGCCGGAGTCCGCGGCGAGTGCCTTGAGCAGTCCGATGCCGTTGCTCCCGCCGGTCAGCGCGACCGAGGCCACGCCGCGGGCCTCCTGCGCACGGACCACGAGATCGACAAAACGAGCGCGCGCCGTCTCGATCAGTTCGGCGGACGATTCGAAGACCAGAGTCTCGGGTGCGGTCACAGCGTCTCCTCGTATTCGACTGCGGGCAGACCGTGGAGGGCCGCCTCGTACACTTCGTCTGCGTCGAGGCTGCGGAGCTCTTCCGCGAGACACTCCGCAGTGGTGCGGCGCGAGAACGCCGCTCGGCCGTCGGGGTGGCCGGTGCTGCGCAGCACCCCGCCGCCTGATTCGTTGACAGACACCTCCAGTTCGCCGTTCTCGCGCAGAAGCCGGACGCCGAGGCGACCGGGTGTGCGGACGACCCTGGTCTTGAGCGCGTGGGCGAGCCAACCCGCGAAGATGTCCAGGCCCGGCATGTCGAACGGTCCGCTGACTTCGGCAGACACGACACGAGTATGCGGAGGTCGGTCGAGCGCCGACACCAGCATTGCCCGCCACGGCGTGATCGCCGACCACGACAGGTCGGTGTCGCCTGGATGATAGCCGGCGCGTCTGGCGAGGAGGAATGCGTTCGGGTCCGACGACTGGCGGGCGTCGGTGATGCGTCGCGAGGCGAGGCGACCGAGACGGTCCTTCGACGGGTCCTCCGGAGCACGGCCCGGCCACCACGTGACAACGGGGGTGTCCGGCAGCAGGAACGGCGTAACCACGGCGTGGGGATGCTCGGCGAGTGGACCCGACAACGTCAGCAGGACCACCTCTGACGCGCCTGCGTCACCGCCGACGCGGATCTGGGCGTCGAGTCGGGCGGCGACGTCCCGATCGGCACGGCACACGACGATCACGCGACACGGGTGCTCACGGCTGGCGGCGTTCGATGCGGACACGGCGGCTTCGGTGTCGTCGGTCGCGTCGACGTCGATGATCAGGGTGAGGACACGGCCCAGCGTGACGGCCCCGCCGCTGCTGCGCATACGCACCAGCTTCTTGCTGATCTCGGTGGTGTCGGTGTCCGGCAGATCGACGATCATCGGGCTTCCCTCGCGTCCTGCACTGTCACGGTCGCCTCCAGATACGGCCCGTCCGGCTCATCATCTCGTCGGCCGACGTCGGGCCCCAGGTGCCCGACTCGTACTCGTCCGGTGTTCCGGACGCCGCCCACTCGGCGAGCACCGGGTCGAGGATGTCCCAACTCAGCTCCACCTCCTCGTTGACCGGAAACAGCGACGGCTCGCCGAGGAGGACGTCGAGCAGCAGACGCTCATACGCCTCGGGTGAGGACACGGTGAACGCGCCGCCGTAACTGAAGTCCATGTTGACGTCGCGCACCTCCATGCCGCTACCCGGAACCTTCGACCCGAACCGCAGCGTGACGCCTTCGTCCGGTTGCACTCGGATGACGAGAGCGTTCTGGCCGAGCTCCGCTGTCATCGTGTCGTCGAACGGCAGATGCGGCGCTCGCTTGAAGACGAGTGCGATCTCGGTGACCCGTCGGCCGAGACGTTTTCCTGTGCGCAGGTAAAAGGGGACGCCGGCCCACCTGCGAGTGTCGACTTCGAGGGCGATGGCCGCGAACGTCTCGGTGGTCGAGTCCGCGGCGAAACCGTCTTCGTCTTTGAGCCCGACGACCTGTTCGGATCCCTGCCAACCGGGGCCGTATTGACCGCGGGCGGAGTTCTCCGAGATCGGGAGGATGTTGCGGGTCGACTGGAGGACCTTGATCTTCTCGGTCTGGAGATGTCGCGGAGAGAACGAGACCGGCTCCTCCATCGCGACCAGCGCGAGAAGCTGCAGAAGATGGTTCTGGATGACGTCTCGGGCCGCGCCGATGCCGTCGTAGTATCCGGCTCGACCGCCGAGACCGATGTCCTCGGCCATCGTGATCTGGACATGGTCCACGTAGTGGGAACTCCACAGCGGATCGAACAGTTGGTTCGCGAAGCGCAGGGCCAGGATGTTCTGGACCGTCTCCTTGCCGAGATAGTGGTCGATGCGGAACACCGACTCCTCGGGGAACACACTGTTCACGAGCTCGTTCAGTCCGACTGCGGATTCGTGGTCGTGACCGAACGGCTTCTCGATCACCACTCGACGCCAGCTGTCGCCCGAAGGGTCGGCCATGCCGGTTCGCCGAAGCTGGCTCAGCACGACGGGGAACGCCTTCGGCGGGATCGACAGGTAGTACGCGTGATTCCCATCGGTCCCGCGGGACGCGTCGAGGTCCGCGAGAGTCCGCTGCAGTTCGGCGAACGCCTCGTCGTCCTCGAAGGAGCCCGCGACGAACCGGATGCCTTCGGCGAGTCGCTCCCACACCTCCTCGCGGAACCCGGTGCGGCAATTGGCCTCCACCGCCTCACGCACCAGTGTGGTGAAGTCCTTGTCGGCCCAATCCCGACGGGCGAAGCCGACGAGGGCGAAACTCGGCGGGAGGAGCCCACGATTCGCGAGGTCGTAGATCGCGGGCATCAACTTGCGACGGGCCAGGTCGCCCGTCACACCGAAGATCACCAGCGCCGACGGCCCCGCGATTCGCGGGAGACGGCGATCGTGCGGATCCCGCAGGGGATTGGTCCACTCGGGTTTCACCGCACGCGGCATACTCGCCCTTTCGCCCGTCGTATCCGTATCGCTTCTAGCGTGCCGCGTCGAGCTGCTGCGACGTCGCCGTCAGGAGTTCATCCCACGCCTGCTCGAACTTCTCGACGCCTTCGGTCTCGAGGACCGCGAACACGTCGTCGAGGTCCACTCCGACACCGCGCAGCGCGGCGAACACTTCGCGGGAGCTGCCTTCGAGTCCGACGATCGACTCGTTGTTGACCCAACCGTGATCGGCGTACGCCTCGAGGGTCTTGCCGGGAACCGTGTTGACGGTGTTCGGCGCGACCAGTTCGCTGACGTACAGGGTGTCGGGGTAGTCGGCGTTCTTGGTGCCCGTGGAGGCCCACAGCGGACGCTGGGGAAGCGCGCCGTGCGCCTGCAGGTCCGGGAAACGCGTCTCGGTCTCGAAGACCTCTTGGTAGGCGGCGTACGCGAGGCGCGCATTCGCCAGACCGGCCTTGCCACGCAGCTCGAGCGCCTCCGGGGTGCCGATGGCGTTCAAGCGGTTGTCGATCTCCGAGTCGACACGTGAGACGAAGAACGACGCGACCGACGCGATCTTGCCTGCGTCGTGCCCGTTGCGCAGGGCGCGGTCGAGGCCGTCCAGGTACGCGTCCATCACCTCGCGGTAGCGCTCCACCGAGAAGATCAGGGTCACGTTGACGCTGATGCCCTGCGCGATCACGTCGGCGATCGCCGGAACGCCCGCCGCGGTGGCCGGGATCTTGATCAGCACGTTGGGCCGGTCGACGAGTTTCCAGAGCTCGGCGGCCTGCTCGACGGTCTCCGCGGTCTTGTTCGCGAGGCGGGGATCGACCTCGATCGACACGCGGCCGTCGAGACCGTCGGTGGCCTCGAAGATCGGCGCGAACACGTCGCAGGCGTTACGGACGTCGTCGGTGGTCAGTGCGGTGATCGTGGCGTCTACGTCGGCGCCCGACTTGGCGAGCTCGGCGATCTGATCTGCGTACGCGCCGCCGCCGGACGAGATGGCGTTCTGGAAGATCGCCGGGTTGGTCGTCACACCCACGATGGAGCGGGTGTCGATCTGCTCCTGCAGACCCCCGGACGAGATCAGCGTGCGCGACAGGTCATCGAGCCAGACGGAGACGCCTGCCTCGGACAGTGAGGCGAGATTCGGGTTCTGAGTCATGGAGAAATCAGTGTCCTTCCGAGATCACTTGCCGAGGAGTCCGCGTGCGGCGGCGGCGACGGCCGTCGACGTGACGCCGAACTCCTCGTACAGCTTCTTGTAGGGGGCTGACGCGCCGTAGTGCTCGATCGAGACGATCGCGCCGCCGGCGACGATCGCATGCCACGGCATGGCGATGCCGGCTTCGACGGCCACACGTGGGACACCGGTCGGGAGGACCGACTCGCGGTAGTCCGCGTCCTGCTCGTCGAACCACTCGATGGACGGCATCGACACGACGCGGGCCTTGATGCCGTCGGCCGCGAGCGCGTCGCGTGCCTCGACGGCGAGGCTCACCTCGGAGCCGGTGCCGATCAGGATGACGTCCGGCGCGCCGTCGGCGTCGGCGAGGACGTAACCGCCCTTGGCGACACCTTCATACGACGTGCCCGCGAGGACCGGAACGTTCTGGCGCGTGAGAGCCAGGCCGACCGGGCGGTTCCGGCGAGTCAGGAGGTGACGCCAGGCGTGTGCGGTCTCATTGGCGTCGGCCGGGCGAACCACGTCGAGGTTCGGGATCGCGCGGAGTGCGGCCAGGTGCTCGATCGGCTGGTGCGTGGGGCCGTCCTCGCCGAGGCCGATCGAATCGTGCGTCCACACGTAGATCGGGTCGATCTCCATGAGCGCTGCGAGACGGACCGCGGGACGCATGTAGTCGGCGAACTGCAGGAACGTTCCGCCGTACGCGCGCGTCGGGCCGTGCAGGACGATGCCCGACAGGATCGAGCCCATCGCGTGTTCACGGATGCCGAAGTGCAGAGTCCGGCCATAGGGCTCGGCGTTCCACGTCGACGTCGAGATCGACGCGGGGCCGAAGGACTTGGCGCCGTCCATCGTCGTGTTGTTCGAGCCCGCGAGGTCCGCCGAACCGCCCCACAGCTCGGGAAGGATCGGTGCGAGTGCCGAGAGCACCTTGCCCGACGCCGACCGCGTGGCCACATCCTTGTCGCCGGCCTCCCACGCGGGGAGAGCTTCGGTCCAGCCCTCGGGCAGTTCGTGCGCGAACAGGCGGTCGAACAGTTCCTTGCGCTCGGGGTTGCTCGTGGCCCAGGCGTCGAAGCCCTTCTGCCACTCGGCGCGGACTGCGGCCGCCCGTCCCACGAGTCCGCGGGTGTGCTTGATGACGTCGTCGGCGACGTCGAAGTTCTTCTCCGGGTCGAAGCCCACGGCCGCCTTCGTCGCGGCGACCTCATCGGCGCCGAGTGCACTGCCGTGCGAGGCGCCGGTGTTCATCTTGGTCGGCGCCGGGAACGCGATGATGGTGCGGACCCGGATGATGGACGGCTTGTCGGTGACCGCCTTGGCGGCTTCGACGGCCGCCTCGAGGGCTGCGACGTCCTCGCCGCCCTCCACGGTCTGGACGTGCCAGCCGTACGCCTCGTAGCGCTTGGCGACGTCCTCGGTGAGGGCGATCTGAGTGTCGTCTTCGATCGAGATCTGATTGTCGTCGTAGAAGACGATCAGGTTGCCGAGCTGCTGCGTGCCCGCGAGCGACGACGCCTCCGAGGTGACGCCCTCCTCGATGTCGCCGTCGGAGGCGATCACGTAGACGTAGTGATCGAAGGGGCTCTCGCCTGCCGGAGCGTCCGGGTCGAACAGACCGCGCTCACGACGCGCCGCCATCGCCATGCCGACGGAGGACGCGAGGCCCTGGCCGAGCGGGCCGGTGGTGATCTCGACGCCTGCGGTGTGGCGGAACTCGGGGTGACCCGGCGTCAGCGAGCCCCATGTGCGCAGTGCGACGAGGTCGTCGAGTTCGAGGCCGAAACCGCCGAGGTACAGCTGGATGTACTGGGTGAGGCTCGAGTGCCCGCAGGAGAGGACGAACCGGTCGCGGCCCACCCACGCCGGATCGGCGGGGTCGTGGCGCATGACGCGCTGGTACAGGGTGTAGGCGAGGGGAGCGAGGCTCATCGCGGTGCCGGGGTGGCCGCTGCCGCAGTTCTGGACCGCGTCGGCGGCGAGGATGCGGGCCGTGTCGACAGCCTTGGTGTCCACATCGGTCCAGTCGGCGGGGTGAACCGGTCGGGTCAGTGCGCGGATCTCGTCGGTGATGGCCACGATCGTGGAGTCTCCTGTGGGTCGATGCTGGTGCTCGTCTTCTACGAAGACGATTCTCGTCGTCCAGCCTAGCGGGGCGAGCGCGCTGTGCGTACGACACCACTGTGCACGGTTGTGTGGCGGTCGTCGCACCCCCGCGCGCCCGATTCCCTCCGTGATGATCGCCCGGTCTACCATCGCTTGTAGTAGTGGTCGGCGTGTGACGCGACCTGATGTGGTCGCGACCGTGAGGAGTATGTGGTGAAGACGTCCGAGAGCGCTGGTGTCGACGCGCCGTCGTCAACCGGATGGGGACGAGTCCGCACCACGATTCTCGCGTACATCGCGCTGACGAAGCCTCGCGTGATCGAGCTCCTCCTCGTCTCGACGATCCCGGTGATGCTGCAAGCACAGCGTGGACATGTCGACATCCGGTTGATTCTGGTCACCGTCGTCGGCGGTTGGCTCGGAGCGGCGAGTGCGAACAGTCTGAACATGGTCGCCGACGCCGACATCGATCAGAAGATGAAGCGCACCCAGAAGCGTCCGCTCGCCCGCAAGGCCGTCCCGATCCGGAACGTCTTGATCTTCGGCATCGTGCTGGCCTTCGCGTCGTTCGCCGTCCTGTACTTCGGGACCGCCGACGCCGACGGCAACCGATCGTTCCTGCCGTCGATCCTCGTGTGGATCACCATCGCGTTCTACGTCTTCGTGTACACGCTGATCCTGAAGCGTCGCACCTGGCAGAACGTCATCTGGGGCGGCGCCGCAGGCTGCATGCCGGCCCTGGTCGGTTGGGCCGCGGTGACGCACTCGTTGAACTGGCAGCCGTTCGTGCTGTTCCTCGTCGTCTTCTTCTGGACGCCGCCGCACACGTGGGCGCTCGCGATGCGGTACCGCGAGGATTACCGCGCAGCAGGCGTTCCGATGCTCCCGGTTATCGCGTCCGACGAGAAGGTCACCTTCCAGATGCTCGTGTACACGGTGCTCACCGTGATCACGTCGCTGTTCCTCATTCCGCCGTCGAGCTGGATCTACCTGGTCGTCGCCATCGCGTCCGGCGTCTGGTTCACCTGGTGGGTCGCGAAGCTGTACGTCCAGACGCGTGCCGGCGTGGAACTCAAGCCCCTGAAGATCTTCTTGGTCTCCAACGAGTACCTCGCACTCCTGTTCTGCGGTCTCGCCGTCGACGCCGTGATCAACCTCCCGACGATCTCGAGCTACTTCTCCTAGTCCTCAACCCGCCTCACACGATTGGCGAGTGAGCATGCGCATCCCGAAACCACAGGCCACTGTCGGTATCGCTGTCTTTGTGACACTCGTTGCGTTCGCCGTCGCAGCTATCGCAGACACGCTGCTTGTACGCCTCTTCGCAGTCGTGCTCGGCGCGGTGGCCGCGATCGTGCTCGTCAGGTCCGCGGGTCGCCGATCGACACGTGCGGGCGCCGCAGGCGTATTCCTTGTCCCCGTCGTCATGCTCGGTCTCGGAACCACCGTCGTCGGTGCGCTGACGGATGGGTCTGGCACTCCCTCGTATCAAGAGTCCGCCGACGACACGACGGCGCGAGCCGATCTCGTCGAGGATCCGAACGCCAGACTTCGGGCGGCGTTCGACAAGGCGGACGAACTGGTGCCCGGCGGCTCAGGCCACGTCCAGTTGATCGACCTGGACGAGGATTCGACACGCGTCGTCGTATTGGACCCGAACACAGGCCAGCAGGTGACCGCCAACGAAACGTCATCGGGATGGAGCGACCCGACCCGTGATTCGGCGAGCGACCGAAACACGTTCGGCCGCGCAGACACCGCACGACTGGATCTGTCCTCCGCCCAGAAGAAGGTCGGGGATGCCGCGCGCCGGATGAAGATCGACCTGTCCGAACGCAACTCGTCGGACGGCATCGAGATCAGCCAGCGCTACCAAGACAAGAAGCTGATCGCGACCTTCACGGTGGGGGGCTCCGAGATCGAGGTCGACATGGCCGGTGGGCTCCCCGACACGCTCGACGCGGGATCGTTCGACACGGTGGTCGATTCGATGACCCGGGTCATGACGACGAACGGTTTGGATCCGCGGAAGCGAACACTGTCCGACGCCGACTTCAAGTCGTCTCTCGAGACCGCGTACTTCCCCGGCGCCGGATCGGTCGGCCACTACGGCGGATTCGTTCTGAGTTTCGATTCCGGGCCGGTTGCGCGCATTGAGGTTGTTCCTGGCGCATTTCCCGTCGTCACTTCGGCGGAGTCCGACTCTCGGCCCTCATCTGGAGCCTTCGCCCTCAGCGCGGTCACGATGAAACTCCTCACAACGATTCGGGACGACGTCGTCGAGCGGTTTCACGCGCCCGCCTACGACAGGCAAGCGGTCGGGTTCGAGATCGAGCGGGAGCGCGACGACACCCTCGACGAGTACGTCCCGCTCATCACGCTGAGCGTGGGGCCGAGTTCGGCGGAGGCGCAGGCCGTCTGCAACCTCCGCGGCGTCGAGGTTCCGAAGAACTGAGCAGTCGCCGGTGGTCGCCGGCTTCGATTTCCGTCTGGGCCCTCCCGAGGTATGGGCGCACGGGTATGCGCTCGTGAAGTGCAGGTTCAGCGGGGGACCGTGTGAGGGCTCTGCCGCGGAATATGCTGATCGGGTGAGCATGCCCTCTCCGAAGCCTGCGGTCGCTGTAGCCGTCGCCGTCATCGTCGCTTTAGGTGCGTTCTCCCTCGCGTCGCTGGCCGACTCGCTCGCGCTTCGACTGGTCGTTGTGGTCGCCGGCGCGGTGACCGTCGTCTGGCTGGTCCGGTCGGCGAGCGCGCATTCCGACGCCGCGGGCCTCACCGGAATCGCTGTGGTTCCGATCGTCATGCTCGCCGTCGGTACCACTGTCGTCACGATTGCATCGTCCTCGACGGACTCTTTCGGTGCTGACCCGCCACCGGCGGGCGCGGACGACACCTCAGTCCTCGAGTTGGTCGCCGACGCCGACACGCGGCTGCGTGCGGGTCTCGACCATGCGGACGCGATGATCCCCGGAGGTTCGGCGCATCTCCTGGCCGTCGACCTGCGGGGTGACGACGCGATCAGCGTCACGGTCCTCAATCCCACGAACGGAAAGCGGATGTACGCATCTACGTCGTCGGCCGGGTGGAGTGAGGTGTCGACGTCGGCGGCGTACACCCGTGTCACCTTCAGCAGGGCCGACCTCGCGCGGCTCAACCTCGCGGACGCATCACGAAAGGTCGAGGCCGCCGCACGGAAGATCGGCGTAGACGACGAACATCAGTCGTCGTCTCCCGGCATCATGATCGCGCCGCGGTCCAGGCCCGACAACAAGGTCGTCGCGACGTTCACCGTCAGCAGCGACCTGGGCATCGAGGTCGACCTGAACGGAGACCTTCCCGATACCGTGGACGCCGGGTCCATGGACACCATGCTCGACGCGGCGAGTCGAGCTCTCAAGGCCAACCGGGTCCCGCTTCATCAACGGACTCTGCGTGAGCTGCAGTTCATGTCCTTAGCGGACGGCGCGAGCAGCATCTCGGCGACATCGGTCCAGAACAGTGGCGGAGTGGAACTTGAATTCGACACCGGACCGGTCAGCGAAATCACGCTCGTCCCCGGCTCGTTTCCGGCTGTGAGACCGCCTGCCGAATGGGCTCGCCTACAGGACACTTCGTTCGCCTTCTCATCGATCACGACCGACCTGCTCAATCGGATCAGGGATGACGCCATGAAGCGGTTCCGTTCACCCGCCTACGACCGCGAGGTCGTCGCGGTAAGAGTCGGCCATGCACCTGGTACTGACCGCGATGAGGGGACAACCGTCACCATTCGAGTGGGCCCGAGTTCGGCGGACGCAGCCGCGATCTACACGATGACCGGCGAGCACCTTCGTGACGGGACTTGGTGAAGCGGGTCAGGCTTCGATCGCGAGTTGAACACGGGTTGCGAGTTCTTCGCTGATCTTCGGGACTGCTGACACCACGCCGCGGTTTGTGAGTCGGTCGACGGTCGTGATGACCTGGCCGAGATAGGAAGCTCGTTCCTGGCCAGTCGTGCCATCGGCGTGCCGCAGCAGTTTCAACGCGCGTCGGCAGTCCCGCGCGTCGGGCTCGGCGAGTTGATCGGTGCCTGTGGTGCGTGCGAAACGGTCGGCCTTCGTCCAGGCGCTACGGAGGATGTCGACGGCGTCCGCGTAGTCCTGTGCGTCGGATGGATCAGCCGGGTATGCGTCGGACTGGAGCCCTCCGGCGAGGTCGAGCGCATCGTGGAAGTCCATCACGGGTTGCGCGCTTAGGTCCCACAGTGCGGGGTATTGCAGAAGCATCGCCGGGTCGAGTTCATATGCGCCGTATGCGCTCAGAACTGCGCTGTGGTGTTTGCAGGCCGCTGTCCACCGGCTCTTCAATGCGACGGCTGGATCGACCTTCGTTGTCGGACTGGCTGGGCGAGCATGCGTGGTCGGTGCGCTACGGGGCTTGGTCGCTTGTGCTGCGGTGACCGCGACCGAGGTGAATGACGGCATTGCGAGAGCGGCCAGGAGTGCACCCAGGAGCAAGGCGTATGAGACGATCTGGCCTTCCGGCGGGAAGGGGCGAAGCACCGTCAGGATCAGTATTCCGAAGGCAGCAGCAGCCGCAGCGGTGATCCGGCGGGGGCCGAGGCCGCTCACGGGATCAGCGCCGTCGCGCCGGTGGTGGACCGGGCCTCGAGTGCGCGGTGAGCGTCGGCGGCGTCGGCGAGTGCGAATGTCTGGCCCACGTCGATGTGCAGGACGCCGTCGGCGATGGCGCCGAAGAACTCGTCTGCGCGCCACGCGAACTCGGCCGGGTCGGAGATGAAGTACTGCAGCGACGGGCGTGTCACCGACAGTGAGCCGCCGCGATTGAGCCGCTGCAGGTCGAATGGCGGGACGGGGCCGCTCGCGGCGCCGAACAAGACGACGGTCCCGCGGACGGCGGTCGCGTCGAGAGATGCGTCAAATGTGGACGCACCCACACCGTCGTAGACCACGGATGCGCCGCGTCCATCGGTCAGCTCCCGCATGCGGTCGGCGATCGGGTCGTCGTACCTCAGGACATGTGCCGCGCCTGCCTTGCGGGACAACTCGGCCTTCGCATCGGACGAGACGGTGGTGACCACCGTGATACCGCGCGCAGCTGCCCACTCGGTGAGAATCAGACCGACGCCACCGGCGCCCGCATGAACGAGGACAGTGTCGCCCGACGTCGGACGAGCACTGCCGTCGAGGAGATAGTGGGCGGTGAGACCCCGTAGGAGAGCGGACCCTGCGACGTCGAACGGCACGCCGTCGGGGACGTGCAGTGCGTCGACCGCGGGCACAGCCACCTGTTCCGCGTAGGAGGACACGACGTCACACCATGCGACACGATCGCCGACCGCGAATCCAGTGACGTTCGACCCGACCCTGGACACGATCCCGGATCCCTCGAAGCCTGGAATGTACGGCGGCTCGGAGGGATACACGCCTTCTCTCAGATACGTGTCGATGAAGTTGACGCCGGCTGCTTTCACATCCACCAGAAGATCGTCGGGGCCGGCCGTGGGAGAGGTGACGTCGACACTCGTCAGAACGTCGGGACCGCCGTGACGGGACACATGGATCGCGCGCATGGATCCATTTTGGCACGCCGGTATGATCACCCGTATGAGTGATGATTCCGCAGTGGCGACGACCGTGACCGCACCGGCCGACGTGGTCGGTTCCATCCGAAAGTACGTCGCAGCCGAGGGCGGCTCGGCCAAGGCCGTCCTCCAGGCGGCAGGCGACGCAGGCGTTCGGATCACCCTGGTCGGCGGCTCGAACGGTGTCCTCGGCGACCGTGTGGTCCGCGACATGGCGACGGCCGAAGCTGTGATCGACGCCGTCGAGGGGCTCGAGAAGGCCGAGTGGGACCGCGACCTGACGTCGTCCGCGACTGTCAGTCCGTCGCACTGGCGCAAGATGGCAGGCTGGGTGGCAGGCCAGAAGCGTTTCCCGAAGGCACGTAACCGCAAGATCGTCGACTGACGCCGCACCTGCCGACAAACGCTCCTTTCAACGACAAACGCTCCCTTCGCGAAGGGAGCGTTTGTCGTTGAAAGGAGCGCTTATCCGTATCAGGCCTTCGTCGCGGTGGACTCCGTGGACCGGGTCGCGGAGACCAGCAGGTAGGTGGCGCCCACCATGAGCAGGGCGCTTCCGAACATGTGCAGGACGACCATCCACTCGGGCAGGCCCGCAGCGTACTGGATGTAGCCGATCAGCCCCTGCAGCACGATGACGCCTCCGAACGTGATCGCCGCACGCCGCGACGGGAGCTTCGCGACGACGGTGACCAGGATCAGCCCGATCGAGATACCGACGAGCGTCCACACCGCATCGACGTGCAGCTGGGTGGACTGAGTGGGTTCGAGACCGTTGCGGTGCGACTTGATATCGCCGGCGTGCGGCCCCGACCCGGTCACGACCGTCCCGAGATAGATGGTCACCCATGTCAGTGCGTAGACGACCCAGGACGCGGCGATCGCCAACCGCGTGACGACTGCGGGAGCATCGGGCGCGGTGTCGTGCTCGCGGGCGGGGTTGGTGTGGAACACGAGCCAGGTAGCCAGCGAGATGATCAGGATCGTCGCCAGGAAGTGGAACGAGACCACCCACGGATTGAGGTTGGTGAGGACAGTGACGCCGCCGACCACCGCCTGAAGCGGCACGCCGAGAGCCACACCGGTCGCGAGACGACGAGCGAGGCGATCCATCGGTCGGTAGCGCATCGCGGCGACCCAGGCGCCCACGGCGACCACGACCAGCACCCACGTGAGCATTCGGTTTCCGAACTCGATCACGCCGTGAATGCCCATCGCCGCATGCGGTGTGAGCGACCCCGAGGTGCACTGCGGCCACGTCGGGCATCCGAGACCGGAGTCCGTCACGCGGACCGCGCCTCCGGTCACGACCAGCAGGATGTTCGCGGCAAGGTTGGCGATCGCCCACCTGTACAGGAATACGCGCGTCGGGGCGCGGAAGCCTCCCCACGACTGCGACAACGATTGAGTGCTCATTCGAACCGGAACCACCTCACTGCGAGGGCGCCGCCGACGACGGCCCACGCCGCCAGCACGCCGATGCCGAACAGATCAACTGAGCCGGCCAACGCCTGCGTCAGGGACTCGGTGAGCGCACCGGACGGTGTACACCTGGCGGCCCAATGGACGGCCGCCGGAACGTGCTCGTCGAAGACGACAAGACTGGAGACTCCGAGTAGGACGAACCAGATCAGATTGCCGAGGGCCAACACCACTTCGGCTTTCATGGTGCCGCCGAGCAGAAGCCCGAGCGCCGCGAACGCGACAGTGCCGAGAACGATGACGACCGCGCCGAGCGCGAGCCCTCCGACACTCGGTCGCCAACCGAAGGCCGCGCCGATGCCGCCGATGATCACGGCCTGCAGAGCGACGACGATGGCTACCGCCGACGACTTTCCCGCGATGATTCCCCAGCGGGGTATCGGGGTGGCGCCGAGTCGCTTGAGTGCGCCGTATCGGCGGTCGAAACCGACCGCGATGGCTTGCCCGGTGAACGCCGTCGACATGATCGCGACAGCCAGGATCGCCGGCACGAACGTCGTCGCTCGTGCAGCCGGGGTGTCACCCGACCCGGTGTCGATCGGCAGGATCGACAGGCCGATCAGCAGGGTGATCGGGATGAACATCGTGAGCAGCAGCTGTTCGCCGTTGCGCAACAGCAGGGTCAGCTCCATCCGCGTCTGTGCCGCGAGCATGGCGGTGAGCGGCGCGGGCGACGGAGCCGGGGCAAAGGTGCCCGCCGGAAAGCGGTTCGGTGTGGTGGTCTGGTCGGTCATGCACGTACCTCGCGGCCGGTGAGTTCCAGGAACACGTCCTGCAGGGAGTTGGTGTCCACCGCGAGGCTCGTCACGAGAATGTCGTGCTCGGCACACCACGCGGTGACAGCGGCGACGATGCCTGGAGTGATGTCGCCTGCGACGAGGACGTCCCCCGCAGGTGAGCGCCTGCAGGAGAAGCCGTCGGGTAGTGCCTTCTCGAGCTCCGCCGCCTCGAGTCCTTCTGCGGTGACACGCAGTTGGCCCTCGGCGTCACGGCGGACCAGGTCGGCGGGCGTCCCCGACGCCACGACGCGACCGCGGTCGACGATGACGATGTGATCGGCGAGCTCTTCGGCCTCATCCAAGTGGTGGGTGGTCAGCAGGACCGACACGCCGTCGGACTTGAGGCGACTGATGAGCTCCCAGACCATGATGCGGGCGTGGGCGTCGAGACCTGCGGTGGGTTCGTCGAGGAACACCAGCTCGGGCCTGCCGACGAGCGCGCACGCAAGCGACAGCCGTTGCTGTTGCCCTCCCGACAGCCTGCGGAAGGGCGTGGTCGCCACATCGGCGATGCCGAGGACGTCCATCAGCCAGTCGGGGTCGATCGGATCGGAACTGTACGAAGCGCACAGTCGCAGCATCTCGGCTGCCTTCGCGCCGGGGTAGGCGCCGCCGCCCTGCAACATGACACCGATGCGGCTGCGGAGGGCGTCGTTGTCGGCGATCGGATCGAGTCCGAGAACTTCGACGCGGCCTGCGTCGGGAGCGCCGAAGCCTTCGCAGATCTCGACGGTTGTCGTCTTCCCCGCGCCGTTCGGGCCGAGGAGCGCGAGGACCTCGCCGGTTCGGAGTTCAAGATCGAGGCCGTCGACGGCGACGACGTCGTCGAACCGCTTGACCAGCCCACTGATGCTCAGGGCGACGGAGGAGACTGACGGTTCGGGCACGCCTGCCAGCCTAGGCCAGACGCGGCCCACGGACGGTGCCGGGTGCGACCGACGCGGCGTGTGTCACACCTTGTGTCGGCGGCGGTTGAACCAGACTCGAATCGGACTGTCGATGAAGAACGCGGTGGCTGCCACGCCGACCATCAGAACTCCGGTGGCCAGGCCTTGCGCGACAGTCAGAGGCGGAGTGTCCGAACTCGTCGGCATGACGACCACGGACATGATCCCGGAGATGATCACGGTGCCGAGGCGGAACCAGCGGGTGGTGGCCCAGGCGGCGAGCGGGATGATCGCCCACAGGAGGTACCAGGCCTGCACGAATGGGAAGAACACCACGAAGGTCGCCATCGCGATGCCGAGACCACCGAGCGCGTGGACGCGACCCGCGAGGCACGCCAGCAGCCAACGGATCACGAAGACTCCCGCGATCACCTGGCCGATCGGACGGGCGATGTCGAGGATCGCCTGTGTCTGCTCACCGAGCCCGAGCCACAGTCCGACGCGGCCGGAGACGACGCCGAGCAGGGTGGGCATCGACATCCACGAACGGACGATTCCTCCGGTGCTGAGCGTTCCGGTCCACCCGAAGCCGAGGCCCGTCGCCGTGCCGATTCCACCGATGACGATCGCCGACACGGCGAGCAGAATCGACGCGGACTTGCTGAGCGCGATGATCGACGTCTTCGATCGAGTCCACCACTGACCGATCGGGGCGTGTCTCAAGGCCGGGAGCGTGGCGCCCCATCGTCGAGCGAGAGCGATCCCGACGAAGCCGAGCGCGAGCATCGACGCGACTTTGATCATGGCCGACGCGGCGATCAGGGCGGCGCCGCCGATCAGGATCCAACCGGCCCGGGAAGGGAGCGGCCCGGACGGTCGGCGTAGTGGATCGGAGCCTTCGATTGCCCGGAAGCACAACTCCATGCCGACGAGCATCATGCCGAGCATCAGCGATTCGTTGTGGATGCCGCCGATCAGATGAAGGATCAGAAGCGGATTGAGAGCACCGATCCAGAGAGCCGCAACTGTCGAGACGCCGCAGCGGCGAGCGAGACGGGGGAGCGCCCAGACGATCATCGCGACGCCGGCAAGTGCGATCAGGCGATGCAGGAGCACGGCGGCCGTGATGTTGTCGCCGGTCAGGGCCGTGACATGTTCGCCGATCCACAAGAACAGCGGACCGTACGGCGCAGGCGTGTCCTTCCAGAGGTTCGGGACCGACAGCGTCAGCGGATGGTCGACGCCGAGCCCGCGCATCGGACTGTAGGTGTACGGGTCCATGCCCTTGTAGGCGATCGCGCTCTGCGCGAGATAGGAGTACACGTCCTTGCTGAGCAGCGGAGGCGCAAGGAGCAGCGGAGTGATCCACATGATGAGCGTGGTGTCTGCCTGCCTGCGCGACATGCGCCGCGCCGGGCTCCGGCCCTCCGCCACTTCGACGGAGAACCTGCCGATCGCATATCTGCCGAGCAGGAGCCAGGCGACGACGAGCATCATCATGCCGCCGATGGAGACGGTCAACGCCGTCGAGTACATGCGGGACGGGAGCGACAGGATTCGGGTGCCGACGATCGGATTCTGCAGCACCGGGAGCATGCCCGTGCCGAGCGAACCGATGAGGATCAGGACGGTGCCCGTCGTCCCGAACAGCTGGATGCGTCGTAGTCGCTTGTTCTCGTACGCGTTCAGCGGGCCGACTTCGGCCTCGTCGTCGTGCATCCGGGCAAGACGGGAGCCGTAGTCGCCGGTGTCGTCGACGGAACGCTCGACGGGCGGCTTGGCCAGGCCCAGATAGTCCAGGCCGCGGCGCAACAGGGGGAGTTCCGGCACAGAACGACTGTAGCGGCCCGGTGCTTGGAGTTCGGCGAGGGCGGGTGAACGCATGCGGCTCGCACAGCGTAGAGGCTTAGGTCACCCTTGCTGGAAGAGGGGAATCAATTAAGACACACTTGTGTTGTGAAAAGCATGACCGACTCGAAGCAGCTGCAGTGGCAGCAGCACGCGGAAGGGGCTGGCGCAGACGGCCAGACCCGCGCGGCAGTCGTGTCTCTGCTGGTCGACGAGGGGCCGATGACGGCGAGCGACATCGCCGAACGTCTCGGGATCAGTCCCGCGGGCGTCCGACGTCACCTCGACAACCTCACCGACTCCGGCGACGTGGATCTCGCGCCAGCCGGATTCAACAAGGGCGGCCGAGGTCGCCCAGCCAAGTGGTTCCAGCTGACCCCGACAGGTCGCGGCAAGCTGCGTCACGCCTACGATGATCTCGCCGGAGCGGCCATCCGCTCGCTGCGTGACATCGCAGGGCAGGAAGCAGTCGAGAAGTTCGCGCGCGAGCGCGTGAACGGAATCGTCGCGAAGGTTCAACCCGTCCGTGAGTCCGGCTCGGTCATCGCGACCGTCGACCAGATCGCCGACGCGCTGACCGGTGCAGGCTATTCCGCAGACACCCGCCAGGTCGGGAACGGTGTGCAGATCTGCCAGCATCACTGCCCGGTGGCGCATGTCGCCGCAGAGTTCCCGGAACTCTGCGAAGCGGAGACGGCTGCCTTCACTGAACTGCTCGGCACCCACGTTCAACGTCTGGCGACGATCGCCAACGGTGACTGTGTCTGCAGCACTCACGTGCCGGTCAGCACAATCGCCACCGCGGTTCACACGAAAACGTCAGACCCGAAGGCGGACGCTCAGCCCGGCGCCGCCGACAACCCCGATGGAAAGGTCCCCCGATGACGGTCACCGATCCCGCCGCACCGCAGCAGCTGTCCCAGGAAGAGACGATCGCTTCCTTCGACCGCTACGGATACGGCTGGTCAGACAGCGACGACGCAGGCGCCGCCGCTCAGCGCGGTCTGTCCGAGGCTGTCGTCCGCGACATCTCGTCGAAGAAGAACGAGCCGGAGTGGATGCTGGAGCAGCGCCTCAAGGCTCTGCGGATCTTCGACAAGAAGCCGATGCCCAGCTGGGGCGGCGATCTGTCGGGTATCGACTTCGACAACATCAAGTACTTCGTGCGGTCCACGGAGAAGCAGGCGGAATCGTGGGAGGACCTCCCCGAGGACATCAAGAACACCTACGACAAGCTCGGCATCCCCGAGGCGGAGAAGCAGCGCCTCGTCGCCGGCGTCGCCGCGCAGTACGAGTCCGAGGTCGTCTACCACCAGATCCGTGAGGACCTGGAGGAGAAGGGCGTCATCTTCCTCGACACCGACAGCGGACTGCGCGAGCACCCGGAACTGTTCCAGGAGTACTTCGGCAGCGTCATCCCCGCCGGTGACAACAAGTTCTCCGCACTGAACACCTCAGTGTGGTCCGGCGGATCGTTCATCTACGTCCCCAAGGGCGTCCATGTCGACATCCCGCTGCAGGCGTACTTCCGCATCAACACCGAGAACATGGGTCAGTTCGAGCGGACGTTGATCATCGTCGACGAGGACGCGTACGTCCATTACGTCGAGGGCTGCACCGCGCCGATCTACAAGTCCGACTCGCTGCACTCGGCTGTCGTGGAGATCATCGTGAAGAAGGGCGGTCGCTGCCGCTACACGACCATCCAGAACTGGTCGAACAACGTCTACAACCTCGTCACCAAGCGTGCGAAGGCAGAGGCCGGCGCGACGATGGAGTGGGTCGACGGCAACATCGGCTCCAAGGTCACCATGAAGTACCCGGCCGTGTGGCTCACCGGCGAGCACGCCAAGGGCGAGGTGCTCTCGGTGGCGTTCGCAGGCGAGGGCCAGCACCAGGACACCGGCTCGAAGATGGTCCACCTCGCGCCGTACACCTCGAGCAACATCGTCTCGAAGTCGGTGGCGCGCGGCGGCGGACGCTCGTCGTACCGCGGCCTGATCAAGGTGAACCCGGGCGCACACGGCAGCCGCTCCACGGTGCAGTGTGATGCTCTGCTGGTCGATCAGATCAGCCGCAGCGACACCTACCCCTACGTCGACATCCGCGAGGACGACGTGACGATGGGCCACGAGGCCACGGTCTCGAAGGTCAGCGACGATCAGCTGTTCTACCTGATGAGCCGCGGCCTCACTGAAGAAGAAGCGATGGCCATGGTCGTTCGCGGATTCGTCGAGCCGATCGCCAAGGAACTCCCGATGGAGTACGCACTCGAGCTCAACCGGCTCATCGAACTGCAGATGGAAGGATCGGTCGGCTGATGGCAGACCTCGAGACCACCGCTCCCGGCGCCGGCGCAGGAAGCGTCGTCGTCAACAAGGGCGAGATGTTCAGCTCGTTCGACGTCGACGCGTTTGAGGTGCCCGCACAGCGTGAAGAGGCGTGGCGGTTCACCCCGTTCCGCCGCCTGCGTGGACTCCACGACGGTTCGGCGAAGGCCACGACGTCGGTCGACTACGCGGTCACCGAACTGTTCGACGGCGTGACCGTCGAGACCGTCGGCCGCGACGACGCGCGCCTCGGGACGGGCGGCACCCCGTTCGACCGCATCGCGGCCCAGGCCTACTCCTCCTTCACCTCGGCCACCGTGCTGACGGTGAAGAAGGAAGCTCAAGTCGCCGAACCTGTGTTCGTGACGCTCGACGGACCCGGCGAGGGCGAGGTGGCCTACACCCACCTGCAGATCCACGCTGAGCCGTTCTCCAAGGCCGTGATCGTTCTCGATCAGCGCGGCAGCGGGACCATCGGTGAGAACGTGGAGTTCGTCGTCGGCGACAGCGCGCATCTGACGGTCGTCAACGTCCACGACTGGGCCGACGACGCGGTTCACGTGACGGCTCACCACATCTCGGTCGGACGCGACGCCGCGATCCGCCACTTCGCCGTCAGCCTCGGAGGCGATCTGGTCCGCCTGTCGCCGCACGTGCAGTACCGCGCTCCCGGCGGCGACGCCGAACTCTGGGGCCTGTACTTCGCCGACGCGGGGCAGCACCTCGAGCAGCGCCTCCTCGTCGACCACTCGGCGCCGCACTGCCGCTCGCACGTCACCTACAAGGGCGCCCTGCAGGGCGACCTGTCCGGTGACAAGCGCGGCGAGGCGCACACGGTCTGGATCGGCGACGTGCTGATCCGGCCGAGCGCCGAAGGTACCGACACCTACGAGCTGAACCGCAACCTGGTGCTCACCGACAACGCGCGCGCCGACTCGGTCCCGAACCTCGAGATCGAGACCGGCGAGATCGTCGGCGCCGGACACGCCAGCGCCACCGGTCGCTTCGACGACGAGCAGCTCTTCTATCTGCAGGCGCGTGGAATCCCGGAGGACCAGGCCCGTCGTCTGGTGATCCGCGGCTTCTTCGGTGAGGTGCTCGCCAAGATCGCCGTCCCCGAACTCCGCGAGCGACTCGAGGCGGCCGTCGAGGCCGAACTCGAGACCGCAGGCGCCTGAGCGCCTTCGCCCCACAGCCACACTCTTACGAAGGAACTTCACTTCACATGACGACTCTCGAGATCCGCGACCTGCACGTCGACGTGACCCCCTCCGACCCCGATGCGGAGCCGATCCACATCCTCAAGGGTGTCGACCTGACTGTCCGTTCCGGTGAGACCCACGCGATCATGGGCCCCAACGGCTCGGGCAAGTCGACGTTGTCGTACGCCATCGCCGGTCACCCCAAGTACACCGTCACCTCGGGCACCATCACGCTCGACGGCGAGGACGTCCTGGAGATGAGCGTCGACGAGCGCGCCCGCGCAGGCCTGTTCCTGGCGATGCAGTACCCCGTCGAGGTGCCCGGCGTCTCGATGTCGAACTTCCTGCGTTCGGCCGCGACCGCGGTCCGCGGCGAGGCTCCGAAGCTGCGCCACTGGGTCAAGGAAGCCCGCGAAGCGATGACTGAGCTCGACATCGACCCGTCGTTCGGTGAGCGCAGCGTGAACGAGGGATTCTCCGGCGGCGAGAAGAAGCGCCACGAGGTCCTGCAGCTGAGTCTCCTCAAGCCGAAGATCGCGATCCTCGACGAGACCGACTCGGGCCTGGACGTCGACGCACTCCGCATCGTGAGCGAGGGTGTCAACAAGTACTCGGAGCGCGAGAACGGCGGCATCCTGCTGATCACGCACTACACGCGCATCCTGCGTTACATCAAGCCCGACTTCGTCCACGTGTTCGTGAACGGACGCGTCGTCGAGTCGGCCGGCCCGGAGCTGGCAGACGAGCTGGAGGAGAACGGCTACGAGCGGTTCACCTCTGCCGTCGCCAAGTGAGCCGATGACCATCACAACGGGGTCCGGCGTGACGGCGTTCGACGTCGCGACGGTCCGGGCCGACTTTCCGATCCTGCACCGCACGGTGCGCGACGACAAGCCGTTGGTCTACCTCGACTCCGGTGCGACGTCGCAGCGGCCGCTGCAGGTGCTCGACGCCGAGCGCGACTTCCTGCTGAATCGCAACGCCGCCGTGCATCGAGGTGCACATCAGCTCGCTGAGGAGGCGACCGACTCGTACGAGTACGCACGCGGCGCGATCGCCGGGTTCGTCGGAGCGGCCGTCGACGAGATTGTGTTCACCAAGAACGCGACCGAGTCGATCAACCTGGTCGCCTATACGCTCGGAGACGAACGGGCCGCAGGCGTGCTCGGTGGAAAGCCGCTGGGCGAAGGCGACACGATCGTCGTCACCGAGCTCGAACACCACGCGAATCTCGTCCCGTGGCAGGAACTGGCACGTCGGACCGGTGCCACGCTGCGCTGGTACTCGG
Source organism: Gordonia malaquae (assembly GCF_037148075.1). Taxonomy (NCBI): domain Bacteria; kingdom Bacillati; phylum Actinomycetota; class Actinomycetes; order Mycobacteriales; family Gordoniaceae; genus Gordonia; species Gordonia malaquae. Next base: position 426,128 of record NZ_JBBCUB010000002.1, on the reverse strand, counting down.
TGACCGAGGACGGCCGGATCGATCTGGACTCGCTCGACGTGGACGACACGGTGAAGATCGTGGCGTTCACGCATCAGTCGAACGTGACCGGAGCGGTGGCGGACGTCGAGGAACTCGTCCGTCGTGCACACGCCGTCGACGCGCTGGTGGTGCTCGACGCATGCCAGTCCGTTCCACACATGGCTGTCGACTTCGCGGCCCTGGGCGTGGATTTCGCGGCGTTCTCCGGGCACAAGATGCTCGGGCCGTCGGGTGTCGGCGTCCTGTACGGACGTGCGTCGCTCCTCGCGCAACTGCCGCCGTTCATCACCGGCGGTTCGATGATCGAGACGGTCACGATGGAGGGCTCGACCTACGCGCCGCCGCCGCAGCGATTCGAAGCGGGCGTTCCGATGACGTCGCAGGTGGTCGGGCTCGGCGCCGCCGTCGACTACCTCGAGAAGATCGGGATGGACGCCGTCGCAGGCCACGAACACGACCTGGTCGTACGAGCGCTCGAGCGTCTCACCGCGATCGAGGGACTTCGGGTCGTCGGGCCGACCGACGCCGATCGTCGGGGCGGTGCCGTCGCGTTCGTCGTCGACGGCATCCATGCGCACGACCTCGGTCAGGTCCTCGACGACGAGGGCGTCGCGATCCGCGTCGGTCACCACTGCGCGTGGCCGCTGCACCGCACGTTCGGCATCGCAGCGAGCGCCCGCGCGTCGTTCGCGTTGTACAACACGCTCGACGAAGTGGACAAGCTCGCCGATGCGATCGGTGTCGCCAAGAGTTTCTTCGGGGGCCGCTAGATGCGGATGGAGCAGATGTACCAGGACGTGATCCTGGACCACTACAAGCACCCGCATGGGCGTGGACTTCGTGATCCGTTCGACGCCGAAGTCCACCACGTGAACCCGACGTGCGGTGATGAGATCACCCTGCGTGTGTCCGTGGTCGACGGCGAGGTGGCCGACGTCTCGTACGACGGTCAGGGTTGTTCGATCTCGCAGGCGTCCACGTCGGTTCTGTTCGATCAGATCGTCGGATTGAGCGTCCCCGATGCGATGATCGCGCTCGACTCGTTCAACACGATGATGACGTCGCGTGGCCAGGACGAGGGCGACGAAGACCTGATCGGCGACGGCATCGCCTTCGCCGGCGTGAGCAAGTACCCGGCACGCGTCAAGTGCGCGCTGCTCGGGTGGATGGCGTTCAAGGACGCGGTCGCCCAGACCGTGGCCGGACAGACTGGAGCGTGAACCGATGACCGATACCGTGACCACCTCGCTGCCGAGCGAGGACGACGTCGAAGAGGCGATGCGCGACGTCGTCGACCCCGAACTGGGAATCAACGTCGTCGATCTGGGGCTGGTGTACGGCTTCGAGATCAACGACGAGGCGGCGGTCCGCCTGGACATGACGTTGACCTCGCCCGCCTGCCCACTGACCGACGTGATCGAGGATCAGACGCGGAACGCACTGGTCTCCAGCGGTCTGTGCACCGACGTGGAGATCAATTGGGTCTGGATTCCCGCATGGGGCCCGGACAAGATCACCGACGACGGCCGCGAGCAACTGCGCGCACTGGGCTTCACCGTCTGACGGACGTAATAGCCGCCTGAACCGCATGACAGTGGTTCAGGCGGCTTTTTGCTCTGGTCAGACGCAACGGAGTCCAACGTCGTCTACGGTCGGTGTGAAGGTCGACATCCGAGGGGACGGCATCAAGCTGTTTCATCCATAGTCTCCCGTGGTGTGTTCGACGGCCGTGGGCAGCTTCGTGCCCCGGGATTCACTGTTCGACAGGCACAGAACCCGCCGGTAAGCGCATAATCGTGCCGATGAATCCCATTCAGCGGGCATGAATCGTCGGGTGGATCACTTTTGGTGCAAACATGTGAGGCGCGTCATAACGACGTGCTGATCAAGCCCCGAAGGAATCCTCCCCATGACCCATAAGAAGTCACTCCGCGCTCGCCTGGGCGCCGTTGTCGCCGCCGCCGCCACCGCGGCGTGTGTCGCGACAGCCGTCGTGCCGGCTGCGCCCGCCGAAGCAGAACCCGAGCTCACGATCACGTTCGTCCGCCACGCGGAATCGGCAGGCAACGCGTCGGGCCTCGTCGACACCAAGACTCCTGGCCCTGCGCTGACCGAACTGGGTCGCACTCAGGCGCGCCAGGTTGCAGTGCTGCTCGAGGACCGCAAGTTCGACGGAGTGTTCGCCTCGCGGATGATTCGTACCCAGCAGACCGCGGCGCCGCTGGCCCGCAAGCTGTTCAAGCATCCCGTGGTCCTCCCGGGCATCCACGAGATCCTGGCGGGCGACTACGAGGGCACTCCCGAGCGGGACGCTCCGACCGGGTACATGCTGGCGCCGCAGCAGTGGCTGCGTGGCGACCTCGCGGCCCGTATTCCCGGTGCCGAGAGCGGTACCGAGTTCAAGGCTCGGTTCACCGATTCGATCGCGGCTGTGGTGAAGGCGCGCAAGACGAACGCCGTGGTCTTCTCCCATGGCGCCACCATCATGTTCGGCACGATCCTGGCGTCGACCAACGGACGCGAGTACATGGCCCGCCTCGGCACGGACTACATGAAGAACGTCGGACGCGTGGTGCTCAAGGGCAACCCGACAGACGGTTGGCGGATCACGGAGTGGGTCGGCAACCCGACGCTTCCGAACGTTCCGGACTGCATCTCGACCGGATCGATGATGATCGATCCGTCAACGCTCGCTCCGTGCTGAGCTGAGGCATCTCGACTCCGCTCGATGATCGGGAGGGTGACTCCGCTCGATGATCTGGAGGGCGGCTCCCTCGCTACGCGCGCATCTCACCCCTGACCGGCGGTGAGGTGCGCGCGTTCGCCGTCTCTGTCGAAGATCGTCAGGATCTCGGCGACCCTGCGGTGGGCGGTGAACGCGTGCGGCACCATCGTCGAGAATTCAGCCGCTTCGCCCGCCTCCACGTCGATCACTCGATCCGCGAGTCTCAGGCGGACGGTGCCGGACAGCACGGTGAACCACTCGTAACCGGGGTGCACACGCTGCTCGGGCTCCACCCCGGGCTGCGGCGTGAGGCGCATCTTGGCGACGACGACACCGTTCTCCGCTCGATCGCGGGACAGCATCCACGTGACGACGCCGGGGCGTTGATGCGGTTCGGGTCGGATCACGACGTCGCGGTCGTCCAGAGGTTCGACGAGGTGATCGAGGGTGGTTCCGAGAGCCCGTGCGATCGGAACGAGCTGATCGAGTGCCACTCTGCGATGACCGGTCTCGATACGGGAAAGCGTCGACGGGCTGAGGTGGCAGCGACGGGCGAGGGAGTCCAGCGTCCAGCCCTGGGCGACCCGAAGGCCACGGATCCGGGCTCGGACCAGGCCGTCGACGTCGTTCTCAAGCGATTCTTGCGTCATGAGCAAGAGTGTATGCCCATTCGGCAATCTTGGTTGTACGGTCGGAGACATGAGTAACTCGACAGCCAACATCGGAGCCCGATTCGACGCAGTCATCGTGGGAGGAGGCGCCGCCGGACTGTCCGGAGCGGTCGCCCTCGGGCGGTCACTGCGCTCGGTCTTGGTCGTGGACAAGGGAGAACAGCGGAACCTGCCGGCGGACGCCGCGCACAACGTGATCGGCCGGGAGGGGATCTCGCCCCGAGAGTTGGTCGCAGAGGGACGACGAGAAGCGGTGTCCTACGGCGTCGAGTTCGCCGACGACGAGGTGATCTCGGTCGAGCGGGACGGAGACTTCACCGTCACCTTGGGCTCCGGACGGATCGTGACCGCCCGACGACTGCTGCTCGCCACCGGTCTCGTCGACGAGCTGCCTCGGATTCCAGGTGTGCAGGAGGCATGGGGACACGGCGTCCTGCACTGCCCGTATTGTCACGGCTACGAGGTCCGAGGCAGGCGTATCGGCGTCATCGCCACCACGTCGATGGGCTCGGTCCACCAGTCCCTGCTGTTCGCGCAGCTGAGTCAGCACGTCACTCTCTTCGCGGGCGCCGTCGAGTTCGACGAACAGCAACTCGCGGAGCTGCGGGTGAGCGGAGTCGGCATCGTCGAGGGCGAGGTGGAGCGAGTGATCGAACACGACCGCGACGTGACCGGCGTTCAGGTCGACGGGCGGGTCCACGACGTCGACAACGTGGTCGTCGGCACGCGGATGATGGCTCGAACGGAACTCTTCGAGCAACTCGGTGGAGTTCCGCAGGATCATCCGTTCGGTCAGTTCATTCCGTCCGACCCGACCGGGGCGACTGGAGTCGACGGCGTCTGGACCGCCGGGAACGCTGGAAATCTCGCTGCGATGGTGTCGGTCGCCGCAGGCGCGGGTCTGCTGGCGGGCATCGCCATCAATGCCGATCTTGTCGCCGCAGACGTCCGGGCGGCGCTCGTCTGAGTCCGTCCCGCCCACCGGGACGGCGCGAGTCGTCATCGCACGCCGACTGCGACCATCGGCCGATGCAGATGTTCACGTCCTCGGTCCGTCCCATCCCCGTCGATCAGGTCGAGGCGTTCGACCACGACGTCGACGTCCTCGTCGTCGGCTTCGGCTGTGCCGGAGCGTCGGCGGCGCTGGAAGCCGACGCCGCCGGCGCGCAGGTGGTGATTCTCGAACAGCGCAGCGGCGGCGGTGGATCGTCTGCACTGTCGGGTGGGGAGATGTATCTCGGCGGCGGGACGTCTGTGCAGCGAGCATGCGGTTTCGACGACTCGGCATCCGCTATGGAGGCTTTTCTGCTCGCCGCGCTCGGGCCGGACTGTGACCCCGAGAAGGTGCGTCTCTACTGCGAGAACAGCGTTGCTCACTTCGATTGGCTCGTCGATCAGGGCGTGCCGTTCAAGGATTCGCTGTGGCCGACTCCGACCTGGGTCCCGCCCACGGACGACGGCCTGATGTGGATGGGGGAGAAGGCGTTTCCGTTCGCGGACCTGGCGGTACCGGCGCCGCGTGGTCATCGGGTCACCGCTGACGGATTCGGCGGCAAGGTGTTGATGGACGTGCTCTGCCGCCGAGTCTCCGAGTCGACTGTCGATGTGCACGTCGACACCGTCGCTCTACGTCTTGTCGTCGACGGAGACCAGGTCGTCGGCGTGGTCGCACGACACTTCGACACGACGGTGACCTATCGCGTGCGCGGTGGGGTGGTCATCACGACAGGTGGGTTCGCCGACAACAAGGCGATGCTCGCCGAACACGCGCCTGCGCTCGTCGGCCTGCCGGTCAACAGCGACGGAGGCGACGACGGTCGGGGCATCGCACTCGCTCAGGCCGCAGGCGGGGCAGTCCGTCACATGTCTGCGGGCCAAGTCGGCATCTCGTTGATTCCGGGCATGGCGGTCCGGGGCATGGTGGTCGACGATCGTGGCAGGCGATTCATCAACGAGGACGTGTACCCGGGCTTGATCGGGCAGGCTGCACTGTTCAAACACGGACTGCGCGTCTGGGTGATCCTCGACGAGGAGGCCTTCGAGGCGGTGCCCGAAGTGGAGCGATGGGGTGTGCGTCCACACCATGTGGCGGAGACGCTCGCCGAACTGGAAGCCGAGATCGGCATGCCCGACGGGTCGCTCGTGTCGACCGTCGGCGAGTACAACCGACACGCGGAGAACGGTGACGACCCGTACTTCCACAAGGCTCCCGAATGGGTCAGGCCTTTGCGATCTCCGTTCGCTGCGATCGACGTGAGGCGCGGCATCGTGCCCCCGGAGCACGGTGGAAGCTCCGGAGGGGCTGAGGTCTTCACCATCGGCGGCCTCCGGACATCAACGGAAGGCGAGGTGTTCGACCTCGACGGACGACCGATCCCGGGACTGTACGGTGCAGGCCGCGCGACGTCGGGCCTGCATTCGTGGGGATACATCAGCGGTACGTCCTTGGGAGACGGAACGTTCTTCGGACGGCGTGCGGGTATCGCGGCCGCGCGCAGATCCAGTACGTCGGCGGAATAGTCGGCGGCTCGCAGCTGTTAGATTCAGGCATGGCAACGATTGATCTGACAGGCTCCGACTTCGAGCAGACCATCATCGACAACAAGATTGTTCTGGTCGACTTCTGGGCAGAGTGGTGCGGCCCCTGCAAGCAGTTCGCGCCGACGTACAGCGCGGTGTCGGAGAAGTTCGACGACATCGTGTTCGCGAAGGTCGACACCGAGGCAGAACAGCAGCTCGCCGCCGCAGCCAGCATTCGCTCGATCCCGACGATCATGGCGTTCAAGGACGGCCACCTCGTGTACAACGAAGCCGGAGCACTGCCTCCGCAGGCCCTCGAGTCGCTGATCGGCCAGATCCAGGAACTCGACGTGGAGAAGGCGATCCGGGAGAGCGGACAGGCACAATAGCGCCGGTTACATCGTTCGGATGAGGGACGCAGCACCGCTGCGGTGGGGCGCAGACCTTACGATGATGGGCATGCGCATGCTGTCACGAGTCGTCGTCCCCGCCGTCGCACTCGCCACCGCCGCGGTGCTCGCCGGATGCACAGTCGACGGTTCGCCGCAGCGCGGGCCAGTGGACCTTGATCTCGGCAAGTACGGATCGATGCAGGCGGCGACGCTGCCGTCCGCCACGACGGACGGTCAGTGGGCAAAGCTGCGTGCTGTGCGCCTCGCCGATCACATCGTCTTCCCCGTCGACATCGACGCCGGCATGACGGACATAAAGATGCCGACCATGCCGATCGTGGTTCCGAAGAATCTGGGTCTGGTGATGTCGGAAATGGTGGACCTGCCCGTGATGGAACGCTTCCAGTACGGGTTCAGCATGGCGGCAGGGAACGGCCCCAACGACTTCGGCGTCAATCACGTCGTCATGCGGTTCGCCGACGATCGGTCGGCAGGAGACGCCGTCACACAGATCGGCGGCGTTGCAGCGAAGCCGAAGGACTACTACAAGCCGGGCGGTGGGCGCGTCGATGTCGCCGGCATGCCGCCGGGCAGCGTTGTGGTCCACAATGTCGGCTCCGGCAACAAGCACGTGTTCGTCGCGGTGTCGCAGTCCGGCCCATACGTCGTCTACACGTGGGCCGACTCGCCGGACCGCGCGTGGGGAGAACGGGCGATCGTCACAGCATTCGACAAGCAGAAGTCGCTGCTGGACGCGATTGGACCGGAGAACCCGGACCGTAACCCCGACCCGACCGGACTGATCCGTGGCACCATCCGGGTGCCTTCCGATGAGCAGACCGTCTCGACGCAGATCGTGTTCGGTCAGCGTGGCGCCGCACTTCTCTACGGCAACGGCCCGGAAGCATACAGCGAGCTGAAGAAGGCAGGCATCACTGCTGCCGCGCTCAATCAGACTCAGGCGTACCGGGCGGCCGGCGCGGCTCAAGCGGAGGGCTGGCGCGACTACCTGATCAAGGGCTTCGGAGACGACACCTCACGCAAGGCCGCCAGCCCCCGCGACCTGTCGTCGGCCAAGTGCTTCCAGAAAGACGATCGAGTCGGCTGTTTCATCGCCGTCGGCGACTACGTCGGCGAAGCGTACGGGAAAGAACTCATCGACACCCAGCAGCAGATCTCGGCCGTCTACACGTTCTTGAAGGCGATGTGACTCGCTCGAGTCGCGTGCAGTTCTCGATCGCGGCGATCCGGCTCTAAGCTCGCCCCATGCGTAGTCGGGTGAGTCGATCGATCGGTGCCACCGTGGCTCTGGTCGCCGCGGCGTCAATGACGGCGTGCGCGGTGGACGGTTCGCCCGTCCGCGCGCCGTCAGCGTTGGACGTCGGCGTATATGGAGCGCTGCGCGAGTCGGCTCTTCCCGATGCGACAACCGACGCCGCATGGGCACGGCTGCGCGCCGTCCGCCTCGCGGACCACATCGTATTTCCGATCGACGTGGAGCCGGAGCTGACCAGAGTCAAATTCCCGACGATGCCGATCGTCGCTGAGACCAACCTGACCTTCGTCATCGACGGTGCAGACTCAGTACCCGAGCTCATGGCGATGCGACACGGCTACACCGTGGCCGCCGACGATCAGGCATCCGACATCGGCCTCAATCACACTGTGCTCGCATTCGCCGGCGATCGTGCCGCTGACGCAGCCGCGACTGCGCTTGCGGCGCTCGAATCCCGAAAGGATCAGGGCCGTCAAGGTGAGGGGCGTCTCCGCGTGGACGGGATGCCGGACTCGAGCGTCGTCGATCATGTTCGTGTCGGCGGGAGCAACCGAGTCACTGGAATCACGGTTGCCGGCGCGTACATCGTCGTCACTCGGGCGCGTGCGCCCGAGCAGGAGCACGCGGAGCGAATTGTCGCCCGCGCATACACCGAGCAGGCGAAGCTCATCTCCGGAGTCGGACCCGAGGACACCGACCGCAACCCCGACCCGACCGGACTTATTCGGGGAACTGTCGCGATCCTGGACAAGGATCGGATGATCTACGACCGGGTGGTCCGCGGACGACGCGCAGAGGCACTCCATCACTCGAACGGACCGCGCGCTCTCGCCGCGATGACCACAGCAGGCATCACCAGCTCTGCGACGAACAGAACTCGGGCGCACCTCGCCGCGAGTCCCCGGCAGGCACAGGGATTCCGCGACTACGTCACCGCCGCGTTCGACAGCGGAGGAGCCAAGAGGGCCGATAGTCCGAGAGACCTGTCGACGGCATCCTGCTTCGTGAGCGGAGGGACGCGATTCTCCTGTGTGGTGGCAGTGGGGCGATACGTCGGCGAGGCTTCCGGCGGCACCCTGCTGAGTGCCCAACAGCAGATATCGGCTGCCTACACCTTCCTTTCGCAGATGTGACGGATCGAGTGTGCCGCGACCCGCAGTCGTAAGGGGACGGGGAGACGGCGGTAGACCGACCACATCGCCCGCAGGACGCCCGCCGCATCGTCGCGTGCCGAGAGGTACCCGCGCTGCACGCGCGGATCGAGCTGGAAGAAGGCGTCGAAGAACATGATGAGTTCCTCGGCGGTGAGTCGCAGAAGAACGCCGAGGCCCAACCGGCGCAGGCGGAAGGCCAGTCGGGCTCGACCCGTCCACAGCGCGCGGTGTGGGTCCCTGCCGGCGACGATGGCGTCGACGAGGACGTCTGCCGCAGCGAGTGATTGCGCGACGCTGTACCCGGTTGCCGGATTCATCAGCCCGCCTGCCGCGCCGAATCTGAGCGCATCGCCCGCTCTGAGCCGCCACGGCCTCGACGAGACGAGCATCGGGAAGTCGACGTGCTCGTCGATCCGGGATGTTCCGCCACGGTCTATGTTCCGCACCGCGAGGTCGACGACCGGGACTGGCGGCAGTCCGGCCAGGCAAGTCTCCTCGACGAGTCGGCGACCGTCGCCGAGCGGAACCCGATAACTGAACGACGGCCCGCCGTTGCCACCGACAGGCCGCCAGTCCATGAGCACGACGTCCCGCTCAGACGAGTCGATGACCGCGCCCACCGCCGTCTGACGGGGCAGCCGGGAGCGGTCGACATGTCCCGTTCCGCGGGCGTCGACGACATGTCGCGCTCGGACGACGCTGCCGTCGTCGCAGACGATCGCCGTCGCCGATACCGTCCGGGCGCGTGCAGCTGTGACTGTTGCGCCTTCGATGGACAACAACTGCTGGAGCCGCACCGAATCCAGAACGACATAGCCGCGGTCGATCACCCTGCAGTCGGGCGTGTAGACCGTGAACGACGACGCTGATGCCACGATCGCCTCTGAATCCAGCCACGGAGGACAGTCGTCGTCGTACATGCCATATGTCGCGGTCCATCGCTTCGTCGGCGCAGGATCGACGAGGCTTACTCGCAGACCGGCGGCGAGTGCACGGTGGGCGAGCGCCCGACCGGCCGGGCCGGCTCCGACAACAGCCAGGTCGGCCGGTCGGCCGACGGTCACATACCTCCGGTCGCCAGCAGGCCGCCGTCGACGCGGAGCGTCTCGCCGGTGATCCAGGCGGCGTCGTCGCCGACCAGGAAGGCGACGGCGGCGGCGATGTCCTCGGGCGTGCCGAGTCGCTTCATCGGGTACGGCGCCGCGGCGGCGTCCTCGCCTGCCGCGAGGAGTCCCGCTGCGAACTTCGTCTTGACGATGCCGGGTGCGATGGCGTTGACCCGGATGGCCGGTCCGAGCTGCCATGCGAGCTCCTCGGTGAGCCGGATCAGCGCGGCCTTGGACGCGCCGTATGCGGCGATGACGCCGGTCGATCGCAGACCGGCGACGGACGCGATGTTCACAACGGCTCCACCGCTGTCGGCCATCCCCGCGCGATGCGCCTCCTGGATGTACCCGAGCGCAGCGACGACGTTCGTGTCGAGCAGCTTGCGGAAGCCGTCGAGGTCGGCCTGCATGAGGTCGCCGAACACCGGGTTGATGCCGGTGTTGTTGACGAGGATGTCTATGCCGCCGTTGGCGACGGCAGCGGCAACGGCCTCGGCGCGATGTGCGGCGTCTCCGGTGTTGCCTGCGACGGTGCCGACCACTGCGTTCGGCACGGCGGCGCGGATCGTGTCGGCGGCTTCGGCGAGGGTGTCGGCCTTGCGCCCGGTGATGATCACCGCCGAGCCGCGGCGGGCGAGTTCGGTTGCGACGGCCAACCCGATGCCGCGGCTACCGCCGGTCACCAGAGCCGAACGGCCGGTCAGGTCAGTCGATGACGTCGAGTTCGAAGTAGTCATGTCAGTCACGGTATGCGACGAGCGAGTCGCCGGCGACGCGGTCCGGTCGAGTAGGCTCCGCTCGTGCAACACGCTGGGGGAGGGGCTCCGATGAAGGCGACGGTGCGCCCCGACCGCGACGATCATCACCATGCGCTGCGAGTCCTCGCCGGTCTGCTCGTCCCGATGTCGGTTCTGCTGCTGATCGGCCGGCCAGAACTACTGGTCTACGCGGTGTTCGGATCGTTCGCCGGCATGTACGGACGTCGTGTGTCCGGACGTCCGAGGATCGTGAGGCAAGTGCAGGCAGCGGGTCTGCTCACCGTCGGGGTCGCGATCGGGGTAACGCTCGCCCACGTCGGGGCGCCCGTCTGGGTCCTGGTGATCGTGGAGACCGTGTACGCGCTCGTCTGTTCGCTCGCAGCCGACGTGGCACGGCTGCGGCCCGCAGGGCCGTTCTTCTTCATCTTCGCGCTCGGCGCCACCGCGACCGTCCCACCGGACCTCGTGGCTCCGCCGCTGGCTGTCGCGATCTGTGGCGCCACCGCAGTGCTCGCCGTGGGAATCGGGATGATCGGGTTCCCTCATCCGCTCGACGGAAAGCCGTGGCTCACCGGTATGCGATGGTTGCTGCGCACTCCGCCGTCTGGGGTGCGTGTGCACGCGGTCCGGTATGCGCTCGCCGTAGGCGTCGCGGGCACGATCGGGACGGTCCTCGGCTTCGACCACGCCAACTGGGCGATGGCGGCGGCGGCCGTCCCGCTCGCAGCGATCGATGGGACGCGGCCGGGCGATGCGACAACCCGCGCGGTACTTGTCCGCGCAGGTCATCGAACTCTGGGAACGTTCGCCGGGCTGCTGATCGCCGCCGTGTTGCTGGCGTTCGAACCGGGCGCTGCAGTGGTGGTCGCCGTCGCCGTGCTCCTGCTCTGGCCGACGGAACTGTTCATGAGCCGTCACTACGCTGTTGCGATCGGCTTCTTCACCCCGCTGATCATGTTGATGACAGAGCTCACCGCACCTGCGCCACCCCTGGAGATGCTGACGCTGCGAGGAGTGGACACGCTGATCGGAGTCGCTGTGGGCGTCGCTGTCGCCGTGATGATTCCCGCCGGGACGGGCCGACGGAAGGCCACCGGCCGCGACTGATGCGTCTCGGGTCACACACGGTGGCGTTTCGCTGCAAAGGATTGGCCCTGCGACCATCGCAATCCGTACGATGGACCCTCGTGATCACCGCGACCGACCTGGAAGTTCGAGCGGGCGCGAGGACCCTCCTGTCGGCGCCCGGAGACCAACTGCGCATTCAGCCCGGAGACCGAATCGGCCTCGTCGGTCGAAACGGCGCAGGCAAGACGACGTCGTTGCGCATCCTCGCAGGCGAGACGCAGCCGTATGCGGGTGAGATCCGCACATCGGGACCGGTCGGCTATCTCCCGCAGGATCCGAAGGAAGGCGACCTCGACGTCCTCGCGAAGGACCGCGTGCTCTCGGCGCGTGGCCTCGACGAGATTCTGGCGTCGATGGCCAAGCAGCAGACGCTGATGGAAGAGGCCGCCGACGACAAGATCCGCGACCGCGCGATCAGCAAGTACGCCCGCCTCGAAGAGCGCTTCTCGGCGCTCGGCGGGTACGAGGCGGAGAGCGACGCGGCTCGTATCTGCAGCAGCCTGGGACTGCCGGATCGGGTCCTCGAACAGCCGCTCCGCACGCTGTCAGGCGGTCAGCGTCGTCGTGTCGAACTCGCACGAATCCTGTTCGCAGCGTCCGACGGTTCGGGCAAGTCCGATATGACACTCCTGCTCGACGAGCCGACCAACCACCTCGACGCCGACTCCATCGCGTGGCTGCGGACGTTCCTGCAGAATCACGACGGCGGACTCGTCGTGATCAGTCACGACGTCGACCTGCTGGCCGACGTCGTGAACCGTGTCTGGTTCCTCGACGCGGTCCGCGGTGAGGCCGACGTCTACAACATGGGCTGGAAGCGGTATCTCGACGCGCGTGCCACCGACGAACAGCGTCGCAAGCGCGAACGGGCGAACGCGGAGAAGAAGGCCGGAGCGCTTCGTGTGCAGGCCGCGAAGCTCGGGGCCAAGGCGACCAAGGCGACCGCGGCACAGCAGATGCTCAAACGCGCCGAACGCATGATGGACGAGCTCGACGAGGTGCGCGTCGCCGACAAGACTGCGCACATCCGTTTCCCGGAACCCGCGCCGTGCGGAAAGACTCCGCTCATGGCGTCGAACCTCACGAAGGTCTACGGATCGCTGGAGATCTTCACCGGCGTCGATCTGGCCATCGACAAGGGCAGCCGCGTGGTTATCCTCGGACTCAACGGCGCAGGCAAGACGACATTGTTGAAACTGCTCGCCGGGGTGGAGAAGCCGGATCTCGGTGGCCTCGAACCCGGCCGCGGGCTCAAAGTGGGCTACTTCGCGCAGGAGCACGACACGCTCGACGACAACGCGACCGTCTGGGAGAACATCCGACACGCCGCGCCCGACGCGGGGGAGCAGGACCTGCGAGGGCTCCTCGGCGCGTTCATGTTCACCGGCCCTCAACTCGAGCAGCCTGCGGGCACCCTCTCGGGCGGTGAGAAGACCCGCCTCGCTCTCGCCGGGCTGGTGTCGTCGGCGGCGAACGTGCTGCTGCTCGACGAGCCGACCAACAACCTCGATCCGATCTCGCGCGAACAGGTCCTCGAGGCGCTGCGGAGCTACACAGGGGCCGTTGTACTGGTGACCCACGACCCCGGTGCGGCGGAGGCTCTTGAACCGCAGCGGGTGATCCTGCTGCCGGACGGCACCGAGGATCACTGGTCCGACGAGTATCAGGAACTCATCGAACTCGCCTGATCACGACGTCCGTCCGGTCGGGATCGATCGGATCGGAATCCGCGGACCCGGGGCGGGGACGACCGTCTGGGTGCCGAGCGGAACCAGGACGAACCCGAACGACGTGTTCGATCCGGCCGTCACGAGTCCGGTCGCGTACGCGTGACCGTCGAAGCGGTAGCCGGCAGGCGCGGACACAGCGGTGACCCCCACGCGGCCCGAGGCGACAGTGATCGTCGCCGGAGTGGTCAGCTGGAAGTCGAAACCCGCGGAGTCGGACACCTGCACCACTGCTCCCGGGAGGGGTCTGTCGGTCCCGGCTTCGCGTGAGGACACGGTGACGGTGCCGGTCCCCACCGGTGTGGTCGTCTCACTGCTGGTGGATGTGGACGAACCGGTCGGGGCCGTCGAACTCGGGTCGGCGGTGGAACTCGAGGTCGGTGGACTCGACGACGTGGTCGTCGTCGCAGTCGATGACTCGTCAGCGGCGGAAGGCCCCGGGGCAGCGACCGCCACGAGCCCGACGATTGCGGCGAGCGCGCAAGCGGAACCGAACGCGCGGCGACGGATGGTGATCATGATGAACCTCTGTTCTCCCCGACAGTCGGTCCCCGACGTAGTGATTCCTCGGGCCGCCCGTCACGTGGGCGACGCGAACGCGATGATGTTGTCGCGATATCCGAGCGGTGGCCCGACGAACGGTCCGCCGCATGTCACCAATGCGAGCGTCTCCGGACCGGTCTGACGGTTCAGCTCGTCGTAGGGCACGGCGTCGGCGCCGGTCCCGTGCTTCTGCGCGTCGATCACCGAGGTCACGCGATAGTCGACTCTCTTCTGCGATGCGGTCACCAGGGTGACGGTGTCGCCCGCGCTCAGATCGGCGAACCGTGCGGCATATCCCTCGCCCTGAGCGATGTCGTCGACGTGCCCGGCGACCACGATGGTCCCGGCACCCGATCCGGGGAGGGACGAGTCGACCCACCACCCGAGCCGCCCGATGTCCGTCGGCGGCAGGAGGGTTCCCTCGGCGTCGGTCGCGACGGGATCGGTCGGCGCGCTGTCGCCGTCGATCTCGAGGCCGACGGGCGTCGAGGGATGCTCGGACTCGGCGGTCACAGGCGGCCGTAGGCTCTGTTGCGCCGGTGTCGACGCGGGGGAGACCTCCTGCTCCGTGCATCCAGCCATCAGCGCCACCGAGGCGGCGAGCGCAACGGCGATCAGACTGGCGCGGTGTCCGGGCATCGTTCCTCCTCTCGCATGGGATATGTCGGGGATCGAGTGACGTCGGTTACCGTCGGGGTCGTTCACCTGAATGATGGACACTCACTCGCCACGGCCGGTCGGAACGGATCTCACGGGAACTCGGTGGGTGGGATCGCGGACCACACGGTAATGCGTCGGAAGGTCGTACACGGTCACCGTGGCAGTCCTGCCGTTCGCGACGGTCGTCCGCCGCGTGTCGGCCTCGTCGACGAACCCCGTCGGTGTTCCGGTTTCGGTCACCGAATAGCATCCCGCGGGCAGCCCGGCCAGGGGAGCGATGCCGTCGGCTCCGGTGAACACAGTGTCCATGAAGTCTCCGGTGCACGTCTCGACGGTGAACGCAGCCCCGCGCAGCGGCGCCCCGGTCACCCGGTTCCGAGCAACCGCGTTGATCGATCCGCCGCCGACCGGTTTGCGGCGGAGTTGGAATGTGAACGAGCTGATTTTTCCCGGTTCGACTAGTCCGGATCGGAACAGGCTGCCTTCGTAGCGGTATCCGCCGGGTGCATCGGACGCGGTGATCGTGACCTCACCTGCGGGAACGGTGATGCTGCTAGGCGTGACGATCGTGCGTCGCCCGTTTCGGTCGGTGACGTAGAGGGCCGCACCACGCACGGGTTGGCCGGTGTCGGAGTCGAGCGCGAGAACCGACACGGTGCCGTCGCCGGTGGGTTCGGACGTCGGAGTGATCGTGAGTGTCGGAGCACCGCTCGGCTCTGACGGCGGCGGCGTCGGGACGGGTGCAGTCGGCTGCGTCGAGGGCAGAGTGGTCACGCCCGGTGCGGTCGACGGTGTCAGACGTGGTCTGCGCGGCGTGCTGCTGTTGCCGGGCGTGGTGGTCTGAGGGGTCGGCTGCGCGGTTCCGGTGTGCGGTGTGGCCGACGGCGTTCCGAGGTGAGGTGGTGTGAACGTGCGGGGAACCGGCGGTCGCGGAATCGGAACGGGCCAGGTCGAGTCGGCGGCCGCCGGCGAGGCGCCGACCAGGAGCGCGATCGACACGACTGCGCCGACGGAGCCTGCTGCGACGCGGCGTCGCTCGCGCGGCGTGCGTCGTCGATCCATCGATGCTCCCCCTGTGCTCCCACGATCCCGTCGTCTGAACGTACTACATCACAGGAGGATAACGATGGCTCAGTGAAATGTGGCGGCCAAGAAGTCGAGCTGATGGGTGATGGTCGCCTCGAACCAGTCGCGCCCGGCGAAGACGTCGAAGTGGTCGCACGGATAGTGCCGGACCTGTGCTTTTCCGGCGAACGCGGCCTTCGCTGCGGCGTGCGGTGGGGCGGCCTTGTCGAAATCGGCTATCTGAACGAGCATCGGCGCACGAACGGACGACGCCGACTTGTGGGCGCGGTACCGTCCGAGTTCCGAACCGATCGACGCGTCGACCTCGTTGCGCCAACTCGGACCGGCGATCGCCTCGTACGCCTCCTGGTATCCGTCGACGGTGAGTGCGGCGAGTGAACCGGGCGGACCGACGAGGGGAATCGTCGAGGGTTCGCCGCCGAAGCGCTGCCGCACACTGCTGATCACGCCGGTGGCAGTCGACCGCGCCAACGTTCCAGGCGAGTGCAACGGCAGTGCGTGGCGCGCCGCCGCCATGCCGCTCACCATCGGGACGACCGCCAACACCGCGCCGACGTCATCCCGACCGACGGCGGCCTGCAGGACGTGTCCACCCGCCAGGGAGACGCCCCACAGGACGATCCGTGACGGATCCACACCCGGCAGTTCCGCGGCCGCCCGGCAGGCCGCGCGGTAGTCGTCGACCTGCCCGCTCAGCGACACCTTCTGCCGAGGGGAGCCCTCGGACTCGCCGAAACCTCGGTAGTCGAATGCGAACACCGGATAGCCGTTCTCCGCGAAACGCCGAGCGAAGGGCACCAGGCCGGCGTCGACGGTGCCGCCGAGTCCGTGCGCCATCACGATGACCGGCTCCGGCGTTGTGCCCTCGACGGGGAAGAACCAGCCCGAGCACCGTGTGCCGGACGAATCGAACCAGACCTGCGTCGGATCGGTCACGATGCGGCTCCTCGCTGAGCGTCGGCCCATGCGACGGGGCCGTCCTGTGCCGCTCGGCGGGCGCCTGCGGGCAGTTCCTTCACTCGCATGTCGTGCTCGTACAGGAAGTAGTCCAGTTGCTGGGTGTGACGCGGACGGTCGAGCATGTGCCCGGTGTACTTTCGCGTGTCCTCTTCGATCACCCGCCGCATCTCGCCGGGCGACGGGGGACGATACCTGCCGACGGCGTACGCGCCGACGAGCCTCGCCTGCGCCTCCACGAAGGGGAACAGAGTCGGCGTGGCCTGTGCGAAGCCGACGAAGACCAGATCATCGATCCCTGGATACAACATGCGCTTGTACAGGTCGATCCGATTGTCGGGAGCACTGATGAACTCGGTGTCGAAGAACGGGAACGTGATGTTGTATCCGGTCGCGTAGACGAGGATGTCGACGTCGTCGACGCTGGTTCCGTCCGCGAAGTGCACACTGGTGCCGTCGAGCCCTTCGATGTTCGGCTTCGGGATCACATCACCCGATCCCAACCTCAGCGGGAGTTCCACCGATTGGGTGGGGTGTGCCTCGAAGAATTTGTGATTGGGAGTCGGCAGACCCAGATTCTCCGGTCGACCGGACATCAGCGGCTGCCCCAACTGCGCGATCTTTCGCTGCCAGGCCGTGGGGATGTAGGGATTGGTCTTGTAGAACTTGTCGGCGGGCTGCCCTGCGACGTACTTCGGGACGATCCACGCGCCGGATCTGGTGGACAGGTACAGCTCGGTGTCGAGGGCCTTCGAGGAGAGCTCCACTGCGATGTCGGCAGCGCTGTTCCCCAGGCCGACGACGATGATCTTCTTCCCGGCGAAGTCGTGCGGCGTGCTCGGGTCGATGTACTGGTGGGCGTGCATCTCGATGCCGTCGAATGAACCGGGGAAGTCGGGCCACCGGGGATCCCAGTGGTGGCCGTTGGCCACGACGAGGAGATCGAACCGGCGAGTCTGCCCTCGCTGAGTGGTCAGTTCCCATCCGCCGTCGGGCAGTCGTGCGGCGTGGGTGACTCCGTTCTCGAACTCGATCGTCGAGTGCAGCCCGAATGCCGACGCGTAGTCGTCCAAGTACTGCTTGATCTGTGTGTGGTGCGGAAAGTCCGGGTAGGAGTCGGGCATCGGGAAGTCGCGGAACGACAACTGGTGCTTCGACGTGTCGATGTGCAGGGATCGGTATGCGCTCGAATGCCCGTTGGGATTGCCGAACGCCCAGTTGCCGCCGATCCGGTCGGACGACTCGAACACCGTGTGTGGAACGCCGTAATCGGTGAGCATCTTGGACGAGGTCAGTCCGCTGATGCCCGCACCGATCACGGCGGTCGTGGGGTTGGTCATGGGCCGCAGTGTACAGAGTTCTGGACAGCTGTCCACGATTTCCGAACGGCCCGGCGCACGACGTCAGACGCCGAGCACACGCTTGCGCAGGTCGCCCTTCACGAGCTTGCCCGTGGGCGTCCTCGGTAGTTCGTCGATGAAGGCGATGCTGCGCGGCACCTTGAACGCGGCGAGTTCTGCCCTTGCGAAATCCGTGAGCTCCTGAGCGAGTTCGTCAGACGGTGCGACACCGTCCATGAGCTGGACGAACCCTGCGGCGACTTCGCCGAGGTCGTCGTCGGGAAGCCCGATCACGCCGACGTCGTACACCGCGGGATGGTTGATCAGGACGTTCTCGGCCTCCTGCGGATAGATGTTGACACCGCCGGAGATGATCATGAACGCTTTCCGATCCGTGAGATAGAGGAACCCGTCCTCATCGACGTAGCCGAGATCGCCGGTCGTGGCCCAGTTGGGGTGGTCGGGGTGTTGTGCGGCGGCAGTCTTCGCAGGATCGTTGTGGTAGGCGAACGGCATCTCCTCCCGTTCGAAGTAGACCGTGCCCACCTCGCCCGTCGGCAGGTCGACGCCGTCGTCACCGCAGACGTGGATCACGCCGAGAACACCGCGGCCGACCGAACCGGGGCGCTCGAGAGCGTCCTGCGACCCGATCAACGTGACACCGGCGGCCTCGGTGGCCGCGTAGTACTCGTTGATGATCGGACCCCACCAGGCGATCATCGCCTTCTTCACCTCGGCCGGGCACGGTGCGGCCGCGTGGATCGCGACCTGCAGGCTCGACACGTCGTAGGAGGCACGGACCTCCTCGGGCAGCTTGAGCATGCGCACGAACATGGTCGGCACCCACTGGCTGTGCGTCACCCGGTACTCCTGGATGAGGGCCAGAGACGCTTCGGGCTCGAAGCGGTCCATCAGGATGACCGTGCCGCCGAGTGCATTCACCATCGCGCAGTACCGCAGCGGTGCGGCGTGGTACACCGGGGCGGGCGAGAGGTACACCGTGTCGGTTCCGAATCCGTAGACCGGTCCGAAGACCTGCGAGATCAGATCGAAAGATGCGTCGACTTGAGTGCCGGGAAGGTTCGGCTTGATGCCCTTGGGTCGACCGGTGGTGCCGGACGAGTAGAGCATGTCCGCGCCGCGCGGCTGGTCGGCGAGCGGTTCGGCCGATGACGCGGCGAGGACCTCGTCGTAGTCCATGAAGCCGGTGATGGATCCGCCCCAGGCGACCCGTCGTTCGGGCGCGGACAGGACAGCGATCTCATGCGCGAGCGCGACGGCGTCTGCCACGTTCGCCGACGCGAACACGATCTTCGCGTCACAGTCGTCGAGGATGTAGTTCACCTCCGGCGCCGTCAGGTGATGGTTGACAACCGTGACGTAGAACCCGCTGCGGATCGCGGCCCAGTACACGTCGAACACCCGCAGATCGTTGTCGGTCACCACAGCGACGGTGTCGCCGACTTGCAACCCGAGATCGCGGAGATGGTTGGCGATCCGCGTGGAATTGTCGGTCAGCTGTGCATACGTGACAGTCTCACCGGTACTCGGGCGGTTCACCGCAGGCTTGTCGGGGGTGGTCGTGACGTAGCTGCCTGGATACACGTGGCGCTCCTCATAGTGGGGGTGAATCCGACAGTAACCGAGCGCTCGGTCGTTCGACGTGCCTTCGTCCGAGCCGCCTGCTCTCTCGCCTACGATCAGCGAATGATCGAACCGACCGAGCCTGCGTCGTCCCAGCTCGTCGGCGACCGGTATCGCCTGGTGGAGCGGATCGGCCGCGGCGGCATGGGGGAGGTCTGGCTCGCGCGTGACGAGCTCCTCGACCGTGACGTGGCGGCCAAACGCATCCTGACCGTCGGTGCCGACACCGACCAGGGATCGACCCGCAGGCGCAGGGCGATTCGTGAGGCCAGAGCAGCGGCCCGGCTCACCCACCCGCACGCGGTGGCGATGTTCGACGTGGTGGTCGCCGACGATCCGTGGCTCGTGATGGAGTACTTCCCGTCGGTCAGCGTGGCCGACGTCCTCCGCCGCAGCGGAACGATGTCGCCCGCGGAGGCGGCACGGATCGCGGCGGATGTCGCCGGTGCGCTCGTCGAGGCGCATCGTCGGGGCGTCGTCCACCGCGACGTGAAGCCTGGGAACATCCTGATCTCGACGGGGTCGAGCGGGTACGGGACGGTGAAGGTCGCTGATTTCGGAATAGCTCGATCGGCGGGGGACCCGTCGATCACGCGGAGCGGAATCGTCACGGGTACGCCCGCCTACTTCGCGCCCGAGGTGGCCCGCGGCGCTGAAGCGACGACGGCGTCCGATGTGTACTCTTTGGGCGCCGCGCTGTACACGATGATCGAGGGGCGACCGCCGCACGGCGACGACGACAACGTCATCGCGACGCTTTTCCAGATCGCGAACACCGAGCTTCGCCCGATGACCGCCGACACGGATCTGACGCAGGTAGTCGTCCGACTCATGACCCGGGACGTCGAATCACGCCCGTCCATGTCGGAGGCGCGCGACCTTCTTGCCGACTGGGTGACGCGGTCGACCGGATCGGTGGACCTCGGACTCCTCGGCGGCGTCGCCGACGTCGTCGCCGAACTCTCATCGGCCCCGCCGACGCTGATGCCGACGTCGTCGACCCCGTCGTCACCCGTACGGCGAACCCGCAACGTGCCCGCAGAACTGACGTCGTTCATCGGCCGGGAACAGGAACTCGCCGACCTCGCAGCCATGATGGCGACCAGCCGGGCGGTCACGATCACCGGACCCGGCGGGGTGGGGAAGACGCGCCTCGCACAGCGAGTCGCCTCGACGAGGGCCGACGCGGATGGTCCCTGGTTCGTCGAGTTCGATCGTGTCCGCGATGCCGCGGGCGTTGCTGACGCGCTGGTGTCCGTCCTGGGCATCACGACCGCCGGCGGTGTCGCCGCGGTTGTCGAACACCTCGGCTACCGCTCCTGCCTGCTCGTCTTCGACAACTGCGAGCACCTCGTCGACACCATCGCCGACACTGCGCACCAGATCCTTCAGGCGTGCCCGCAGGTGACGATCGTGGTGACGAGCCGCACCGCGTTGGGCGTTCCGGGAGAGCGGAGGTACGCACTCGCGCCACCGTCGGACGGCACCGAACTGTTTCTGGCGCGGAGCCCTCAAGCTGTGGGTCCGGAAGACCTGGACGACGTGCGGCGTCTGTGCGAGGCAGTCGATCACCTTCCGCTCGCCATCGAACTGGCCGCGGCGCGCACGAGGATCCTGTCCGTTCGGCAAGTTCTGACCAGCATCGGAGACAATCTCGCGGTGCTCGGGTCACACGACAGCGAACGGCGTTCGAGGCGAACCAGTTTGATCACAGTGATCGACGACTCGTTTCAAGCGCTGCGCGAATCGCGTCGGTCGTTGCTGATCGACCTGTCGGTGTTCGTGGGGAGCTTCGACGTCGATGCGGTCGCCGCCGTCACCGGTCGCGATTTCGGGCTGGTCGACGACCTCGCGGGTCTGGTGGACGAGTCACTCGTCGCGGTGGTCGGGGGAGATCCCCGTCGGTATCGGCTGCTCGACACGGTCCGCACGTTCGCGTCCGGGCATCTGGACGCCGCGCGACGAACCGACTTGGTGGATCGCCGCAGACGGTGGGCCGTCGCACTCGCCGCCGACGCCTTCGACGGACTCCGCGGTCCCCATTCGGTCGCGTGGATGACGCGTGTCGACGCCGAGATGCCGAACATCCGCGCGGCGCTCGACGACGCGTCGCCGGTCGACTCGGTCGAGTATGCACGGATCGTCGGTGGCCTGTACTGGATCTGGTACCGCAAGGGAAGGATCGACGAAGGCAGCAGGCTCCTTGATCCCGTGTTGGCCGAATCCGTCTCGTCGGTGTCGGATTCCGACCTGGTCCGATGCGTGGTCGGTCGAGCGCTGCTTGCCTACCTGGCCGGGGACGTCGACGTCATCGCCGGTTGCGGGGATCGCCTTCGGGCGATCGCTCACCGGCTGGGACCCGATCCAGCACCGGGACAGGCACGGCGCGCCGCGGCCGAGTCGGCCGCGATGTTGGCGTTCATGGCGGCAGGCATGGGGACCCCGAATGAGACACGCGAATGGGCGGTGCGGGCCCGAGGATTCGCGATGTCGGAAGGCCTCGCGTGGACGGCTGCCGAGACCGAGATCGCCTTCGCCGGCACCGCGTCCCGCATCGGCGACGTAGCCGCGGTCGGGCGGCACCTGGAAGCGATGAGGTCCACCGCGCAGGAGCACGGATTCGACTGGCTGCACGCGTCCGCGCTGTGGCTGACGGCCAAGCACACGATTCGGACGACCGGCGACACCGCCGGGTCACGTCGCCTGTTGACCACGATGATCGCGATCTGCGAGCGAGGGGCGGACCTGACGTCGTGGATGGTCGGCGTCGTCACCCTCGCGTACGTCGAGTTCGTGGAGGGTGATCACGAGCGGGCCGCACTGCTCCTCGGGGTGACGGCCCGGCGCAGTGATGAGTCGGGGTTCTTTCCCGAGCGGCTCGACCCCATCGACATGGCGGAGTTCGTCACGGACATGAGATCGACCATCGCCGCCGACACACTCGGGCGGGGTGTCGACACCGGACGAGCGCTCAACCGCGCCGGTGTCGCGTCGCTGATCGCCGACTGCGCCACGAGTCGCAGTGGACCGGTGGATCGACCAGGTCACGAGAATTATCCTGGTACGCGTGGAGATTGACGTCGATGTGCTCGGACCGCTTCGCGTGCGAGTGGACGGTGCGGTCGTATCCACCGGCGGTCCGCTGCCGCGCGCACTGCTGTGCAGGCTGATCACAGCGGCGGGGGAGACTGTCCCGGAGACGACCCTCATCGACGACCTGTGGCGCAGCGCCCCGCCGAAATCGGCCGTCTCCACGTTGCACGGTTACGTCTCGACGCTCCGCCGCGTGCTGGAGCCCGCACACGGCAGGGCACAGCCGAGTGTCCTTGTGCGCAACGGTGTGGGGTACGCGATCCCGAGGGACTCGGTGACCGTCGACAGCCGACGATTCGACGATGTCGTGACGGCCGCGCGGGCGGCAGCCGACCAACTCGACCGGCGTACCGCACTCGTCCGGTTCGACGACGCGCTTGCCTTGTGGCGAGGGCCCGCATACGCCGACGTCATCGAATGGGATTTCGCGCAGGTCGCGGCGGCCGGTCTGCACGCCAAGCGTGACGCAGTGGTCCTCGATCGGCTCGAAGTGCTGTCTGATCTCGGCGAGCACGACGACGCTGCAGTCGGCCTCCTGGCGGTCGTCGAACAGTCGCCGCTGGTCGAACGCGGATGGGAACTGTTGGCGCTCGCGGAGTACCGCGCGGGTCGGCAAGCGGCGGCGATGGCGAGTCTGCGGCGCGCCCGCACTGTGCTCGCAGACCAACTCGGGGCCGAACCGGGCCCCGGCCTGACGAATTTGTACGAGGCGATGCTGCGCCACGATCCCGACCTCCTGCCGAGGCCGGTTGTCGTCGCGCCGACCCGGAGAACGCGGTATGTGCCGGCCGAACTGACAACGTTGATCGGGCGTGACGCCGAGGTCGCGGTGGTCTCCGGTCTCATCGAGGAACACCGGATGGTGTCGGTCACCGGGCCGGGGGGAGTCGGCAAGACACGCGTCGCTCAGCGGGTGGCAGGGGTGTCCGGACACCGCGACGGTGCGTGGTTCGTCGAACTCGCGGGTGTGCACGATGCTGTCGGGATCAGCGATGCGATGGTCAACGTTCTCGGCCTCACGGCGCAAGGTGGAGTCGACATGCTCGGCACGATGCTGCGCGACCGCAGCTGCCTCGTGGTCCTCGACAACTGCGAGCATCTCGCGGGCGCGGTCGCCGACGTCGCCGAGAGGTTGCTCAGGGCGTGCCCCGACCTGAGAATCCTGACCACGAGCCGAGTTGCGCTCGGCGCCGCCGGCGAGTGGATCCACCCGCTGAGTCCGCTGGCCGACGGCACCGACCTGTTCTGCGAACGCAGTGCAGAACCGGTGCGCGACGTCGACCGAGACGACGTCCGGCGACTGTGTGCAGCGTTGGACAATCTTCCCCTTGCACTGGAACTGGCGGCCGCACACACGAGCGTCCTGTCTGTGCGTCAGCTCCTCGACCGTCTGGACGACCGCTTCGCGTTGCTCGAAGCCCGGTCGGCGCGGTCCGTCGGCCGACACCTGAGCATGCGGATGGTGATCGACGCCTCGTACGCCGCACTGACCCCGTCGCAGCAAACCCTGATGCAGGACCTCGCGATCTTCGAAGGAGGTTTCGACTTCGACGCCGCGGGCGCCGTGTCGAAGCGAGGGGCCGACGTTCTGCCGGATCTCGCTGCTCTCGTCGACGCGTCACTGGTCACGGTCGTCGGTGGGGATCCGCGCCGATATCAGATGCTCGAGGTGTTGCGCGAGTATGCGATCGGAGAATGGTCACCGGAGCGCCGCGCCGACCTGGTGGCGGCGCACATCGGGTGGGCTGAGGCGGTCGCCGCGGCGGCGTATCCCGGACTGCGCGGACCTGACTGCATCACCTGGATGCGCCGGATCGAGGCGGAACTCCCGAACATGCGCGCTGCTCTGGCGAACTGCGTCGACACCGACCTGACCACCTATCTGCAGATCGTCGGCGACCTTCACTGGTTCTGGTTCCGTCGTGGACTCATCGACGAAGGGAGCCGTCTGCTGGCGCCGGTGGTGAGCGATGCTGCAGCGTCGGCGCCGGTTGAGCGGCGAGTCCGCGTCCTCTCCGGCCGCAACCTCGTCGCGTACCTCGCGGGTGACGGCGAAACGATCTTCGACTCCCTGCAGCGACTGCAAGCTCTCCTTGTGGAGATCGGTGACGATCCGATCGACCCGGCCGATCGTGGCGCCGCTGCCGAGGCCGCGACGATGCTCGCGTTCTTCTTCGCCGGAGCCGGTGCGATCGCCGAGTCCGCACAGTTCGCGGCCGTGTCTCGGCGTCATGTCGGCGACGACGGCGACAGCGAGGCGCGCGGGGAACTCGAACTCGCCGTCGGCACGGCGGGTTTGAGATCCGCTGATCTCGACTCCGCAGAGATCCACCTGGGTGAGGCCATCCGGATCGCCGACGTGAACGGCTACGACTGGCTCCTCGCATCGGCGTGTTGGATCCTCGCGAAGAGCCGGATCGCAGGGGACGACCTGATCGGGTCCAAGCCGCTGCTCGGACGGATGGTCGAAGCCTGCGAGCGTTCCTACGATCTGACGTCGTGGATGGTCGGAGTCGCGACGCTTGCGTACGTCGCCTACCGGTCGGACGACACGGAGACAGCTGCCCGATTGACGGGTGTCGTTCGTCGTCGGACGGATCTGACCGGCTACGACCCGGAACGCATGGATCCGATCGACCTCGCCAGGTACGGCGCGGAAATTCGCGACGGCATCGCCTCTGACGTGTACGAACACGGTCTCGAGGAAGGTCTCCACGCCGACCGCGGAGCTGTCACAGCACTGATCGCGGGGACCG
The DNA here is from genome assembly GCF_037148075.1 of Gordonia malaquae. Lineage (NCBI taxonomy): Bacteria > Bacillati > Actinomycetota > Actinomycetes > Mycobacteriales > Gordoniaceae > Gordonia > Gordonia malaquae. The sequence continues at coordinate 400,571 of NZ_JBBCUB010000002.1, read as the reverse complement.
TCGCCCTCGATTGAGCCGCGGGTTCAAGCTGATTCCAATTGTCCCGGTGCATCCTGTCGACACTCAATCGACACGGCGCTCCCCGGCGCCAGGACCGAAGGAATCACCCCATGACATCGATCGGCGACCCCATCGCAATTCCTGGATCAGAACAGGCCGAACGTCTCGATAGCGCTCCACTGGAAGCCGTCGCGCTCCCGACGGTGCGAGCCGTCGGCATCGCACTCGCCGTGAGCGCTCCGATCTGGGCGGTGGTGATCGTCCTGTACGGCGACGTCGTCGAATTCGGGTGGCGCACCCTGCTGGGCGGCGTCACCGCCCTGGCGTTCCAGTCGGCGATCGTCGGCCTTCTGCGCATTGAGGAACAGGCACGCGCCATGACCCGCCCGGGATCCCCGGGAAGGATCGCGACCATCGGCTTCCGCATCGAATACGCGCTGATGGCGGGTGCGATGGTCTCGACGGTGCTCGACAGCTTCGCACTGATTCAAGGCAGCGTCGTCTGGGCGGTCTTCGACGCATGCTGGCCGCTGTCCATGCTGGGCATGGTGATCATCGGGGCCCGTGTCGCGATCGTCGGCCGCTGGCAGGGCGCCCTGCGGTGGCAGACGCTGTTCGCGCAGAGCTGGTTCGTGTGGGGCATTCCGGCGATGGCGTTCGGAACCGTCGGGACCGTCGTCATGATCTCGCAGGTCGTCCTCGGATACGGCGTCCTCGGTGGCCTGCTCGCCGCGAAACCGGGAGCGACGACGTCGGCCGTCTGACCCGCAAACGACACTGCCGCCGATCGTGACCACATACTGGTCACGATCGGCGGCAGACGTCGTACCGGCGTCAGACGGCCGGTTTGCGCACCGACGCTTCGACGAGGTCCAAGACCGCATGCAGGTCGTCCGTGGACTGCCCCGATGCGAGTCTCGTGACGATGCCGTCGAGGATCACGTCGAGGTAGGTGACGAGGACTTCGGGTTCCACATCGTTGCGGAGACTGCCCGCCTGGCGTTTGCGCTCCAGACGCGCGAGTGTCGCCGCTTCGCGGTCGGCCGCCTGAGACTCCCACGCCTTCCGGAAACCGGGATCGCTCCGAATCTTGCGGACGATCTCCAGTCGGGTGCTCAGCCAGTCGAAGTCCTTGGGGCGCGCGAGAATGTCGCGCATCACTTGGACCAGGCCCTGTCGTGCCGCGACGTCGGCCATCCGGTCGGCGTCCTCCCTCGCGAGCGCGAGGAACAACGCCTCCTTGTCCTTGAAGTGGTGGAAGATCGCACCCCGGGACAACCCGGTGGTCTCTTCCATCCGCTTCACGGTGGCGCCTTCGTAGCCGTACTGCGCGAAACAGTGCCGCGCGCCGTCGAGAATCTCCCGACGACGCGCGGCGAGCCGGTCATCGCTGACCCGTGGCATTGATCAGCTCTTGATCATGTTCCGCAGGACGTACTGCAGGATGCCGCCGTTGCGGTAGTAGTCGGCTTCACCGGGCGTGTCGATGCGGACGACCGCGTCGAACTCGACCTTCTCGCCGTTCTCCTTGGTCGCGGTGACCTGAACGGTCTTCGGGGTGACGCCCTCGTTCAGCTTCTCGATGCCGACGAAGTCGAACGTCTCCGTGCCGTCGAGACCGAGGGTCTTCGCCGACTCGCCAGCCGGGAACTGCAGCGGGACGACACCCATGCCGATGAGGTTCGAACGGTGGATGCGCTCGAACGACTCGGTGATGACGACCTTCACACCCAGCAGGACGGTGCCCTTGGCGGCCCAGTCACGCGAGCTGCCCGAGCCGTACTCCTTGCCACCGAGGACGACCAGCGGGATGCCGGCTTCCTTGTAGTTGACCGACGCGTCGTAGATGAACGACTGCGGGCCGCCCTCCTGCGTGAAGTCGCGGGTGTAGCCGCCCGAGACGCCGTCGAGCAGCTGGTTCTGCAGACGGATGTTCGCGAACGTTCCGCGGATCATCACCTCGTGGTTGCCACGACGGCTGCCGAGCGAGTTGTAGTCCTTGCGGGCCACACCGTTGGCGTCGAGGTACTGCGCAGCGGGGGTGCCGGGCTTGATCGGGCCTGCCGGGCTGATGTGGTCGGTGGTGACCGAGTCGCCGAGCAGGGCGAGGACGCGGGCGCCCTTGATGTCGCTGACCGAAGTGGTCTCGAGCGTCATGCCGTCGAAGTACGGCGCCTTGCGGACGTACGTCGACTTCTCGTCCCACGCGAAGGTGTCGCCCTCGGGAGTGCTCAGACCCTGCCAACGCTCGTCACCGGCGAACACGTCCTGGTACGACTTGCGGAACATGTCCTGGTTGATCGCCGACTTGATGGTGTCGTCGATCTCCTGGGCGGACGGCCAGATGTCCTTCAGGAAGACGTCGTTGCCGTCGGTGTCCTGGCCGAGGGCCTGCGACTCGAAGTCGAAGTCCATGGTGCCGGCGAGGGCGTACGCGATGACCAGCGGCGGCGAGGCCAGGTAGTTCATCTTGACGTCGGGGGAGATGCGGCCCTCGAAGTTGCGGTTGCCCGAGAGGACGGCGGTGACGGTCAGGTCGTTGTCGTTGACAGCGGCGCTGATCTCCTCCGGCAGCGGGCCGGTGTTGCCGATGCACGTGGTGCAACCGTAACCGCCGAGGTGGAAGCCGAGCTTCTCCAGGTACGGCCAGAGGCCTGCCTTCTCGTAGTAGTCGGTGACGACCTGCGAGCCGGGAGCCATGTTGGTCTTGACCCACGGCTTGGAGACGAGGCCCTTCTCGACCGCGTTGCGGGCGAGGAGGCCTGCGCCGATCATGACCGACGGGTTCGAGGTGTTGGTGCACGAGGTGATGCCGGCGACCGCGACGGCGCCGTGGTCGAGCACGAACTCGCCGCGATCGGCGGTGGTGACCTTGATCGGCTTGCTCGGACGGCCCTCGCAGCCGTTGGCGGCCGACTGGACGTTCACTGCACCGTCGTCGGCGAAGGAGAGCGCGGCCGGGTCGGACGCCGGGAACGACTCTTCGACGGCCTCGTCGAGCTGCGTGTGGGCCGGGGTGTTGCCCTCTTCCACGTAGTTGTGGATGTCCTTGCGGAACGCGACCTTCGACTCGCTCAGCAGGATCCGGTCCTGCGGGCGCTTCGGGCCCGCGATCGACGGGACGACGGTGCCGAGGTCCAGCTCGAGGTACTCGGAGTACTGAGCTTCGTTGTCGACGTCGTGCCACATGCCCTGTTCCTTGGCGTAGGCCTCGACGAGAGCCAGCTGCTCGTCGTCGCGACCGGTCAGGCGCAGGTAGTTGATGGTCTCACCGTCGATCGGGAAGATCGCACAGGTCGAACCGAACTCGGGGCTCATGTTGCCCAGGGTGGCGCGGTTGGCAAGCGGCACCTCGGCGACGCCCTTGCCGTAGAACTCGACGAACTTGCCGACGACACCGTGCTGACGAAGCATGTCGGTGACCGTCAGGACGACGTCGGTCGCCGTCACGCCCGGCTTGATCTCACCGGTCAGCTTGAAGCCGACGACGCGGGGGATCAGCATGGAGACCGGCTGTCCGAGCATCGCTGCCTCGGCCTCGATGCCGCCGACGCCCCATCCGAGGACGCCCAGACCGTTCTCCATGGTGGTGTGCGAGTCGGTGCCGACACAGGTGTCGGGGTACGCCTGACCGTTGCGCACCATGATCGAGCGCGCGAGGTACTCGATGTTGACCTGGTGGACGATGCCGGTGCCCGGGGGGACGACCTTGAAGTCGTCGAACGCGCCCTGGCCCCAGCGGAGGAACTGGTAGCGCTCACCGTTGCGCTGGTACTCGAGTTCCACGTTGCGCTCGAAGGCGTCCGCGGTGCCGAACACGTCGAGGATCACCGAGTGGTCGATGACCATCTCGGCGGGCGACAGCGGGTTGACCTTGTTCGGGTCGCCGCCGAGAGCGGCGACGGCCTCACGCATGGTGGCGAGGTCGACCACACAGGGCACACCGGTGAAGTCCTGCATGAGGACACGCGCGGGGGTGAACTGGATCTCGATGCTCGGGTCGGCCGACGGGTCCCAGTTCGCGAGGGCGTTCACGTGCTCGCTGGTGATGTTGGCGCCGTCTTCGGTGCGCAGGAGGTTCTCGGCGAGGACCTTCAGTGCATAGGGCAGCTTCTCGGTGCCGGGCACGGCGTTGAGGCGGAAGATCTCGTACGAGTTCTCACCGACCTCGAGGGTGCCGCGGGCGCCGAACGAATTGATACTCACGTGTGCTCCACTCTGATCTCTGCTGGCCGCCGACGGGCTGCGTCGACGGAAGTTTGTGAAGTGTCGCGACCTGCGGACGGGCCGGCCCGCGTCGCCACGCCTCCATCCTAGCAGTACGGCCGTACTGGTTCGTGCAGAACGGTGTACTCGACGCGCCGAGTTCACCTGAGCGTCGGACATGGGGGAGTCCTGACGTATTCTTCGAGCCGATATCGCTCACGCCACGAGAGGACGCAAGACCATGAGCCCGGAACCGGTCGTGTTCACAGTAGCGTCCCCCGATCCGGTCGGCGGACGTCCCGCTGACAAATGGTCGAGCCTCGACATGCCCGCGATCATCAAACAGTTGACGGCGACTGGCGTGTCCGCCCCCGACGATCAGTCCGGCGAACTGACCGCGCTCGTGAAAGAGGCGAAGGCCGACGGGCACGACCTGTTCGTCCTTGTCACCGACCAGCACTTCTCGCCCTTCACCGTCTACCGCGACATCGCGCAGGAATTGCAGCAGACCACCGGCGGCACGGTTCTGGTGTTCGGTCCGGGTGGGATGGGCACGGCATCCACCGACTTCTCCCGCGTCGAGCTCGAGGACGGCACGTCCGAGGTGCACGCCGGGGCGAGCGCGCCGCAGGCGGCGCGTGAGATCTATGAGAAGGCCGTCGATCCGAACGTCAACTGGACGCTGGTGACCATCGCGCTGATCGTCGTCGTGGTGATCGGAGCCGTCATCGCGCGTGTGCGTGGCCGCGCCTCCGTCGACGACGGAACAGAGCCGACGCCCGCAGCCGACGGAACCGACGTGGACAACGAAGCGACTCCCGCGACTTGATCTGTCCGACTTGAGGCATCTGTTCGGCTGACACCCGGTCGCCGGGTCCGTTACTCAACTGTGACGACATCGAATGTGGTCGTCTTTCGTGCTGCTCACTCGCATTTCCGCAGGTAATCACGCCTTTGTAATTCCGTGACACCAGTTTCCCGCGAGACTCCTGTGACGTACGGTGCAGGAGACACTTATGGTGTGCGGGGGACGGATGTTGAGGGAGATCACGGTACATGCGAGCTGATACGAGCACGCGATGGACGGCGCGCGGCTTCACGGTGGGCGCACTGGCACTGACGAGCCTGCTCGTCGCCGGTCCGGCCATCGCCGAACCCAACAAGTCGAACCCGATCGCATCACTGATCAACGAGATCGCCGACGTAGACCAGACACTGTCCGACCTGGCGGGTGCTGTCGCCGTCAAACAGGAGAACGTGAACCGCGCCCTGGTGGACTTCCAGAACGCGGTGGCCGCGCAGCAGGTCGCGGTCTCCGCCAATCGCGGAGCAAAGGTATCGCTCGACAAGGTGGGCTCTCTCGTCGAAGAAGCCCAGCGCGACTTCGACAAGTTCATCCGCTCGGTGTACCGCCAGGGCAACAACGAAGGCGCGATGACCAAGTACGTCGCGTCCGACGATCCGCAGAAGATCCTCGACCAGATGACTGCCGTCGATCAGGTGTCGCGCCAGCAGCAGGGTGTGATCCGCAGACTTCAAGTGGCGCGGAACCAACAGGCCAACCGGGTCGCCGCGACGGAGGCGACAAAGCTGCAGGCCGACGCCGCAGCCCAAGACGCCGCCGCCCGACGGACCACAGCGGTCGACGCGTACAAGGCTGCGACCGGCGCAGTGAAGGATCAGCAGGCCAAACGCTCCACGCTGTTGCGTCAGCGCGACGACCTCGCAACCCAGCTCGCCAAACTCAAGGGCGTCCCGAAGCGCAGCGTCGATGCGCCCACGTCGGGCACCACATTGCCGAACATCGTCGCCGACGGCGTCGACAAGGCCATCAAGACGATCCCGGGTCGGCCGGTCGCAGGCGACGACGCCCTCGCACAGGCTGCGCAGGCCGCAGCGAAGCTGGCGGCAGACACCGGGCAGGCGCTGCTCGCGAGCCTCATCGGGCAGCAGCAGATCCCACATTCGAAACTGCTCGACGAACTCGGCATCGGCGGCACCAGTCCATTCGCCGAAGGCGACAACAACACGTTCACCCGCCTCGGCAACGGCTCGTTGGGCAGCCTGTTCAGCGGCAACGGCGCCACCCCGGGTGCTCCCGGACCGGTCAACCCCGGACTCAAGGGCGCACCGGCCATCGAGCTCGTCATCAACCGCATGAAGTCACAGCTCGGCGTCACGTACGCCTGGGGCGGCGGCGACGCCAACGGCCCGACGCTCGGCATCCGTGACGGCGGAGTCGCCGACAGCTACGGCGACTACCAGAAGGTCGGCTTCGACTGCTCGGGTCTGATGATCTACGGCTTCGCCGGTGTCGGCATCGACCTTCCGCACTACACGGGCTACCAGTACACATCGGGTCCCCAGGTGCCGCTGTCGGAGATGCGGCGCGGCGACATGATCTTCTTCGGGCCGAACGCCAGTGCTCACGTCGCCCTCATCCTCGGTGACGGCACGATGATTGAAGCCCCGCAGTCCGGCGACGTCGTCAAGATCTCCCCGGTCCGCACCGCAGGCGCGATGCCGATGGTCGTCCGTCTCCTCTGACCCCCCCCCGGGTCACCCCTCGACCCCTTGGTCGCTCCTAGGGCCCCCTTGGTCGCTCCTCGGCCCCCTGGGTAGCTCCTCGAGCGCAGTCGAGAGGCTACTGTGGTGAGCGACGAGAACGCGACGATCTTCAGGAGTAACACCCTTGACTTCAACGGACAGTCCGGATCTGGCTCTCACCGCCGAGGACACCAAGCTCCTCGAACGTGCGATGTACGAGGTCAAGCGGGTGATCGTCGGCCAGGACAAACTCGTCGAACGGATCCTCGTCGGGCTCCTCGCCAAGGGGCACATCCTCCTCGAAGGTGTGCCGGGTGTCGCGAAGACGCTCGCCGTCGAGACCTTCGCGACAGTTGTCGGCGGCAGCTTCTCGCGCGTCCAGTTCACGCCAGACCTGGTCCCCACCGACCTCATCGGCACGCGCATCTACCGCCAGGGCCGTGAGGAGTTCGACACCGAGCTCGGCCCGGTCGTCGCGAACTTCCTGCTCGCCGACGAGATCAACCGTGCACCGGCCAAGGTCCAGTCGGCCCTTCTGGAAGTCATGGCCGAGCGCCACGTCTCGATCGGCGGCACCACCTACCCGATGCCCGAGCCCTTCCTCGTGATGGCGACGCAGAACCCGATCGAGAACGAGGGCGTGTACCCGCTGCCGGAAGCGCAGCGCGACCGTTTCCTGTTCAAGGTGATCGTCGACTACCCCTCGGTCGAGGAGGAGCGCGAGATCGTCTACCGGATGGGCAACCAGCCGCCGTCGGCGTCGCCGGTCCTCGACCCGGAGACGACCCTGCTCCTGCAGCGCAAGGCCGCCAACGTGTTCGTCCACCATGCGCTTGTCGACTACGTGGTGCGGGTCATCAACGCCACGCGTCGCCCGGCCGAGGTCGGCTTGAGCGATGTCGAGCAGTGGCTCGCCTATGGCGCGTCGCCACGTGCCACCCTCGGCATCGTCGCTGCGGCTCGTGCCCTCGCGCTCATCAACGGTCGCGACTACGTGATCCCGCAGGACGTCGTCGAGGTGATCCCGGACGTCCTCCGGCATCGTCTGGTGCTCAGTTACGACGCGCTGGCCGACGAGGTGTCCGCCGAGCAGATCATCACCCGGATTCTGCAGACCATCGGTCTGCCGCAGGTCTCGGCGACGCCGGTGCCGCAGCCCGGTCAGCCGGTGCAGCCCGCGCCGGTCGCCGTGCAGCAGGTCCCGATCAGTCAGGCCCCGACTGCACAGGTGCAGGCGCCGCAGGTCCAGCAGCAGGGGCCGGATCAGCAGGGCCATGTCGGCCGATAGCGGCCTGCCGTCGTTCCACGACGGGACCCTCAGCGATCCAGCGCTCACCGCGGCACTCAAGTCACTCGAGCTGACCGTCCGGCGCAAGTTGGACGGCGTGCTGCAGGGCGAGCACCTCGGTTTGATCCCCGGTCCCGGCTCGGAGCCGGGGGAGGCCAGGCCGTACCAACCCGGCGACGACATCCGTCGCATGGAGTGGTCTGTGACCGCGCGAACATCGACGCCACACGTGCGTCAGATGATCGCCGATCGAGAACTCGAGACCTGGTTCGTCGTCGACGCGTCCGCCAGTCTCGACTTCGGATCGGGCACGCGGACCAAGCGTGACCTCGCCGTCGCGGCATGCGCTGCGATCGTCCACCTGACCGCAGGCGGCGGCAACCGCCACGGCGCGATCATCGTGACGGGTGACGACATCGTCCGCCTGCCCGCACGTTCCGGCCGCGCGCACGACCGCGCGCTCCTCAAGGCTGTGGCGACCACTCACCGCAGCAACACCGGCGTTCGAGGCGACCTCGACGCAGGCTTGGAGGCGCTTCGACGTCCGATGCGACGTCGGGGACTCGCGGTGGTCGTCAGCGACTTCCTCGGCCCGATCGACTGGGACCGTTCGCTCCGCGCGATCGGCGCGCACCACGAACTGCTCGGCGTGGAAGTGCTCGATCCGCGCGATGTGGAGCTTCCCGACGTCGGGCAACTGACGCTGCGTGACGCCGAGTCGGGCGAGATGCTCGACGTCGATGCGACACCGCGTCTGCGTGCGGACTACGCGGCGGCGGCCGCGGAGCATCGTGGCCAGGTGCAGCGTGCGTTCCGCAGCAGCGGCGGCCCGGTGCTGTCGTTGCGGACCGACCGCGACTGGCTGTCGGACACGGTGAGGTTCGTCGGCGAGCGCCGCCGGGGCATGGCGGCCGGGGTCGCCCGATGAACGATCTCTTCGCCCACCCGTGGTGGCTGGCGTCGATTCTGCTCGTCGTCGCTCTGATCGCGGCCTACGTCTTCGTGTTGCGGCGTCGGAAGGCGAGGTCGTTCAGATTCGCGAATCTCGACGTCCTCAAGTCCGTCGCGCCCGGGAAGACGGACCGTTTTCGGCATGTGCCGTTCGCGATCCTCGCCGTCGGGCTTCTGTTGTTGACGATCGCTATGGCCGGGCCGATCGCCGAACGTGACGTCGCCCGCAATCGCGCGACCGTAGTGCTGGTGGTCGACGTATCGCAGTCGATGAAGTCGACTGACGTCGCGCCCAGTCGATTGCAGGCAGCACAGGCCGCAGGCAAACGATTCGCCGACGACCTGACCGACGGCATCAACCTCGGACTGGTCGCATTCGCAGGCACCGCGTCGACGCTTGTGTCGCCGACGCCCGATCACGATGCGACGAAGAAGGCCCTCGACAATCTGAAGCTCGCTGAGAAGACGGCCACCGGCGAAGGCATCTTCGCGGGGCTGCAGCTGATTCAGACGTTGAATGCTGCCCTCGGCGGCGATTCGGCGGCGCCTCCGGCGCGGATCGTCCTGCTGTCGGACGGCAAACAGACCGTGCCAGACGACCCGGACGACCCGCGCGGCGGCTTCACAGCGGCGCGCAAGGCCAAGGAGAAGGGCGTGCCGGTGTCGACGATCTCCTTCGGCACGATGCACGGCACCGTCGAGATCGAGGGACCGAACGGCGGAGTCGACACCGTCGACGTGCCCGTCGACGACGAGTCGCTCCGGACCATCGCGAACCTGTCGGGTGGCGACTTCTTCACTGCGTCGAGTCTCGACGAACTCAATAAGGTGTACGCGACTCTGCAGAAACAGATCGGCTACGAACGTCAGCGCGGCGACAACTCCCGTCCGTGGCTGATCGCCGGCACGCTCCTGGCGATCCTCGGTTCGGTGGCCGCCTTGTTCCTCAACCGTCGGTTGCCCTGACCGAGTAGAGCACTCCGACCCACCGCTGTGTGACTGCTTTCGCAGTCACGTACTCATCTGAGATAGGTTGATCAACCATGGCAGACTCCATCATTCCCGAGCAGACTTCGCGTTCGGTCCTCGTCACCGGCGGTAACCGCGGCATCGGCCTGGCCGTCGCCAAGCGTCTCGCGGCAGACGGACACAAGGTGGCCGTCACCCACCGCGGGTCGGGCGCTCCGGAGGGGCTGTTCGGTGTGCAGTGCGACGTCACCGACACCGCTTCCGTCGAGCGTGCGTTCGCCGAGGTCGCCGAACACCAGGGCCCGGTCGAAGTCCTCGTCGCGAATGCGGGCATCGACGACAACATGCTCCTCATGCGTCTGTCGGAGGAGAGCTTCATCAAGGTGATCGACGCGAACCTGACGGGTGCTTTCCGTTGTGCGAAAGCCGCCACCAAGGGAATGCAGCGAGCGAAGTTCGGCCGCATGATCTTCCTCGGTTCGGTCGTCGCGACATCGGGAGTCCCCGGTCAGGCGAACTACGCCGCGTCCAAGGCCGGCCTGATCGGCCTCGCCCGTTCGATCGCCCGTGAACTCGGCTCGCGCAACATCACGGCGAATGTCGTTGCGCCCGGCTTCATCGAGACCGATATGACCGCGGGCATGGAGGACCGGTACATCGAGATGGCGAAGCAGGCGATCCCGCTCGGCCGGACCGGCAAGCCCGAAGACGTCGCCGCTGCGATCAGCTTCCTCGCCTCGGACGAGGGCGGATACGTGACCGGAGCCGTGCTGCCCGTCGACGGCGGCATGGGCATGGGCCACTGAACACCTTCCCTCATCATCACCTCGGACTAGGAGCAATCACGTGACCGGCATCCTCGCAGGCAAGACAGTTCTCGTCACCGGCATCATCACGGACGCGTCCATCGCGTTCCACACCGCCAAGGTGGCGCAGGAGCAGGGCGCGACGGTGATCATCACCGGCATTCCCGAGCGTCTGCGTCTGATCGACCGCATCGCCAAGCGTCTGCCTCAGGAGGTGCCGCCCGCGATTCCGCTCGACGTCACCGATGAGGAGAGCCTCGGTGCGCTCGCCGACAAGCTCCGCGAGCTCGCACCGCAAGGCATCGACGGCGTGGTCCACTCGATCGCCTTCGCTCCGAAGACCCTGATGGGACCCGATGCGGTGCCGTTCCTCGAAGGACCGGGCCCCGACGTGTCACGCGCGTTCGAGATCTCGGCGTGGAGCTATGCCTCCCTCGCCCGGGCTGCACTGCCCGTGATGAACGAGGGCGGTTCCATCGTCGGCATGGACTTCGACCCGCGCACGGCGATGCCGGACTATAACTGGATGGGCGTGGCGAAGGCCGCATTGGAGTCGGTCAACCGGTATGTGGCACGCGAGGTCGGTGAGGCGAAGCGCGTCCGCTCCAACCTCGTCGCCGCCGGCCCGATCAAGACGCTTGCGGCCAAGGCGATCTCGGGTACCGCGACCGACGATGCGAAGAAGCTGAACATGCTCAACGAGTACTGGGACGGCGCATCGCCCATCGGCTGGAACGTCGACGATCCGGGTGTGGTCGGCACGAGCGTCTGCGCGCTGCTGTCGGACTTCCTGCCGGCCACCACTGGTTCGATCGTGTACGTCGACGGCGGCGCAAGCCACAACACGTGGTTCCCGGACGACTTCCTCAGCTGACGTGAGTGACTCGTCGAAGGACGGCAGTGCGTTCGACGCGCTGCTGTTCCTCTCGTTCGGCGGCCCCGACAAGCCCGAGGACGTCCGACCGTTCCTGGAGAATGTGACCCGCGGTCGCGGCGTGCCGCCCGAGCGGCTCGACGAAGTGGTTGAGCATTACCTCCACTTCGGCGGAGTGTCGCCGATCAACCGGCTCAATCTCGACATGATCGATGCGCTCCGCTCGGAACTCGACCGCCGCGGCCGCACGGACCTGCCGATCTACTTCGGCAACCGCAACTGGCATCCGCTGGTCGAAGACACTGTGTCGACAATGGTCGACGACGGTCACCGCCGGATCCTGGTGTTCCCGACCTCCGCCTGGGGCGGCTACTCCGGGTGCCGCCAGTATCACGAGGACATTGCCGCGGCGCTTCCTGAGTCGTCGGATCTGCTCCTTCGCAAGCTCCCGCACTTCGCGGAGGAGCCTGCCTTCCGAGGAGCCGTGGCCGACGCGGTCCGAGCCGCGTTCGGCGGTTTCGAGGACGGCCCGGCACCACGGCTGGTGTTCACAGCTCACTCGATCCCGGAGTCGGCTGATCGAGCTGCCGGTCCGGCCTCCGACGGCGGCTATCTGTACTCGCGTCAGGTCGCCGCCGCTTCGGCGGCAGTGGCGGAGGCGGTCGGTGCCGACGACTTCGACGTCGTGTGGCAGTCGAGGTCGGGTCCGCCGCAGGTTCCTTGGCTCGAGCCGGACATCTGCGATCACCTCCGCGCGCTGTCCGACGACGGCGTGTCTCGAGTTGTGGTGTGCCCGATCGGTTTCATCTCCGATCACCTCGAAGTTGTGTGGGACCTGGACTCGGAGGCGGCTGATGTCGCCGCCGAACTGGGCATGGAGTATGTCCGCGTGCCGACGGCCGGTACCTCCGCGCGTTTCATCGCTCTCATCGCCGATCTGGTCGAGCGGTACGTCGACGGCGGGGGAGACCTCACCGTCCTCGGTTGCGGGGACAATGGCACCGCGTGTCGACCCGACTGCTGTGTCCCGGTCCGTCGCCCCGGCAAGGCTACCGCCGATAGTCGGTGATCAGCGTGTTGATCGCGGCCGTGCGTGCCGTGCGCGTGAGTGATGTCAGGCGCCGGAGTCGGTCGTCGGCGACGGTCGACTGAGCGCCGCTGACACCGAGTGTCCCGACGCCCGCCAACTGGACGATCGCGTCGATCTGCGCGGCAGCTGCGAGAACACGGTCCACGCGGGGGTTGTCGTGGGGCGGGAGGTCGAGCCGACGCGCCTCGGTCATGGCGGCGAGGGCGTCGCGAAGGTCGGCCGGGGTACTTGGACGTGCGCCCGACAGTCCAGCGATGATCTGCGCCGCTTCGCCGACCGCCTCCCGGAGGTCGTATTCGAGTTCACCGAGCGGCAGGTCGGACGACAGCCGATCCACTGCGACGGCCGTCGTGAGCCTGCTCAGCTCCCACCTGCAGCGCTCGGGCGTACCGCGTGCGATCAGTCCCAGCGCGAGTGCCGGGCCGTCGGATCCGGCCGGTCGGTCGTCGATCAGCAGGATCTCGCCCGTTGTCATCGCAGAGTCAGTCACAGTCCCCGGAGGGAGACCCTGAGCGTCGCCCGCGGCAGGCATCCGGACGGCGACGTGAGCGTTTGCTGCGACGAGATCGAGCAGTTCGAGGACGTCACCGGTGTGCACGTCGTCGGACGGTCCGTCTACCTCGTGCGCCTGTGCGTAATCGTGGAGAGTGTGCAGGACGTCGTCGGGAGCGCAGCGGCCGGCATCGCGCGCCGCAGCCCACACGGCGAGTGCCGAGACGGGCCATGCGCGCATGGTGGAGATCGAGGAAGTGGTCATCGCCCATCCACGGTACGCGTCGGTCCGCGAGAAGCCGACAGACTAGTGTGGGCGATCGTGATGGACGATCGATACGGCCGCGACGTGTTGGCCTCCCCGCGGAAGACCAAGCCGAAGGCGCCCGAGGTGGCCGCTGAGCGTGATCTGGTCGTCGAGGACGCCGGAACCGGGTTCTGTGGTGCCGTCGTCGGCATGGAGAAGAGCTACGCGGGCGACATGGTCCGACTCGAGGACCGTCATGGTCGGACACGGGTGTTCCACATGTATCCGGCCGCCTTCCTGATCGACGGCAAAGCCGTCACGCTGGTCCGTCCGAAGGGACGCGGGCCCAACGCGCCGGAGACCATTCAGACCGCGTCCGGGTCGCGGGCTCTCCCGAAGCAGCGGGCCAGGACGGCGCGTGCCAGCCGGATCTTCGTGGAAGGCGTGCACGACGCGACGCTTGTCGAGCGCGTGTGGGGCGACGATCTGCGAGCCGAAGGCGTGGTGGTGGTCAGCCTCGACGGACTCGACAATCTGGACGACGCATTGGCGGAGTTCGAGCCTGCGCCGCACCGCCGCGCAGGTGTGCTCGTCGATCACCTCGTCGCCGGGTCGAAGGAGGCCAGGCTCACGAAGGAGGTCGGCGAGAACGTCCTCGTGTGCGGTCACCCGTATATCGACGTCTGGGAGGCGGTGAAACCCGCCTCGGTCGGCATCTCCGCCTGGCCGACGATCCCGCGTGGCACGGACTGGAAAACGGGCATCTGCGACGAGCTGGGATGGGGCGAACCGCGAGACGGTTGGCGGCGGGTGCTGGCCGGAGTCAAGAACTTCCGCGATCTCGAGGTGCCGCTCCTGCGGAGTGTGGAAGAGCTGATCGACTTCGTGACCGTCGGGCCGGACGTCACGAGCTAGCGTCGTTCAAGGTTCCCCGATTCTGGTGAATTGTCGAGCGGCGGGCCCCGATCCGCTGATTCCGGGGAACCTTAGACGGCGACGCTACTTCTCGCCGTAGGCGCGGTCGCCGAGCAGCGCGTCGAGGAAGGCGATGAACGCGTCGGCGGCAGGTGCCGAGACGAACTCGGCGATGTCGCGGGGCTCCTCGTCCGGATTGAGCAGCCCGAACACGTCACCGTCGGTGCTGGGGAGCACCCACAGTCGGCGAGTTCCCGGACCGGTGAGCCGGACTGCCGGGTCGGGATCGTCCACGACTTCGGTCGGAGCGATCCATTCCACTCCGGGATGGTCGGCATCGGCATCCGACAGGATCGTGTCGCCGCCGATCCGCAGGTGTTCGGGCATCGCGACGAGATGGGCGATGAGCTTCGCGATGCGACGAGCCGACTCCTCGTCGTAAGCGAAGGCCAATGCGTCCCAGTCGCCCGAGTCGTTGTAGATGAGCGCGTACTGGCCGTCGTTCGCCGCGACTGCGACGTGTGCGGTCACCTCATCCGGCAGCGTCGCCGTCCACCGTCCGATGATCTCGGTCCTGTTGCTCACGACCGAGACTCTACGTTCCGAGGAGATACCCGATTCCGGCGACCGCACATGACCACAACACGGAGGCGAATGTGCCGAGGATGAACTGTTCGCTCGCGTGGGGTGCGCGGAGTTCGGAGAATCGGGCGAGGCTCTTGACTGCGAGGATGACCGGAATGCCTTCGGGCCAGCCGAGCAGGAGGCAGGCGGCGACTCCGGTGCGCTCGAGGACACCGATGATCCGTCCCCCGCGCAGCGGTGGGACGTCTCCCGATTGTGCGTCGTCGTCGTGATTGTCGGCGCGCGTCGGGATGCCTCCCGCTGCGAGGACGAGGCGGACGACGCTGCTGCCGGTGACGGCGGCGGCGATCACCGTGAGGACGGCGCCGGCGACGAGTTCGGCTCCGACGACTTCGTCTGCGACTGCGGCTTCGATCGCGCCGGCGATCAGCAGGATCACGACGATCGACGCGGAGGCGAAGTCGACCATCAGGACCGATGTGTCCGATGCGGTCTGGTCGGCCGCCCGCCTGGACCGCAGTGCTGAGCCTCCGACAGCGACGACGATGGCCGCGGCGAGCAGGATGATCGTGATCACGGCTGGCCCTCCACCGCGGTGAGTGCCGCGGCGACGAGTGCTTCGCCGGGCAACTGGGTGTCCCATGCGGCGGCCTGGAGTCGAGACGACATGGCTTGCGGGGAGATGTTCAAGGCTGCCGCCCCCTGTTGCTGGGTGACGCCGGTCCGCATCAGCGCGACGGCTTCTCGGCCCGCCTCGGAGCGAGAGGTCATGGTGTCAAGGAGTAGGGCTGCGGCTGTCTGCGCATGCTGTGACCACGGGGATCCGCCGACGACGCGGAGGCGGCGGCGGTCGCGTTTGGCGGCTTCGACGGCCTCGCGGGCCGCTTCGAACGCTGGACCGCGACCTGCTCGCGTGGTCTGTGGCAATGGCTGGTCGACCAGACCCACGCCGATTCCCACCGTCCAGTGGCCGGACGCGGCGATGTCGAGGGCGATCGGAACGAGAGCGCTCGCATCGTCGAACACGGCTTGGACTTCGTCGCCTGCCGTCCGGTCGAATGGACGGACGGTGCACGCGTCGGCGTACTGCGCGATCAGGTCGGGGACTCGGTCGCGGTCGGTTCGGCTGCTGCGTTGGTCGATGGTCATGACGAACATGAGATCAAGCCTATATCTTTGATTGATTCACAATCAATGACTTTGACTTGATTTGATGGGGATCAAGTCTGTGGGCTTCAGGGCGGCATCGTCTACACGGGTAGCCGTGAGTCGACAATCAGTCCGACCACACCGACCGCGAACAGGCAGCCCGACAGGACGAGCATCATCGGGTTCGTCTTGCCTGTGAGCGCGTCGCCGAGGAACACCACGGCGGCTGTGCCCGGGGCGGATCCGAGCACGGTGGCCGCCAGATACGGGCCGGGTCGGATCGAGGACAGGCCGGAGAGATAATTCACAAGCGAGAACGGCGCCGCCGGAATCAGCCGAAGTGAGCCGACGGCGAACCATCCGCGTCGTTCGAGCCTGAGCTCGACAGTCTCGACCACTGGCTTGGCCAGCCACGGCTGGACTCGTTCACGACCGAGGCGACGAGCCAGATGGAACGCGACGCTCGCCGCAACGGTGGCCGCGGCGAGCGATCCAATGAATCCGACCACCGGCCCGAACAGCACGCCGGACATCACGGTGAACGTGGATCGGGGGATCGGCCCTATCGTCACGACCGCGTATGCGACGAAGAACACGGCCACGAACCATGGGCCGAGTGTGTCGGACCAGTCACGGGCCTGGCCGATGGACGGCAGCGGTACAAAGTATGCGCCGGCAAGAACGCCGACGACCACGACGAGGCCGACTACGGCACGACCGGTCACCCGGCGTCGTTGTGCTGTGACCTCGGGAGAGACGGCGGGGGACGCCGATTGTGATGAAGGCTGTGCATCAGGGCGCATCAAGTGGAATTCTACGTCGTGGGTCACAGCCCGATTGACCGCCCGAGCGATCGATCGGTTACTGTGCCTGTGACACGTTCCAATTCCCGTCAAACGGAAGGCCCTGACCATGACGGCAGGTGAGAAGCCGGTGGCCCCGGACCTCGACGACCAGTTGAACCAGGCGTACGACCGCTGGACGACGGCAGCCGCAGGGGTGCTGGCGAAGTCGGCACGGGTGACGCCCGCCGAGTTGCCCGACACTCCCGAGGCGATGCTCTCGACGGACACCCGCGACGGTGTCGCCGTCCGCCCGCTGTACACACGGCGAGACGAGACCGCCGAGGTCGGCGCGCCGGGTTCGTTCCCATTCGTCCGCGGCGCGGATCCCGCGCGCGACGTGACCCAGGGCTGGCGCGTCACCGAACGATTCGGCGACGACGACGTCGATGCGGCGTCGGTGAACGAGTCGATCCTCGACGCCGCCGCGAACGGCACCAGTGGTCTGTGGCTGTCCGTCGCCGCCGACGACCTCGCCGCCGCTCTGCAGGGCGTCTACCTCGATTTGATGCCGGTGACACTCGATGCAGGCGCGGACGGGCTGGCCGCGGCCCGCGCGTTCCTCGCAACGCTCGACGCCGCTCCGGACGCACCCGAGACCGCGCCGACCACGGCCGCGACCACACACAGCCTCGGGCTGTCGCCGTACACCGCGCAGTTCTCGGGACGGCCGACAGTCGCCGCGGCCGATGCCGCAGCACTCGCCGCACAGGTCCCCGCAGGCGTCCGCACCTTCCGCGTGGACGGAACCGACTTCGCGCAAGCGGGGGCATCGAACGCGCAGGAGCTCGGACTTCTCGTGGCAGCTGCAGTTGCGCATGTCCGTGACGCCGTCGACGCCGGACTGGACACGGCATCGGCCCTCGAGCAGATCACCTTCGCAGTGTCCGTCGACGACGACCAGTTCGCGGGCATCGCCAAGCTCCGTGCCCTCCGCACCGTCTGGGCGCGTGTCTCCGACGTCCTCGGCGCCCGGGAGTCCGGTGCCGCCATCACCCATGCGGTCACCGACCTCTCGATGTTCACTCAGCGCGACCCGTGGGTGAACATGCTGCGCAGCACCATCGCCGCGTTCGGCGCGGGAGTCGGCGGCGCCGACCAGGTGACCGTCCACACTTTCGACGCGGCGATTCCGCTCGACGCACGGATGTCGCGCACATCGTTCACCCGTCGCATCGCGCGCAACACCCAGCTTCTGCTGCTCGAAGAGTCGAACCTGGGCCGTGTCCTCGATCCGGCAGGCGGATCCTGGTACGTCGAGTCGTTGACGAGCGACCTCGCCGCAGCCGCGTGGGACGTCTTCACCGCGATCGAGAAGCAGGGCGGATACCTCGCGGCCCTCGAGTCCGGTGCGATCAGCGATCAGGTCGAGGAAGCCCTCGCCGCTCGTGAGAAGGCCGTCGCACACCGCAAGGCGCCGATCACCGGTGTCAGCGAGTTCCCGAACCTGGGCGAGCCGACGCTGGCCGCAGGATCAGCTGACTCGGGCGACGTCCCGACGGCGACTCCGCGCCTCGCGCGCGTCGCACGACACTTCGAGGCACTCCGCGACCGCGCGGACACCGAGTCGACGCGGCCGAGTGTGCTGCTGCTTCCGCTCGGCTCCGTGGCCGAACACAACGGTCGGACCACGTTTGTCGCGAACCTGCTGGCGGCGGGTGGAATCGACGCGGTCAACCCCGGCCCGCTGAGCCCCGACACCGTCGGCGCCGCCGTCGCCGCCAACCCGGCGTCGATCGCTGTGCTGTGCGGAACCAAGGCGCGGTACGCCGATGAGGGCCTCGCCGCAGCCGATGCCGCCCGAGCCGCCGGAGTCGAGCGTGTCCTGCTCGCCGGACCTGAGCGTGAATGGCCCGCCGATTCCGGCATCGACGGTTCGCTGCGGGTCGGCATCGACGCCGTCGCCGTCCTCACCGAACTGCTCGACTCCCTCACGACAGCCCGAGAAGGAGCGTGAATCCCATGAGCGACACCACGATTCCAAGTTTCGCCGACGTTGAACTGACGCCGGCAGCTGCCGAAGTCGGCTCCGGCGACGCGCTGACAGCTCCGTTGGCGTCTGCACACGGCTACACGGCCGAACAGGTCACGTGGAGCACTCCGGAGCAGATCGACGTCCAGCCGGTGTACACCCGCGCCGATCGCGACGCGATCGCAGCCGACGGCGGGTACCCGCTCGACTCGATCCCCGGTGAGACGCCGTTCATCCGCGGCCCGTACCCGACGATGTACGTCAACCAGCCGTGGACGGTCCGTCAGTACGCGGGCTTCTCCACCGCAGCCGAGTCGAACGCCTTCTACCGCCGGAACCTCGCCGCAGGCCAGAAGGGCCTGTCGGTCGCCTTCGACCTGGCGACACACCGCGGCTACGACTCCGATCATCCGCGCGTCGCGGGCGACGTCGGCATGGCCGGAGTCGCCATCGACTCGATCCTGGACATGCGCCAGCTGTTCGACGGCATCGACCTCGGCAACGTCTCCGTGTCGATGACGATGAACGGCGCCGTGCTGCCGATCCTCGCGCTGTACGTCGTCGCCGCCGAAGAGCAGGGCGTACCGCCGGAGAAGCTTGCCGGAACCATTCAGAACGACATTCTGAAGGAGTTCATGGTCCGCAACACCTACATCTATCCGCCCGAGCCGTCGATGCGGATCATCTCGGACATCTTCGCGTTCACCAGCGCCAAGATGCCGAAGTTCAACTCGATCTCGATCTCCGGTTACCACATCCAGGAGGCCGGAGCGACGGCCGACTTGGAACTCGCGTACACCCTCGCCGACGGCGTCGACTACATCCGCGCCGGCCTCGCGGCCGGCCTGGACATCGACAAGTTCGCACCGCGTCTCTCGTTCTTCTGGGGCATCGGCATGAACTTCTTCATGGAGGTCGCGAAGCTCCGTGCCGCGCGACTGTTGTGGAGCGAACTCGTCGCCGAGTTCAACCCGAAGAACGCGAAGTCGCTGTCGTTGCGAACCCACTCGCAGACCTCCGGCTGGTCGCTGACCGCGCAGGACGTCTACAACAACGTGGCCCGCACCTGCGTCGAGGCGATGGCGGCGACACAGGGCCACACCCAGTCGCTGCACACGAACGCGCTCGACGAGGCGATCGCCCTGCCGACTGACTTCTCGGCCCGCATCGCCCGTAACACGCAGCTCCTGCTGCAGCAGGAGTCGGGAACCACGCGACCGATCGACCCGTGGGCGGGGTCGAACTACGTCGAGTGGCTCACCCACCAGCTCGCCGAGAAGGCGCGCGCGCACATCGCCGAGGTCGAGGCTGCCGGCGGCATGACCAAGGCCATCGAAGAGGGCCTGCCGAAGCTCCGCATCGAAGAGGCCGCAGCGCGCACCCAGGCCCGTATCGACTCCGGTCGCCAGCCGCTCATCGGCGTCAACAAGTACAAGGTGGCCGACGACGAGGAGATCGAGGTCCTCAAGGTCGAGAACTCGAAGGTGCGCGCCGAACAGCTCGCCAAGCTGGAGAAGCTGCGCGCCGAGCGCGACCAGTCCGCCGTCGACGCAGCCCTGGCCGAGCTCACTCGTGCCGCGGCCGACACCAGTGGCGGCATGGAGAACAATCTGATGGCGCTCGCCATCGATGCTGCGCGTCACGGCGCCACAGGTGGAGAGATCTCTGATGCGATGGAGAAGGTCTACGGTCGTCATCAGGCCGAGATCAAGACGATCAGCGGCGTCTACAAGAACGAGGCGGGTGACGCTGTGACCAACATCGACGACGCACTGGCCGTGGTCGACGAGTTCGCCGAAGCAGAGGGCCGTCGTCCCCGTGTCCTGGTCGCCAAGATGGGACAGGACGGCCACGACCGAGGACAGAAGGTGATCGCCACCGCGTTCGCCGACCTCGGATTCGACGTCGACGTGGGCCCGCTGTTCGCGACGCCGGAAGAGGTGGCGGCACAGGCTGCGGACAACGACGTCCACGTGGTGGGCGTGTCGTCGCTGGCGGCCGGTCACCTCACGCTGGTGCCCGCGCTCCGCGAGGCGCTGGCTGCGGTCGGTCGCGAGGACATCATGATCGTGGTCGGCGGCGTGATCCCCCCGGGCGACTTCGATGAACTGTACGAGGCGGGCGCCGCGGCGATCTTCCCGCCCGGCACGGTCATCGCCGACTCCGCGGTCGACCTCATCGGCAAGTTGGCCGACAAGCTGGGTCTGGAACTCGCGTCCCGGTCGGCATGAGTCCCGCAGGTGCCCGTAAGCCAGTGGATGTCGAAGCCTTGGCCGAAGGCGTCCTCGCCGGGCGGCGTGCCGACCTCGCGAGGGCGATCACGCTGGTGGAGTCCACCCGCACCGACCACCGCGAGGCGGCGCAGCGTCTGCTTCTGCAGTTGACGCCGCACGCCGGGAAGTCGTTCCGGGTCGGCATCACCGGTGTCCCCGGAGTCGGGAAGTCGACGACGATCGAAGCGCTCGGCATGCACTTGATCTCGCTGGGACACAAGGTGGCGGTGCTGGCCGTCGACCCGTCGTCGACTCGGACACGCGGCTCGATCCTCGGTGACAAGACTCGCATGGGCCAGCTCTCGGCGGCGCCGGAAGCGTATGTCCGGCCGTCGCCCACGTCGGGCACACTCGGCGGTGTCACCAAGGCGACGCGTGAGACGATCGTCCTCGTCGAGGCTGCGGGCTACGACGTGGTGCTCGTGGAGACGGTCGGCGTCGGTCAGTCGGAGGTCAGCGTCGCCAACATGGTGGACACATTCACCTTCCTGACGCTGGCCCGGACGGGCGATTCGCTGCAGGGCATCAAGAAGGGTGTGCTCGAACTCGCGGAGATCGTCGTCGTCAACAAAGCCGACGGCAAGCACATCAACGAGGCGCGTGGTGCGGCCCGCGAACTGCGGAACGCGTTGGGCTTCATCTACCCGCACGATGCTCTCTGGACACCGCCCGTCCTCACGATGAGCGCCATCGAGAAGACGGGCGTCGACGATTTCTGGAACTCCATCCTCAAGCACCGCGGCGTGCTGACCGAGGCAGGCCAGTTCGATCGGCGCCGCGCGAATCAGCAGGTGGACTGGATGTGGACGATGGTCCGCGAGTCCGTTCTGCACCGCATCGAGTCGGCTCCCGATGTCCGAGCGGCCCGCGCCGAGGTCGAAGCCGGTGTCCTCGACGGGACTCTGACTCCGACGCTCGCCGCCGAGCAGATCGTCCGCTCCGCCGGCTTCTGACATCCTCCCCGCTCGTCGCAGCGTGCGCATTCTCCTGCTCCGCGGCCGGCCGCGTCTCCGGGTTCGGAGGCGACCGGCGGAGGGCCGCTGCTTAGGGTCGCCTATCCTGATTGCGTGTCTGAAACACGGTCGGCACTGACCACTGAGACGAAGCCTGTGCAGTTCGCCGGGGCCGAGATCCGGCGGCGGCGCCGGATCGGTCTGGTCGCGGTGGTTGCACTCCTAGGCGTCGTGTGCCTCGCGAGCCTCGTCATCGGCACCGAGTTGGTGTCCCTCGGCACTGTGTGGCGAGCCGTCACCGACTACACGGACACCGGCGATGAATGGATAGTTCACGACCTGCGCATTCCGCGGACGCTGTTCGGAATAGTGGTCGGGATAGCTCTGGGGGTCAGCGGAGCCCTCATACAGGCCGTTTTTCGGAACCCGCTGGGGGACTCTCAGATCCTCGGTCTCAACTCGGGTGCGAGTCTTGCCGTCGTGGCCGCGATAGCCGTTTTCGGCTTCACGTCCGTCTGGTCGTACGTCTGGTTCGCATTCGTCGGCGCACTCGTCGCCATGGTTGTGGTGTATCTCGTCGCGACGGTGGGCACGGTCGCTGCGACCCCCGTCCGCCTGTTGCTGGCAGGTGTGGCGGTCGGAGCGATCATGGACGGCGTCTCCTTCACGATCCGCAACCGGAATCCTCGGGCCTTCGACTCGATGCGGTTCTGGGATGCGGGGACGTTGGACGGTCGTTCGGTCACTGTGTTGGCCGCCGTCGGTCCGTTCATCATCGTCGGCCTGGTTCTGGCGCTCGCCGTCAGTCGCACGCTCAACTCGGTCGCGCTCGGCGACGACCTCGCGACCGCGATGGGTGGGAGTGTCGCGCGAACGCAGGTCTGTTCGATCATCGCGATCACTCTCCTCGCGGGTGCGGCGACCGCGGCCGTCGGACCGATCGGTTTCGTCGGACTGATGGTCCCGCACATCGTCCGACGACTGACGGGCCCGGACTGGCGCTGGATTCTCGCGTACACCGTGGCTGCGGCACCCGCACTGTTGATCGCGGCCGATGTGATCGGCCGCCTCGTCGTTCGTCCCGCCGAACTGGCGGCCGGAATCGTGACGGCCTTCGTCGGCGCGCCCGTTCTGATCTGGCAGATCCGTCGACGCGCGGTGAGCGAGTCATGACCGGCATGCGAGACGGCACCGTGATCACGCTCGGGGCACGGGGGCGGTTGTCGATGCTCATCGCCAGACGGACGCTCGTGGTATTGGGGCTGATGGGTGTTGCGAGCGCGGTGCTAGCGGTGGTCGCTCTGGGTATCGGAGACTACGAGATCGCACCTCACGACGTGATCGGGGTCATGACGGGCCAGAACGTGTCGTTCGATCGGGTGGTGGTACTCGAGTGGCGCATGCCGAGGATCGTTACCGCGCTCCTGCTCGGAGCCGGGTTGGGGATGTCTGGAGCCATCTTTCAGGCCCTCACTGGGAATGCGTTGGGCAGCCCCGACATCGTCGGTTTCAGCTTCGGTGCGTACACCGGTGCGCTCGTCGTGATCGGTGTGATCGGCGGCGGTTACTACATGGTCGCGGGCGGCGCATTCGTGGGCGGGCTGGCAGTCGCTGCCGTCGTGTACTTGTTGTCCCGGAAGGACGGCGCAGTATCGGGTTTCCGGATGATCGTCGTCGGGATCGCGGTCAGCGCGGTCATGGCGTCGTTCAACCAGTGGATCATCATGCGAATCGACCTGCATCGGGCGATGGCGGCCGCCGTGTGGGCTCAGGGCACGTTGAACGGTATCGATTGGACTGTGGCGGTACCGGTTCTGGTGTGCACCTCTGTGCTCGCTCTACTTCTTGCGACCCTCGGGCGGTCGCTCGCGATGCTGCAGTTGGGTGACGACCTCGCGATGTCGCTGGGAGTTCAGGTTGAGCGAACGCGCGGGGCCTACTTCGTTCTCGGGGTGGCGATGGTGGCACTCGCCGCCGCGGCTGCCGGGCCGATCTCGTTCGTTGCGCTCGCTGCGCCGCAGATCGCGCGCAGACTGACCGGTGGTGCGGGTGTCGGGCTCGTCTCTTCGGCGGTGACGGGTGCGTTCGTCCTGCTGGTGAGTGACGTGATCGCGATCGCGGCGTTCTCGCCCGACGAGATTCCCGTCGGTGCGGTCACCGTGTGCATCGGTGGTGCGTACCTGGTGTACCTGCTGGTGTCCCAGGCTCGACGCGCACGGTGACCGCGCCGGTTCAGGCGTTCGACAGGTCGGCGACCGGCTTGTCGGTGAGCGCGTTGCTCAGTTGCGGAACCATCGTGTCGAGTGCGTAGAGCAGTGCGTCGGGACCGCCGTACGCGAGGGCGCCCGACAGCACGGAGTCGCTGCCTGCATACAGGGTCCGGTCCCGGGAGACGACATCGAGCCGTTGGAACGACGGATTCGACGCCAGCTGCGCTTTCGTCAGACCGTTCATGAACAGAACGTCGCCGTCGAGGAGGGAGACCTTCTCGTTGCTGACGTCGCCTTTCGTGTCCTGCGCGGCGAATCCGAGCGCGTCGAACAGTGCCCGCCGCGGGTCGCCCGTGCCCAACAGGTAGTACGCGGGGTCGGAACTGAAGTTGACGACGAGCACCTTGTCGGTGAACTCCGGGTGCGCCTTCTTGGTCTCGTCGATACGGCTCTGCACCCGTTGAACGAGACGGTCGGCTTCAGTGCTCTTCCCGAGCGCTTTCCCGACCGTTGTGAGGACGACGTTCCACGGCGTCTCCTCGTCTGGATAGTCGGCCGACTGGATCACAGTCGGTGCGATCTGGGACAGGCGGTCGTACGTCTTCTGGTCGATCGACTCATAGATGGCGAAGATGACGTCCGGCTTCGCCTTCGCGATCGACTCGAAGTCGATTCCGTCGCCCGACAGTTCGTCGAGCTTCTGGCCGCCGGTTGCCTTCTGGACCCATGGGAACGTGGAGTAGTTGTCGAACCACGCTCGCGTCGCAACGGGCACGATTCCGAGGGACAGCACATAATCCTGATCGCTCCAGCCGACGGTCACCACTTGTTTCGGATCTGCTGGGACCACCGTCTGACCGTATTTGTGTGCGACGGTGACTGCACCGGGACCGACGTCGTCGGTGGGGGTGGAGCAGCCTGCGATGGCGACGGTGAGCGCTGCGGCACACACAAGCGCCAGCAGACTGGTGGCACGCCGGGGTCGTGACCTGAGAATCATGGGAGTCCTCTCTGAAGTAAGCAGAGGCTAACATAAGGCAGATGCTGTCCCTGGCCTCCTGTCAGCGGACCTGGGCGCGGGAGCGAATCCGGCCGAGGACACCGAGGATCACCACGGTCACGAGTACCAACAGCAAGGTGTTCGCCGCGGCGGTGAAGAGTTCACCGCGGTCGGATTGCGTGAAGATCGTCACCGGGAGGGTGCGCCACGAACCTGGGTAGACCATGATGGTCGCTCCGAGTTCGCCCATGCACAGCGCCAACGAGAGGCCGGCAGCGGCGGCGATGGCCGGGGCGAGCAGCGGAAGGGTCACGCGCAACAAGATCCGGGCGCCGGATGCTCCGAGAGAGCCCGCTACTTGGTCGAGCGCAGGGTCGAGCGACTTCGCCGCGGCCGACACCATCGAGAACGCGAACGACAGCACCAGCAAGGCCTGGACCAGAATCACGATCGACGCGGTGCCGTTCAACACGATCGGCGGCCGTGAGAAGGCGATGAGGACGGCAAGACCGATCACCACCGAAGGGACCGCGACTGGAAGGTGATAGGCGGCGTCGAGCAGACTCCGCAAGCGTGGCGGGGCCTTGCGGACGGCCAGCGCCGCCCACGTGCCGACGGCGACGGCGATCGCCGACGCGATGATCGCGGTCTGCACTGACACGGCGACGCTCTCGGCGTTCTCGGCCGACAGAACGTCGGATACGTGCGCCGTGGTCCACGCAGTCGGCAGGACTGACGTCCACGAGTCGGCGAACGCGGTGATTGCGGTGACGGCGATCGGCGCGACGATCAACACGCCGACGACGAGGAGGAAGATCAGCCAGATGAGCGCTCTGGACGAGCGGCTGCGGACGAGCATGGGTCAGGCTCCCGTCGTGTCGAACCGGCGCACGACGGCCCGGTAGAGCAGGTAGGCGCTCAGTGAGAGCGCGAGCTGAATGGTCGCCAGCACCGCAGCGGTCGCGAAGTCGGAACCGACGATGGAGGTCGTGTAGATCAGCATGGGCAGGGTCGTGACGTCTTTTGCACCGGTGAAGAGGACGATGCCGAATTCGTTGAGCGTCAGCAGAAACACGAGTGACGCAGCGGCAGCGAGCGCGGGCCAGACCGCAGGCAGAATCACTCGGGCCGCGATCCGCAGCGGGCCGGCGCCGAGCGAGGATGCAACGTCGATCTGCGCGCTCGGGAACTGGCTGAACGCCGCGAGCAACGGCCGGACGACAAATGGGGTGTAGAAGGCGATCATCGCCAGGACGACGCCGATCACCGAACTCATGAAGGTGAACCGATGCCCGGTGCTCGACGACACGACGCCGACGGGCCCGAACAGGACTCCCAGCGCCAGCGGAATGAGGAACGACGGCAGGGAGACCACGGCCTCGATCACCCGCACCACGAACCGCGATCCGGCGAACGGGATGAAGGCGAGCACAAACGCGACGAAGGTTCCGACGATCACGCAGCCGACGGTGGACAGCGCCGCGATCTCAAGGGTCCGTACGAACGCCTTCTGCACGGCGCCGTCCGCGAGGGCGTTCGACCAGGTCTGCGTGCCGACATAATTGTCGTCGCGGTCGGTGAACGATCGGGAGACGGCCAGTGCCAGCGGGTACCCGAGGCTCGCGATCAACACCACGAGTGGTCCGACGAGCACGGCGATCCGCCCGACACGGGCGAGAGCGAGGCGAGGTGCAGCGGTTCTGACCACCGCGCTCCTGGAGGGTGCGACAGCGGTGCTCATCACGCGCTCTTGTCTGCCGGAACCATGTGGACGTCGTGTGGCGCGACGTCGACGAACAGGCGTTCACCGGGTTCGGGAGCACGGTCGAGAACGGGCACGTCAACGCCGAGTCGCTGGTCGGTGGCCACGATCCGGACACGGACGTGTCGCGTGGACCCACGCCACTGGACGTCGTCGACTTCGACCTCGAAACCGTTCTCTGGCGGCACACTGGTGAAGCGCCAGGCCCACGGACGGACGGCGAGCGCGACATGGCGGTCCGCCGCCACCCCGTCGACACTGCGGGCGCGCACGGGCAGACCTCCGTGATCGAGTACTCCGATCTCGCCGGCGGCGATGTCCGTGGTCGCGCGCACCGGGAGGATGTCGGCGCCACCGAGGAACGTCGCCGCGAACTCGCTCGGCGGGCGATGGAAGAGGCGGTCGGCGGTGTCGATCGACTCGAGCCTCGCGTTGCGCATCAGGGCGATCCGGTCGGCGAGAGCGAGCGCCTCCGCTTGATCGTGAGTGACGTGCACGATCGCCACGTCAGGCAGGTCTCGGCGCAGTTGCTGCAACTCGATCAGCATGTCCTGTCGAAGACGGGTGTCCAGGGCCGACAGCGGCTCGTCGAGCAGAAGCAGATCGGGGCGTCCGGCCAGGGCCCTCGCGATGGCCACGCGCTGCTGCTGACCGCCGGACAGTTCCCGGGGGAGACGGTCGGCGTAGGAGAACATGCCGACCATGCGGAGGACTTCGTCCACTCGCGGCTTGATCTCGGCGCGCGGGGTACGCCGAGCCTGGAGACCGAACGCTACGTTCTTCCGGACCGTCATGTGCGGGAACAGCGCGTACTGCTGGACGACGAATCCGACACCGCGGGCCGACGGTGGGAGCGCCGTCACGTCCCGGCCGTCGATCTCGACTCGTCCGGAGACGACGTTCTCGAACCCGGCGATCGCTTTGAGGGCCGTCGACTTCCCCGAGCCCGACGGGCCGAGAAGGGCGAGCGTCTCGCCACGAGCGACCTCGAAGGAGCAGTCCTGCAGTGCGACCGTCTTCCCGTAGGCGACGGACACCGAACTCATTCGGACGGCGGGAACCGCACCCGTCGTCGCATGACTCGCTTCGGTGCTCGCTGCGGTCCGGCGTGCGCGTCCGGTCTCCATTCTCACTGTCCGGTCGCCTTGTTGTAGGCGTCGACCAGTGCGTCGAAGCGGTTGTTCACATCGGTCCAGTCCGGGGACCAGACGTCGACGCCTGCGAGGGCCTTTGTGATGGCGTCGACGTTCGGGCCGGTGGCGTTGACGTCGGTGCGTGCGGAGATGCCGAACGCGTCGGTTGCGAGTGACTTCTGGGCGTCGACCGACATCAGGAAGTCGATGAGCTTCTGTGCGTTGTCTGCGTGCGGCGCCTTCGCGGCCTTGCCCATGAAGTAGGGGAGAGCCAGGGTGGTGCGCTTGCCGTCCGGGCCCTTGGGCGCGAACGTCTCGTAGGCCATCTTGTCGTTGGCGATCGCCGCGAGGGCCATCTGGACGTCACTGTTGGCCACGGACAGCTCGCCGGTGCTGACCTTCGGCCCCAGCTTTCCGGTGGACGCCGACGGGCCGACGTTGTTGGCCTGGAGCTCAGCGAGGAAGTCCAAGCCCTGCTGCTCGCCGAACACGTGCTGGACCAGGAGGAGCAGCGCGGTGCCGTCGCCCGCCTGTCCGGGTGTCGAGTACTGGAGACGCTGCTTGAAACGCGGATCGAGGAGATCGTTCCACGACTCGGGCTTCGGATCGACGGCGGTGCCGCGGATCATCGTGAAGTAGTTGTTCGCGAGCGACACGTAGTGGCCGTTGGCGGCCTTGGCGGTGGCGGGCAGCTTGTCGACGCCTGCGGGTGTGGTCTCGCCGATGACACCCTTCTTGTCGGCCTGCTGGATGAACGGGGGAAGGGTCACCAGCACGTCCATCTGCGGGTTCGACTTCTCCTTGTCGGCGCGGGAGACGACCTCACCCGATCCGCCCTCGACGTAGTTGACCTTGATGCCGGTCTTGGCTTCGAACGCCTTGAACTGCGGGGTGTACCAGTCGGCCAGGCCGTCGGCGCTGTACAGGGTGACGGTGTTCGGATCATCCGAGCTGCCGCCGGTGCCGCCGCAGGCCGCGACGGATGCGAGGGAGACTGCGGCGACCGCGACGGTCGCGGCCTTCAAATAACGCTTCATGGGAGTCCTTCGAGGTGCTGTGGAGTGGGTTGTGCGGGGGATAAGGGGTCAGACGAGTTCGCCTGCGACGTGCCGGGCTGCGAGTTCGAGCCCGACAGTCATGCCGACGCCGGTGGTGACCGAGCAGGCACGCACGCTTGGCGCAAGTTCTGCGGTCAGGTACGGGCCGCCGGGGCGGGACGCGTAGACGCCCTGCCAGCGGCCGATGACTGTGAGATCGGTGCCGAGGATCGTCTCGACCTCGTGGACGATGAGGTCGGCGACCCGCTCGTCGAGGAACGGGTCGAGGGTGCGGTCGAGATGATGGGAGTCGCCGATGAGGAGCGATCCGTCGGGTCGCTGGGTAAACATGATGTTCGTGTCGGCGGCTCGCAGGTCGGGTCGGTCGTCGTCGATCCGCGTGGCGAGTGCTCGGACGGCCGTCGTCTCGGCGAAAGCGCCATAGCGTAGGAACGACGTCGCGGTCAGGACGGCGGAGTTCACACGGAAGCCGGGGTCTGCCACCTGCAGCATCGACAGTCCGCAACGGTGCACGTCGTGCTCCTCGGCGACCTCCGGCGCGGTGTAGTCCAGGTCGTGCCCCACGCACACGAAAACCCGTGCGGCGCGTATCTGGCCGCGGGAGGTGCGGATGAGGACGTCGCCGTCGGTCGCGTCGTCGATGCCGAGGTACGAGGTGTTCCAGAGGAAGTCGACGTCGTCGCGGGCGGACAGCCACTCTGCGATGGTGGGCGCTGCGGTGCGCGGGTCCACCCGGAGGTCGTCGAGGAGGAGGGCTCCACCGACCACGTCGTCCGCACTCGCTCCGCCCAGGGCTTCGCGAGTCGTGTTCGCGTCGATCGGTGACACGCTGTCGCGTGTGGACGCGAGCTCGTCGAGCACCGCCATCTCGTCAGCTGCGCGGGCCATGCCGAGACCGGCCTGCGTCCGGACCGGAACTCCCGCCCTGGTGGCGAGGTTCAGCCAGCGTTCCCGGCTGCCCACGCCCAGATCGCGTAGTTCGCCTGTCTGCCCGGTCACACAGATGTGCCCGAAGTTGCGGACCGAGGCGCCGACCGGGCGACGGTCGCGGTCGATCACGATGACGCTGTTCCCGGCGTCGGCTGCGGCCAGTGCATGGCCGAGGCCGACGATGCCCGCTCCTACGACGAGTACGTCGCATTCGTTGTTGCTCACGCCGAGGAGTTCACCGCTGGACGCAAGTCTCCGCAACCGCTGGACGCAGTTGTATGTACAAGTTCTGAATCAGTTCACCGACTGTTTCATATGGTCTTGATCGTTCATCGTTCGTTCATTCGCTGGATCAGACGAATGGCGTTTGACTTGTATACTCAGCGGCATGTCGGCACCCATTCATCAACGACTCGCGGACGAGTTCCGTGCGCGCATCGCCACAGGTCAGTGGCCCGAGGGTGTGCGTGCGCCGAGTGAATCCGCATTGTGCGACGAGTTCGGAGTCTCCCGGGGGCCGGTTCGTCAAGCGCTGGCCACGCTCCGCGTCGAGGGACTGCTCGTCGGCGGACAGGGGCGTCCGCCGCTCGTTCGCACCGGCGTTCCGCTGCATGCTGCGAGTGCGCTCGGTTCGCTGACGGCGTGGGCGGCGGATGCTGGGCGGACCGCAGGGCAGCGGACGATCCTTCAATCGAGGCATGACGCCGACGCTGAGCTCGCGCGGCGTCTCGGCGTCGCGGCAGGCGACCCGGTGCTCACCATCGTCCGTGCGCGCTATTTGGACGACGAGCCCGCGGTGCTCGAACGGATGTCGTTCATCTGGGACGTGGGCCGAACCCTGATGGAGTTCGACCCCGACTCGGGGTCGATCAATCGCTTCATGCTCGACCGAGGCATCGACCTGTACAGCTCCAACCACGAGGTGGACGCGGTGGCCGCCGCCGACGACGACGTCCAGTACCTGGGGATGGCCCCCGGCGCGCCGATGCTCCGAGTGCGCCGCACCACCGAGGACTCGACCGGCCGGGTCATCGAGTTCGCCGAAGACCGCTACGTGCCGGGGCAATGCGCCATCAGCATCACCAATCGTCTGACCGCCGCCGGCGGCAGAAGTCACATCCGCCTGGCATGACGCCGGGCGTCCGACGAGGAGACCTCCACCCCATGATTGAACTCGCCGCATTCGACATCGCAGGCACCACGGTCGACGACGGCGGCGCCGTGTACGAAGCGCTTCGCACGTGTGTCACCGAACTGGGCGCAACCGTGTCCGATGCGAACCTCTCGCATTGGATGGGCACCGACAAGGTGACCGCCATCGAGAACCTCGCCCGTCTGGGAGGCGTCACCATCGGACGGGACGAGGCGCTCGGCGCCTTCGCCCGTTTCCAGGAGCTTCTTGCCGAGCGCTACCGCGCTGACCCGCCACGGCCGATCGCGGGAGTTGAAGAACTCATCTCCCGACTGCGTGGCGCGGGCGTGAAAGTCGCTCTGACCACCGGTTTCGACCGTGCTGTGGTCAATCCGCTGCTGGCGTCGCTCGGGTGGTCGCAGGGTCGGGGTGACGGTGTTGTGCTCGATGCCGTCATCACGACCGACGACGTGCCCGCCGGACGCCCTGCGCCGTACATGATCTTCCGCGCGATGGAAGCGACCGGCGTCGTGGACGTGTCTGCGGTCCTCGCGGCAGGCGACACCGCAGTCGACGTCCAGGCCGCCAACAACGCTGGCGCGATCTCTGTTGGAGTGCTGACCGGTCAGACTCCTGCTGCAGTGCTCGAAGGGAATGGGGCCGACCACGTGCTGGAGAGCGTGGTTCGTGTCGCCACGCTTCCGGGCATCCTCGACTGACATCGGCTTCCGCCTGGACGGGCGAGGTGTCGTGAATCCTCGCGAGGCGATCAGTGTTGACACTGTTTACATTGAGTCCTACTCTCTGTGTTAGCAGTGCAAACATAGATCGTCTCGTGAGGAGCTACCCATGCCGGCCACCGCCCAGAAGACCGTCGACGTCGAGCTAGGACAACGTGTGGTCGCCGTCCCGGAGGGCGGTCTGTTCGACCGCTACCGCATGCAGACCGACCTCGACGAGGTGTCGCAGGACCCCCGCGTGCAATCCGTCGACTTCTTCCGTCGGCTCCGCAAGACGCGCGTCGAGTCGCCCATCGGTCCGACTCACACCCCGAACTTCTACTACGCGATGTCCTCGGCGCGGCTGACGATGCTCGCCCCGACCTCGGCTATCCGCAAGCGCATTCCCGCCGAACTCGAGCCGCTCGAGGTGCTTCCCGGACTCGGCATCGCGTCGGTCATGTTCTTCCGCTACGACGTCTGCGACATCGACTTCTACACCGAGGCCGCCGTCGGCGTGGCCGTCCGCCCCGCGCGCCACGGCGGGCCCGGCGTGCTCGGCCTCACCACCGCGCTCGTCGACGACCACCTGCACTCTTATGTGCTGTCGCTGCCGGTCAACACCGACATCGCGCAGGTCCGAGGGCATGACGGCTACGGATTCCCGAAGTGGGTCACCGACCTCGACGTCGACATCGACGCCTCGCGCACCACCGCACGCATCGCAAACGCCGACGGGGGAGTAGACGTCGCATTCACCGCGCGAACGCCGCGCCAGAAGGCGTCGAGCACGGGGACGAACGTCTCGAGCCTCACCTCGTACACCCTGCTCGACGGCGTGTGGCAGTCGACGCTCAACCAGACGAACGTGCTCGCGACCGGTTCGTCGTCGCTCCCGCGTGGTGTCGACCTGACTCTCGGCGACGGACGCATGTCCGACGATCTCCGTTCGCTCAAGCCGATCCGCACCATCCGCTTCGACGTGACCACCAAGGCGCAGGCGGCGCTGCACATGCCCGTCCCCGTCTCCGTCCCCGCACTCTGACAAAACGAGGGGTGCACGCGCCGCAAACGCGGACTTCCTCGACACAGACAGACGCTTCGTCGACAATCGCGGCCTTCCTGAAGGCCGCGTTTGTCAGTGAGGGTCGCGGCGAGTGGTTCGGCGGTCGTTCCCGGCGTTCGATCCCTTCGGGATCGGGATTCAAAAGATCCTTTGACCACATGCCCGCGGGACGAGGAATGCTCAACCGGCAACCTGCGCTGTCCCCAGCATCTTTGAACCGAAGCCTGCCACCGCGTGTCTCCTGCGACGAAGTCGGTCTCCGCCGCGTTCGGTGAGGTGCGACATGAACGACACAGGCCCTTCATCGTGAGATGAAGGGCCTGTGTCGTTGAAGAGTGTCCGAGGGGGGACTTGAACCCCCACGTCCGTTAATAGGACACTAGCACCTCAAGCTAGCGCGTCTGCCATTCCGCCACTCGGACTCGTTCAGGTATGAAATTGTCGCGCTTGCTTTCGCTTGCGCCGCATAACCATAACCAAGGTTGCCGTGAGATCCCAAATCCCCTAGTAATGGGGGTGTGACGACCCCTCAAGCAACCGAAGAAGTAGTCGATCTCGTCAGCCGCCTCATCCAGTTCGACACGTCGAACACGGGAGTGCCGGAGACGACCGTCGGCGAAGCCGAATGCGCCCGCTGGGTGGAGCAGCAACTCCAGGAGGTGGGCTACGAGACCGAGTACATCGAGTCGGGCATGCCTGGTCGTGGGAACGTCTTCGCGCGGCTCGCAGGCGCCGACTCGAGTCGCGGAGCACTGCTCGTCCACGTCCACCTCGACGTGGTCCCCGCCCAGGCCGAGGACTGGAGTGTCCACCCGTTCTCCGGCGCGATCCGCGACGGCTACGTCTGGGGACGCGGCGCCGTCGACATGAAGGACATGGCCGGCATGGTCCTGGCACTGGCTCGCCAGCTCAAACGAGACGGCACCGTGCCGCCCCGTGACATCGTGTTCGCGTTCCTCGCGGACGAGGAGGCGGGCGGAACCTGGGGGTCGCATTGGCTCGTCGAGAACCGACCCGACCTGTTCGACGGAATCACTGAGGCAGTCGGCGAGGTGGGCGGCTTCTCGCTGACCGTGGATCGTCCCGACGGAACCGTTCGTCGGCTGTACCTCGTCGAGACGGCCGAGAAGGGCCTGTCATGGATGCGCCTGACGTGTGATGCGACCGCGGGCCACGGTTCGTTCCTGCACTCGGACAACGCCGTCACCGAGATTGCGTCCGCCGTCGCGCGCATCGGCGCCCACCAGTTCCCGCTCGTGATGACCGAGTCGGTGTCTGAGTTCCTGAAAGCGCTGTCGGAGGAGACCGGCCTCGATTTCAGCCCGGAGACGCCCGATCTGGAGACGGCGCTGTTCAAGATCGGGAACCTTGCTCGCATCATCGGTGCCACCCTGCGCGACACCGCCAACCCGACGATGCTGTCGGCCGGCTACAAGGCCAACGTGATCCCGCAGCAGGCGGAGGCCGTCATCGACTGCCGTGTGCTCCCGGGCAGGCAGAAGGAGTTCGAGGCCACCATCGACGAACTCATCGGGCCGAACGTCAAGCGGGAGTGGATCACTCATCTCGACGCGTACGAGACGACGTTCGACGGGCATCTCGTCGACGCGATGAACGACGCCGTCGTCGCGCACGACGCCGACGGACGCACGGTGCCGTACATGCTGTCGGGCGGCACCGACGCGAAGGCGTTCGCGAAGCTCGGCATCCGGTGCTTCGGGTTCGCGCCGTTGCAGCTTCCTCCGGACCTCGACTTCGCGGCGTTGTTCCACGGAGTCGACGAACGCGTGCCGGTAGAGTCGATCCTGTTCGGCACCAAGGTTCTTGAGCATTTCCTGCGTCACAGCTGACGTGGGTGAGAAGGAGACGATAGTGACCGCATTCGACCCGTACTCGGTGCTTCCGACGCTGCCGGAGATCTCCGTGACGTCGACGGACTTCACCGATGGCGACACGCTTCCGACGCCACAGGCGTCCGCGATCTTCGGCGCGGGAGGCGAGGACGTCTCACCGCAACTGAGCTGGTCGGGCTTTCCGGCGGAGACCAAGAGTTTTGTCGTGACCTGCTTCGATCCGGACGCTCCCACCGCATCCGGTTTCTGGCACTGGGCGGTCGCCGACATTCCGGCGACCGTGACGTCGTTGCCGACCAATGCGGGATCTCCGGGCTCGGCCGACCTGCCGGCGTCGGCGGTCACGCTGCGCAACGACGCGGGCCTGGCTCAGTTCGTCGGAGCAGGTCCGCCTCCCGGACACGGACCGCATCGTTACTTCTTCGTGGTGCATGCCGTCGACGTTGAGTCGCTCGGCCTTCCGGACGGCGCTTCGCCCGCCTTCCTCGGCTTCAACCTGTTCTCGCGCGCGATCGCCCGTGGAACCCTCACCGGCGTGTTCGAACTGCCCGGCGAGGAGTAACCTGCCCCGCCGCAGCCTTACTGCTCGTTGCGGACCACTGCTCGTTTGAGCGAGCTTGCGAGTCGAAGCGTGCCACCGATTACGCAGACCTGGATCTGGCGATCAGGGGCACGGGACCTTTCGACTCGCAAGCTCGCTCAAAGAGCAGGTGGGGCGTGTTCTTCCCGCAGAACCGCGACGTCGAGCGAACGAGCGACGCACTTCCTACTGCTCGTTGAGCGAACGAGGACGTCCTACTGGCTCGTTGAGCGCCTTTCGTCTCGCAGGCTCGCTCAAGATCCACGAAGTGAGTCGAAGCGTCTGGTCGATCACGCATTCGTGGGTCGGCGAGGGACCTTTCGACTCACTTCGTTCGCTCAAGGAGCAGGGGAAGCGTTCGCTGCAAGGAGCAGGGGATGCGTTCGCGCAAGGAGCGGGATGCGGTCGGTCAGGGAGTAAGGCGGGAGCCGACGGCTTCGGAGAGGGTGGAGAACCCGCCTGAACGGAGGCGAGCCGCAATGCCGTCGTTCAGTTCCTTGAGCCACACCGGGCCGCCGTAGATGAACCCGGTGTACACCTGCAGCAGATCGGCGCCCGCGATGATGCGCTCCCACGCCTGATCGACTGTCTCGATCCCACCGACGCTGATCAACGACACCTTGCCGCCGACACGGCCGTACAGCCGACGCAGGACCTCGAGCGAGCGGTCGGCGACAGGAGGTCCCGAGAGGCCGCCTGCGCCGATCGCGTCGACGTCCGAGGTCGGCGTCTGCAGGCCGGCCCGGCCGATGGTCGTATTGGTCGCGACGATCCCGGCCAGACCGAGTTCCACGGCGAGGTCGGCCACCGCGTCGACGTCGTCGTCGGACAGATCCGGAGCGATCTTCACCAGGACGGGAACCGTCGCTTCGTCGAGAACTGCCGCCAGGACCGGCCGCAGGGACTCGACGGCCTGCAGATCGCGAAGTCCGGGGGTGTTTGGCGAGCTCACGTTCACGACGACGAAGTCGGCGAGGGGTGCGAGCAGGCGGGCCGACACGCGGTAGTCGTCGACGGCGCCGTCGAGGGGCACCACTTTGGTCTTCCCGATGTTGGCGCCGATCGGTGCGCGCACCGGGCCGGGCCGTGCTTCGCGGAGCTTCACAGCGGCCGCGTCGGCACCGGGATTGTTGAAGCCCATCCGATTGATCAGGGCACGATCGGCGGGCAGCCGGAACAGGCGTGGAGCCGGGTTGCCCGGTTGAGCCTGCCCGGTGATCGTGCCGATCTCGGCGTACCCGAAGCCGAGCTGCCCCCAGGCATTGACGCACGACGCGGTCTTGTCGAAACCTGCGGCCAGGCCGATCGGAGCGGGGAAGTCGACACCGAAGACGGTGCTTCGGAGAATCGGGTCCTTCGGCGCGAACACCTTCGCCAGGAGCGAACGCACGACCGGTGTGCGACCCGCAACGCTGATCGCGCGGTGAATCACTGTGTGAATTCGTTCGGGCTGAACGAGGAACATCACCTTCAGCAAGGCGGGGTAGATCAGTCGATTGACGGTGCTCAGCATGATGTCGCCTTCTCCTGGCTGGTTATGCGGGGACGGTGAAGCGCTACGGCGCGTGTGCGTCAGGGGGTCGTCGCGGTGGCGGGCACGAACTGGAGACCGTCACCACGCGCCGAGACGAGCAGGAGCCCGCCGTTCGCCGGATCGACGGTCATCGCCGACACCTGACCGACGGTCGCGATGCGGGCGCGTTCCTTGCCGTCACCGCGCGACAGGTCGTAGGCGACGGCCTCATTGACGCCCGTGGACGACACCCACAGCAGGTCACGCTTCTCGTCGTAGGCGAGGGCGTACGGGCTCGGCGACACCGGCCGACGCAGACGCATCACGATCGGCGCGCCGTAGTAGGCGTAGATCTCGTCGTCGCGAGTTCCGGTCGCCATGATTCGACCGAACCGATCGACGACGGCGTTCGTCGCACCGTTGCCCGCACGCAGCGCAGCCTTGTGCTCGCCCGTCTCGATGTCGACCGGCAGGATCGCCGATTGAGCCCGATCGAGCACGGACACCTGGCCGTCGACGCCGTCGGCGGTGTCCGGCGCGACGAGGATGCGGTCGACACGCACGAATCCGCCGATCGTTCGAGGCGACGCATGTGGGTCGGCCGGGTAGACCAACAAGGTGCCCTTGGCCGTGCCGACCAGAGTCTGGTCTCCCTTCACCGCGACGGACAGGGGGGAGTCGATCGAATCGCGGCGGATGGTGAAGGCGCCGTTGGGTGCGATCTCGATCAGACCGTCGGGCCCGACTGCGAGGAACGCGCCGTCCGCGGCGATCAGGTCGACGAGACCGGACACCGGCAGCGACACCGTCTTGGGCGGCGGGGTGTCCATCGCACCCGGCTGGACGTGCAACGTGACCGACCGGCCGTCGGCGTTCAGGACCGCCGTGGTCGAACCGACCTGAGCGATCGCGATGCCTGCGACCTGGGGGACGTTCACACCCGCAGGCGACGCTGGAGTCGCGGGCGACTCGGCCGCCACCGCCGGAGCCACAGTCTGCGCGTTGTCGGCGTTCTCCGACGCATTGTCGCCGCAGGCCGCGAGCGTCACCGCCATCGTCGTCGCCAACAGGACAGCCGCCACCTTGGTTCGCACATGCATGTCCTCCATTTTGCGTGACCGCCGCCCGCCGCCTCGTGATGGGTAGCATCTACGCCCGTGACTGAAACGATGAGCTGGCTTCAGGCGGTGGTCCTCGGGGCCCTGCAGGGTTTGACCGAATTCCTTCCGATCTCCTCGTCCGGACACTTGCGGATCGTGTCGCAGATCTGGTTCGGGCAAGACGCAGGCGCGGCATTCACCGCGGTCACGCAGTTGGGCACCGAACTCGCCGTCCTGATCTTCTTCGCCAAGGACATTTGGCGAATCGTCCTTGCTTGGTTCGGCGGACTGCGGAATCCGGAGCGACGCGGCGTCGACTACCGGATCGGCTGGTACGTGATTCTCGCCACCATCCCGATCGGAGTCCTCGGCTTCGTGTTTCGGCACCAGATCAGCACCGCCGCGCGCAACCTGTGGTTGGTCGCGATCATGCTGATTCTGTTCTCGTTCGTGTTCATCGCCGCCGAACGCGTCGGTTCACGGTCGAAGTCGATCGAGACGATGACTCGCCGCGACGCGATCGCCATGGGCCTGGCTCAGTGTCTGGCATTGATTCCCGGCGTCTCTCGGTCGGGTGCGACGGCGTCTGCCGGTCTGTTCGTCGGCATGGAACGCGCAGCGGCGTTCCGCTTCTCATTCCTCATCGCCATCCCCGCGGTCGTCGCGTCGGGCCTGTTCAGCCTCAAGGACGCCTTCGAACCGGCCGCCGCCGGCCAGGTGACCGCGTCCGGGCCGCAGATCGTCGTCGCGACCGCCATCGCGTTCGTCCTCGGCTACGTGTCGATCGCGTGGCTGCTCAAGTTCGTTTCGCATCACTCGCTCGCGTGGTTCGCGGGTTACCGGATCGCGCTCGGTCTCCTCGTCATCGGCCTGCTCGCCGGTGGCGTCATCTCGGCGACATAGGCTCGGACCATGACGGTGATACTGGTCCGCCACGGGCGGTCGACGGCCAACACCTCGGGTGTCCTCGCCGGTCGCACACCGGGAGTCGCACTGGACGACGCGGGCCGTGCCCAGGCGACGGCTCTGATCGAACGCCTCGACGGCGTGACCGACCGGCTGACCGCAGTGGTGCGGTCTCCGCTGCAACGTTGTGCAGAGACCGTTGCGCCCCTCGTCGGCCATCTCGACGGCATGACCGACGTCGAAGACGCGCGGTTGGCAGAAGTCGACTACGGCGACTGGAGCGGCCGCAAGTTGTCCGAACTCGTCGACGAACCGCTGTGGCGCACAGTGCAGCGTCAACCGTCGGCGGCGGTGTTCCCTGGCGGGGAGGGCCTCGCCGACGTGTCTCGTCGGGCCTGCGCCGCCGTCCGGGAGCTCGACCGAGTTCATGGCGGTGACGACGGGAACGGAGTCTGGCTGGCCTGTTCGCACGGTGACGTGATCAAGAGCGTCATCGCGGACGCCTACGGGATGCACCTCGACTCCTTTCAGCGCATCGTCGTCGA
The DNA here is from genome assembly GCF_037148075.1 of Gordonia malaquae. Lineage (NCBI taxonomy): Bacteria > Bacillati > Actinomycetota > Actinomycetes > Mycobacteriales > Gordoniaceae > Gordonia > Gordonia malaquae. The sequence continues at coordinate 360,905 of NZ_JBBCUB010000002.1, read as the reverse complement.
CCCTGCGTCGATCACCGTGATCCGGTACACGCGGGATCGGCCCTATGTGATCACCGTGAACAACCCGGGAGCGATCGTGCTTCCCGCGCCGCGTCACCACACCGACGCCGATGTCGGCGGAGGCAAGGGCGCGTAGCCTTGCGGTCATTGAGCGTCGCAGTCATCAGCAGGAAGGTGGAGTAGCAGTGTCGCGCACGATTCATGAGTTCCGCAGCCCGGCCCGGTTCGTCGCCGGCACGGTCGGCGTCCCCGGGGATCGCACCTTCTTCCTCCAGGTGTCGCAGGACCAGCGGGTGATGAGCGTCGAACTCGAGAAGCAGCAGGTACTGATCCTCGCGGACCGCCTCGGGTACCTCCTGGACGAGGTGGCCCGCCGGTTCGGCGCGAGTGTGCCGCCGGAGACCGAACAGGTCGTCGACACCGAGCCTCTCGCCAATCCGATCGAATCCGAGTTCCGTGTCGGGTCGATGGGGTTGGGTTGGGATGCCGAAGCGTCGGCAGTGGTGGTGGAACTGCTCGCGATCACCGAGCAGCCACTGGACGAGAGCGTCATCCTCGACGACACGGAAGAAGGGCCCGACACGGTGCGGGTGTTCCTGTCGGCCGATGCCGCCCGGCAGTTCAGCGCGCGGTCGATGAGGGTGATCGCCGCAGGCCGTCCCCTCTGCCCGCTCTGCACGATGCCGCTCGACGCGTCGGGTCACATCTGCGCCCGCAGCAACGGCTACAAGCGGGACGTCGAGTTCTCGCGGTCCGACGAGTTCATCGATCCCGACGTGCTCGCCGCGCTCGGACGCGTGGTGCCGGGATTCGACGCGTCCTTCCAAGTGGACGACGATTCGACCACCGCAGACGACGACACAGACGACGACCGCCCGGAGTGAACCGGACCATCCTCGAGGTCCTCACCGATGGGGACCTGACGCTGTTGGGACGGATACCCACGGCGAGCAACCTCACCCTCGCATGCCATGCCGGACCCGACGAGTTGATGTGCGTCTACAAGCCCGTCCGAGGTGAGGCGCCGCTCTGGGACTTTCCCGACGGCACCCTCGCCGGCCGTGAGGTCGCGTCATACCTGATCAGCGAAGCGCTCGGCTGGGACGTCGTCCCGGAGACGGTACTCCGCCAGACCGGACCGTCCGACGCCGATCTGGGGCCGGGAATGCTGCAACGCTGGATCCATGTTCCCGACGAACCCGAGGGGCGCGATCCGGTCGACCTGGTTCCCGTCGACGCCGTCGGCGACGATGTGATCCCGATACTCCGTGCATACGACGAGGACGGATCGCTGGTCGCCCTAGTCCACTCCGACACCCCGAGCCTCAGACGACTCGCAGTCTTCGACGTGGTCGTGAACAACGCCGACCGCAAGGGCGGTCACATCCTCGTCGATCAGAACGGACACGTGTACGGGATCGACCACGGGATCTGCCTGCACACGGACGACAAATTGCGCACCGTCCTGTGGGGATGGGCGGGGGAAGCCGTTCCGGGCGACCTTCTCGTGGACTTGACTCGGGTGGCCGAGCGGCTCGCGAACGGTGACGACGCGCTGACCGTGCGACTCGGTGCGTTGATCACAGCAGGCGAGATCGACGCCCTCCGGGACCGCATCGCGCACCTCCTCGACGGCGGGACGATGCCGCTGCCGCCGGGTGAGCGCGCGATCCCGTGGCCGCCGTTCTGACCCGAGCGAGAAGAACACGGCCCGTTCGACGGCCGACCGACCGCTCGACATACAGTTGTGGACATGCAGTCGTGGCCGTCGCCCCAGATCCCGTCCGTACCCGGCGTCTCACCGGCTCTACGTCTGTTCGACACGTCGTCGAAGCAGGTGGCGCCGCTCGCGCCCGGACCCGTCGCCGGAATGTACGTCTGCGGCATCACCCCGTACGACGCCACCCACCTCGGTCACGCCGCCACCTACGTGACGTTTGACCTGATCAACCGGGTGCTCCGGGACCAGGGACATGACGTCCACTACGTGCAGAACATCACCGACGTCGACGATCCGCTGTTCGAGCGCGCCGAACGCGACGGTGTGGACTGGCGCGATCTCGGCACGAGGGAGATCGACCTGTTCCGCGAGGACATGGCGGCGCTGCGGGTCCTCCCGCCGAGGGATTACATCGGTGCCATGGAGTCGGTCGACGAGGTGATCGCCGCCGTCGGCCGCCTCCTCGAGAACGGTTCAGCCTACGTCGTCGACGACGCCGAGTACCCCGACGTGTACTTCAGCGTCGATGCGACCGAGCAGTTCGGCTACGAGTCGGGCTACGACGCGGAGACGATGGCGAAGTACTTCGCCGAACGCGGCGGCGACCCGGACCGTGCGGGCAAGCGCAATCCGCTCGACGCACTCCTGTGGCGCATCCAACGGCCCGGAGAGCCGTCGTGGGAATCACCGTTCGGCGCCGGGCGACCAGGCTGGCACATCGAGTGCTCAGCCATCGCCCTCAACCGACTCGGCATGGCGTTCGATGTTCAGGGCGGCGGCAGCGACCTGATCTTCCCCCACCACGAATTCTCTGCGGCGCACGCCGAAGCCGAGACGGGGGAGCGCCGCTTCGCCCGCCACTACGTCCACACCGGAATGATCGGTCTGGACGGCGAGAAGATGTCGAAGAGCCTCGGCAACCTCGTCAAGGTGTCCGTCCTCAGGCGCAACGGAGTGGACGTCGGCGCAGTTCGACTCGGCCTGATCAGCGGGCACTACCGCGACGACCGCATGTGGACCGATCTCGTCCTGTCAGACGGCGAGCGTCGGCTCGCCACCTGGCGTCGTGCCGCAGCTCTCGAGACCGGACCCGACGCGACTGACACCGTCGCACGCCTCCGTCAGCATCTCGCGGACGACCTGGACACACCGAAGGCGCTCGCGGCCGTCGACGCGTGGGCCGCCGACGCCATTCTGGGCATCGGTTCGTCGACCGAGGCCCCCGGACTTGTCGCCGCCGCCGTCGACGCCCTCCTCGGCGTCGACATCAACCCGAGTGCGTAGGAAGCCATGACCCGCGTCAGCGAGATTCCATCCGGCACCTCAGACGGTGTCTGGACGGTGATGACCCACACGTCGACTTACGTGCTCGACTTCGAGGAGATGACCCTGCTCCGAGCTCCAGGCGTCGGGCGCAATGAGGATCAGCGCTGGGAGGTCAGCGAACTGCGGCGCGACTCCGAAGACATCCCCCTGATCGGCGTCAAGCAGTGCGTTGTCGGAGAGCCAGCACAGTTCTGGGTGACCGCGGCCGACGATCCGGACGTCCGTACCTGGCGTATCACCACGCCGGTCGTCGACATCGAACGCATCGGCTAGCTAGTCCGAGCCCTCGTTCCTTCTGCGGAGGTACTTCTCGAACTCCGCGGCAAGGGCGTCGCCGTCTACTTCGACCATCGGGTTCTCGTCGCCGGCCTCGTCGTCTTCCCGTTCCTCGAGATCACGGACGTAGGCGGCCATGTCGTCGTCGTCGGACATCATCTCGTCGACGTCCTCCTGCCAGTCTCGAGCCTGCTGATCGAGGCGGCCGAGAGGTATCGGGACCTCGATGATGGGCTCAAGGCGCCGAAGCAGCGCGACGGTGGCCTTGGGGTTCGGCGGGTGCGCGATGTAGTGGGGGACCGCAGCCCACAGCGAGATGGACGGTACTCCGGCCTGGACGAATGCGTCCTGGAGGACGCCGGTGATGCCGGTCGGGCCCTCGTACTTGCTCGGGGACAGCCCGAAACGCGTCGCGGCCGCGCTCGTCTCCGCCGATCCGGACACCGGGACGGGCCGGGTGTGCGGCGTGTCGGCGAGCAGCGCCCCCATCATCACGACGAGCTCGACGTCCAACGCGTCAGCGAGTTCGACCAGTTGGGAGCAGAACGCGCGCCACCGCAGGTTCGGTTCGGGTCCGAGGACGAACACCACGTCTCGATCGGCGTCCGGAAGGCGCGCATACGAGACAGACGTCGACGGCCACGCTATGCGACGCGTCACACCGTCCACGGTCGTGATCGTCGGCCGGTTGGACTGGTAGTCGTAGAAGTCGTCGCCGTCGATCTCGCGGAGATCCGTTGCGTCCCAGGTCAGGGCCAGATGTTCGACTGCGGACGAGGCTGCGTCTCCAGCGTCGTTCCATCCGCCGAACGCGGCGATCATCACGGGACGGCGCAGTTCGGGCAGACCGGACGGGCGTGGAGAGTTCATCGAGAAGAGCCTACGGCGGACCGCGTTCGACGGCGAACTACGCTGGAGGGATGCCATACTCCGTCACGCGCCAGGATTCGTACGACTCGACATTGCTTCAGGCCATGTCGCGTCGTGTACTGATCGGTGACGGGGCCATGGGCACGATGCTTCAGGCCGCCGATCTCACGGTCGACGGCGACTTCCTCGGGCTCGAGGGCTGCAACGAGATCCTCAACGACACTCGCCCCGATGTTCTCGCCGACATCCACCGCAACTACTTCGAAGCCGGGGCCGACGTCGTCGAGACGAACACCTTCGGCTGCAACCTGTCGAACCTCGGTGACTACGACATCGCCGACCGCATCCGTGAGCTCGCTTACAAGGGGACCTCGATCGCCCGCGGCGTCGCCGACGAGATGGGTCCGTCTGCCGACGGAACCGACCGCTACGTCCTGGGCTCCATCGGTCCCGGCACAAAACTCCCCAGCCTGGGACACACCACGTTCGCCGTGATCCGCGACGCGTACCAGGAGTGTGTTCTCGGCATGCTCGAAGGCGGCGCCGACGGCATCCTCATCGAGACGTCCCAGGATCTGCTGCAACTCAAGGCGGCGGTCATCGCGGCACGTCGTGCGATGGACGAGATGGGTCGCCACCTCCCCATCATCGCGCACATCACCGTCGAGACCACTGGAACGATGCTCGTCGGATCGGAGATCGGCGCCGCACTGGCGGCCATCGAGCCGCTCGGAGTGGACGTCATCGGCCTCAACTGCGCCACCGGTCCGGCCGAGATGAGTGAGCACCTCCGGTACCTGTCGAAGCATGCGCGAGTACCCGTGTCGGTGATGCCGAACGCCGGGCTCCCCGTACTCGGGGCGAACGGTGCCGAGTACCCGCTCACGGCCCCCGAGATGGCGGAGGCGCTCGCAGGGTTCGTCCGGGACTACGGCCTGCAGTTCGTCGGCGGCTGCTGTGGAAGCACCCCGGAGCACATCCGCCAGGTGGCCGCGGCCGTCGCCGCCGTCGAGCCCAAGCCGCGCACACCGGAACACGTGTCGGAGACGTCGTCTCTGTACACGGCCGTGCCGTTCGATCAGGACGCGAGCTTCCTGGTCATCGCCGAACGCACCAACTCGAACGGTTCCAAGGCGTTCCGCGAGGCGATGATCGCAGGCGACTATCAGAAGTGCCTGGAGATCGCGAAGGACCAGACGCGCGACGGGGCGCACATGCTCGACCTCAACATCGACTATGTGGGCCGCGACGGCGCCGCGGACATGACAGAGCTCGCGTCGCGATTCGCCACCGCGTCGACGTTGCCGATCATGATCGACTCCACCGAACCCGAGGTGATCCGGGCCGGACTGGAGCATCTGGGCGGTCGGTGCGCCGTGAACTCGGTGAACTACGAGGACGGCGACGGACCCGATTCCCGTTTCGCGCGCATCATGCGGCACGCGGTGGAACACGGTGCCGCGGTCGTCGCGTTGACGATCGACGAGGAGGGGCAGGCTCGGACGGCCGACCACAAAGTCGCCATCGCCGAACGGCTCATCACCGACATCACCGAGAACTGGGGCCTCGCCGAAGAGGACATCATCATCGACGCCCTCACGTTCCCGATCTCGACGGGCCAGGAGGAGGTTCGCCGCGACGGCATCGAGACGATCGAGGCGATCCGTCGTCTCAAGCAGTCCCACCCCACGATCCACTTCACACTGGGCATCTCGAACATCTCGTTCGGTCTCAATCCGGCGGCCCGCCAGGTGCTGAACTCGGTGTTTCTGCACGAGTGCGTGCAGGCCGGACTGGACACGGCCATCGTGCACGCTTCGAAGATCTTGCCGATGGCGCGCATCCCCGACGAGCACAGGGAGACGGCTCTCGACCTCGTGTACAACCGCAGGCGTGAGCAGGGGACCGACGGTCCCGAGGACAAGGGCTACGACCCTTTGCAGAAGCTCATGGAGTTGTTCGAAGGCGTGTCGGCGGCGTCGGCCCGTGAATCCCGTGCCGCTGAGCTTGCGAAGATGCCGCTGTTCGAGCGACTGGAACGCCGCATCGTCGACGGGGAGCGCAACGGTCTCATCGAGGACCTCGACGAAGCTCGTGAGACCGTCCCGCCGCTGTCGATCATCAACGACACCCTGCTCTCGGGCATGAAGACCGTCGGTGAACTGTTCGGCTCAGGCCAGATGCAGCTGCCGTTCGTCCTGCAGTCCGCCGAGGTGATGAAGGCCGCGGTCGCCCATCTCGAACAATTCATGGAGGCCTCGGACGAGGACGGCAAGGGGCGGATCGTGCTCGCCACCGTGAAGGGCGACGTCCACGACATCGGCAAGAACCTGGTCGACATCATCCTGTCGAACAACGGCTACGACGTGGTCAACATCGGCATCAAGCAGCCCATCGCCACGATCCTCTCGGTCGCAGAGGATCAGCGTGCCGACGTCATCGGGATGTCCGGCCTGCTCGTGAAGTCGACCGTCGTGATGAAGGAGAACCTCGAGGAGATGAACTCGCGCGGCAAGAGCGAGTTCCCCGTCCTCCTCGGCGGTGCGGCGTTGACTCGTACCTATGTCGAGGGTGATCTCGCCGACATCTACGACGGAGACGTCCGATACGCGCGTGATGCGTTCGAGGGTCTGACGTTGATGGACGAGATCATGGCGATCAAGCGCGGGGAGGGACCAGACCCCGACAGCCCGGAGGCCAAGGCCGCTGCGGCAAAGGTCGCTGAGCGCAAGGCCCGCCGGGAGCGGTCGCAGCGGATCGCAGCGAAGCGCAAGGCGGCCGAGGTTCCCGTCGAGGTTCCTGCACGGTCGGACGTCGCCGCCGACAACGAGATCCCGGAGCCGCCGTTCTGGGGCACCCGGATCGTCAAGGGCATCCCGGTCGCCGAGTATCTGACGATGCTCGACGAGCGCGCGCTGTTCCTCGGCCAGTGGGGGCTTCGGGGCACGCGCGGCGACTCGGGTCCCGACTACGACGAGCTCGTCGAGACCGAGGGTCGTCCCCGCCTGCGCGAATGGATCTCGCGACTGGCCACCGAGGGAATCCTCGCCCACGCGGCTGTCGTGTACGGGTACTTCCCGGCTGTCAGCGAGGGTGATGTGGTGCATGTCCTCGAGTCGGCTGACCCGTCGTCGCCGATCCGGCACAGCTTCGAGTTCCCGCGCCAGCAGCGGACTCGTTTTCTGTGCATCGCCGACTTCATCCGGTCCCGCGAGGACGCGATCGAGGCCGGCCGTGTCGACGTTCTGCCGTTCCAGCTCGTGACCATGGGCCAGCCGATCGCCGACTTCGCGAACAAACTGTTCGCGGGCGACGAGTATCGCGATTACCTGGAAGTTCACGGCATCGGCGTGCAGTTGACAGAGGCGCTCGCCGAGTACTGGCACCAGCGGGTGCGGAGTGAGCTGACGTTCGACGGCGGTTCGATGGCCGACGGCGACCCGGATCGGCCGCAGGGCTTCTTCGATCTCGAGTACCGCGGAGCTCGCTACTCGTTCGGCTACGGCGCATGCCCGAGCCTCGAGGATCGCGCGAAGATGATCGATCTGCTCGAGCCGGAGCGCATCGGCGTCGAACTGTCGGAGGAACTCCAGCTGCATCCCGAACAGTCGACCGACGCCTTTGTGCTCCACCACCCGGAAGCGAAGTACTTCAACACCTAGGGTGGGGGCGGAGACATCATTCGCCACCAACCACCAGGAGGACACAGTGATCGACGAAGCAGGCCAGCCCGGAGCGGTCTTCTGGGACATGGACGGCACCCTGCTCGACACCGAACCACTGTGGGAGCAGGTCCTGGTGGAGTTCGCCAACAGACTCGGGATCGAGATGACCCCGGCGTTGCGCGAGTCGACGATGGGGAACAGTTCTCCCGACGCGATGACGAAGGTGTACGACGCCGCGCTCGTGCCCGAATCGGGCCGGGACTTCGAGGCCGACGAGGCGTGGATGGTTCAGCGAGTGATCGACCTGTTCGCGGCCGGTACGCCGTGGCGTCCCGGTGCGGTCGACGCACTGGACATGGTGGCCGCCGCCGACATCCCCATGGTGCTGGTCACGAACACGATGCGCGAGGTGACCGACGTCCTGTTGGAGACGATCGGTGCCGACCGCTTCGTCGCGACCGTCTGCGGGGACGAGGTGGAGGCGGGCAAGCCCGAACCGCACATCTACCGTCGTGCGGCGGAGATCGTCGGGCTTCCCGTGCGCCGCTGCCTCGCCATCGAGGATTCTCCGACGGGTGCGGCGTCGACGTTCGCCGCCGGTGTCCGAGCGATCATCATCCCGTCCGCGATCCCGGTTCCGCCGCGCCCGACCTTCACTTTCCGCGAGTCGCTTGTCGGGCTCACCCTGGACGACCTCGCAGCTGCTTTGGCCTGATGACTGAAATCGTCCCCGAGCCTAGACTCCAAGGGCTATTCGCCCTCTGTGAGCTCCCTCGGGGACGATTTCAGTCATAGTTCATTGCGCCGAAGAGATCGGTCGACCACACGGCGGGATCGAACGCTCCGGACTCGGTGTCGGTCGTCGTCCGTGACGCCGCGGATGTCGGCGAGTGTGTCCGCCCAGCCGAAGATGACGTCGTCGTAGATGAAGCGCATCGACATCCACCTGTCCATTCGTATTCGGCGATACCCGGCTGGACGACCACGTCGAAGCCGATCGCACGCAATCGCACTCGCATGATGCTCTCGGTGCCCGACTGCGAACGCTCGTCGACCTTCTCCAACAGACCGGCCAGTCTGTACCCGGTGAACGGTTCGAGCCGGAATCGAAGGTCGTCGACCGAGGTCCCCGTCGAGTTCAGATACGAATCGCACACGGCGATCCAGTCCTCCGCCGTCATACACGATGCCGCACACGCCAGCGCGTACTCGACCGGATCGACCGGGGTCAGTGTGGCCGGCGCGCGGCCGACCGGAGTGGTGCAGCCGGCGCGCTTCCCCGCACCGAGCAACGCCTTGCTCCGCCGCACGTGAACGCTCGAATATCCCGGCGGTACCCACAGGCCGCTGAGGGTCAGCGCGGACACGCACCCGAGAACCCGACCCGCCTTGACGGCGGACACGACGGTGGGATCAGCATCGTCGAAGGCGAACCACCCCTGACGGAGTCGCCGTACCCTGCCCTGCCGGATCGCAGTGCGCAACGTCGCATCGGTGAAGCCCAAGCGGCCCATCTGCGCTCGGCTGAACACCTTCACATCCTTCACATGAGGTAAGACGCACGACACGACCGACCGGTTCCACCGACACACTCGGGGCGTGAAACAATACGTCCCGTGAAGACCTTCGACGAACTGTTCGCTGAGCTGGCCGAGAAGGCGCAGACGCGCCCCGACGGGAGCGGCACCGTCGCCGCACTCGACTCCGGCATCCATACCCTCGGCAAGAAGATCATCGAAGAGGCCGGCGAAGTGTGGTTGGCCGCCGAGCATGAGTCCGACGACTCGCTCTCCGAAGAGATCTCCCAGCTCGTCTACTGGCTCCAGGTGATGATGATCAAACGTGGTCTGACTCCCGCTGATGTCTACAAGTACCTCTGAGCCGACCCGAACACCTCTAGGAACAACCACTCATGTTGCGTGTTGCAGTCCCCAACAAGGGCGCGCTCTCCGAAGCCGCCGCCGCGATCCTCTCGGAGGCCGGTTACCGTAAGCGGTCCGATCCGAAGGACCTGTCGGTCATCGACGTCAACAACGACGTCGAGTTCTACTTCCTGCGCCCGAAGGACGTCGCGATCTATGTCGGCGCGGGCACGCTCGACCTCGGGATCACCGGCCGCGACCTGGCGGCCGACTCCGGTGCCGAGGTCATCGAAGAAGTAGCGCTCGGTTTCGGGTCGTCGACGTTCCGGTATGCGGCCCCGAACGACCAGACGTGGACCGTCGACGATCTCGCGGGCAAGCGGATCGCGACGTCCTACCCCAACCTCGTCCGCCGCGACCTCGCCGCCCGCGGGATCGACGCCGAGATCATCCGGCTCGACGGCGCGGTGGAGATCTCCATCCAGCTCGGCGTGGCCGACGCCATCGCCGATGTGGTGGGTTCAGGTCGGACCCTGCGCCTACACGATCTGGCAGCTTTCGGAGAGTCTCTCTGCGACTCCGAAGCGGTCCTCATTCGGAACCCGGAGTCGGCGGAGGCGTCGAAGGCGGCCAAGCAGTTCATCGCTCGCGTGCAGGGTGTCGTGTTCGGTCAGCAGTACGTGATGATCGACTACGACTGCCCCAAGGCGCTCCTCGACCGCGCCGTCGCCATGACGCCGGGCCTCGAATCGCCGACGGTGTCGCCGATGCTCGACCCCGATTGGCTCGCGGTCCGGGCGATGGTGCCGCGCAAGACCCACCAGTCGCTCATGGACGACCTGTCGGAGATCGGCGTCCGCGCGATCCTCGCCTCCGACATCCGCTCCTGCCGCTTCTGAGCGGAAGCGTCAACGGACGTCGACGATCATGTCCGTCTGCGCGGACCGGCCGAGGAAGCCGGCCACGTCGTACAGGTCGGCGAACGTGGCGCCGTAGCCGTCGCGTCCCACCGCGAGCTCGGAGTCGAGACCCAGCCACGGGCTCGTCGGCTGTCCGACGAGGTGGACTGTCGTGTCCATGTTCATCCATGACCACTTCGTAGGGTCCAGGCGCGTTCCGACGCCGTTGGCCACATCGAGCACGGTGAAGATCGACTCCAGGTGCGATGGCGTCTCACCCTCGACGAGTTCGCGGTCCGGCCGGATCCAGATCGACGGCGTCGAGCCGGTGCGACCCTCCTGCCGGGCGATGACGGTGGTGCCGATGAACCCGACGCGTCCCCACGCGACGGCTTCGTCGCCCTCGGCGGGGAAGCCGACGATCTGTCGGAGGTCATCGGGTCCGGCGGGCAGCGGTTCGTTCGGGATGCTCTGGGCGTCCGCCGAGTCGGCCGCCAGGATCCGCCAGGCCACGGTGCGACCGGCGAGCCGGAACTCCCCGTCGGGCATCTGACATTCCAGTTCGGCCGTGACCTGCGAGATGCGGCGGCCGGGCCGCGACACCCAGGCGCGGACGCGGTTCACCCCCAGGCCCATGGCCCCGAGGATCTCCGTGGTCACCCGGGTGAAGTGCTGGCCGTCGTCAGCGACCGCCCGGACCATCGCACGCATCATCAGACCTGCAGGCGGGCCGCCGTGCTGCAAGTCGGCCGACCATACGCTGATCGTCGCTTCAGTGGGCTGGAAGTACTCGAACTCGGCGTCGGCCCCGGCGGGCGCCGCCAGCGGGACGTAGTAGCTCGTCGCCGTCGATTCACGATCTGCCATGGGCGTCACTCTATGCTGATAGCAGTTCATGCCCTGCTCTCGACCCGTAAGGAATCACCCACCGATGCCGACCACCGGCCCGTTCGCCGAAGGCGACCGCGTACAGCTCACCGACTCCAAGGGACGCAAGTTCACGGTGGTCCTGGAACCCGACAAGCAGTTCCACACCCACCGCGGCGGGATCGAACACAACGATCTGATCGGCGCAGACGAAGGCACGATGGTGAAGTCGGCCAACGGAACCGAATACCTCGCACTGCGGCCGCTGCTGACCGACTACATCCTGTCGATGCCACGCGGAGCGCAGGTCATCTACCCGAAGGACACCGCTCAGATCGTCGCCGAGGGCGACATCTTCCCCGGAGCGAAGGTCCTCGAAGCAGGCGCCGGATCGGGGTCGTTGACCCTGTCACTGCTCCGCGCAGTCGGCACCAGCGGCTCGGTCACGTCGTACGAGGTGCGTGACGATCACGCAGAACACGCGGTCCGCAACGTCGAGACGTTCTGGGGCGGCGCTCCGGACAACTGGAAGCTGATCATCGACGATCTCGCGAACCACGACCCGGCCGACCAGTTCGACCGGGTGATTCTCGACATGCTGGCGCCGTGGGAGCACCTCGAGCTCGTCTCGAAGACACTCAAGCCCGGGGGTGTGCTGACCGTGTACGTCGCGACGGTCACTCAGCTCTCCAAGGTGATGGAGGGCCTTCGTGAACTCCAGTGCTGGACCGAACCGCGGGCGTGGGAATCGTTCGTCCGGGATTGGAGCGCTGTCGGGCTGGCAGTGCGTCCGGAACATCGCATGCAGGGGCACACGGCGTTCTTGATCACTGCACGACGACTCGCCGACGGCACGGAAACCCTGCGCGTGCAGCGCCGTCCGACGCGCGGGTAGCGTAGAAACACGTAGCGATGAAGGAGGCCCGATGACCCCGACTGTGCAGTCAGGCGCGGAGTCCGGTGCGAGTGGCGACAGTCCGCAGGAGCGGATCGAGAAGCTCACCACCCGGAACACGAAGCTGACCGAACTCCTCAAGGAGGCGCGGCAGCAGTTGATCGCCCTTCGCGAAGAGGTCGACAACCTCGGCCAGCCGCCGAGCGGATACGGCGTCCTCCTCGGGGTCACCGACGGCGACACCGTCGACGTCTTCACCTCGGGCCGCAAGATGCGTCTCACCGTCTCCCCGAACATCGACACCGACACGCTGCGTCGCGGACAGTCGTTGCGTCTCAATGAGGCGCTGACTGTCGTCGAAGCGCTCGGATACGACGAGGTCGGCGAGATCTCCACCCTCCGCGAGATCCTCGCGGGCGGACGCCGCGCGCTCGTCGTCGGCCACACCGACGAAGAGCGTGTCGTGCAGTTGGCCGACGCACTCGTTCACCAGGGCGACGGTGGCGAGAGCGAGCGCAAACTGCGGCCCGGCGACTCGCTGCTCGTCGACGGCAAGGCCGGGTACGCACTCGAACGGATCCCGAAGGCCGAAGTCGAAGACCTGGTTCTCGAAGAGGTCCCGGATGTCGACTACGAAGACATCGGCGGTCTCCGTCGTCAGATCGAACAGATCCGCGACGCCGTGGAGCTGCCGTTCCTGCACAGCGACCTCTTCGCCGAGTACTCGCTGCGGCCGCCGAAGGGAGTGCTGCTGTACGGCCCGCCCGGCAATGGCAAGACGCTCATCGCCAAGGCCGTCGCCAATTCTCTCGCTCGCCAGATCGCGCAGGCGCGCGGCGACGATTCGAGTGAGGCGAAAAGCTACTTCCTGAACATCAAGGGGCCGGAACTGCTCAACAAGTTCGTCGGTGAGACCGAGCGGCACATCCGCTTGATCTTCCAACGTGCGAGGGAGAAGGCGTCCGAAGGCACTCCGGTGATCGTCTTCTTCGACGAGATGGATTCGATCTTCCGCACTCGTGGCTCGGGTGTCTCGTCCGACGTCGAGACCACGGTCGTGCCGCAGCTTCTGAGCGAGATAGACGGCGTCGAGGGGCTCGAGAACGTCATCGTGATCGGCGCGTCCAACCGCGAGGACATGATCGATCCCGCCATTCTCCGACCCGGCCGGCTGGACGTGAAGATCAAGATCGAACGGCCCGACGCTGAATCGGCCGTCGACATCTTCACCAAGTACTTGACCACGGATGTGCCGCTGCACGCCGACGAGGTCGCGGAGTTCGGTGGTGATCCGCAGGCCTGCGTCGACGCGATGATCCAGCGTGTGGTCGAGCGGATGTACGCCGAGACCGACGACAACCGCTTCCTCGAAGTCACGTACGCCAACGGCGACAAAGAGATCATGTACTTCAAGGACTTCAACTCGGGAGCGATGATCCAGAACATCGTCGACCGTGCCAAGAAGTACGCGATCAAAGCGCATCTCGAGAGCGGTCAGCGCGGTCTGCGGATCGGGCATCTGCTCGACGCGATCCTCGACGAGTTCGCCGAGAACGAAGATCTCCCGAACACCACCAACCCCGACGACTGGGCCCGCATCTCGGGCAAGAAGGGCGAGCGGATCGTGTACATCCGGACGCTCGTCACCGGCAAGGGAAGTGGCGCCAGCCGCGCGATCGACACCGAATCGAATACCGGCCAATACCTGTGACCAGGTTCCGGGGGACCGGACACGCCGTGCGGTCATTCCGGTGAACGGGGTGCTCGTCATTGACCGGCTAGTCTGATTCGGTGACGAGCACTCCAGGTATCACTCCGCTGCAGGTTCGGGTCGGGCAAGGTAACGCTCAGGTCATCCGCACCTCGCCGGCATCCCTCGGCCGGACGCCCGACAACGAGATCGTGGTCAACCATCCGCTCGTGTCGCGCAGGCACCTGTCGGTCGAGTGGTCGGCGTCGGCCGGGTGGCAGGTCATCGATGCGGGCAGCACCAACGGCATGTATGCGAACGGGGTGCGACAGAACGTCGTGACCGTCGGCACCGGCGCTCGTGTTCAGCTGGGTGACGGCCAGACCGGACCGATCCTCGAACTCACCCCGCAGGCGCCCGCACCGAAGACGCTCATCGGTCCGGCGGGTGATCACGCGCCACGAGCAGACGCCTCCGGTCGGCTGCCCGAGCAACGGACCACCCCGATCCAGTCCGGCCCACAACGGGCTCAACAGCCCCCGTCGTCGTCGACGCCTCCGCCGAAACCGCCGACCCGCCCGTTGGGCGGCCCGGCGTCTGCACCGTTCGGCGCCCAGCCGGCCCAGGCTTCCCAGCACCCGCAGTCGGCACCGTTCCAGGCTCAGCCGGGCGAGCGGGGCTGGCGTCCGGCTCCGCGTTTCGGTGAGCTCCAGAACGCACCTCACCTCGCGGCGCTTCACCAGAACGCCTCGGCCGTGTTCCAGGTGCCGGGGGAGCTTCGCAACAATGGCCGGGAGACGATCTCCCTGTCCGGCGTCCAGTCGATCGGCCGCACCCCGGACAACGACATCGTGGTCAGCGACGTCCTCGCTTCGCGGCATCACGCGCGACTCTCGTCCAGCCCACAGGGACTGCTGCTCGAAGATCTGGGCAGCGTCAACGGCACGTTTGTCAACGGCCAACGTGTCATGGCGCATCGGCTCAGCGAGAACGACGTCGTCACGATCGGCAACTCCGACTTCGTGATGTCCGGCGGGGCACTCGTCCGAGGCCGCCCGCAGGTCGAGGTGGCAGGCGGTGTCCAGGTCGACTCGGTGAGTCTCACCATCGACGGCAAGACACTCCTCAACGACATCTCGTTCAACGCCGCCCCGGGCACGCTGACGGCCATCATCGGTCCGTCGGGTGCGGGCAAGTCGACGGTGTCGAAGATCGTCGCCGGTCTCGGGAACCCGACCGTCGGTCTCGTCACGTTCGAGGGGCGTGGCGTGCACACCGAGTACGAGGCGCTCCGCACGCGTATCGGCATGGTCCCGCAGGACGACGTCCTGCACCGCAAGCTCACGCTCCGCCAGGCCCTTCGGTATGCGGCCGAACTACGGCTCCCCGCCGATTTGAGCACGGCCGACCGCGATCAGGTGATCGACGGCGTGCTCAGTGAGTTGCAGCTCACCGAGCATGTGGACACCCGGGTCGACAAACTGTCCGGCGGTCAGCGAAAGCGCGCGTCCGTCGCGATGGAACTCCTGACAGGTCCGTCATTGCTGATCCTCGACGAGCCGACCTCGGGACTCGACCCCGCGCTCGATCGTCAGGTGATGCAGACACTGCGCCGACTCGCCGACGCCGGTCGTGTGGTGCTTGTGGTCACCCACTCACTGACGTACTTGAGCCTGTGCGACCAGGTGCTCCTTCTCGCACCAGGTGGCAAGACCGCCTACTGCGGTGCTCCGAAGGAGGTCGGAGCAGAGCTCGGCACCACCGATTGGGCGGAGATCTTCGCGTTCACCGCCGATCAGCCCGACGCCGCGTGGGCGCGTTACCGACAGCGGCATCCGCACACGTCGAAACCGCCCGCGGCGCCGCCGAGCGGGCCGCCGATCACGGTGCCGCAGGCCTCCGGTGGGCGACAGGCGAGCACGGTGTTCCGCAGGCAGCTCCGCTTGATCCTCGCCGACCGCGGCTATCTCGTGTTCTTGCTGCTCCTGCCGATCGTTCTCGGACTGCTGACGAAGGTGATTCCGGGCGACCTCGGCTTCGGCAAGGCCGAGGTAGGTCTGCCGGGGCCGGGCGAACTGCCGAAGGTCTCGGTGGAAGCGGTCCAGCTTCTTGTCGTCCTGGTGATCGGTGCCGCCTTCATGGGTGCCGCACTGACGGTCCGAGATCTCGTCGGCGAACGCCCCATATTCGAGCGCGAGCGTGCGGTCGGCCTCCGTCCCGGCGCCTACCTCGTGGCCAAGGTAGTCGTGTTCTTCCTGCTCACTGCGGTGCAGAGCGCGATCATGCTGGGCATCTGCTTCGCCCTCAAGGGGGTTCCGGAGGAAGGCGGCGTGTTCCTTCCGCCGCCGGTCGCGCTGTTCGCGGCGATCACCGCACTCGCGTGTGTCAGCACACTCGTCGGTCTCGCGATCTCGTCGATGGTGAAGTCGAACGAACAGACGATGCCGCCGTTGGTCATCGTCGTGATGGTGCAACTCGTGTTCTGCGGCGGACTGTTCCCGATCACTGCGGCCGGCGCCGCTCAACTCGGGTGGATCTTCCCGGCCTACTGGGGTTACACGGCCGCCGCTCAGGCTGTCGACATCCCGACGATCAATCCCGATGCCGCGCAAGTGAAGACGACTCAGACCGAGAGCATGAAGTATCCGCTGTGGGAGCCGACAGCAACGCACATGATGATCTCCTACGGTGTGCTCGCACTGATGGCCGCACTGCTCATCGGGCTGGTGTACTCGCGCCTGCGGCTGCGTCGACGCTGACCGTTACGCTGAACTCATGGAGCGCATCATCGGCACGGAGGTCGAGTACGGCATCTCGGCGCCCGGAGACCCCTCGGCGAACCCGATCATGACCTCGACGCAGGCCGTTCTCGCGTATGCGGCGGCCGCGTCGGTCCCGCGGCGTGACCGTCGGACGAGGTGGGACTACGAGGAGGAGTCGCCGATGCGCGACGCCCGCGGGTTCGACCTCGGGCGCCATTCGGGGCCCGCGCCGATCATCGACGCCGACGAGATCGGCGCGGCGAACATGATCCTCACCAACGGTGCGCGGCTCTACGTCGACCATGCGCACCCGGAGTACTCGGCGCCCGAGGTCACCGATCCGCTCGACGCCGTGATCTGGGACAAGGCGGGGGAGCGAGTGATGGAGGAGGCTGCGCGTTTCGTCGCCAGCGTCCCGGGCGCTCCTCGCCTGCAGTTGTACAAGAACAACATCGACGGCAAGGGCGCGTCGTACGGCACCCACGAGAATTACCTCATGCGACGGGACACCCCGTTCGAATCCGTCATCACCGGGTTGATGCCCTTCTTCGCGTCACGTCAGGTGATCACCGGTTCGGGTCGTGTCGGGATCGGGCAGCGCGGGGAGGAACCCGGTTATCAGCTGTCGCAGCGGGCCGACTACATCGAAGTGGAAGTCGGACTGGAGACGACTCTCAAGCGCGGCATCATCAACACGCGGGACGAACCGCACGCCGACCCGGACAAGTACCGTCGCCTGCACGTCATCATCGGCGACGCGAATCTCGCCGAGACCGCGACGTATCTCAAGGTCGGCACCACCTCCCTCGTCCTCGACTTGATCGAGGCGGGCGTCGACCTGTCCGACCTGGCGCTCGCCTGGCCGGTGGACGCCGTGCACCAGATCAGTCACGACCCGACGCTGCGCGCGACGGTGGCCCTCGCCGACGGTCGTGAGATGACCGGTCTGGCACTGCAACGCGAGTACCTCGCACGCGTGACGGCGTTCCATCACGACCGGGACTCCGGCGACGAGCGCGCCGCGCACGTGATCGAGACCTGGGCCGACGTGCTCGACAAGCTCGAACGCGACCCCATGGAATGCGCAGACATCCTCGACTGGCCTGCGAAGCTCCGCCTGCTGGAGGGATTCCGCCAGCGTGAAGGACTGTCCTGGTCGGCGTCACGCCTGCAGCTCATCGATCTGCAGTACTCGGACGTCCGGCTCGACAAGGGGTTGTACAACCGACTGGTGGCCCGGGGCTCGATGAAGCGTCTCGTGACCGAAGAGCAGGTGCTCGCCGCGGTCGCGAACGCACCCGAGTCGACCAGGGCCTACTTCCGCGGGGAGTCGGTCCGCCGATTCGGCGCCGACATCGCGGCCGCGAGCTGGGACTCGGTGATCTTCGACGTCGGATCGGACAACCTGGTCCGCATACCGATGCCGGAACCGTTGCGCGGCACCAGAAAGCATGTTGGTGAGCTGTTGGAGTCCGCGACGTCGGCAGCCGCTTTGGTCGAGGAGCTCACTGCGGGCTGAAACCGGCGGTTCGCGGCCTCGGGCCCGGTGCGGCACCGGTAGGGTTGATCACACGACGATCCTTTCCAGGAGGCGAAGATGGCGCAGGAGCAGACCAACCGCGGTGGCGGCGCAGGTGACGACGAAGTGATCGGTGGCGGAGCCGCCGGTCAGGAACGCCGCGAGAAGCTCACCGAGGAGACCGACGATCTGCTGGACGAGATCGACGACGTCCTCGAGGAGAACGCCGAAGACTTTGTGAAGGCCTACGTCCAGAAGGGCGGGCAGTGATCGCCGATCGCGGCGGCCGCCCAGCACACGACATCTCGTCGTTCACCGAGTTCTTGCGGGTCACCGCCCCTGATCGATTGCCCGGCGCGACCGCTCTCGGGGGTGCGCCGATCAACGTCGAACAGGTGCCGCACGGCACCACGATTGTGGCGATCGCCTACCGAGGCGGCGTGATCCTCGCCGGTGATCGGCGCGCGACGATGGGGAACCTGATCGCCACGCGCGACGTCGAGAAGGTGTACGTCACCGACGAGTATTCTGCGGCGGGCATCGCGGGCACGGCCGGCATCGCCATCGAGATGGTGCGGCTGTTCGCGGTTGAACTCGAGCACTACGAGAAGATCGAGGGCGTTCGGCTCACTCTCGACGGCAAGGCGTCACGCCTGGCCTCGATGGTGCGGGGCAACCTCGGCGCCGCCCTTCAGGGACTCGCGGCGATTCCGCTGCTCGTCGGCTACGAACCGTCCGACGACGACCAACGACGGGGACGGATCTTCTCGTTCGACGTCGCCGGCTCGCGGCACGAGGAACGCGGCGGCTATGAGGCGATCGGATCGGGCTCGGTGTTCGCGCGATCATCTCTCAAGAAGTCGTACCGGTCGGACCTGACAGCTGCCGAGGCGCTCTCGGCAGCAGTCGAGGCTCTGTACGATGCGGCCGACGACGACTCCGCCACCGGCGGACCGGACCTCGTCCGACGGATCTTCCCGACGGC
The DNA here is from genome assembly GCF_037148075.1 of Gordonia malaquae. NCBI lineage: Bacteria > Bacillati > Actinomycetota > Actinomycetes > Mycobacteriales > Gordoniaceae > Gordonia > Gordonia malaquae. Next base: position 341,569 of record NZ_JBBCUB010000002.1, on the reverse strand, counting down.
CGTGCGCATCGACGACGACGGCGCTCTAGCTGTCGAGGAATCGGAGATCGCGGCCGCCGCGCAAGCCGTCATCGACCGACGCGTCGAGCGGGAGGAGAACGCATGACGTTTCCGTACTATGCGAGCGCCGAACAGATCATGCGTGATCGTTCGGAGCTCGCGCGAAAGGGCATCGCGCGCGGGCGCAGTGTCATCGCGGTGACGTATGCCGACGGAGTGCTGTTCGTCGCGCACAATCCGTCCAACACGCTTCGGAAGATCAGTGAGATCTACGACCGGATCGGGTTCGCGGCGGTCGGCAAGTACAACGAGTTCGAGAGCCTTCGCAAAGCCGGAATTCAGCTGGCTGATCTCCGCGGGTACTCGTACGACCGAGCCGACGTGACCGGATTGTCCCTCGCGAGCGCGTACGCGAACACTCTCGGCACGGTCTTCACCGAACAGGCGAAGCCGTTCGAGGTCGAGTTGTGCGTCGCCGAAGTGGGTCGCGTCGGGAGCACCACACCGTCGCAGTTGTACCGCATCGGATACGACGGCTCGATCGTGGACGAACGGTCGTTCCTGGTCATGGGCGGATCCACCGAACCGGTGATCGCCGCGATGAAGGACTCGTACCGGCCCGACATGACCCTCGCCGAGGCGTTGCGAGTGTCCGCTCTGGCGCTCGCACCGGTGAATGCGGATGCCGAGGGCGCGGAGGCGGCGCCGTTGACCGCCGACGACATCGAGGCCGCCGTCCTCGACCGAACCCGGCCGCGGAGAGCGTTCCGACGTCTCACCGACGACCGGGTGACAGCACTGCTTCGAGAGGACTGACGTGGAACGCCGCATCATGGGCATCGAGACCGAGTTCGGTGTCACCTGCACCTTCGAAGGGCAGCGTCGACTGAGCCCGGACGAAGTCGCCCGGTACCTGTTCCGGCGTGTCGTCGCGTGGGGTCGGTCGTCGAACGTGTTCCTGGAGAACGGCGCGCGTCTCTACCTCGATGTCGGGTCGCATCCCGAGTACGCGACCGCCGAATGCGATTCGGTGGCGCAACTCATCGCCCATGACCGCTCGGGCGAGCGGATCCTCGAGGAACTGATCATCGACGCCGAGCAGAGGCTGGCCGACGAGGGGATCGGCGGTGACATCTATCTGTTCAAGAACAACACCGACTCGGCAGGAAACTCGTACGGTTGCCACGAGAACTACCTCGTCAACAGGATGGGCGAGTTCGGCCGGGTGTCGGACGTGTTGTTGCCGTTCCTCGTCACGCGCCAGTTGATCTGTGGCGCCGGAAAGGTCCAGTCGGTCGGCCAGGAGACCCGGCTCTGCCTCTCTCAGCGCGCAGACCACATCTGGGAGGGCGTCTCATCCGCGACCACCCGCTCGCGTCCCATCATCAACACGCGTGACGAGCCGCACGCCGACGCGGAGAAGTACCGACGGATGCACGTGATCGTCGGCGACTCCAACATGTCCGAGACGACGACGATGCTGAAGGTCGGCTCCGCTCTGTTGGTGTTGGAGATGATCGAGTCGGGCATCTCCTTCCACGACTTCGCGCTGGACAACCCGATCCGGGCGATCCGCGACATCAGTCACGACACCACCGGTCGTCGCGAGGTTCGCCTGGCGGGCGGACGGACGGCGACGGCCCTGTCGATCCAGCGCGAATACCACGCACGAGCGGTGACCCATCTCGCAAACCGCACACCCGATCCGGTGATGGACAGGGTGGTCGACCTGTGGGGGCGCACGCTCGACGCCGTCGAGTCGGGCGATTTCAGCGGAGTCGACACCGAGATCGACTGGGTGATCAAGCAGAAGCTGTTCCGTCGCTATCAGGACCGGTACTCGATGGACCTCGGCGATCCGAAGATCGCGCAACTGGACCTCGCGTATCACGACATCCGCCGGGGTCGCGGCGTGTTCGATCTCCTGCAGCGCAAAGGCCTCGCGGCGCGGGTGGTCACCGATGAGGAGATCGACGCCGCCGTCACGACGCCGCCGCAGACCACGCGAGCGAAGCTTCGTGGCGACTTCATCGCGGCGGCGACCAAGGCGCAACGCGACTTCACCGTGGACTGGGTGCACCTCAAGCTGAACGACCAGGCTCAGCGCACAGTTCTGTGCAAGGATCCGTTCCGAAATGTGGACGAGCGCGTCGATCGACTCATCTCGTCGCTCTAGCCTCTACGATGGCCGCGTGGCCACCGGAAAGAACGAGCGCCTGCTCAACCTCGTCATCTGCTTGATGTCGGCACGTCAGTACGTGACTGCCGACTATCTGCGGAAGAACGTGATCGGGTACAAGGACGCGCCCGACAAGACCGACGACACCTTCAAGCGGATGCTCGAACGTGACAAGAATGAGCTCCGTGAGATGGGGATCCCGGTGGAGACGGGCCGCAACCCGTTGTCGGCGGAAGACGGCTACCGCATCAAGCCCGCCGACTACGCGCTGCCGGCGGTGTCGTTGGAGGCGGACGAAGCGGCCGCAGTGGCGGCCGCCGCAGCGGTGTGGCGCGATCCGGACGTCAGTGTCGTGTCGCAGACCGCGGTGCTGAAGCTACGCGCTGCAGGGGTCGAGGTGGCGTCGCCGGACGAACTGGCCGTCATGTCTGGTGGAGCGACCAAGTCGATGGGGTCGGAGGCGACCATTCGTGGTCTGCTGAGCGCGATCGAGGCGCGGCAGTCGGTCACCTTCACGCACCGGACCGCGAAGGGGAGAGCCGAGCGCAGACTGGAGCCGTGGGGTGTGGTCGGCAATCGTGGACGCTGGTACGTCGTCGGTCACGACCTCGACCGTGACGCCACGCGAACGTTTCGGCTGTCCCGGGTGGAGAACGTTGCGACTGCATCCGATCGGGGATCGGTGCACGTGCCGACGGACGTCGACCTGAACGCACTCGTCGAGTCTGCCGTCTCGGGCGCGAACGGCGCCTCCGGCGTGACGGCGTCGATCTGGCTCGCCGCCGACCGTGGGCACGCCCTCCGCCGGCTCGCGACCACCACGACTCCTCATTCACTGTCCGGCGACGAAGGCGACGTCGTCCAGATCGAACTCCGTTCGCCGTCCGCCGTGATTCGGGCCGTGCTCGACGCGGGCGCCGACGCCGTCGTCCTCGAACCCGCTGACCTGCGCGCCGAAGTGATCGCCGAGCTCGATCGGCTCGTCGACATGGAGGTGACCCGATGAATGCCGCAGCACCCACCCGACTGTCCCGCCTGCTGGCGATGGTTCCGTACTTCCTGGCGCGGCCCGGCATAAAGCTGTCGGTCGCCGCTGCCGATCTCGGTCTCACCGAACGTCAGCTCACCAAGGATCTCGAGCAGTTGTTCGTGTGCGGCCTGCCCGGCTACATGCCGGACGACCTGATCGACATCGAGTTCTCCAGCGGATGGGTGCATGTCGGTTTCACCGCAGGCATGGATCGCCCGCTGCGCCTGACCGGCGCCGAAGCCAACGTGCTGCTCATCGCCCTGCGTATGCTCCTCGACGCGGGGGCGGTCGACGCGGACGCGGTCCGCCGTGCGATGGCCAAGATCGAAGCCGCGGTCGGGGAGACGCTGCGTCCGTTCGCCGCAGCCGACGTTGCCGGGCAGATCGCCGACGATCCCGTCCATAAGACGATCCGGTCCTCGGTGGCCGCCGGTCGGGCGCTCGCGATCCGCTACTACACGCCGAGCCGCGACGAAGTGTCTGATCGGATCGTGGATCCGATCATGATCCAGGCGATCGACGGGCAGAGTTACCTTGAGGCGTGGTGCAGAACCTCCGGCGGAGTCCGCCTGTTCCGCTTCGACCGCGTGTACTCGGCCGAACAACTCGACGAGGCAGCCAACCCTCCGAAACGTGCCGACCTCGAACCGATCGGTGGGACGTCGTCGTTGACCGGTGATCTGCCGACCGTACGGGTCGAGATCGACGCCGATGCACTCTGGTTGTTGGAGTACTACGCCGCGGAGGCCGAGACCGAACTGAACGGTGAACCGGACGGCCCGATCGTCGCAGTCCTCCATTACGGCTCGGCCCAGTGGCTCGAACGCTTCCTCCGCAGCTTCGGCGGTCGGGTGCGGCTTCTCGAAGGTGAAGCCGACGATGTGGCCGCGGCAGTGCACACCACCGCGGTAGCGGCTCGCGCCCGATACTGACTGAACGACTGGATACGCCCGCACCGGGCAGAATCGACCACATGTCGCCATCTGATCGAGTCCGTGCCGCAGCGTTCAGTGCAGGTTGGTGGCCGGTGCCCGGGTCGCAGAGTGTGTCCGTTCTGGTCACGGTCGGGTCCGCGTGGCTGGTCGGCGTTCGGCGATCGAGTGGCGTGCAGGGGCGCGACACCCTCACCGCGTGACACAGATCGGGCGAAATCTCGCGCGCCGGGTAGAGTCGGAGACGACATCTGTTACTCGTGTGGAGGTTTTGGTCATGGGCGCCCTTTCCTGGTGGCACTGGGCAATCGTTCTGGTGGTTCTCGTTGTGCTCTTCGGCTCGAAGAAGCTGCCCGAGGCCGCACGTGGACTCGGTCGTTCGATGCGCATCTTCAAGTCCGAGATGGCCGAGATGGCCAACGACGGATCCGACAGGAAGGCTGCCGAGGATGCTCCGCGTGAGCTTCCCGCGGTCGACCCGACCGTCGAGGTCAACGTCGACGTCGAGAAGAAGAAGTCGGCCTAGCCGCCATCTGTCACTCGCGTGGGAATCAACCTCCGTCGACTCGATCCGCGCAAGCGGCGCAGTAAGACCAATCCGAACGGCTCGATGCCGTTGGCCGAGCACTTGTATGAGCTCCGCTACCGGCTGCTGCTGTCGCTCGCTGCGATCGTGCTGACGACCGTTTTCGGATTCATCTGGTACACGCACGGCCCCGGGCCGATCGAGTCGCTCGGAGAGCTGCTTCGCGGCCCGTATTGCGAGCTCGACCCGTCGGTCCGTGCGACGCTCACTCCGGACGGATCGTGCCGCCTTCTCGCAACCGGTCCGTTCGACCAGTTCATGCTGCGGCTGCAGGTGGCGCTGACCGCGGGAATCGTCATCGCCTGCCCGATCTGGTTCTACCAACTGTGGCGGTTCATCACCCCCGGCCTGCATGCCAACGAACGCAAGTACGCGGTCAGCTTCGTCTCCGCCGCCGCGGTCCTGTTCGTCGCAGGCGCAGTGCTCGCCTACATCGTCGTCGCGAAGGCGTTCGAGTTCCTCCTCACCGTCGGACAAGACGTCCAGGTGACGGCGCTGTCCGGCGATCAGTACTTCAGCTTCATGCTGCACTTGCTGATCATCTTCGGCATCAGTTTTGAACTGCCTCTGCTGATCGTCGCGTTGAACATGGTGGGGATCGTCAGTTACAAGCGGCTCAAAGCGTGGCGCCGCGGTCTGATCTTCACAATGTTCGTCTTCGCCGCCATCGTGACGCCGGGTCAGGACCCGTTCACGATGCTTGCGCTGGCGTGCGCGCTCACGGTGCTGCTCGAGTTCGCGATCCAGATCGCGCGCATCCACGACAAGCGCAAGGCGAGGCGGAACCCGGACTGGGCCGACCTGTCCGACGACGAGGCGTCTCCGCTCGACCTCGCGAGTGACCGCGCGACGACAACCGCGGTGCCCGCTCCGACGCAGGTGGCGTCATCGGGTCCGATCGGCGCCACGCGGAGCCGGAATTCCGTTCGCACAGATTCGGCGTTCGATGAGATCCTGTAGGGGATGAGCACAGACGCACCGGCCTCCGGACCAGAACTGACCGCTTTCACCTCCCGACTCGACTTCGGGATCGACGACTTCCAGCGTCGAGCGTGCCAGTCCCTCGAAGAAGGCCGTGGAGTTCTCGTCTGTGCTCCCACCGGCGCAGGCAAGACGATCGTCGGAGAGTTCGCCGTCCACTTGGCGCTCGCCGAGGGCGGCAAGTGTTTCTACACCACACCGATCAAGGCGCTGAGCAACCAGAAGTACCACGATCTCGTCGAGGTGCACGGCAGTGAGAACGTCGGTCTGCTGACCGGCGACAACTCGATCAACTCGTCGGCCCCGGTGGTCGTGATGACGACCGAAGTGTTGCGCAACATGATCTACGCCGACTCTGCTGCGCTCGTCGGCCTCTCCCACGTCGTGATGGACGAGGTCCACTTCCTCGCTGACCGGTTCCGCGGTGCGGTGTGGGAGGAGGTGATCCTCGGGCTCGACCAGAGTGTCCGCGTGGTGAGCTTGTCGGCGACGGTCAGCAACGCCGAGGAGTTCGGCGATTGGATCACCACAGTCCGCGGCGACACCGCCGTGATCGTCGACGAGCATCGCCCGGTGCCTCTGCACCAGCACATGCTCGTCGGGAACCGGATGTTCGAACTCTTCGACAGGCGCGGGCGCGGCACCGAGAAGGGGAAGCGGCAGGTCAACTCCGAACTGTCGCGGTACATCAAGCACCGCATGCTCAGCCCGGACGCGGTCGGCGGGTACGAGGATCGCCTGTCTCGGGAACGCAGGCGGCGTGGCAACCGGACCGGGGGAGTGAACCGGCCCCGCATGATCGCGAATCTCGAGGCAGAGGGTCTGCTTCCAGCGATCGACTTCATCTTCTCCAGAGCCGGTTGTGAAGGCGCTCTTGCGCAGTGCCTGCGTTCCGACCTGCACCTGCTCGAACCCGACGAGGTGGCGAAGGTCGATGCGGTGGTCGACGCACATCTCGCCGAACTCGCGCCCGGCGACTCCGATGTGCTCGGCGTCGACGACTGGCGGTGGGCGCTGAGACGGGGATTCGCCGCGCACCACGCGGGAATGCTCCCGACATTCCGGCAGGCAGTCGAGGAGCTCTTCTCCCTCGGCCTGATCAAGGTGGTGTTCGCAACTGAGACGCTTGCACTCGGCATCAACATGCCGGCCCGCAGTGTTGTCCTCGAACGCCTGGTGAAATACAACGGCGAATCGCATGTCGACCTGACACCAGGGGAGTACACCCAGCTGACCGGACGAGCAGGCCGACGCGGCATCGACGTCGAGGGACATGCGGTGGTGATCTGGACACCCGAGGTGCAGCCAGAACGGGTCGCCGGACTGGCGGGCGCCCGAACCTTCCCCCTGCGGAGCTCGTTCGCACCCGAATACAACATGGCGATGAATCTGATCGACCGCCTCGGCGTGGACGGCTCACGGGCTCTCCTGCGTCAGTCGTTCGCTCAGTTTCAGACCGACAGGTCGTTGGTGGGCCAGGCGCGTCAGTTGGACAACGCCGATCGGACGCTTCGCAAGCTCAACAACGAGATCGACGCTGCGGCGGGACGCAGCGGCATCGACCCGGAACGGTTCACCGAGTACGTGGGTCTTCGTGAGGACATCCGTCGAAAGGAACGCGCCCAAAAGTTCGTGCGTCGCGTCGACGGTGCTCACGCGATCGCCGAGGATCTGTCGGCGTTGACGCGCGGTCAGGTGATCTCGGTCGAGACCGGTCGGCACAAGGGCCTCGCCGTGGTCCTCGAAAGCGCGTGGAAAGGGGCCGACCCGAAGCCGCTCGTCCTCTCTGAAGACGGGTGGGTCGGTCGAGTCGGGACCGACGACTTCGTGAACCCGCCGGTTGTCCTCGGCGGTATTCGTATTCCGAAGAACGCCGACACTCGCTCACGCCACGCCCGACGCGAGATCACGGCGGCGCTGCAGAAGTCCGGGATCGAGCGGCCCCGCGGCAAGGTCAAGAAGAAGGCCGCCGAGCCCGACTACGAACTCGACGAGCTCCGGCGCAGACTGCGAACACATCCGATGCACAAGGCGTCCGGACTGGACGAGCTGTACCGGATGTCGGAGCGACGCGCCCGCGTGCAGCGCGAAGTCGCGGCGCTGGAGAAGGCCGTCCACGAGCGGACGTCGCAACTGGAGACCGATTTCGACGCTGTCGTCGGTGTGCTCGTCGAACTGGACTACCTCGAGGACGACGGAGCGGGGTCGCTACGCGTGACGCCCACCGGCGCCGTGCTACGTCGCATCTACAGTGAGAGTGACCTGCTCGTCGCCGAGTGCATCCGAGCCGGCGTGTGGAACGGACTCTCGCCGTCGGACCTCGCTGCCGTCGTGTCGTCGGTGCTGTTCGTCTCCAGACGCGAGTCGTACGGTGCCGGTGTCGACTCGATGTCCGGCAATCCAGCGATGCGGGACGCACTCACCGGGACGATTCAGGTGTGGGAGGCGACCAATCGGGTGCAGGACCGACACGGAGTCGTTCAAACGCGTGAACCGGATACCGGATTCTGCGCTGCCGTGTCGGCGTGGGCGTCGGGCCGATCGTTGCGCGAAGCGTTGGGCGCGGCCGGTTCTCAGGGGAATCTGTTGTCGCCGGGCGACTTCGTGCGGTGGAACCGCCAGGTCATCGACCTGCTGGAACAGATCCGGCTCGGTGTGGATCCCGCCGATCCGCTCGCAGGCGCCGCGAAACGAGCGGTTGCCGGAGTTCGCCGCGGAGTGGTCGCGTCGGAGCTCAGCTGACCTGCGCGACACCGCCGTTCGTCCCCGGCGTCGAGTGCGCTCTGGGGTAGCCTGACACCCGATAGAGAAACGGGCATTCCCCATCGATGAGGAGAGGTCTGCGATGACCACTGGTAACGAGCCGACCGACGCGGGCGCGAACGCGCCTGGGCCCGACGCGAACAACGACGCGACGTCGATCGTCGAGCGTCCCGACCTGTCGACGAACGACGACAATGCAGATGCGACGACGATCTCTCAGCTTCCGGTGACCCCTGCGCCGGCTCAGCCGACCGAGCTCAACAAGCCGTTGCCCGCGACTGAGATCAACCAGCCTCTGCCGCAGCAGAACGCACAGACGACGCAGTACACAGCGCCCGGTGCGCCCGCGGCGCCGGCTCCGGGTTTCCAGCCGCCTGCCGCAGGCCAGCCCCAATACGGTCAGGCCCAATACGGTCAGCAGCCGGCGTACGGACAAGCCCCCGGCTACGGTCAGGCTCCTCAGTACGGCAACCCGGCACAGCCGCAGTACGGGGCTCCGGCCGCTCCGCAGTACGCCGCACCGGGACAGGCGCCGCAGCAGGCCGCACCCGCACAGCCGGGATTCGGTCAGCCGCAGTACGGCGCGCCTGCGCAGCCCCAGGGCGGTGCGCCCCAATACGGTGCTCCCGCATACGGTGCGACAGGCCAGCCGCAATACGGAGCGCCCGCATACCCCGGCGGTGTGGACCTGAACGCGACACTGGATCCGAATGCGCCGAACCCGGCAGCCCCCGGCGCGAAGGGCGGCAAGGGCAAGCTCATCGCCGCCATCGTGGGCGGCCTGGTCGTCGTGGCGGCGATCGTGCTGCTCACCGCGTTCGTCTGGCCGAAGTGGGCCCAGGGAGGACTCTCACAGAGCGCCGTTCAGGACGGTGTCCAGAAGATCCTCACGCAGCCTGAGCCCGACGGCTACGGGATCTCCGACGTCAAGGACGTCAGCTGCCCGGACGGTCAGAAGGTCGAGTCGGGCACCACGTTCACCTGCTCGGTGAAGGTCAACGGCGAGAACAAGCACGTGACCGTGACCGTCAAGGACTCCGACGGAACGTATGAGGTGTCCCGTCCCGTCAATTGACCGGTGACATACGAATCGGCCCGAACCCCGGCATGGGTTCGGGCCGATTCGCGTTCGCGACGCGGACCGTGAGATCAGCTCAGCTGGACGAGTCCGTGTGGTCGGGTGTTGACCGGTTCGCAGCCGTCGGCGGTCACGATCACGATGTCTTCGATGCGTGCACCCCAGTCGCCGGTCACATACACGCCCGGCTCCACGCTGAACGCCATGCCTTCGCGGAGGACGTCGGTGTTGCCTTCGACGATGTAGGGCTCCTCGTGCACGGACAGGCCGATGCCGTGTCCCGTCCGGTGGATGAAGCGGTCCCCGAGGCCTGCGTCGACGAGGACCTGCCGGGCGGCGGCGTCGATGCTCTCGGCAGTGACTCCGGGGCGGACCGCGGCGACGGCCGCCGCCTGCGCCCGTTCCAGAACGGCATACGCGTCGGTGATGTCCCGTCGTGGGGGAGCGAAGCAGTAGGTACGCGTCGAATCGGAGTTGTAACCCGGTGACACGGGTCCCCCGATGTCGATGACGACGATGTCGTCGACGCTGATCACGCGGTCGGACTGCTCGTGGTGCGGGTCGGCGCCGTTCGGCCCTGACCCGACGATGATGAACTCCGCTCCGGTGTGGCCCTCAGCTCTGATCGCCGCGTCGATGTCGGCGGCGACGGCGGCTTCGGTCCGGCCGGGCCGTAGGAACTCGCCCATTCGAGCGTGGACCCGGTCGATCGCGGCACCTGCGCGACGAAGCGCGTCGAGTTCGGCGTCGTCCTTGATCATCCGCAGTTCGCGGAGGATGTCGGTGGCGAGCTCCGGCGGGGTCGAGGTGCGCGCTGCGAGCGGAATCAGATGCAGTGCGGGCAGTGAGTCGGACACCGCGATCCGTGCGTCGTTCCGAAGGCCGTCCATCGCGAGCCGGTACGGATCCTGGCCGTCGACCCAGTCCGTGACCGACAGCTCGAGGTCGCCGATGGCGGACTCCCGGAGTGCGGCGAGTTCGAGCTTCGCGGTGACCACGCGCGGATCGCCAGCTGCGGGGACGACGAGCGCGGTGAGGCGTTCGAATGTGTCGGCGGTCGATCCGGTGAGGTAGCGGAAGTCGGGCCCGGTGCCCACGATCAACGCGTCGACGCCCGCTTGTGCGGTGAGTTCCGCGGCGCGCTGCAAGCGCTGCCGGTACACGTGCGAGGGGAATCGGTCTGCGGTGTCAGCCATGCCCGCCAGGCTACGCGGGCCCACCCGGAGGCGCGTTCGGTCGGTCCGATGTCCCCGGAGTGTGGAACAGTGTCTTCCATGACCGGATCAGTGATGCTGCTCGATGGCGCCAGCCTGTGGTTTCGTTCGTTCTTCGCCCTCCCGGAGAAGATGACATCGCCGGACGGGAGACCGGTCAACGCCGTGCGCGGGTTCGTCGACACGATCGCCGCCCTGGTCACCGATCATCGCCCCGACAGGCTCGTCGTGTGCCTCGACCTCGATTGGCGCCCGTCGTTCCGCACTGATCTGATTCCCTCGTACAAGGAACATCGAGTCGCGACGGTCGGATCCGGGGACGCGCCGGATGTCGAGGAAGTACCCGACACGTTGACGCCACAGGTCGACATGATCATGAACGTCCTCCGGTGTGCGGGCATCACGACGTCGGGAGCGGTCGGGTGTGAAGCCGACGACGTGATCGGAACGCTCGCCTTTGCAGAGGCCGAGGACGCTGTCCTCGTCGTCAGCGGGGACCGTGATCTCTTGCAGGTGGTGGCCGACGATCCGGTCCCGGTGCGTGTCCTCTACGTCGGACGCGGATTGCGCAATGCCGAGTTGATGGGACCGATCGAGGTCGCCGCGAAGTATGCGGTGCCGACCGAACGCGCGGGCACCGCATACGCTGAGATGTCGATTCTGCGTGGTGACCCGTCGGACGGGCTGCCAGGCGTTCCGGGAATCGGGGAGAAGACCGCCGCGAAGCTCATCACCGCGTTCGGCGACCTCGACGCTCTTGAAGCGGCCGCCTACCAGCCGGAGTCGACGATGGCGGCGCGGGCTCGCAATTCGATCCAGGACTCGAAGGACTATCTGCGTGCGGCGCGCACCGTGGTCGCTGTCCGAACCGACGCCGACACCGTGGAGAGCAGGCCCGACGATCGCCTTCCCACGCAACCTGACGATGCAGACGGATTGCGAGCCCTCGTCGAGGAGCTCGGGATCGACGCGAGCGTCGGCCGCCTCGCCAAAGCCCTGGAGTGGGACTTCTAGCCTAGTCTCCTGCGAACATCGGCGCCGCACCCATCACTCGGGTCACCGTGACCTCGATGACCACGCGTCGGGGATTGGCGCGCGGCTTGCGGTAGCGCGCCTCGTATCGGTCCTCCGCGTCGCGTACCGACGCCGAGTCGCGGAGCACTCGCGCGGGTCCTTCGAGCGTGAGCCACCGCGCACCGTCGACGTGGGTGAGTGCCGCGTACCGGCCGCGTTCAGCGTTCTTGACCTTCTGGTTGCCGTCGGACGTGATGACCCGCGCGACGCCAGCGTCGCGGTCGATGGTGAAGCCGACCGCGCACACGTGTGGAGTGCCGTCCGCACGGGTCGTGGCAAGGCTGGCGAGCTGGTACTCCGCCAACAGTTCATCGGCTGCGGGACTCAGTTCGGCGAGAGTACGGGGCATGGATCGAGACTAGTGGCTCGCCCTCCTGCTTCCGGAGCCGGTCAGACGCCGCCCGGCCGTCGCCCGGAGTGGACACGCTGGAATACTGCAGGGGTGGGAACCATTGTGCTCTTCGGCGGACGCAGTGAGATCGGCGTCGCCACTGCTGCTCGGCTCGCCTCCGGCAAACGTGTGGTCCTCGCGGCCAGACGGCCCGACGACCTGACGGTCGAGAGTCGGATCCTGCTCGCGGCGGGCGCATCCGACGTCCACACGATCGACTTCGATGCCGATGACGTTTCCGGCCATTCCGCACTCGTCGAACGGATCGTCGCAGATCACGGGCTGATCGAGGCGGCGATCATCGCATTCGGCATCCTCGGCGACGCCTCGCGCGCCGAGACGGACGTCGAACACGCACTGCAGATCGCTCACACCGACTACTACGCACAGATCAGTGTCATCACACCGTTGGCCGTGGCACTTCGCCGGCAGAAGTCCGGGACGATCATCGTCTACTCGTCGATCGCCGGCGTGCGGGTCCGCAAAGGCAACTACGTGTACGGCTCCACCAAGGCGGGCCTCGACGGGTTCGCTAGTGGACTGTCCGACGCCCTGCACGGGAGCGGTGTGCGAGTGCTCCTCGCCCGTCCAGGGTTCGTCGTCGGCGCAATGACCAAGGATCTGATGGAGTCCGGCGTCAAACCGGCACCCATGTCGTTGACGCCGGACGACGTGGCCGACGCGGTGGCAGTCGCGTACCGCAAGGGACGCCGCGAAGTGTGGATTCCACGCCGTCTGAGCCTCGTGGGCTTCGCCACCCGCTTCGTGCCTCGCGCGATCTGGCGGCGGATGCCGCGGTGACCGGTCGGTTCGTCGTCGTCGGCATGGGCGCCGACGGGTGGGAGTCGTTGTCGCCGACTGCTCGGCGCTCGTTGGAGGCGGCCACCGACGTATACGGCTCGGCTCGTCAGCTCGACCTGCTTCCGGCCGATCTCACCGCGGTCCGGACACCGTGGCGCAGTCCGATGTCCGAGCACCTCGCCTCGCTGGCCGCATCGATCGGCGGCGCCGACGTCGTCCACGTCCTGGCCAGCGGCGATCCGATGTTCCACGGCGTCGGGGCGTCGCTCGTACGGCTTGTGGGGCCCGACCGGGTGACCGTGCATTCGTCGCCGTCGAGCGTGTCACTCGCCGCCGCCAGACTCGGCTGGGATCTCGTATCGACAATGGTCGTCAGTCTGGTGACGGCGCCGGTCGAGACGCTCGCGCTGCATCTCACGGACGGCTCACGTCTTCTTGTCCTCTCTCGTGACGGGTCCACGCCTGCACAGGTCGCCGAACTGCTCAGGTCTCTCGGCTTCGGCTCCTCCGAGATGACGGTCCTCGGCGATCTCGGCGGGGTCGCCGAACACGTCGTCACCGGCCGCGCCGACGTCTGGAACGACGGTGCGCCCGCTCTCAACGTCGTCGCCGTGGATTGTGTCGGACCGGCCGTCTCCCGGGCGCCGGGACTGCCCGACAGCCACTTCGCGAACGACGGACAGCTCACGAAACAGCCGATCCGGGCCCTCACGGTCAGTGCTCTCGCGCCCGCAGAGGGACGCCTCCTGTGGGACGTCGGCGCGGGATCGGGGAGTATCGGCATCGAATGGCTGCGCCAGCTGCGCACGGGGCGCGTCGTCGCGTTCGAGTCGGACACCGACCGTGCTGCCGTCGCCATGGCGAACGCATGCAGGCACGGAGTCGGAAACCGTTACGAGATGCGAGGTGGAGCCCCCGCATCACTCGGCGGCGCCCCCACGCCTGATGCCGTGTTCATCGGCGGCGGAATGACTGCTGACGTCCTCGACGCCGCTTGGTCGGCGCTGCGCGTCGGCGGCCGCATCGTCGCCAACGCCGTCACCATCGAGACCGAACGACTCCTCGTGGAGGCGGCCGGTGCACGCGGTGGCGACCTGATCAGAGTGAGCGTCGAACGGGCCGCGCCGCTGGGGCGGTCGACCGCATGGCGCCCCGCACTCCCCATCGTCCAGTGGACGGCCGTCAAGGAATCAGGAGCCGGACTCTCGTGACCGTCTACTTCATCGGCGCAGGCCCCGGCGCTGCCGACCTCATCACCGTTCGCGGTGCGCAGCGCCTGGCCGAGTGCCGGACCTGCCTCTACGCTGGTTCGCTCGTTCCTGCGGAACTGCTCGAGCGTCTGCCCGCCGGTGCTGTCACGATCGACACGGCGAGGATGCCTTTGGACCGCATCGTCGCGGAGATCGCGAAGGCCCATGCCGCGGGACACGATGTCGCACGTCTGCATTCGGGTGATCTCTCCCTGTACTCGGCGATGACCGAACAACTGAGCCGTCTCCGCGCGCTCGACATCCCGTACGAACTCGTGCCGGGTGTGCCTGCGTTCGCAGCAGCAGCGGCCGCTATCGACGCCGAGTTGACCGTGCCCGGCGTCGGTCAGAGCCTTTTGATCACGCGAGTCTCGACCCTGTCGACCGACATGCCTCCGGGCGAGGACTTGGCGGCCGTCGGACGCAGCGGCGTCACGCTCGCCCTCCACCTGGCGGCTCACCGCACCGAGCAGATCGTGGAGGCTCTCGCGGACAGTTATGGTTCGGACTGTCCGACGGCGACTGTCGCCTTCGCCTCGCGCAGCGATCAGCTCGTGGTCCGTGCACCGCTCGCCGAGCTCACTGCGGCGCTCGCAGCGGCCGGCATCACCAAGACGGCGGTGATCTTCGTCGGACGTGCGCTCGACGGCGCCGCCCATCCAGACCTCGTCGACAGTTACCTGTATTCGCAGGCCCGCATGACCAAACTGCGCACCGATGGCTGACGTTCTGATCCTCGGCGGAACCGGTGAGGCTCGGGCTCTCGCGAAGACCCTCGTGGACGACGGTGTCGACGTCGTGAGTTCACTCGCAGGACGTGTCGCATCGCCGCGACTGCCCGTCGGCGCCGTGCGCATCGGCGGCTTCGGCGGACGGCGTGGCCTCGCGGAGTTCATGCGGGACAACGGCGTCCGTGCCGTGGTCGACGCGACGCACCCGTTCGCGGCGCGGATCACGCCCAATGCGCATGCGGCCGCTGCCGACGAGGGGGTGCCCCACCTTCGACTCACCCGACCCGAATGGGTCGAAGGGCCGGGCGACGTCTGGACGCGGGTCCCGACAATCGGTGCCGCCGCCGCTGCCGTGGGCGGGCGCCGCGTCTTCCTCACCACCGGACGTCAAGACGTGTCGGCGTTCGCCGACGTCGCGGACTCGTGGTTTCTGATCCGGGTCGTCGATCCACCCGAGCGCACCCTGCCGCCACACCACGAGGTGCTGCGCTCGCGCGGCCCGTACACGCTGGACGGCGAACTCGACCTGATGCGTCGGCATCGGATCGAGGTCGTGGTCACGAAGAACAGCGGCGGATCATTGACCTCAGCGAAGCTGGCCGCCGCCCGCGAACTCGGACTGCCGGTGATCGTGGTCGATCGCCCAGCGGAATCTGACGGCATCCAGCGCGTCTCGACAGTCGACGAGGCCGTGGTGTGGCTGCAGGCTCAGCTGTAGTGACGCGGTGTGAAGACCAGGTCGCCGGCTGATCGGGGCACCGCCGTCGTGGTTGAGGAACCGACGATCACCAACGTCCGCATGTCGACGGTGGCAGGCTCGAAACCGGCAGCGGTGGTGACGGTGACCTTCTCGCCCGGTCCGCCGACGTCGCGCCCCTGAATGATCACCCGATCGGCCGGAACCAACTCCGTCAGCAGTTCTTTCAAACGGACTATCTGCTCGGTCCGCTTCGACGACGCCGGGTTGTAGATCGCGACGGCGAGATCGGCGGCGATCGCGTGACGCAGACGGTTCTCGATGACGGCGTCCGGTTTGAGAAGGTTCGACAACGAGATGACCGCGAAGTCGTGACCGAGCGGAGCGCCGGCGGCGGCGGCGACCGCGTGAGCGGCGCTCACTCCCGGCACCACACGCACCGCGACGTCGTGCCACCGGGGCTCGGCAGCCACTTCGCTGACCGCCGAGGCCATCGCGAACACGCCCGGGTCACCGGACGACACGACGACCACGCGCGCGCCGCGGGCGGCGAGGTCGAGGGCGAACTCGGCCCTTTCGGCCTCCACCCGGTTGTCGCTGGCGTGCACCCGCTGACCCGGCCGAGGAGTGACCCTTCGGAGGTACGTCGTGTACCCGACCAGGTCGGTGGCTGCGGCGATCTCTGCGGCGACCTGCGGTGTGGTCTGTTCGACGGGCCCCGGGCCGAGTCCCACCACGACGACTTCACCCGCAGACGCATCCGACTGTCCCGCGTAGGGGTTGTTGCGTCCACCCGGAACGACGATGAGCGAGAAGTACGGGACGGACTCGGGATCGACGTCGACCACACGCTCGACTCGCTGTCGATCGGTCGACGCACGCTCGACATACCATGCCTCGTCGAGCCTGCCTGCCGACTCGAGAGCATCACGGACCTTCACGAAGGTGCGACCCAACTTCATGATCGCCAGCGCCTTGCCCGACCGCATGTGCGCGATCAGTTCACCCGGTTCCGCGGTACCGGGGAGCACGGTGAGCGTCTCCTCGCCCTCCACAAGCGGGATTCCGACCGCCGCCGACGCCGCACTCACCGACGTGACGCCCGGAATGATCTCGGCGTCGAATCGGTCGACGAGCCGTTTGTGCATGTGCATGTACGAACTGAAGAACAGCGGATCACCCTCGGCGAGAACCACGACGGTCCGCCCGGCGTCGAGGTGCGCGGCCAGACGCGCCGCGCTCTCGGTGTAGAAGTCGGCCATCGCACCGGCGTATCCGCCGGGATGATCGGTGGTCTCGACGGTGAGCGGGTACATGAGACGCTCGTGGATCTGGCCTTCGCGCAAATACGGCTGAGCTACCGAGAGCGCGATCGAGTTCCCGTGCCGCGCACAGTGGAACGCGATGACGTCCGCATCGCCGATGACTCGCGCGGCCTTGACCGTCACGAGTTCGGAGTCGCCGGGACCGAGTCCGACACCCCACAGCTTGCCGTTCATTCGACTGCCCTTCATTCGACGGGGCTCGCGAGTGCGTTGAGAGCGGCCGCGGTGATCGCCGACCCGCCGCGTCGGCCGGTCACGGTGATGAACTCGAGATCCGCGCGGGCGGCGAGCGCTGCGCACGATTCGGCGGCCCCGATGAATCCGACCGGTGCACCGATGATCGCCGCCGGTCGCGGCCAACCGTCGTCGATCAGGTCGAGCAGCGCGAACAGGGCAGTGGGCGCGTTCCCGATCGCCACGACAGACCGCTCGAGGTCGTCGCGCCAGAACTCGAGCGCCGCCGCCGTGCGAGTGTTCCCGATCCGTTCCGCGATGTCAGAGATTCCGGGTTCACGCAGGTGGCAACGCACATCGTTGTCGGCAGGCAGTCGGAGGCGGGTGACGCCGGACGCGACCATGTTCGTGTCGCACAGGATCGGTCCGCCTGCTTCGAGTGCGCCGCGTGCGGCGGCGACGACACCGGGGGAGAAGGCCACGTCAGCTGCGAGGTCTATCTGTCCCGACGCATGGATCATGCGTACGACAACTGGTTCGAGGTCCGCGGGGAAGCGGGCCAGATCCGACTCCGCGCGGATCGTTGCGAATGACTGGCGATAGATCTCCGCGCCGTCTCGGATGTAGTCGGTCATAGTGCGTTCGACACTACTGAGTGCCCGCACACGGCCACTGCCGTGGGTACGCGGGCTGCGTGCGGCGGAATCAGGTCGGTCCTGGCGCCGAGGCGCGGGGCGTGGTGTCACCTGCGTCCACGGCCGTGCCGACTTCGTCGATAGCCTGCCGAATCATTCGACCGTACCCGTCTGATCCGAGTTCAGGCGACGCTGCGCGCGCCGCCGCCAGGTGTTCGCGGGCGGCGTCGAACAAGCCCAGACGCCGGAAGTCGTCGGCCAGATTGAGGTGGAGCGAAGGGTAGAAACCCGCGACCGTGACACCGTCCGCGTGTTCGGCGACGCGTTCGTCGGTCAGGGCGTCCGCCGCGTCGAGCGCCCGAACGTTCCACACGAGTGATTGCGCGGGATCGGTGTACAAGTCGGCGAGATAGTGCGCGAGGGTGCACCTGTGGAGTGCGTCGCCGCCGGAACCGGTGGCAGCCCAGACGGCCAGGAGATCGGTGCGTGCACCGGCGACGTCTCCGGTGCGTCCACGCATCACTGCGTCGGACATCGCGGCCATCGTGCGGTCTGTTTCGGGAGTTGTCATCAGAAGTCCTGTCAGTCGGGATGGGTTGAGCCGTCGACGGGCGGCCGCGTGGGCATCACGAGGGCAGTCAGGTCACCGCCGTCCGCGGATCGGATGGTGGCGGGCATGTCCGGGCCGCGAAGATCGATCAGCACGTCGGCTCCGATCGCCGAGCTCACGGCCGGGTACAGAGTTCTCAGTTCGAACCAGACGTCGGTCGGGTCGCCGTCGACGGTCGCGTCGATCGTCGTGGTGTTCCCCGATCCGCCCAACTCGACACCGGCCCGGCCGACCCGTACCGCGACGACGTCTGCCGACGTCGTTTCCAGGGCGCGTCGGATCGCCGACGTGCCGACGGCGACCCGAGTGGTGACGGCGGGGAGTGCGTCCAGCATGGCGCGATGATCGGGAAACGGTTCGTCGATCAGGCGGCATCGACGGTCGATTCCGCCCTTCGACGTGATGCGCATGTCGCGCGGTCCTACCTCGATGTGCGCCCGAGGGGACCGGCGGAGGTCGGCCAGGCACAGCCGGAGGTCATCGCCGTCGACGGTGACGGACCATTCGACAGCCGTCGGGTCCAGCGTGGGCAGCGTTCTTGTCGCCAGCCGATATCGATCCGTCGCGGTGATGGTGACTCCGGTGGACTCGGCATCGAACCGTACGCCGGCGAGGGCCCGGAGAAGCCCGTCGCTCGCGGCGGCCGTGAGTACCTGATCGATCGCCGCAGCGGTCACCGGCCCGTTGACGGTGAGCGCCATCGATGAGGTCTGTCGGACATGGTGGCCGAGATCGGCTTTGATCTCCTCGGCATAGGCGGCCGCTGCGCGAGCGGCATTCACAACGTGGTCGATGTGGTCGTCGACGAGCCGCGCCGCGTGCTCCGGCCCGGCGTCGAGTACGTCGGCGACGGCCGACAGCGGCATGTCGACGTCCCGGAGGCGGCGGACCAGTCGTGCGCGATCCACCTGCTCGAGCGCGTAGAAGCGGTATCCAGAGGAGGGATCGGTCCTCGCGGGGACAAGCAGGCCGGCGTCTGCGTAGAAGCGCAATGCGCTCGCGGTCAGGCCGGTTCGTCGAGCGAAGGCGCCGATCGCCATGAGTTCGGAATCGTCCACGCGCCCATCTTCAAGCCTCAACCCACCTGAAGGTCAACACCACCCGACGACACCATCCCCTTATTCGGGCGACGTCCACCGCGAGAGCAGTGGCACAGCAGTCGCAGATTCGGTCAGAAAGTCTATTGACCGCACCGAAATGTCGGATTATAATCGAATGTACGTTCGAATCAGGGGGTTGATATGAACACCACACTCGCCGATCAGGCCGGGGCGACGCTCACCGTCGAAGGCGGGATGTTCGTCTTCCGGATGGTGATGCCGGACCTTGCTGAAGGGTCCGATGCCACTGATGCGGCATTGATGTTGTTCGCTGCCCGGTCCGATCTGTTCCAGGGCATGGTCTTGTGGGATCAGTACGAGGCGATCTACCGCGTCTACCAACGGCGCCTTGCCCAGACCGTCGACACGGGTGCGTTCACCAACCTGTACGACCCGCTGTGTCAGGTCGCCGCGTCGTACGCGACTGTGCGTGGGGTTCGTCAGCACACCGGGGAGAAGTTCGTCGACGAGGCTGTCTCGTGCATGGAACGTGTCCCGGCCATCGGACAGTTGCTGCGTGGGGGTCTCCTCACGCCCACGCAGTTCCGTCTGGCTCTCGATCAGACCGCTGCAGTCGTCGACACCGATGTCCTCGCGGTGATCGACGCAGAGGCCGCCGACCGACTCCGTGGCGCGGGCAATCTGACCGGTCCGCGGGTGACCGAGATCATCGCTGCTGTTGTCGCCGAACACGACGCCGATGCCGCCCAGGCGGCTCGTGAGGCCGCCAAGCCCCGCAAGAAGGTCGTGGTGGAGCCGGTTGACGGGACTCTGGCCGATCTGCGGGTGACAGGATCGGTCGAGGACGTTCGTCTGGCGCAGGACTCGATCGATGCAATCATCGCGGGCGTGTGCCCGGATGATCCGCGTGGCAAGGCTGTGCGGCGTTCGGACGCGGTGATCGCGCTGCTCACCGGCAAGGTCTTCGCCTGCCAGTGCGCGGGCGACGACTGCCCGTCCCGGGCGGGCGTCGATGGTGCGGCCCGTCTGGCGACAGTCGTACTGCATGTGGTGGCTCGGCGGGAGTCGCTGACCGGGGAGTCCGATATCCCCGCCTACCTGGATGGGTTCGGTCCGATCACCGCCGAGCATGCCCGCGACATCGCCGCCGACACCGATACCGTGGTCCGTGACCTCGACGTCACCGACCTGCTGGGCGGGGCGTCACAGCCGAGCAACGGGTACCGGCCGACCGCGGCGTGCGACGCCCTCGTGCGGGCGGTGCACGGCAGGTGCACCCACCCGGGGTGCGATATGCCCGCCTACCGGTGCGATCTGGATCATGTCGCCGAGTACAACCACGACGACCCGGCCGCGGGTGGTCCGACGTGTCCGTGCAACCTCAATCCGAAGTGCCGGTTCCACCACGGTCTGAAGACGTTTGTCAACGGCTGGCTCGACGATCAGATCGTCGACGCCAACGGTGTGATCTGGACCGAGACCACCACCCCGGAAGGCATCACCGTCCGGTCGCGGGCATTGAACCACTGGCTGCTGCCCGAACTCGGGCTCCTCCCGTGCGTCCACCACGACGCCCCGACAACCTCGCGGCCGACCGCCGAGTCAGACCCGGGGCGCCCGCGGACGCGTACCGACGCCAAACACCGGTACCGCATGAGAATGCGGGCCCACAACCGCCGCACACGGGAACGACCAGCCGGCCCGTCGAGCGCAGTCAAGACGCCCCCGTTCTGACCGAACACGGTTGAGGTTCGGTTCGTCGACACAATCTCGACTGCGCTCGACAATCAACTGCGCTCAACAAACGACAGGGCGCGACAGAAGGAGCTAGTCGACACGTCGAAGGGTGCCGTCGGCGGATGCGAGGACGCGGATATGGCTCCGAGCCGGAGATCCGCAGCCGTGATCACATCCAATCCAGTGTCCATGCGGCGGTGCATCGGCGTCCGGGTCGAGGTCCGCGACGTGATCGCGCAAGGCGGTCCGGACATCGGCGGCCGACTTCGCACAGCCGGGTGATCCTGTGCACGCGGTGAGCGTGGTCCAGGGGGAGCGGGAGTCGAAGATGAAACCCAGGGGAGCCAGCACTCGGACGACGGTTTCGGCGACCGCTTCGTCGAGGTCACCGATCAAGATCTCGCGTTCGGTCGTGATCGACACATGCACTCCGATCGCGGCCGCGTATCGCGCTTGTTCGGCGCTGAGGTTGCCGAACGGCACAACTGCACCGAGCATCACGCGGCCGTCGGTCTGGTCGAACCATCCGACACGGGGTTCGGGATGACGTGACACCGGCAGCGGCCCCTCGGCCGATGCCCCGAGGGTGGAGAACAACGTGGTACGACGGTCCTCGTCGAGGTCGGAGATCCGCCACGCACCGTCGGCGACGTCGAGGAACGCCCGAGCGACCGCGACCATCTGATCGGGAAGATCGCGCAGCGGTACCGGTCCGATGACGTGTGAGCCGCCGATCACGACGACGGCGTGGTCCGAGTCGACCGCGACACCCGCGACGTCCGTCGTCCTGGCGAGGACGTCGCCGCGTCCGTCGTCCAAGCCGAACCAGAACCGGCCCGACAGGACCGCCGACCAGTCAGCGGCCACCAGGGCGTCGACGAGTGCATCCGCGAAAGGCCGCAGGTCGGCGAGCCCGCCGACCCTGCCGCTGAACGGAGAGACGATCACGTTGCGGACCCTGTCATGGGCCGAGTCCGACGCGAGGCCCGCCGCGATCACGGCCTCCGCGAACGCCGCGACATCGTTCTCTGCGATCCCCCTGACCTGGAGGTTTCCGCGGACCGTCAGTTCGATGGTGCCGTCTCCGAACTCGTCAGCCGCCAGCGCGAGGGCGTCGAGAGCTTCGGACGCGATCACGCCGCCCGGCACCCGAATCCGGGCCAACGCGCCGTCGGCGGCCTGGTGGGTCCGGAAGACACCGGGGCAGCGGTCTGCGGGAATGCTCACCCGTTCAGCCTAGTTGTCGCCGGGCTGGCTACGATTGGCGGCGAACTCGATGTGGAAGCCGGTGTGAAACCGGCGCGGTCGCGCCACTGTGAGGACCCGGTGTTCATTCGCCGGTCCGAGCCAGACCCACGTCGTCAGGCCGAGAAGCCTCGGCCGTCCCCACGATGCCGGGCGCGTATTCCCGGCGAGGAGTACGCCGTGATCACGCTGCTGTCCACGTCCGACACCGATCTGCGCACCGCCGCCACCTGCGGCGCCGACTACCGGGTGGCGAACCCGAGCCGCATCCTGCTCGACGAGATCCCCGCCCTCATCGACGGCGCCGATCTCGTCGTCGTCCGAATCCTGGGTGGTCGACGGGCGTGGGAAGAGGGGCTGGACGCCGTCTTTGCCCAGCAGGTTCCGGTGATCGTCCTGTCCGGTGAACTCAATCCCGACCCGGACCTGATGGCCATGTCGACGGTTCCGACAGGCGTCGCCGCTCAGGCCCACAGCTACTTCGTCGCAGGCGGTCACGCGAACCTCGCCGCCGTGCACGACTTCCTGTCCGACACCGTGCTGCTCACCGGTCTCGGCTTCGCTCCTCCCGTCGAGACTCCCGCCTGGGGAGTCCTGGAACGCACCCCGTCCGGCCGGTCAAGCGACTCTTCCGGCCGATCAAGCGAGTCTTCCGACCGGTCGAGCGAGTCTTCCGGTTCATCGAGCGCAGTCGACACGCGCGTCGGCGTCCTGTACTACCGCGCCCAGCACCTCGCTGGAAACACCGAGTACGTCGACACCCTGTGCACCGCGATCGAGAACCACGGCGGGCAAGCAGAAGCGGTGTTCTGCGCCTCGCTGCGTGCCGCCGACGACGAACTGATCGCACATCTCGGCACCTTCGACGCATTGATCGTGACTGTGCTCGCGGCAGGCGGCACCACGCCGGCCACGGCGGGCGCAGGCGGAGACGACGAAGCATGGAACGTCGAACGTCTTGCGGCTCTGGACATTCCGATCCTGCAGGGGCTGTGCCTCACATCGTCGCGTGACGATTGGGAGTCCCAGGACGACGGGGTGTCGCCGCTCGACGTCGCTAGCCAGGTCGCGGTACCCGAGTTCGACGGCCGGATCATCACCGTGCCGTTCTCGTTCAAGGAGTTCGACGAGAACGGTCTGCCGTTCTACGCGCCCGACGTCGAGCGCTGCGCGCGCGTCGCAGGAATCGCCGTCCGGCACGCTCGGCTGCGTCACCTCCCCGCGACGGAGCGCCGCATCGCGCTGCTGTTGTCGGCCTACCCGACGAAGCATGCACGAATCGGCAACGCCGTCGGCCTCGACACCCCGCGCAGCCTCGTTCATCTGCTGAGGGCGCTCGGCGACGCCGGTTACCAGGTCGCCGGCGACGTGCCGGGCCTCGGCGCGACCCCGGATGCCGACGATCCCGATGCACTGATGCACGCACTGATCGACGCCGGAGGCCAGGACGCCGACTGGCTCACAGAGGAGGCACTGGCGGCCAATCCGATCCGGGTGGGCGCGGCCGACTACACCCGCTGGTTCCAGACGCTGCCCGACGGTCTCCGCGGAGCGGTCATCGAGCATTGGGGACCGCCACCCGGCGAGCTCTTCGTCGACCGGTCGGCGAATCCGGACGGCGACATCGTGATCGCCGCCATGACGTTCGGGAACATCGTGCTCCTGGTTCAACCGCCCCGCGGGTTCGGCGAGAACCCCGTCGCGATCTACCACGATCCGGACCTGCCGCCGAGTCACCACTACCTGGCGAGTTACCGCTGGCTCGCATCGCGGGCCGACACCGACGGGTGGGGTTTCGGAGCCGATGCCGTCGTCCACGTCGGCAAACACGGCAACCTGGAGTGGCTGCCCGGTAAGACCCTCGGGATGTCGGCGGACTGCGGCACCGATGCTGCGCTGGGCGATCTTCCGCTGATCTACCCATTCCTGGTCAACGACCCCGGCGAGGGCACGCAGGCCAAGCGTCGAGCGCACGCTGTCCTCGTCGACCACCTGATTCCGCCGATGGCCCGGGCCGAGTCGTACGGCGACATCTCCCGCCTCGAGCAGCTTCTCGACGAGCACGCGAACATCTCGGCACTCGATCCGGGCAAGCTGCCAGCCATCCGACAGCAGATCTGGACCCTCCTGACCGCAGCGAAGATGGACGCCGACCTGGGCCTCGCGGAACGGCCGGAGGAGGACGTGTTCGACGACATGCTCCTGCACGTCGACGGATGGCTGTGCGAGATCAAGGATGCCGCGATCCGCGACGGTCTCCACGTGCTCGGCCAGGCGCCGGACGCCGAGACCGAAGTGGACCTGGTCCTCGCCATGCTCCGGGCCCGTCAGCTGTGGGGTGGTTCGCAGAGCCTGCCGGGCCTGCGCGAAGCACTCGGTCTGGTCGAGAACGACTCGTCGCGCGGCGACGTCGATCGTGTGGAGCAGATCGCTCGCGACCTCGTGTCGACATGCGCCGACGACGACTGGTCGACGGAGGCCGTCGCCGCTGCGGCGGCCGATCATCCGGACGAGGTGGGAGAGATCCTCACGTTCGCCGCCACCGAGGTGGTTCCACGGCTGCGTCAGACGAGTCGCGAGATCGACCAGGTGCTCCACGCGCTCGACGGCGGTTTCATCGAGGCCGGGCCGAGCGGCTCCCCGCTTCGCGGTCTAATCAACGTGCTCCCGACGGGTCGCAACTTCTACTCCGTCGACCCCAAAGCGGTCCCGTCGCAGTTGGCTTTCGAGACCGGCCGCGCGATGGCCGACTCGCTCGTCGAACGGTACCTCGCCGATCACGGCGAGTATCCGGCGTCAGTGGGACTGTCGGTCTGGGGAACCAGCGCGATGCGGACCTCGGGCGACGACGTCGGCGAGATCCTCGCGCTCCTCGGTGTGGCACCCGTGTGGGATGAGATGTCTCGCCGCATCACAGGTGTCGAATTGGTCCCGCTCGCTGAGCTGGGCCGCCCGCGCATCGATGTGACGATCCGCATCTCCGGGTTCTTCCGCGACGCCTTCTCACATGTGGTCACCATGCTCGACGACGCCGTGCGCCTCGCCGCCGACGCCGACGAGCCGGACTCCGACAACTTCGTGGCTGCCCATGCTCGGGCGGCGCTCGCCGAGCACGGCGACGCGCGACGCGCGACGACTCGCGTGTTCGGCTCTCGGCCGGGCACGTACGGGGCTGGACTCCTGCAGTTGATCGATTCGAAGCAGTGGCGGACCGATGACGACCTCGCGGCCGTCTACACCGAGTGGGGAGGCTACGCGTACGGCCGCGAACTCGACGGTGTCGCCGCGGTCGACGACATGCGTGCGGCGTACCGCAGGATCGCCGTCGCCGCGAAGAACACCGACACCCGAGAGCACGACATCGCCGACTCCGACGACTACTTCCAGTTCCATGGAGGGATGATCGCCACCGTCCGATCGCTCACCGGATCGAACCCGGAGGCCTACATCGGTGACTCGACCCGCCCCGACGCGGTGCGCACTCGCACGCTGCACGAGGAGACCTCACGGGTGTTCCGGGCTCGCGTGGTGAACCCGCGCTGGTTGTCGGCCATGCGGCGGCACGGCTACAAGGGCGCGTTCGAGATGGCGGCGACGGTCGACTACCTGTTCGGGTACGACGCCACGACCGACGTCGTCGCCGATTGGATGTACGAACAGCTCACCGAGCAGTACGTTCTGGACGAGACCAACCGAGAGTTCCTGCAGCAGTCCAACCCGTGGGCACTGCACGGGATCTCCGAGCGGCTCCTCGAAGCCGTGGAGCGCGACATGTGGCACGAGCCTCCCGCCGAACTCCTCGACGAGCTTCGTCGCGTGTATCTCGACGCCGAGGGCGACATCGAGGAGCGCACCGAGAGCTAGCGCGGGCTTGTCGTGAGCGAGCGGAGCGAGTCGAAGGGCTTGTCGTGAGCGAGCGGAGCGAGTCGAAGGGAACTCTTTTGTGGACGCAAGCGTTGTAGCTACAGACAAGCGCACGTGACACGACAGAGAGACACGGACATGATCAGGCTTCTACTCGCGGGCTACGTCGTCGTGGAGATCGCGGCGTTCGCAGCGTTGACCTACTTCCTCGGCTTCGGGTGGGCGTTGCTCATCACCCTGGGCGCTGCGGCGGTCGGCTTCGCTGTCCTGGGCCGTCGCGCTCGCGGGCTCACCGCAGATCTTCGACGAGCCTCCCGTCGCGAGCCGACAGACGGGGAACCCGCGTCCGACGCTGCGTTGTTCGCCGGTGCCGCGTTGTTCACGATCCTTCCGGGTGTGGTGTCGACCATGGTCGGACTCGTGTTGATGACACCGCCGGTCCGTCGCATGCTCGCGCCTGCCGTTGAGCGGAGCCTCGTCCGACGCGCGTCGTTCGTCGTCGCCGGGGTCCCCGGTGGCATGGGCCGTCGTTACGTGGACGGAACCGTCGAGGGAGACGTCGTCGACCAGACGTCCGACGTGGTCGACATCACGCCCCGCAACCCGGACGGAAGCGTCTACATCGACCTGCCCCGGCTGCCGCAGTCGCCGGTCACCCAACCCTGACGGCGCGCTCGCCGGGCCTTTGACACAATCGAGGGTGTGACCACACAGCTTCTGGTCGGTGGAATGGTCTATTCCTCGCCGGCCGTCCCCGATGCCACTGCACTCGCGATCACTGACGGAGTCGTCGTCTGGGTCGGGACCGACGATGTGGGCCGGGCGCTGCATCCGGACGCCGAGGTGGTCGACCTCGATGGCCACTTCGTCGCACCGGCGTTCGTCGACTCGCACGTTCATCTGACCGACATGGGGCTTCGACTCACCGGCCTTGACCTGACCGACGCGACGAGCCGAACAGACTGCCTCGATCGGCTCGCCGCGCACGTCGCCGACTCCGATCAGGCGATCGTGTGGGGTCTCGGATGGGACGCGTCCGCCTGGTCCGGAGACCGACCCGACGACGACATGCCGCCCACCACCGACGACATCGATCGCGTGGCTGGTGGACGCCCGGTCTACCTGGCGCGTGTCGATGAGCATTCGGCAGCGGCCTCTACCGCACTGCGGGAGCTCGTTCACGGCATCGAGGCCGTCACCGGTTTCGACGCGCAGGGACCGCTCGTCGCTGACGCCCACCATCGTGTCCGTGCTGCGGCACGGGCGCTCATCACTCCCGAAGCTCGCCACGATGCACAGATCAAGGCGCTCGACCACGCGGCGTCACGCGGTGTCGTCGCCGTTCACGAGAACGGCGGCCCCGATATCAGCGGGGTCGACGACTTCCGCTCGCTCGCCGACCTCGACCACGGCGTCACGGTGCGCCGATACTGGGGCCAGCCGGTCAGCACGCTGGAGGAGGCGCGCGCAGTCGTCTCCGCGATGGGTGCCGACGGCATCGGCGGAGACCTGTTCGTCGACGGCGCTCTCGGGTCGCGCACCGCGTGGCTGAGCGCGGAGTACAGCGATGCACCGGGTGAGTTCGGGGTGAGCTACCTCGACGAGGAGACCATCGCCAACCATCTGCGCGCCACCACCCTCGCAGGTGTGCAGGCCGGGTTCCATGTGATCGGCGACGGAGCCGTCGCGGCTGTCGCGGCCGCAATGACCCTCGTCGCCGACGAACTCGGCACTCCCGCGCTCGCACGATGTGCCCACCGTCTCGAACATGCCGAGATGGTCACCGCGGAGCAGGCGGAGGTGTTCGCACGATGCGGTGTGGTGGCGAGTATGCAGCCGCTGTTCGACGACGAATGGGGCGGGGACGACGCCCTGTACATCAAGCGGCTCGGCGATCGGGCTCCGACGCTCAACAACTTCGCCGGACTCGCCAAAGCCGGTGTGGCCCTCGCGTTCTCCAGTGACGCCCCGGTCTGCGACATCGACCCGTGGGCGACCATTCGTGCCGCCGCGCATCACCACACACCTACCAACGCGATCTCGCCGCGTGCAGCGTTCGCCGCCTGCACGCGTGGCGGATGGCGCGCCGGAGGTGTCAACGACGGGCTCACCGGCACACTCGTGCCGGGCGCCCCCGCACATTACGCGGTCTGGGATGTCGACGAACTCGTCGTCGCCGCCTCCCACGCCGGTGTCCAGCGCTGGTCGACCGATCCCAGGTCACGCGTTCCGGCGCTCCCGGACGTCGCACCCGGTGCGCGACTGCCCGAATGCGTGCGGACGGTCGCTGCCGGCGTCACCATTTACGAGCGGCCGACTGCGTGAGGCTTCCCGGCTGGGCGTGGCGACTTCTAGCGTCGGCCGCGTCCGGAGGGCTGATGTACGCCGCATTTCCGCCGCGTGACCTCTGGTTCCTTGCTCCGCTGTCGCTCGCAGTGCTCTACGCAGTCCTGCGTGTCGGGCGCCCCAGGATTCGAGTCGGCGCACTGTCGGGGTTCGTGTTCGGCGTCGCGTTCTTCGTGCCGCTCCTGCCGTGGATCGGGGAGTACGTCGGCCCGCTGCCATGGCTTGCTCTGGCGGTGGTGATGGCCCTCTATCTGGCCGCGTTCGGCGCTGTGGCAACGCTCACCATGCGCCTGCGATGCGCGCCTGTATGGTTCGCCGTCGCCTGGGTCGGAGTCGAAGCGATCCGTTCGTCGTTCCCGTTCGGTGGATTCCCGTGGGGACGAGCGGCATTCAGTCAGACGACCGGCCTGCTTCTTCCGTTGACGTCTCTCGTCGGAGCACCGGGGCTCTCGTTCCTGGTCGCGATCGTCGGAGCCGGCGTCGGTGCTTGCGCCCTTGCTCTTATCGATCTGAAGCGGGGGAGCGGCGGGCGTCTGCGCCCGGCCGCGGGTGCCGCGGTGGTCGTAGCCTCGTTGATCGCGGGCGCGGTGATGAGCTTGGTCGGTGCACCCGGAACGCATGCAACGGGGTCGATCGAGGTCGCCGCCGTTCAGGGCAACGTTCCGCGACTCGGCCTCGACTTCAACGAACAACGTCGTGCAGTGCTCGACAACCACGTTGAACAGACGATGGAACTCGCCCGCCAGGTTCGAGACGGCAGCCGCCCTCAACCCGAGATCGTGCTGTGGCCGGAGAACGCATCCGACATCCCACCGTCGCTGAACCCGGACGCCGCCGAGTTGATTCGCTCAGCGGCGACCTCCGCCGGTGTGCCGATCGTGCTCGGCACCCTCGTGCCGAACGACGACGGTCGGCCGTCCAACTCAGTCCTGCTGTGGGGGGTCACAGACAGGGTCGCCGACTCCGATCCGTCTGGCCGCTACGACAAGCACATTATCCAGCCCTTCGGCGAGTACCTCCCGTGGCGGGGATTCTTCCGGCACTTCTCGTCGTACGCCGATCGTGCAGGCGACTTCCGTCCGGGCACCGGACCCGCGATCCTCACCGTTCAGACGTCTGAGGGGCCAGTTCGTCTCGGCGTCTCGACGTGCTGGGAGGTCGCATTCGACCGTTCCCCACGTCAAGCGATCGACGACGGCGCACAACTCCTGTACGTACCGACCAACAATGCGACGTTCGGGCTCACCGAGATGAGCAGCCAGCAGCTCGCGATGTCGCGCATCCGCGCCGTTGAGACCGGCCGCGACGTCGCCGTCGTCTCGACCAGTGGACTCAGCGCCCTGATCCGGTCCGACGGAACGATCATCGACCAGAGTGAGCTCTTCGAACCCGCCCTGTTGCAGAGTCCGCTGGAACTGCGCGACGGACGCACCGTTGCGGTCCGACTCGGGGCCTGGCCGGAACGCGCGATACTGCTGATCTTGGTGGTCGGTTTTTTGTACGCACTGATGCGAGCGACTAACCTCGATGTGTTCGCCGGTCGACGCCGACCGGCCGGAGGGATGAAGGAGCACGATGAGCGGTAGCGGTCAGGAAGTGATCGGACAGCGGGGCGCGGGGGCGCTCGTCGTCATTCCCACATTCAACGAACGTGAGAATCTGCCCCTGATCGTCGGACGCCTGCTCGACGCGATGTCCGACGTCCACGTGCTGGTGGTCGACGACTCGAGTCCCGACGGGACCGGTGACGTCGCCGATCAGCTTGCAGCGGACGACGCCGCGGGCCGTGTCCACGTGATGCACCGCACGGCGAAGGACGGCCTCGGCAAGGCCTACCTCGCGGGTTTCGCGTGGGGCCTGGACCGCGATTACCGCGTGATCGTCGAAATGGACGCCGACGGCAGTCACGCTCCCGAGCAGCTGCACCGGCTGTTCGACGAGATCAACGCAGGCGCTGACCTAGTCATCGGCTCGCGTTACGTCCCCGGCGGTGCATTGGTCAACTGGCCGAAGCGGCGCGAGGTGCTGTCGAAGGGCGCGAACACCTACGCGCGTCTGGCACTCGGATCCAAGATCAAGGACATCACCGCCGGTTACCGGGCGTTCCGTCGTGAGGTCCTCGAGAAGATCCGGCTCGACCAGGTCGATTCCGCGGGCTACTGCTTCCAGATCGATCTCGCCTGGCGCACCATGCAGGCCGGGTTCGTGATCCGCGAAGTCCCCATCACGTTCACCGAACGTGCCATCGGCGAGTCGAAGATGGACGGCGGCGTGATCGCCGAGTCGTTCCTGAAAGTCGCCCGCTGGGGCATCGAAGGCCGCACCGCTCGATTCCGCCGCTGAGCGACCAGACAGATGAGTGAGGCCCCGTCTTTCGACGGGGCCTCACTCTTTGTTTCGCGGTGTTATGCGGTGCCGCCGCGGCGACGCTGCTTGAGCAGGTCGAGACGCTCGGCGAGCAGAACTTCCAGTTCCTCTTCCGAACGACGCTCCAGCAGCATGTCCCAGTGGGTGCGTGGCGGCTTGCCCTTCTTCTCCTCCGGCTCGGCGCCTTCGAGGATGGTGCCCTCCATGCCGTTCTTGCACGGCCACTTCGACGGGATCTCGGCGTCGTCGGCGAACGGGATGTCGAAGATCTCACCATTGTCGGTGCGGTACTGGACGATCCGCCGCGGTGCGAGGTCGTGGTCGCGGTCGGTCTCGTAGCTCACCGCTCCGAGCCGGCTACCGCGCAGTACTCGATCAGCCATTCATGGGTCCTCTCAAAAGACAGTGGTTCGACTATTCTACGCGTCCCGCGCGAGTGATGCGCGGACCGGGCCGTCTGGGCCGGTAACGTAGGCAAGCGTGTCAGAGACGTCGACTCGCAAGCGGCCGTACGCCTGCGCATGGTGCGGTCGGCAGATGGTCGACTCCGAGACTGGTCGACGGCGGAAATACTGCAAACGATCGTGCCGTCAACGCGCTTACGAACAGAGAACACTCCTGGAGGGCACGGCTATTCCCGGCGACGCCCTCATCCTGT
The DNA here is from genome assembly GCF_037148075.1 of Gordonia malaquae. Taxonomy (NCBI): domain Bacteria; kingdom Bacillati; phylum Actinomycetota; class Actinomycetes; order Mycobacteriales; family Gordoniaceae; genus Gordonia; species Gordonia malaquae. Next base: position 309,840 of record NZ_JBBCUB010000002.1, on the reverse strand, counting down.
CGGCGGCCGAGGCCGAAGCTCTCGGCGATCGACTGTTCGAACTCCGATGCGCCGCCGAAGACATCCGTACCGCGCTCGCCGAGAACGCCGACCAGGCCTCGTTGGCCTCGATGGCCGACGAGCTTGTTCGGATGGCTGACGAGGCAGAAAGGCTCCGATGACCACCTTCCGAATCTTCGGGGCGTCGATCGCCGTCACCGTCGTCGCGCTGATCGTCGCCTTCCTCTACGGAGGTTGGGCCGGGGTCGCCGTGGCCGCCATTCTCGGCATCCTCGAGATCTCGCTGTCGTTCGACAACGCCGTCATCAACGCCACCGTCCTCGAACGGATGAGCCCGATCTGGCAGCGGATCTTCCTGACCGTCGGTGTCCTCATCGCGGTGTTCGGCATGCGTCTGGTGTTCCCGCTCGCCATCGTGTGGGCGACGTCCGGGCTCAACCCGGTCGACGCGATGGATCTTGCGCTCAATCCTCCCGCGGACGGAGCATCACACTTCCCTGACGGGTCCGCGAGCTACGAGACACTCCTGACTGATGCTCACCCACAGATCGCGGCGTTCGGCGGAATGTTCCTGCTCATGCTGTTTCTCGACTTCCTGTTCGACGACTCCGGGATCACCTGGCTCTCGCCGATCGAGGACCCGCTGACGAAGGTCGGAAGACTGCCGAACGCATCGACGATCCTGGCCCTCGGAGCGCTGGTCATCGCGGCACAGTTCGCAGAATCCGATCACCTCGTCGGCGTGCTCACCGCAGGGGTGCTCGGCCTGTTCACATACCTGCTCGTCAACGGGCTCACGGGACTGATCGACCAGGGCGATCCGGACGAGGGCCGCGCCGGCGCCACCGAGGTGGTCAAGGCGGTCGGCAAGGCGGGGTTCTTCCTGTTCCTCTACCTCGAGGTCCTCGACGCGTCGTTCTCGTTCGACGGTGTGATCGGCGCGTTCGCGATCACCTCGGATCCGATCCTCATCGCGCTCGGACTCGGATTCATCGGCGCGATGTTCGTGAGGTCCATCACCGTGTACCTGGTGCGGGCGGGAACATTGGCGGAGTACCGCTACCTCGAGCATGGTGCACACTGGGCGATCGGCGCTCTCGCTGTGATCATGCTGGTCAGCATCCATCTCGAGGTGCCAGAACTCGTCACCGGACTGATCGGAGTCGCATTCATCGGGGCGTCCGCGTTGTCGAGCATCGTCGCCAACCGTCGTGATGCGGCACGCACCGACGACACGGACGATCTGCCCACCGTAGAATCTCGTACGTGACACCACCGCGCCCGGAGCCGAGTCCAGAGGACACCTCGTGGTCGTCGTTGAACCGGGCGAACAACTTTCTGACCCGCACGGATTCGAGCGAGGCGGCACTGAAGGCCGCTCGATTCGCACGCAGTCTCGCGCCGGGGGAGACGATCGCACCGAAGACCGACCGGACATCCGATCGAGTCGCGCGGATGATCGGCGACGCGAACGCCGACCGACCGAGCGCGGTACGCGAGCTCGGACTGGCATCGGTAGCCGTGTGGCAGAACATCGTCGAACGCCGCAGACCTGCACCCGACAGCGCACCTGTGCCCGCGACGATTCTGTTCACCGACATTGTCAGCTTCTCCACCTGGGCGCTCCGCGCGGGCGACGATCACGTGCTCGACCTCATCGGCCAGGTCAACGAAGCGTGTGCGCGCGTGATCCGACGGCGGGGCGGACAGGTCGTCAAAACGCTCGGCGACGGAACGATGGCCGTGTTCGTCGACGCCGAACAGGCGATCTCCGCTGCCTACGAGTGCGGTGAAGCCGTCAACGCGATCACCGTCGCAGGGCATCGTCCGGCATTGCGAGCAGGCTTGCACACCGGCGCGCCGCGCGCGGTCGGCGACGACTTTCTCGGCGTCGACGTCAACATCGCGGCCCGCGTGTGCGATGCGGCCGGGGCGAGCGAGGTGTTCATCAGTGACGCGACACTCGCCGCCGTCGACGCTGACAAGTATGTGGTCAAGCGCCGTCGATTCCGTGCGAAGGGTGTGCCGAAGGAGATGACCGTGTACCGCGTCCTCCCTCGGTACGACGAGGAGTGAGCTGTGATGCCGCTCTTCGACGACGACGAGCTTCGCGAGTACTACCAGCGGATGGAGGACAGGACGGCGGCCGCGCACGCCCGTCCGCGTCGACGCCGTCGCGAGGTCCCGACTGTCACGTTCACCTGCCCGACGCCTGAGAAGATCGCGTACGACGACTATCCCGCGGTGATGGGCGCGATTCTCGCCATCAGCCGCGCATCACGTGCGCGTCCGTCTCTGCGTTGTTACGAGTGTCGCTGCGGTTTCTGGCACCTGACAAGCGGTATTCCGCGACCGTCGTAACCCTCGGGAAGAACGAAAAGGGCCACGACCTCGGGTGAGGTCGTGGCCCTTCGCGGGTGTTGAGGCGAGTCAGCGGCGGCGCTGCGTGGGTCCGAGCACCGAGACCGGCGAGTTGGACAGCTGCAGGTTCGTGCGATCAGCGTGGCTCATGTTCATCGCCCGGTTGATGCGGCGTCCGTAAACGCGAATCGTCGAGCCGATAGTGGGACTGGTGCGGTTGTTACGCATTGTGGAGTCCTCCTCCGTCGTCTTCAGTCCACACAAATGTAACCAACGAGAAAGCCCGCGTCAACTTTCATTACCGGCGTGTTCACTTTGTGTTCACCTTGCGGGTAACCCGGCGCACACTAGACGCGAGAGAAGTCACTCGGCGACGAGAGCCGCCAGTCGTTCCACTTCGGCAGGCGATCCGGGGGAGACGAGCATCGTCGTCACGCCCGCGGCCTCCCAGCGCTTGATCTCCTTCTGGACGTGCGCCTCGTCGCCGATGATGGCCGAATCGTCGACCGCTTCGTTGGGAATGATCGCTGCGGCTTCGGCCTTGCGGCCGGAGCGGAAGAGTTCGGTCACCTCGTCGACGACGTCGCCGTAACCCATGCGGCGGTATACCTCGGCGTGGAAGTTCGTGTCCTCGCTGCCCATGCCGCCCATGTAGAGCGCGAGGAACGGCTTGATGCCGGCGTATGCGGCGGCCGGGTCGTCGGTCACCACGATCTGCGCAGTCGCGCAGATCTCGAACGTCTCGCGGGTGTTGCGCGCGCCGGGACGGTTGAAGCCCTCGTCCAGCCACTCGTTGTACTGGTCGGCGAGGCGGGGTGTGTAGAACAGCGGCAGCCAGCCGTCGGCGATCTCTGCAGTCAGCGCGATGTTCTTGGGTCCTTCGGCTCCGAGGAAGATCGGGATGTCCTTGCGGAGCGGATGCACGATCGACTTGAGCGGTTTGCCGAGTCCGGTGGTTCCCTCGCCCGCCAACGGAAGTCGATAGTGCGGTCCGTCGCTGGTCACCGGCGCTTCACGAGCCCAGACCTGGCGCATGATGTCGATGTACTCGCGGGTGCGCGCGAGCGGCTTCGGAAACTTCTGGCCGTACCACCCTTCGACAACCTGCGGACCGGACACGCCGAGCCCGACGATGTGACGCCCTCCGGAGAGGTGGTCCAGCGTCTGGGCGGCCATCGCACACGCGGTGGGTGTGCGAGCGGACAACTGAATCACCGACGTGCCGAGGCGGACCCGCTCTGTGGAACTGCCCCACCAGGACAGGGGAGTGTAGGCGTCCGAGCCCCACGCCTCGGCGGTGAACACCGCATCGAAATCGTGCTCTTCGGCGGCCGCCACGAGTTCGGCGTGATTGTGCGGGGGCTGTGCGCCCCAGTATCCGAGCTGCAATCCGAGTTTCATTCCGCCAATGTAGCGCGCGCCACAATAACAGCCGGGCCGGGCCCATGAAGGACCCGGCCCGGCGTGTGGCAAGCGTCAGCGCAGGTCGAAACGATCTGCGTTGATGACGTGATTCCACGCGGCGACGAAATCGTCGACGAACTTGCGGCCCGCATCGTCGGCGCCGTAGACCTCGGCGACGCCGCGCAGCTGCGAGTTGGCGCCGAACACGAGGTCGGCACGACTGCCTGTCCACTTCTGCTCACCGGACGCATCGGTGCCGACGAACGTGCCGTCGCCCTGGTCCGTCCACGAGACGTCCATGTCGAGCATGTTGACGAAGAAGTCGTTCGACAGGACTCCCGGACGGTCGGTGAGCACACCGAGCGACGAGTCGCCGTGGTTCGCGCCGAGCACACGCAGTCCGCCGACGAGGACCGCCAGCTGGGGCGGCGTCAGCTGCAGCAGGTACGCGCGGTCGAGCAGGAGGTACTCCGCAGGCGTGTCGACACCGTCGGCTACGTAGTTGCGGAAGCCGTCCCAGCGGGGCTCCATCTCGGTGAACGATGCGACGTCGGTCTGCTCCTGGGTCGCATCACCGCGACCGCCTGCGAACGGCACGGTCACGTCGTGACCGGCAGCGGCGGCCGCCTTCTCGATGGCTGCGGCGCCGGCGAGCACGATCACGTCTGCCACGGAGACAGTCGTCGACGACGAGGCGTTGAACTCCTCGGCGACGGTCTCGAGGACCGGCAACACCTCCGACAGCGCCTGCGGATCGTTCACCGACCAGCTGCGCTGCGGCTCCAGTCGAACGCGGGCGCCGTTCGCGCCGCCCCGGTAGTCGCTGCCGCGGAACGATGCGGCGGACGCCCACGCGGTGGAGACGAGCTGCGAGACCGACAGCCCGGTGGCGAGAATCCGTGCCTTCAGATCGGCGACGTCCGCGTCGGTGATCGGCGCACCGCCCGGAGCGTCGACGACGTCCTGCCAGATCAGCTTCTCGGAGGGCACCTCGGCGCCGCGGTAGCGGGCGAGCGGTCCCATGTCGCGGTGCGTGAGCTTGAACCATGCACGAGCGAACGCGTCAGCGAACTCGCGAGGGTTGTCGAGGAAGCGACGTGAGATCGGGCCGTAGATCGGGTCCTCACGCAGGGCGAGGTCGGTGGTCAGCATGACCGGCTGGTGGCGCTTCTCGGGGTCATGTGCGTCGGGAACGCTGTTTGCGCTCGCGCCGCCCGCCGGCACCCACTGCTGTGCGCCTGCAGGGCTCTTGGTCAGCTCCCAGTCGTACGCGAACAGGGTCCAGAAGAAGTTGTTGTCCCAGGTGGTCGGGGTGCTGTTCCATGCGCCCTCCAGACCGGAGGTGATGGCGTCGCCGCCCTTGCCCGACTCGTACGTGCTCTTCCATCCGAGGCCCATCTGCTCGAGCGGAGCAGCTTCGGGCTCCGGGCCGACGTTGTCTGCGGGGCCCGCACCGTGAGTCTTGCCGAACGTGTGGCCACCGGCGATGAGGGCGACGGTCTCCTCGTCGTTCATCGCCATGCGGGCGAAGGTCTCGCGGATGTCCTTCGCCGCGAGCAGCGGGTCGGGGTTGCCATTGGGGCCTTCGGGATTGACGTAGATGAGGCCCATCTGGACGGCTGCGAGCGGGTTCTCCAGATCACGTTCGCCGGTGTAACGCTCGTCGTCGAGCCAGCCGCGCTCGGGGCCCCAGTAGACCTCTTCCGGCTCCCACTTGTCGGGGCGTCCACCCGCGAAGCCGAAGGTGTCGAAGCCCATGTCCTCGAGGGCGACGTTGCCTGCAAGGACGATCAAGTCGGCCCACGACAGCGAGGCGCCGTGCTTCTTCTTGACCGGCCACAGCAGACGGCGCGCCTTGTCGAGGCTGGTGTTGTCCGGCCAGCTGTTCAGCGGCGCGAAGCGCTGCATGCCGTGGCCTGCACCGCCGCGGCCGTCTGTGACGCGGTAGGTGCCCGCGGCGTGCCATGCCATGCGGATGAAGAACGGTCCATAGTGGCCGTAGTCGGCGGGCCACCACGACTTCGAGTCGCGCAGGACTGCGGTGATGTCGGCCTTCACCTCGGCCAGATCCAGGGTGTCGAACGCTGCAGCGTAGTCGAACCCGGCTCCGTTCGGATCGCCCTCGGCGGGGTTCTCGGACAGAACCTTCAGATTGAGCTCATTGGGCCACCAGTCACGGTTGCCGCCGCCTGCGGTCGGCGGCTGCATGCGTCCTTCGTGCATCGGGCAACCGGTGACGACGGGGACTTCCTGCTCGGGCGCTGCTTGATCGGACACTGGGATTCCTTTCGGTGGAACGGGCTGAAGTTGGGGAGAGTCTGGAAGCGGGTGCTCTACTCGAGCGCATCCGAGGCGGCGACGCAGTCAGCGCAGACGCCCCAGTAGATGACCTCCGCCTCGTCGATGTGGAAGCCGTGATCGTCCGATGCGGCGAGGCAGGGCGCCTCACCGACGGCGCAGTCGACGTCGTGCACTGTGCCGCACACGCGGCAGACGAGATGGTGGTGGTTGTCGGCGATTCGCGTCTCGTACAGCGAGACGTGACCTGAGGGCTGGATGCGGCGAACGAGTCCCACATCGGTCAAGGCGCGGAGGACGTCGTAAACGGCCTGTCGAGACACGCCGTCCAGCGTGCCTCGCACGGCGGCGAGGATCGTTTCCGTGTCGGAGTGAGGGTGTGCGTCGACCGCTTCCATCACGGCCAGACGCGGGCGGGTCACACGGAGTCCGGCAGCCCGGATGGCTGCTGTGTGCTCGTTCGTGACCATGCCTCGATCATGCCCTGTTTTCTGGACTGAGTCCAGTCTTTTCCGGATGAAGATCAACAAGATCCGCATGAACGCCTGGTGACAGCAGTCGGGCGGGCACGTCGACGAGCATCGATTCGATGGCGGTCTCGGCGACTCCGCTCGCTCGCAGATCCGGGATCACTCGACCGGTGACCTGGAAGAAGTCCCAATCGCCGACGTGCGTCATCGCCGTGGCGTCGAACCAGTCGCTGACGCAGAACGCGTCCTGCGACAACACCATCCGGTCGGCGTACCCGTGTTCGAGCATCGTCAGCAGGGTCGCCAGACGGTCGCCGTAGGGGAGCAGCAGATCAAGACCGAAACGATCCATGCCGATGATCGAGCCGGCGTCGGCGATCCGCATCAAATAGTCGACATCGGTCGAGTCGCCGCTGTGCGCCAGCATCACTCGCGTCAGATCGACGCCCTCCTCGGCGAGTACTCGCTGTGCGACCAGACCCGACTGCGTGTGCGGATTGGTGTGAACCACCACTCCGATGCCCGTGGCGGCCGCGACGCGCCCCACCGACCGCATCACCCGCTCCACACCTGGCGTGAGCCCCTCGGACTCCAGCACGCAGACGAGGAAACCCGCCTTGATCGACGTGGTCCCGATCCCCTCGGTGATGTCCCTCGTGAACATCTCGTCCAACGGGTCGTCGACGTCGAATCCCAGTCCCGGCCCGGTGTAGTGCAGTTGGAAGGGCAGGTCGTTGAACGTGAACACCCCGGTCGCCGCGACGATGTTCAGGTCGACCCGTTCGGCCACCTTCGCGACCCGCTCGATGTCTCGACCGATGCCGAGAACCGACACGTCCATGATCGTGTCGATTCCGGACTGCTTCACTCGGGTCAGCGTCTCGACCGCACGATCGATCTCAGCGGTCTCGTCCCAGTCGCGGAGATAGTTCAGCCGGAAGTCCTCCTGGACGGCGAAGACGTGCTCGTGGGCGAGCACCCTACCCAGCTGATCGGCGCCGACGGCTCCGGCGACCGTGTTGATGCGGTCCAATATGACCTCTCGTCGAGACAGGCGCCCGACGGCCTGTAGTAGTGACGACCACGCTAACTGTTCCGGACTGCGCGCGAAGGGTGTTCGCCCGACCCGAGCGAGGACCACAGCACTCTCTCAGGACCGGTGGTCGATGCTGGAGTGATGCACTCGACCGACACCACGACGCGACGGCCCCTTCGGTGGGCGGCAGCCGCGACCGGCGCACTCCTGGTCCTCATCGCCGCTGTCGCCGTTCTCGGCGGCCCACTCCGCAACGATCGACTCGTCACCCGGTTCGTCGCGGGCCACCGGACCGACTGGCTCATCGACACGGCGAAGGCGATCTCGATGGTGCTCAGTCCGGTGACGACGGTCGTCTTCGCCGTCACCATCGCCATGGTGTTCATGTACCGCGACCGCTCTGTTCGGCGGGCGGCTGCCCTCCTGACGGGAGTGTGCGGGGCGGCTGGAGTCGCCGAACTCCTGAAACTGCTCGTTGATCGTCGTCGGCCTCCGTTCGCCGTTCAGGTCGAGACCCACGAGGCGGCCCAGTCGTTCCCATCCGGACACGTCACCGGCACCACGGCGCTGGTGGTCGGTCTCGCGGTGCTCGCTGCGCCGGCGGCATCGGCAAACCTTCGGGCGACGATGCTGTCGATGGCCGCAGTCGTCGCAGTCGCGTCAGCCGTCTCTCGCGTCTACTTGGGCATGCACTGGACATCGGACGTCGTCGCAGGGCTGCTCCTCGGGGCGGCAACCTCTCTGGCGGCGCCTGTGATCGTGAACCGCCTCGACCGTGTGATCGATCCGATCGACGCGCGGTTGTTCCGACGCGGCACGGCGTCGGCATAGAACCATCGCCCGGTGGCACTAGGCTGTCCTCATGTTGAGTCCAGGTCAGCTGTTCGCCGGTTACCGAATCGTGCGCTCGCTCGGGGCCGGAGGAATGGGCGAGGTGTACCTCGCGCAGCACCCCCGATTGCCTCGTCAAGACGCATTGAAGCTCCTGCCCAGCGAGTTGACTGCGGATCCGACGTACCGCGCCCGGTTCATCCGGGAGGCCGACCTCGCGTCGGCGCTCGACCACCCGAGCATCGTGAGCGTCTACGACCGAGGTGAGGATCGCGGTCAGCTGTGGATCACGATGAAGTACATCCCCGGCGCGGACGCCAACGAGCTGATGAAGCAGAACGGTCCGTTCAGTCCGTCCGATGCGGCCGAAGTGATCACCGCAGTCGCCGACGCCCTGGACTACGCACACGGCAAGGGCCTGCTGCACCGGGACGTGAAGCCCGCGAACATACTCATCGACAGCACCCAGGCCACACACCGCAAGGTGTACCTCACCGACTTCGGCATAGCGCGGACCGTCGGCAACGAGACCGCACTCACCGCCGCAGACCTCACGGTGGGGTCGATTCAGTACACCTCACCGGAACAGCTCCGTGGCGGTGACCTCAACGGACGCGCCGACCAGTACTCCCTGGCGTGCACCGCATTCCGGCTGCTCACCGGACGCGCGCCGTATCCGGAACGCAAACCGACGGAGATCATCAACGCACACCTTCACAACCCGATCCCGCACGCCCGGTCGATCCGAGCCGACCTTCCGCCGAGCGTCGACGCCGTGCTCGCACGAGGCATGGACAAGCAGGCCGTCAACCGATACCCCACCTGTATGGACTTCGCCCGTGACCTGCGAGCTGCACTCAACTCCGGTGCAGCGACCCCTGGCGGGTACCAGCCGACGATGATCAACCCGGGGTCGGTCGGCGTTCCGGCACAGCCGCCGCAGCAGCCGAACCTGGCGAAGCCTGCACCTGTGCCGCCACAGACGCCATCACCGCAGTCCGCTCCACAGCAGCCGTACACGCGGCCCTACACTCAGCAGGCCGCCTACCCGCAGAATCCGTACCAGCAGGCGCAGTCGTCCGGCTACCAGTCGGGACAACCGTACGGGCAGCCGCAGTACACGCCGCAGTACGCGCAACCTGCGTTCTCGGGCCCCGGCCAGCAGGCCGGAGGCAGCAACAACAAGAAGACGATCATGATCGTCGTCGCCGTCCTCGCCGTCACGATTCTTGTCGCGGCGCTGATGGTCTGGTTGATCAACCGTGACTCGGACTCCTCGACAGACACCGCGTCCAGCAGCAGTTCGACGACAACCACGACATCCACGTCGACCACGTCGACCACGTCATCGCGACCGACTGACCCGGCGGTGGTGGCCGGAGTGCCCACCCAGTGCGTCGACGGCCGGGCGACGAGCACCGTCGGCACCTCGCGAATCGAGTCGGGAAGGATCGAGATCCCGGCATCGGCGATGCCGCCCACCGGCTGGACCGCCGACTCCGGTTCCTCGACATTCCCGTTCGTCACCGACGCCGAAGGGGTCTACAAGCGGACGGTGGGAACATGGATCGCTCAAATCGCGGTCGGTACGCTTCCATCCGACTTCAGCACCAACACTGACGGAGTCGCGCGCAAGATCCTCGAATGCCTCGCCGTCGGCCCCGGATACAGCTCCGTCACCACAACCGGGCCTACGGGCACAGTCGTCGAGCCGAATCGGTTGGAGAAGTCGAAGACCGCGGTCAGCCTGTTGACCAGTACCATTCCGGTGACCGGCAGACCCGGAATCATCGGTGACGACATCATGATCGCGGTTGTGAACAGTTCCCCGATGACCGTTGCCATCGGAATCAATCCGACGGGCGACTCGGCCACGCGTACAGCTGTGAGAAACGCCGTTCAGGGACTGCTCGTCGACAGCTGACGCTCGGCGCCAGGACAGCGGTTCGTCCCATCGGTCACAATAGTGCGCATGGCTGACATCGCTCCTCCCGCAGACTCGCACGACCAGATCCGGGTGCACGGCTCCCGAGTGAACAACCTCAAAGAGGTCTCGGTGGTGCTGCCGAAGCGCCGTCTGACGGTGTTCACCGGTGTGTCGGGCTCCGGCAAGAGCTCACTCGTGTTCGGGACTGTGGCGGCGGAGTCGCAGCGACTGATCAACGAGACGTACAGCTCGTTTGTGCAGGGCTTCATGCCGAGCCTCGCTCGCCCCGACGTCGATCTCCTCGACGGGATCACCACGGCGATCATCGTCGACCAGGAACGCATCGGTGGCAACCCTCGATCGACCGTCGGCACGATCACCGACGCGAATGCGATGCTCCGCATCCTGTTCAGTCGTCTCGGTGAACCACGCGTCGCGTCGGCCAACGCCTTCTCGTTCAATGTCCCGACTGTCAGCGGCAGCGGCGCCATCAAGGTGGGTGACAAGAAGGCGTCCAAGGCGACTTTCGAACGACTCGGCGGCATGTGTCCTCGATGCGAAGGAATGGGCACCGTCTCCGACATCGACCTCACACAGATCTACGACGGGGAGAAGTCGCTCAACGAAGGCGCCATCACCATTCCAGGGTTCAGTTCGGACGGCTGGTACGGGCGGGTGTACGGCGGTTCCGGCTTCTTCGACGCCGACAAGCCGATCAAATCGTTCACCAAGCGTGAGCTCGACGATCTGCTGTACAAGGAGGCCGTCAAGATCAAGGTCGACGGCATCAACATCACCTACGAGGGCCTGATCCCGAGGATCACGAAGTCGATGCTCTCGAAAGACATCGACTCGGTGCAGCCGCATGTTCGGGCATTCATCGAGCGGGCGGTCACCGCCGACACCTGCCCTGAGTGCGACGGCACCCGCCTCGCCGAGCATGCCCGCAACTCGCGCATCGCGGGGATCAGCATCGCCGACGCGTGCCGCATGCAGATCTCCGATCTGGCGACGTGGGTGGCCGGCCTCGACGATCCGACGGTGGCGCCGCTGCTGGACAAACTCGGTGCGACCCTCTGCTCGTTCGTCGAGATCGGGCTCGGCTATCTCGCACTGGAACGCCCGACGGGCACCCTGTCCGGAGGTGAGGCCCAGCGCACCAAGATGATCCGCCACCTCGGGTCGGCCCTGACAGACGTCACGTACATCTTCGACGAGCCGACCATCGGGTTGCACCCGCACGACATCGCGCGGATGAACACCCTCCTGCTGCGCCTGCGCGACAAGGGGAACACCGTTCTGGTGGTGGAGCACAAGCCGGAGACCATCATGATCGCCGATCACGTCGTCGACATCGGCCCCCGAGCCGGCTCGAACGGCGGTGAGATCTGTTTCGAAGGCAGCGTCGAAGGCCTGACCTCGAGCGATACTCTGACCGGCAGACATCTCGGGTACCGAAGTTCTCTCAAATCCGGATTTCGTGCACCGGCCGGGCACATCCAGATCCGGGGTGCCTCGACCAACAATCTTCGGGATGTCGACGTCGACGTGCCGCTCGGTGTGCTCGTCGTGGTCACCGGTGTCGCGGGTTCCGGAAAGAGCTCACTGATCCACGGGTCGATGCCGTCGGACGCCGATGTCGTCACCATCGACCAGACCGCGATCCGAGGCTCCCGGCGGAGCAACCCCGCAACCTACACGGGCCTCCTCGAACCTGTCCGCAAGGCGTTCGCCAAGGCCAACGGGGTCAAGCCCGCCCTGTTCAGTGCGAACTCGGAGGGCGCCTGCCCGACCTGCAAGGGCGCGGGCGTCATCTACACCGATCTGGCCACCATGGCCGGCGTGGCCACGCCCTGCGACGACTGTGAGGGCAAACGTTTCAACTCCGACGTCCTGGAGTACCGCCTCGGGGGCCGCGACATCAGCGAGGTGCTCGCCATGTCGGTCGACGAGGCGCTCGAGTACTTCGCGGACGGAGAAGCCCGTACGCCGGCCGCGCACAAGATCCTCGTGCGGCTGGCCGACGTCGGACTCGGTTACCTGACCCTCGGCCAGCCGTTGACCACGCTGTCCGGCGGCGAGCGCCAGCGCATCAAACTCGCGACCGCTATGGCCGAGAAGGCGACGACCTACGTGTTGGACGAACCGACGACCGGTCTCCACCTGGCCGACGTGGCGCAGCTCTTGGGCCTGCTCGACCGACTCGTCGACGCGGGCAAGTCGGTGATCGTGATCGAGCATCATCAGGCGGTCATGGCGCACGCCGACTGGATCATCGACATCGGCCCTGGCGCGGGACAGGACGGTGGCACCGTGGTCTTCGAGGGCACCCCGGCCGATCTGGTCGCCGACGCGACGACGCTCACCGGGCAGCACCTCGCCCAGTACGTGACCACCGACTGACCCCGCGCGGCCGGCGTCAGTCGACGAGTTCGGACGGGGCCTCGCCGCTCGCGACGCTCGCGGTTGCGGCGAGTTCCTCGCCGACCGATTCGTGGTGTCGCTCCGCGAGGGGCACGTCGTCGGGTGCCGCCGGCTTCGAATCGGTGAACAAAGAGAACACTGCTCCCAGCACGCAGCAGACGAGTGCGAAGGTGAACGCCGCACTCAGACCGTCCGAGAACGGGTCGGAGATGAGATGCGGGAAGAAGTCCAGGCCGGTCAGGTGATCGACGTCGACACCCGGCACGTGACCGCCTGTGCTTCCGAGTAGTTCTTTGATCGGGTTGTAGCCGAGGAATGCGGCGAACAGCACACCGACGGTCGGAAGGTTCGCGATGTCCGTCGCTTGACTCGCCGGAAGCCCGTTCTCGGTGAGTCCCGAGTACATGGCGTCAGGCAGATGTGCGCTCAGTCCGGCGATCATCAGCGAGAAAAACACACCGATCGACAGGACCATGGCCGCGTTCTGGAACGTCGTCATCATGCCGGCACCCGACCCACGCGCGTGGGCGGGCAGCGAATTCATGACCTCGGCGCGGTTGGGGGAGGCGAACAGCCCCATCCCGACACCGTTGATCAACAAGATGATCGCAAACCACACGTACGAGAAATCGACAGGCAACGCGATCAGCGCAACGAAGGTCCCCGCGGTGATCAGCATGCCGAGCGTGGTGAACCACTTCGTCCCGAGGCGATCGGACAGCGCACCGGACACGGGAGCCACGAGCAGGAAGCCGATGGTCATCGGAACCATGTAGATACCGGCCCACAGCGGTGTCTGCGAATAGTCGTAGCCGTGCTGGGGGAGCCAGATTCCCTGGAGCCAGATGATCAGGATGAACTGCAGTCCGCCGCGTCCGATCGAGGCCATCAGGTTGGCTGCGTTGCCTGCGCTGAACGACCGACTCTTGAAGAGGCTGAGGTCGAACAGCGGACTGTCGACACGGGTCTCGATCCAGAGGAAGAGCACGAGGACCGCAAGGCCGCCGATGAGGCCTGTGAGCACCCAGGGGTTGGTCCAGCCCATGTCGGAGTCGCCGTAGGGCTGGATGCCGTAAGTGATGGCGATGAGAATCGCGATGAGACCGACGGCGAAGGTCACGTTGCCCCACCAGTCCATGCGTGCGGTGGTCCGGACCCCCGTGTCGCGGAGCTTGAGGTACGCCCAGACCGTGCCCACGACGCCGAACGGAACCGAGACCAGGAAGATGTAGTGCCACTGGATCGGCGCCAGCACTCCGCCGATCAACAGACCGAGGAACGAACCCGCGATGGCTGCGACGCCGTTGATGCCCATCGCGAGCCCTCGCTGGTGCGCGGGGAACGCGTCGGTCAGGATGGCCGACGAGTTGGCCATCAGGAACGCGCCGCCGATGCCTTGGATCACGCGCCAGGCGATCAGCCAGATGGCCGCGGCCGGTCCGTCGAACCATGTGATCGCCAGGAAGATGGACGAGACCGTGAACACGGCGAAGCCCATGTTGTACATGCGAGCACGTCCGAACATGTCGCCCAGCCTGCCGAAGCTGACGACCAGGACAGCCGTGACGACGAGGAAGCCCATCATCATCCAGAGCAGGTAACTGGTGTTGGCGGGCTCGAGCGGGTTCAGCTTGATGCCCTTGAAGATGTCGGGCAGGGCGATCAGAACGATCGAGCTGTTGATGGTGGCGATCAGCATCCCGAGGGTGGTGTTCGAGAGTGCGATCCATTTGTAGTGCGGATCGGGTTCGTCAGCGGTGACGGCGGATGCGGGTGCGGTCATGCGCGGTTCTCCTCGGAGTCGGCGGCGATTGCGTCGGCGAGCAGACGCAGACCGTCGTCGACGGTGGCTCGTTCGGTGGGGGACAGGCGTGTGAGTGCGTCGGCGAGTGCACGTGTGCGGACGAACCGCATCTCGGTGATGACCTCACGGCCCGCGTCGGTGGGTTCCAACAGGATCACGCGCGCATCGTCCGGGTCTTTCACCTTGGCGACGTAGCCGCGGTCGACAAGGGACGTGACGATCTTCGACATCGTGGGCACGGCCACCGACTCACGTTCGGCGAGCGTGGTGACTCGGATCGGCGCGTTGTTGAGGATCGTCCAGAGGCTGCTCGCGGTGCCCGCCGACAGCCCGGCGCTGGCACCGTGGGCGCGCAAAGTGCGGTTCACCCTGGTGAGGTGTTGGTACATGGTCGCGACGTCGTGACTTGTGATGTCGGTCAATGCGGACTCCTGGATGTGTCGGAACACCCGCGACTCTATTAGTTTCCAACAGCTAACTAAAAATCAGACATGCCGGATCGTCGAAGAGGCGGCCCGTCAGTGCAGGTCAGGCAGCATGTGCAGCGAGGTGAGTTGTCGCCCCGATCGTGACCGGTGCGGCTTCCATCACCGACAGAAACCGTTGTTGCGCACGCACGCCCCGGGCTGCGGAGCGCTCTCGTCCACCTGGCAGAAGGCGGAGGGCGGACTCGACGAGGTTCACCGGGATCTTCACAAGCGGGTACCACGGCAGGGTGTTTGTGGGGAGGCCGAGAGTGCGCATCGCACCACGCCCGAGGAAGAACGTGCTGATCGACAGGTGCTGAGATCGAGCGATCCGCCTCCTGGCCGCCTGCATGCGCGGATAGTTCCAGGTCAGCGGATCGTCAGCCATCGGCCGGGCGAGTTGCTTCGAGGTGCCGTCCGGAACGGCGAGTGCCGCGGAGGTGTGATGGAGGAGTCTCACGGCACCGGAGAAGTCGGTCGGCAGGAACTCGTCGGAGATGCCCATCAACCAGCCGACATACCTGGTCAGATGAGCGATCGCCGCGTACTCGGCCGGCGTGTGGAAGAGGCCGATGCCGAGGCCGCCCAGCGCGGGCGCCACAAGAGAACCGACGATGGTGGCTGCCATGTCGGTCTGATTGATCGGAAGGCCGTTCAGGTCGGAGTCCCAATCCTCCATTGCGACGACGTGGCGTCGGACGAGCGAGTGAATCAATCGGACTCGTAGAGTCGACCGGTAGCCCGCGCCGAAACGGTCGAGACCACCCGCGCTGATCACATCGATCGCCCACTGCGAGGTCTCGGCGAACCGGGTGTTCGAGCCCTTCTCGAGAGCTCCCGTGCGCAGCAGAGTCTGATTGAATCCGGAGAACGTGTAGCCGCCGACGAGGGAGACGTCCCGCGCGATGTACAGGCCGTCGACACCGCTCGAGTTCATCGCCAGCCCGGCAGTGCGAAGCGCATCGTGGTCGACCCACGACGGAGTGTCCTCGACGACGGCGAAGAAGTCGCGCAACTCTTGTGGTGCGTCGTCGACGTGAGCGATGCCGCGCTCGAGTGCGAGCTCGAACTTCGGACGGATCGTCTTGACGCCCACAGCGACCATCCAGTCGACGAGGTCGTCCATGAGGGGATCGCCTTCGTTCAGTGCTTCGCCGTAGCGGCGGAACTGAGCTTCGTCGGGCGCACTGATCCGGAGGAGACGAGCAAACGCCGCGACGCCCGGCGGGACCGCTGCGGGCGTAGTGGGATGCCGTCGGGGGATCTGACTCGTCAAGGTCATGCCTTCCGGTTCACCGAGGTATTGGATAACACCTGTGTGCCGAATCTAGAGCGACTAGACTCTGCTGTCAATGACTCGACCAGCAGCAGTGCGCGATTACGCGGGCGTGACCGCCGACGACCGGCGGAACGAACGCCGAACACGTCTGCTCGCCGTCGGCCGGACCACCTGGGGCCGAGCGGGAATCGGCGACATCAGCATCCGCGGGGTGTGCCGGGACGCCGAACTGGCCGCCCGCTACTTCTACGAGAACTTCGACAATCGGGACGCGTACCTCGTCGCGATCGCCGACGGCGTCCGGGAACAGATGGTCGCCACCATGGTGCAGTCGAGCTCCGAGACCGGCGGCTCGATCGGCAGACGACTGCACGCAGCGCTCACCGCGTTCCTGCGCGCGGTTGCCGACGACCCCGAGGCGTTCCGGATCATGACAACGGACGTGTCGAGCGTCCCCGGCCTCGAGCATCGAAGGAACGAGACGCTCGATCTGGTCGCCGACATCGTGCTCGCACACTTCGTCGAGATCGCGGGCGAACCCGATGGGCGGGCTGTGGACGACGCCGAACTCCGACCCGCGGCGCGGTTCGTGGTCGGGGGAGTGAATCGTCTCATCGAGGCGTGGATCGTCGAACGCGATGTGTCGATCGACGACCTCGCCGCCACATGCACCCGTCTCGCGCTGCGCCTCACCGAGCCAGCGAAATAGGAGACACGTCCTAGCGGCGGACCACCATCGGAGTGCCGGTCACCGGATCGTCGACGACGACCGCCTCGATCCCGAACACGTCGTGGACACGCTCTGCGGTCAACAGTTCCGACGGCGAACCGGTCGCCACGACCTCACCGTCCTTCATCAAGATCAACTGATCGGCATACCGCGCCGCCTGATTCAGGTCGTGCAGGACTGCGACGACCGTCTTGCCCCCGCGGTTCAGGTCGCGGAGCAGGTCGAGCAGCTCGAACTGGTACGCGATGTCGAGGAACGTCGTCGGTTCGTCGAGGAGCATCACATCGGTCTGTTGAGCCAAGAGCAACGCGACCCAGACGCGTTGCCGCTGCCCGCCGGACAACTGGTCGACGAATCGTTGGGCCAAGGCAGTGGTCCCGGTCGCAGCCATCGCGGCTCGCGTGGCCTCGTCGTCCTCGGTGGTCCACCGTTGCAATGCCGAGTGGTGAGGATGCCTTCCCCGGGAGATCAGATCGGCGACGCGCATGCCCTCCGGCGACACCGCATCCTGCGGAAGCAGTCCGAGTCGCCGGGCCAGCTCCTTGGAACCGTATGCGTCGAGGCTCTTGCCGTCGAAGACGATGTCGCCGTCGTCGCGCTTGTGAACCCGGGCGAGCGAGCGCAGCACTGTCGACTTCCCGGATGCGTTCGGCCCGAGGATCACCGTGAAGGCGCCCTCGGTGAGCGCGACGTCGACGCTGTGCACCACCTCGCGGCCGTCGTAGGAGATGGACAGGCCGGTGGCGGTCAACACAGCGTCGTCGTGCTTCATGAATCTGCTCAGGCCAGCAGCTTCTCGACCTGGTCGGTGACCAGACCCGCACCGATGACGCCGATGCCGACCATCCAGGTGTCGTCGTCGACACTGAACGCCTTGTTCGCCTTGACCGCAGGCAGGCCGGACCACAGCTTGGTCACCGACGCCTGAGTCGTCGCCGCCGGATCGCCGCCGGGGCTCGTGTAGAACACGACGTCTCCGTTGATCTGCTCGTACAGCTCGGGGCTCAATTCAGCCATCGAGTACTCGTTCCACTGGCGGTCACCGAAGGTGAAACCCATCGTGGACAGGACCGATCCGGAGAACGTTCCGGGTCCGTAGAGGCGGAAGTTGTCGGTGCGGAAGCGCACGATCGAGACACTCTTGCCCTTGGCGCCGACCTTCGTTCCGACTTCGGCCGCGCGCTCGTCGACACCTGCGAGGAGTTCGGTCATCTTGGCCGACTGGTTGACCGCTGCGGCGGTCAGTTCAGCCTGCTCGTGCCAGTTGGTGCCGGTGTCGGCGGAGAAGACCGTCGGCGCGATGGCCGAGAGTTCCTTGTACAGCGCCTCATGCCGCACCTTGGATCCGATGATGAGATCGGGGGCGAGGTTGGCGATCGCGTCGACGTTCGGTTCCGCGATGTAGCCGACGGGAGCGACATCGGTCAGCTTGTCGGCGAGGTAGCCGGGAAAGCCGCGGCCCGCACCGATCTCCGGGGCGCCGACCGGTGTGATGCCGAGTGCGATGAGCGCGTCGAGGTGCGGCGAGTCGAGCACCACGATGCGCTGGGGGACGCCCTCGAGCGTCGTCTCGCCCATGGCGTGCTTGACGGTGTACGGGTCGCCACCGCTGGATGCGCCGTCATCGGACGAGCCGCACCCGGAGACGACGAGGGCGATCACTGCGAAGGCGCCGACGACTGCGGCTACAAGTCCGCGCCGACTGCGTGGGGAGGGACGCTGAGATAGTTGCATGTTCAAGGACAATAGTAGGGTTGGCTACACTTCCCAAACATGCCCTCTTCAACGGCCGTGAAGCGACCGGACGACGATCTGTCTGCCGGCGCTCGCCGGCGAAACTGGATCGCGGTCCCTGCGTGCGTGGCCCTGCTCGTTGTCGCCGTCGTGTTGAGTCTCGCCGTCGGCGCACGCTTCACACCCATCGGGGACGTCATCCAGGCCCTCCTCGGCACCGGCGACCAGAACGTCGTGAACATCGTCGGCACACTTCGCGTCAACCGAACCGTCAACGCTCTGATCTGCGGAGTCGCACTCGGCCTGGCGGGCGTCCTGATGCAGGCTGTCACGCGCAACCCGCTCGCCGACCCCGGCGTCCTCGGTGTGAATGCAGGCGCGTCGTTCGGCGTCGTCGTGGGCCTCACGGTGTTCGGTTCGCTCGGCGCCGTCGGATCGGTCTGGCTGGCGCTGGCCGGGGCAGCGGCCGCGTCCATCGTGATCCTGGCGTTCTCGTCGAGCCGAGTCGTCGCAGGCTCACCCGTGCGCCTGACACTCGCGGGCGTCGCATTCGCCGCAGTGTTGTCCGGGGTCACTCAGACCCTCGTCCTGACCGACGAGTCGGTTCTGGACGTGTACCGATTCTGGCGCGTCGGATCGTTGACCGCACGACCGGTCGAGGAGGCGCTTCCGCTGCTCGGATTTGTGGTCGCAGGTGCAGTCCTCGCTCTCGCATCAGCGTCGTCGTTGAACGCGTTGGCCCTTGGCGACGACACCGCGCGGTCGCTGGGCGCCCGGCCCGCACGAGTCAGGGTCCTTGCCCTCGTGGCGGTGACTCTGCTGGCAGGCACGGCCACGGCACTCGCCGGCCCGATCGCGTTTGTCGGACTGGTGGTGCCCCATCTGTTGCGTCCGGTGATCGGCCCTGATCACCGGCTCTTGCTGCCGTTGTCGATGCTCGCCGCGCCGACGCTGTTGCTGGTGGCGGACGTGGTCGGGCGGGTCATCGGCAGAGGCGGCGAGGTGCAGGTCGGTGTTGTGATGGCGCTCATCGGCGGCCCGATGCTCATCTTCTTCGTCAACGGTCGACGAAAGGCTGGTCTGTCGTGATCTCCTCACACGCCGTCGCCGACCACGCCCTCACATCCGACGATCGGGTCATCCGGTCGCGGTACGGCACCTGGTCGATGCGATACAGCAAGCGCACCGCGATCACCACGGCGGCCCTGGTGGGTCTGCTGGCAGTCGTCCTGGTGGCGTCGCTCCTGTTGGGTGAATACCGGGTCAGTCCGGCCGCGCTGATCGACACCCTGCTCGGTGATCCGCCGAACCGACTCACCGACTTCTTCGTCCTCACCCGACGACTGCCGCGTGCCCTCGTGGCGATCACCGTCGGCGCGGCACTCGCCGTCTCGGGTTCGCTGTTTCAATCGACGACGCGCAACCCGCTCGCCGGGCCCGACATGCTCGGCGTGAGTCACGGCGCCTCAGTCGGTGCCGTCGTGGTGATCCTGGTGCTCGGTGGTTCGCTGACTCAAGCCGCTGTCGGAGCGGCGATAGGTGCGGTCGTCGCAGCTGCCCTGATCCTGCTGATCAGTGCACGATCCGGATTGCAGGGCGTCCAGCTGATCCTGTCCGGAATCGCGATCGCCGCGATGGCGACGGCGATCGTCGACTACATCCTCACGCAGGTGTTCGTGGCCAGTGCGACCACCGCGCAGGCCTGGCTCATTGGATCGCTGCAAGGTCGCGGTTGGGATCATCTGTGGCCGATGCTGATCGCGCTGGTCATCGCAGCCCCGATCCTCGCCGCCACATCGGCGGCGTCGCGGCTGTCGGCACTGGGAGAGAGCGTCTCGGTCACGCTGGGTGTCCGGACCGTCGGTCTTCGGTGGGTGCTGATCGGTGTGGCCACACTGCTGGTCGCAGTCGCCGTGGCCGTCGCCGGCCCGATCGCCTTCGTCGCGCTGGTGTCCCCGCACATCGCGTATGCGCTCGCCCGGACGCGGAGTCTCGTCGTGTCGGCGTTGACCGGAGCGACCATCCTCGCGGTGTCCGACCTCATCGCCCAGTACTCACTGCCCGGACCGATTCCAGTCGGCGCGGTCACCGTGGTCATCGGCGGCGTGTTCTTCCTCTGGCTTCTGCTGGCGGGCGGTCGGCGCCGTGGCTGACGGCCGGGTGTATGCGGCGACGGTGGGCGCGGTGGCCGACCTGACGCCGCGGATGAGACGCCTGACGCTGAGGGCGCCCGAACTCGTCGGCTTTGTTCCGTCCGGCCCCGACGAGTACATCGGGCTCCTCATGCCGACCACCGCGGATCAGCCGCTGATGCTGCCGTCCCTCGACGACGGCCCGAACATCCGGGCCGCGGTCAGTGCGATGGACGACGACGTCCGGCCCGACCTGCGGTGGTACACCGTGAGAGCACACCGCCCGCAGATGTGCGAGGTCGACGTCGACGTGGTCGTGCACGGCGATCAAGGCCCCGGCACACGGTTCGCTCGTCGAGCCCGAATCGGGACCGCTGTCGGGATCCGGGAGAGCACTGCGATGTACTCGTCCGCTGTCTCGCCGGTGTCGCGCCTGCTTGTCGGCGACGAGACGGCGCTCCCGGCGATCGCGCGGATCCTCGAGACGACACCGTCGTCGCCGACCCGGGTTCTGATCGAGGTCGGCACGGCGTCGGACCGAGTGGCCGTCGATTCGGCGACGTCGATCGAGTGGGTCGTCCGCGGTTCGCGAATCCCGGGCGCGGCGCTCGACGAAGCGCTCCGCGCAGCGTCGGTCGCATCTGATGTGGGTCTGGTGTGGCTGTGCGGAGAACGGTCTGCGATTCGCCGCATGCGGCGACACCTCGTCGAGGATCGAGGAGTCGGGCGCGAGCGGATTCTCTTCTCCGGGTACTGGCGACTCGGCGAAGCGCGCGGCTGACTTTCCATCCGGAGAAGCCCTGGCCAGGACCCTTAAACTGCGTCCTGGGATCGTCGATAATCGTATGAACGAACGATTGACTGTGCGAACTGGGCTACGGTCTATATCGATTAGAGGAGAAATCCACTGAACGATATCTGGAATTTCATCAGCCACCGGCGGTCACAACTGGCCGTCGATTCGTACCTGCACGTCAGTGCCGTCATTCAATGCCTTCTTCTCGCGACGGTCATCGGGGTCCTGGTCGGAATCGCCGTGTATCGGAGCCCGGCCGGGTCAGCGATCGCCACCGCTTTGTCGAGCACCATTCTCACGATTCCGTCCTTTGCACTCCTGGGCCTGCTGATCCCGATTCTCGGTCTGGGAGTTCCTCCAACTGTCATCGCGCTGACCATGTACTCGCTGTTGCCGATCGTGCGGAACACGATCGTCGGTCTCGGCGCCGTCGACCCCGCCGTGACAGACGCGGCACGCGGCATCGGCATGAGTCGGCTCCGTGTCCTCACCCGAGTCGAGCTGGTTCTCGCATGGCCTTCGATCTTGACCGGCATGCGCGTCAGCACTCAGATGGCGATGGGAATCCTCGCGATCGCGGCCTACGCCAAGGGGCCCGGTCTAGGAAACCTGATCTTCTCCGGACTGTCCCGAGTGGGCAGCCCGACAGCGATCCCACAAGCACTCACCGGCACGGTCCTGATCGTGATCCTCGCGCTGATCCTCGACGGGATCTACGTTCTGATCGGCCGGCTCACCACCTCGAAGGGAATCCGATGACCGAGAGTCCAGAATCGAGATCCGGTGACGTCTCCGGCGTGGAGATCGTTCTCGATCATGTCTCGAAGACGTATTCCGGCCAGAAGACGCCGGCGGTCGCCGACGTGTCGATGACGATTCCCGCAGGCGAGATCGTGGTGTTCGTCGGGCCGTCCGGCAGTGGGAAGACGACCACGATGAGAATGATCAACCGGCTGATAGAACCGACGTCCGGCCGGATCACCATCGGTGGACGCGACGCGTTGTCGCTCGACGCGAACAAGCTCCGGCAGAGCATCGGGTACGCCATCCAGCAGGGTGGCCTGTTTCCGCACATGACTGTCGCCCAGAACATCGCGGTGGTCCCGAAACTGCTGAAGTGGGACAAGCAGCGGATCGCCGATCGCGTCGCCGAACTCCTCGACATGGTCGGACTCGACGCCGACCAGTTCGCACATCGCTATCCCCGTCAGCTGTCCGGAGGGCAACAGCAGCGGGTCGGCGTGGCTCGCGCGCTGGCGGCCGACCCGCCGGTCCTCCTGATGGACGAACCGTTCGGCGCGGTTGATCCCATCACCCGCGGCCTGCTCCAGGACGAACTCATGCAGCTTCAAGAGGAACTGCGCAAGACTATCGTCTTCGTGACCCACGACTTCAGTGAAGCGGTGAAACTCGGTGATCGCATCGCCGTCCTCGGCGAACAGTCCCGAATCCTCCAGTACGACACACCCGAGGCCATCCTCGCCAATCCCGCCAACGACACGGTCGCGGGCTTCGTCGGGCAGGGCGCCTCACTCCAGCAGTTGAATCTCAAACGGGTCCGTGACGTCGACATCGAAGACCGTCCGACTGCCAGAGAAGACGAACCTGTGTCCGACTTCGCTACACGCATCGACGACTGGGGCGTGATCCTGGACAACCGGGATCGTCCCGTCCGGTGGACGGACCGCGCTCACCTCGCGGGAGCCACGTCGCTCCGGAACGTCGGGCTCCCGCTCGGGGAGATGGTAACCACCTCCTCGACTCTCCAGGACGCGTTGGAGGCGATCCTGGCCGAACGGAACGCATCGACAGTGGTCACGGGCACTCGCGGCCGGTACGCAGGAGTGGTCACGATCGAGACGCTGATCGACGCGATCAGGTCGATGCGTGACGAGCACCGCGGCGATCCGCCGATCGCCGAAGCCGGGCTCGTTGCGAATCCCGTCGAGACGCCTGCGGCGACCGACGGCCCGGCCCGATGACCACCGAGACGAAGGTCGCGCGCTCGACGACCATCCAACTCTGGGCGCAACCGCTCGTGGTGGCAGTTCTCGCGGGCGGCGTCCTCACGTGGGCGTTGAGCAGAGACTTGACCGACACGCAGAAGGCGACGATCAACACCTCGTACATCGCCCAGTTGATCGGCGAGCACCTCGCACTGACCGTGGCGATCACTGCGATCGTGCTGGCCGTGTCCGTTCCGCTCGCCGTCCTCGTCACCCGGAACCGCTTCCGCTGGCTGGCGCCGTTGTTCGTCGGCATCGCGAACATCGGGCAGGCGGCGCCCGCCATCGGTCTGCTGGTGCTCTTCTTCCTGTGGACGGCGACCACCGGCTTCTGGATCGGTGTGCTGCCGGTCGCGTTCTACTCACTGCTGCCGGTGTTGCGGAACAGCATCCTCGGCCTCAACGAGGTCGATCGCGCGTTGATAGACGCCGCGCGCGGCCAAGGCATGTCGGAGGTCCGGATCCTGCTGACCGTGGAATTGCCGCTGGCCGTGCCGTTCATCCTCGCGGGACTGCGGACCTCCCTCGTCCTCGCAGTGGGCACGGCGACCCTGTGCTTCCTCGTCGACGCGGGTGGTCTCGGCATCCTCATCGACACCGGCTACAAACTCCGGGACAACGTGACGCTCGTCCTGGGTGCCGTGCTCGCGGTGAGTCTCGCTCTGATCGTCGACTGGTGCGGCGCACTCGCCGAACGGTACCTGGGACCGAAGGGACTCCGATGAGAAGACGTTCACTGCGCATCGCGGTCGCCGCGACCGTCGCAACCGTCATGGTCGCTGCTGGAGCCGCGTGCGGCCTCGAATCGGGTGGTGCGCTTCCCTTGCCGGTGAAGCCGGGGTCGATCACCGAACAACCCGACCTGGTCGGCGCCAAGATCACCGTCGGCTCGAAGGATTTCACCGAACAGGTGACGCTCGGTTACATCCTGGAGTTCGCGGTGGCCGCGGCGGGCGCGGACGTCCGGGATCTGACGAACATCCAAGGATCGAACTCGTCCCGCGACGCGATGGTGGCCGGACAGGTCGACCTCGCGATCGAGTACACGGGAACCGGATGGATCAACTATCTCGGCAACGAGAAGCCAATCGCCGACCCGACCGCACAGTTCGATGCGGTTCGCGATGCGGACCTCAAGCAGAACGACGTCGTATGGGTGAACCCCGCGCCGCTGGACAACACGTACGCGCTCGCGGTCAATCAGAAGAATCTCGCCTCGCTGGGAGTTCGGACGCTCTCGCAGTACGCGGACCTGGTCAAGCGTGATCCGGGTTCGGCCAGCACATGTCTGGAGACCGAGTTCAGGAGCCGTCAAGACGGTTTTCCCGGGATGGCCAAAGCGTATGAGTTCCCGGTGTCGGCTGCGCCGACGCAGATCCTGCAGACGGGGATCATCTATCAGGCCACTGCGAACGGCAACTGTGCGTTCGGCGAGGTGTTCACGACGGATGGCCGCATCAAGGCGCTGAATCTGGCACTTCTCGAGGACGACCGCCACTTCTTCCCGCACTACAACGCGGCGGTCACGATGCGGTCGGAGACTGCCGAGGCTCACCCGTCTATCGCGAGGGTCACCAAGCCGGTGATGGACGCGTTGACGTCCGAGGAGATGAGCGAACTCAACCGCCAGGTGGACGTCGACGGACGGGAACCCGCCGACGTCGCACGCGACTGGATGGTCAAGAAGGGATTTGTCACGGTCTGAGGTCGGTGATCTCGGCAGCCGCACGCCGGCCTGCGCAGATCGCCCCCTCCAGATAGCCGGGGTGATCGTCGGACGTCTCGGTTCCCGCCCAATGGACCCGACCGGACGCCGTCGAATATGCGGGGAGGTCTGCGCCGACGGTTCCAGGCAGCGGCATCGCGACGTATCCGCCCTCGACAAAGGCGTCCAGATGCCACACCTTGTCGTGCCAGTCGGCAGGAGTGCGGGCGTCGTCTCCGAACAGGTCTCCGAGGACGTCGAGAATGCGAGCCCGGCGTTCCTGCGGGCCGAGATCGTCGAACGTCCGAGCGTCCGATCCTCCGACAAGCACGGTGAGGTGACCTGCCCCGCCGGGGGCAGACGAATCGAAGACGCCGATTCCGATGTCGCCCATCGCCAAGGTCTCCGCGGGACCGTCCTTTCGCCAGAACGGCGTCGGGTAGACGGCGACGGCTTTGTACACCGACCCCATGCGCATCGACCGCTCCGCGTTCGTTCGGCCGTCTGGCAGTCGCGGGTGATGGGCGATGCGCTTCGCCACCGGCGGCGGCACCGCGATCACCACATGATCGGCTGCTATCCGCCCCGCCGAGGTCGATACGTCGACTCCCTCATCGCCCCGTCGCACCGCGGTGGCCCTCACACCGAGCACCACTCGCGCGCCGAGGTCGTCGGCCATGCGATCGACCAGGTGACC
This sequence comes from Gordonia malaquae, assembly GCF_037148075.1. Lineage (NCBI taxonomy): Bacteria > Bacillati > Actinomycetota > Actinomycetes > Mycobacteriales > Gordoniaceae > Gordonia > Gordonia malaquae. The sequence goes on along the minus strand of NZ_JBBCUB010000002.1, from coordinate 283,739 downwards.
TGCTCCTTCAACGATCAGGGACTCCTGTGCGCCACCCCGTGACGAGAGCATTCCCACGGTGCCACCCATCACGCCCACTGTGGTCGCGAACGCACCCAGAGTGACTTTGTCGAGTTCGGCCGTCGACGACACGCCCGCCACCAACGAGAGCAGTCTGCGGGTCCGTGCACCGGGGACACGTGAGATCAGTCGGTCGAGCGTGAGGCCGCTCCACTTGTGGGGCACGCGGGTCCGCGACATCAGTTCGAGCGCGGCGATACTCGCGACCCCGGTGAGCATGGCGGGGGAGTACGGCCGAACCCGGCGACCGCAGTCGACGATGCGCGGAACGCGCGGAGTCTCCATCGGGTAGACCGTTCCGCCGAGTTCGTCGGTCAACGCGAGCAGCCGCTCGTGCCCGGCCCCGACCCACTGTCCGCCGAGGTCGAGCCGGGAGCCGAGGCTCGACGTGACACCGTAGGCGCGTCCGCCGGGTCGATCCGCTGCCTCGACGACGCAGACGTCGAGGCCGGCGCGCGTCAGATCACGCGCGGCGACGAGTCCGGACATGCCTGCGCCGACGACCACGACATCCACGCGATCCGGGAGGCCACTCATGCGTCCGCGCGTCCCGAATCGCGGATCTCGGCCGCAGCGCGGCGACCGGACCTGATCGCGCCGTCCATGTATCCGTTCCAGACATCCGACGTCTCGGCGCCCGCCCAGTGGATGCGGCCGACCGGTGCCGCCAGCGCCCGGCCGTACTGGGTCCACACGCCCGCACCGAGCCGACCGCCGTAGCACCCGCGGGTGAACTCCTCGGCCATCCAATCCTGTTCGATCACCTCGATCGGCTCAGAGGCCTGCGGTCCGAAGTACTCGACCAACTGCGCGATCACGGCAGCCCGACGCTCGTCGGCGGTCTGCTCGGCGGCCGTGCGGGCGTGCGCGCCTTCGATGAATCCGACAAGCACGCCGCAGGAGGCGTCGTTCGGTGAGTTGTCCAGGACCACTCCGAACGCACTGTCCAACCCGAGTACGAACCCGCTCAGACCGTCTTCACGCCAGAACGGGGTGTTGTACGCGACGTGGTACTTGATCACCGATCCCGCAGGCATCTGCTGCGTGAGGGCGTCGCGCGCGGACGGCAGCGGCGGCGAGTACCGGAAGCGTGAGGCCAGTGTGGTCGGCACTGCGACGACGATATGCGACCCGGACACCTGTCCGCCCTCAAACGTGACGACCACGCCGTCGTCGTCCTGCGCGATGTCGCGCACCACAGTGTTCAAGCGAACGCGCTCACCCAGTTCGGCGGCCATGCGCTCGGAGATGAGATGTGTGCCGCCGACCACGCGGCGCTCCTGCGCGCCGCCCGTGGTGGCGGCGAGGATCTCGAGGCTGGTGCCCGACTTCACGTAGAACACGAAATGGAGAAGCGACAACTCGGGAGTCTCGGCGGAGAAGATGGCCGGCACCAGGGTGCGGAACATCCGGATCGCGATGGAGTCGTCGGAGATTCCGGTGAGCCACCCGTCGAGCGTCTGCCGGTCGAGAGTCGCTGCGTCCGGAGAAGCCCATGGCTGTGCGAGGTCGACAGTCGACGCCAGGATCTCGATCTGCTCCCAGATCCGCCCGACCTCGATTGCCACCTCGACCGGCAGACCGAACGTCTCGTCCGAGTACCGCAGCCGCTGACCGTCGACGTACGTGATCGCCTCGCCGTCGTCGTAGGTGGGGAAGGTCTCGAGACCGAGTTCGTCGATGAGGTCGAGGACCACATCCTGCGTCGCGCCGACCCACTGACCGCCGAGTTCCACTGGGACACCGTTCGAGAGGAATCCGCCGTGGTTTCGACCGGCGACACGGTCGCGCGCCTCCAGCACCACAACGCGCTTGCCGTCCGCCACAAGGGAGCGCGCAGCGCTCAACCCTGCCAGTCCGGCCCCGACCACGATCACATCGACGTTCTCCATGCCGCTCTCCTCAGCGCTTGTCACGAACTCAGTCAGTCGTATGACTGTGTCAGGAGTGTAAGGCAGATCACACCAAAGATCCAGAGTCGTGGATCAGGCGGAGATGCCCGCGACGGCGACGACCATGTCGATGACGCGTTCGAGGTCTCGTTCGGAGCGGGCGTTGTCCGGATTCACGACGCTCTGCAAGAGCAGCCCGTCGATTCCGCCGACGAGCAGACGTGCGAGCTGACTGAACTCGAGCGCCGCCGTTTCTCCCGACCGGTCCGCGGCCGCGGTGAACCACGAGGTGACCGCATCGACGTACGAGTCGTATTGGCGGCGCGGAAGTTCTTGCAGCCCAGGAGTTCTCAAAGCGTGGGTGACCAGTTCGTACTGCAGAAGCTGGAGATCCGCATGCTCGACGACGAGACTCGACCAGAACGTCCTGACGCCCTCGCGAATCGAGTTCTCCAACCCTGATTCGACCGATCCGGATGCCCGAAGAACACGTGCGATCTCATCGACGAGATCATCGATCACTGCCTCGAGGAGACCGAGCTTGGTGGGGAACACGTACTGGAGGGTGCCGAGCGGAATCCCCGCCTCCGCAGCCACCACCCGCATCGACACACGACCGACCCCCTCACGCATCAACGCGACACGCGCAGCGTCGATCACCTGCCGACGACGTTCACCCGACTCGACGTAGACCATGCGGAATCCCTCCGATCACGAGCGGCACACCGTGACCGGCGGACCCATCAATCGAGTATCGCAGTCACGTGCCGTCAGACCGCGCAGCCCGCCACTCACGTGGGGTGCAGTCGAACCGCGCGCGAAACCACCGCGAGAAGTTCGACGGGCTCGCGAACCCGAGAATCGAGGCGATCTCGGTCAGCGAGTAGCGGCGACCGGCCACCAGATGGCCGGCGAGGGCCGCCCTGGTGTCGTCGACGACGGCGCTGAACGTCGTCCCCTCCGCGCTCAATCGGCGGTGCACGGTGCGACGGTCGACACCAAGACTCCGCGCCACCTGATCGACCGAACACCGTCCGGTCGGCAAGAGCATCTCGACGAGCTGACGAGTGCGTTTGGCGACCGTGGGCGCATTCTCGGCACTCGTGTCGGCAAGCATCCGTCGTGTGTACTCGAGCAGCTGCGGATCCGACGCGCCGATCCTCGTGTCCAGGTCGGACGCGTGGAACGTGACTCCGTCGAAGTCGCGGTCGTATCGTGCGAGGCCGGAGAACATACGCGTCGCCATCGCCTGGTCGACCGGAGGCGAGTGGGTGAACGACACCGACAGCGGGCGCCACGTCGCAGGCGACAACTCCCTCATCAGCGAGTAGAGCACACCGACACCGAGGTCGATGGACTGCCGGTCCGGAGCGGGAACGCCCAGATCGATCTCGATCCGCACAGTGGCGACACCGTCGGCCTCCGACAGGCTGGTGTGCAACGCCTCGTTGTACATCCGCTCGTGACGAATCAGAAGTGTCAGCGCGTTCCGCATGCTCGACTCTTCGCGGAGCACAAGGCTCAACGGCCCGAGGTGTGACAGCCTGCGGAGTTCGGCGAGCCGCAGGCCGATGTCGTCGCGCTGCGCCTGTGCCGCCGTCGCCTCGAGCAGTTCGACGACGGCCTCCGCGGGAATCCACCTGTCCTGCAGGCTGATTCCGCCCGGATCGAGCCCAACCGATCGGAGCATTCCGAACGGGTCGACTCCGAGCGACCGCGCCAGATCGACGTAGTTCGCCAGCGAGGCGTACCGAGCCAGTGGTTTCACATCACTCCTTTCGACGATAGTGACTGCCATCACGATAGTGTCCCGATATGAATAGTTCCGCGTCCCGTCAGGAACAGTTTATCGAGTTTGTGGCCCATAGTGTCGTTCGCATCACATCACGGCGAGGCCTCCGGGCCACTGAGAGGATCACGATTCACATGGCACAGGCGATTCGCTTCCACAAGGTCGGCGGACCCGACGTCCTCCAGCTCGAAGACGTCGTCGTCGGCGAACCGGGCGCAGGCGAGGTCCGCGTCCGCCACCACGCGATCGGCCTCAACTTCGCCGACACGTACTATCGCACCGGCCTCTACCCGGTCCCACTGCCCAACGGCATGGGCGTCGAAGCGTCCGGCGTGGTCGAGGCGGTCGGCGAGGGCGTCTCCGACTTCGCCGTCGGCGACCGGGTCACCTACACCTACACCGGCAGCCCGCTCGGCGCGTACAGCACCCACTTCGTGCTTCCGGCCCGCCACCTGATCGCGCTGCCCGACGAGATCTCGTTCGAGACCGCCGCGGCCTGCACCATGCGCGGCCTCACCGCCTCATACCTGATGCGCCGCATCACCCAGTACCGCGAGGGTGACACCATCCTCCTGCACGCGGCCGCGGGCGGAGTCGGACTCATCGTCGCCCAGTGGGCCAAGATCCTCGGCCTCACCGTGATCGGCACCGTCTCCACCCCGGAGAAGGCTGCCGTCGCCGTCGCGGCCGGCGTCGACCACATCGTCTACTACCGCGATGAAGACACTGCCGCCCGGGTCCGCGAGATCACCGGCGGCAAGGGCGTCCCGGTGGTCCTCGACAGCATCGGCAAGGCCACCTACGAGACCTCACTCAACTGCCTCGCCAAGCGTGGGCTCCTCGTCTGCTTCGGCACCTCGTCGGGCCCGATCCCGCCGATCGACCCGATGCAGCTCGCCATCAAGGGCTCCCTGTTCGTGACCCGCCCAGGTCTGGCCGACTACATCGCCGACCCGGAAGAGCGTGCCGAACTCGCGGGCGAACTGTTCGGGCACATCGCCGCGGGCCGAATCACGGTCCAGGTCAACCAGAGCTACCCGCTCGCCGAAGCGCCGCGGGCCCACACCGAACTCGAGTCCGGCGCCCTCACCGGCTCGTCCATCCTCACCATCTGACCGCAAGGAGGAGACACCGCCATGACACTCATGCACGACGCACCGCGCACCGCGATCCGGGCCGAACGCCTCACCGCTCACCTCGGAGCCGAACTGTTCGACGTCGACCTGGCCGCAGTCGCCCACGACGACGAACTGTTCGCCCAACTCCGCGGACTGCTCACCGAGCACAAAGTCCTCTTCGTCCGCGACCAGCCGATCAGCCGCGCCGACCACGTCGCACTGGCCCGCCGCTTCGGCGAGTTGGAGGACCACCCGGTCGCCTCGTCCGATCCCGACCACCCGGGGCTCGTCCAGATCTACAAGGACCTCGACAGCCCGGCCGAACACTATGAGAACGCCTTCCACTGCGACGCCACCTGGCGCGAGTGCCCGCCGTTCGGCTCGATTCTGCGGTGCGTCGAAGGACCCGCGGTCGGAGGCGACACCATCTGGGTGGACATGGTCGCCGCCTACAACGCGCTTCCGGCCGACGTCAAGACTCGCATCGAGGGCCTGACCGCTCGGCATTCCATCGAAGCCAGCTTCGGCGCCGCGATGCCGGCCGAGAAGCGCGCGGGTCTGCACGCGTTGTACCCCGACGCCGAGCACCCCGTGGTCCGCACCCACCCGGACACCGGCGAGAAGATCCTGTTCGTCAACGCGTTCGCCACCCACCTGACGAACTTCCACACCCCCGACAACGTGCGGTTCGGCTACGACTACGCGCCCGGTGCGTCCGAGCTGCTGAATTACCTGGTCCGCCAGGCGTCCGTACCCGAGTTCCAGGTGCGCTGGCGGTGGACGCCGAACAGCTTCGCCATCTGGGACAACCGCTGCACCCAGCACTACGCCGTCCAGGACTACTGGCCTGCCGTCCGCCGTATGGAGCGCGCAGGCATCGTCGGCGACCGGCCGTACTGACCCCTCGACTGCGCTCGGGGACCGACTCGACTGCGCTCACAGACCACCCCTCGACTCCGCTCGGGGAACCTATCAATCACACAAGGAGATCACCATGTACTTCCACGACGACTCGTTCTTCCCCGAGACCCAGGAGAAGCAGGTCATCACCGTCGCACCGTATGGCCCGGAGTGGGAGGTCGACGACTTCCCGGAGGACCTGCCGCTCAGCATCGACCAGCACGTCCAGCAGGCCGTCAACTGCTACGAGGCAGGCGCCACCGTGCTGCACATCCACGTCCGCGAACTCGACGGAAAGGGCAGCAAGCGGCTCTCCAAGTTCAACGAGCTCCTCGCCGGTCTGCGTGAGGCCGTGCCGGACATGATCCTGCAGGTCGGCGGCTCGATCTCGTTCGCACCCGAGGGCGAGGGCGCCGACGCCAAATGGCTGTCCGACGATACCCGCCACATGCTGGCCGAGCTCGACCCGAAGCCCGATCAGGTCACCATCGCCATCAACACCAGCCAGATGAACATCATGGAGCTGATGACCGAAGACGACATCGCAGGCACCTCGATGCAGCGCCCCGAGCTGTACGACACGTACCGAGAGATGACCGTGCCGGCCGGCCCCGCATGGGTTGAAGAGCACCTGCGTCGTCTCACCGCCAACGGCATCCAGCCGCACTTCCAGCTCTCGAGCATCCCGCAGTTGGAGACCGTGGAGCGCCTGATCCGTCGCGGCAAGTACATGGGCCCGCTCAACCTGACCTGGGTCGGCATCGGCGGCGGCTTCGACGGCCCCAACCCGTACAACATCACCAACTTCATGCAGCGCGTCCCGGACGGCGCGATGCTGACCCTCGAGACGCTGATGCGGTCGGTGCTCCCTGTCAACACCCTGGCCATCGCGATGGGTCTGCATACCCGCTGCGGCAACGAAGACACCATCTGGCGCCACAAGGGCGAGAAGATCACGTCGGTCGAGCAGGTCCGCCAACTCGTCCGCATCAGCAACGAGCTCGGCCGCGAAGTCGCCACCGGCAAGGAAGCCCGCGACATCTACCGCATCGGTGAGCAGTACGACTCGGTCGACGAGACGCTCGCCAAGCTCGGCTACGCGCCGAATCGTCAGCCCGGTCAGCTCGGTTTCACCCAGCACGCGTAAGGATTGAGACGACAATGGCCCTCATGACGCCTCGCGCGGCGCTCGATGCACCGGCCACGGTTGATCTGCCTGTGGGACGCACCTCGTCCCGCAGGCGGATCTACCCGTGGATCGTGTTCGGACTCGCATTCGCTCTACTGCTGTCGGATTACATGTCCCGGCAGGTGCTCGCCGCGGTCTTCGTGCCGCTCGGGGAGGAACTGGCCCTCGACAAGGGACAGCTCGGTTCGCTGATCTCGGTCGTCGCTCTGATGGTCGGACTGCTCACGCTGCCGATCTCGATCCTCGCCGACCGGTGGGGCAGGGTCCGCAGCCTGGTGGTCATGGCGATCCTGTGGTCGATCGCCACACTGGCGTGTGCGTTCGCGCAGAGCTACGAACAGCTGCTGATAGCTCGCTTCTTCGTCGGAGTCGGCGAGGCCGCATACGGCAGTGTCGGCATCGCCTTGGTGCTGAGCCTGTTCGCTCCACGTGTTCATGCGGCCCTGTCCGCGGCGTTCATGGCCGGCGGATCGTTCGGGACCATGATCGGGACCGCCGTAGGCGGTGTCGTCGCCGTCCACTTCGGATGGCGCTGGTCGATCGGCGCGATGGCTGTGCTCGGCCTGCTCCTCGTCGCAGCGTTCAAGGTGATCGTCACCGAGACGAGGGTCCGCCGGCATCAGGCCGTCGACGACGCCCCCGCCACGCCCGCGAAGGTCGAAACGCCCAAGGGTGCCCGAGCTCCGCTGTCGAGTCTGTTCACCAATCCCGCCGTCATCTGTGCCTATCTCGGCAGTGGCCTCCAGATGTTCATGGCCGCCGTGATGTTGACGTGGCTGCCGACGTTCTTCAAAGAGGAGTACACGATGACCGTCGACAAGGCGGGCGGCGCAGCAGCGTTCTTCGTCCTCCTCGTCGGCACCGGCATGATCGTGTGCGGCGTCATCGCCGACCGCGTTAGTCGACAGGACCCCACCCGCAAATGGACCGCAGGCATCGGATTCTGCTCGTTCGCATTCGTCTCGTTGATGATCGCGTTCCAGCTTCCGACCGGCGGACTCCAATTGACGCTGATGGCGGTCGGCGCGTTCTTCTCGGCAGGTTGTTCCGGCACCACGGCCGCGATGGTCGCGTCGCTGACCCACAAGTCGGTTCAAGCGTCAGCCATGGGAACGCTGACCTTGGCGAACAATCTCCTCGGCCTCGCCGCGGCGCCGTTCATCATCGGCGTTCTCGCCGACCACATGTCGCTTGCCGACGCCCTCGCGATCGCACCGTTGGTCTACCTCCCGGCAGCCGCCGCGATGTGCATCGGCCGACGTCTGCACCCGCGTGGCCTAGCGAAGCTGCAGGCCCTGTCGACGCGAGTCGACCGATGAGCACGCCGACGGTGGTGATCGTGCCCGGCCTCCGCGGCGATGCACCGGCGCACTGGCAGGAGCTGTACGCTGCTCGGACACCCGGTACGGTCACCGTCGGATTCCCGCCGAAGGACCGGTGGCACGACCTGCACGCCCGCACCGCGCTCATCGAAGACACGGTCGCCGACGTCAACGGTGCGGTCATCCTGCTCGCCCACAGCGCAGGTGTGCTCGCCACGGTTCACTGGGCGCGGACCCACGGTACGTCGACAGCCTCGGTGATCGGTGCCGTGCTGGCGACGCCGCCCGACTTCGACGTCGACTGGCCGGCACTGCACCCGCGACCCGCCGAGTTGGCCGCCGAGGGGTGGACGCCGATTCCGCGTTCCAGGCTCCCGTTCCCGTCGGTCCTGGCGGCCAGTCGAAACGACCCGCTGGCACGTATGCGAACCAGCGCCGGATTGGCCGAAGTGTGGGGCAGCAGGCTCGTCGACCTCGGAGACGCGGGGCACCTCAATCCCGCATCGGGATTCGGCGAGTGGCCGCTGGTGGACGACCTGATCACCGAGATCGCGCTTCAGCGCACCTCGTAGCGGACCTCCGGGGAAGTGCGAGACTGCCACCCGAGCCGCTCCAACTCCGGTGTCTGCTCCAGCGTCTCCGGGTAGCCCACACACAGATATCCGACAAGAATCCAGTCGCCCGGGACGTCCAACGCCCGGGCGACTGCGTCTGGTTCCACGATCGACACCCAGCCGACACCCACACCTCGAGCGCGGGCGGCCAACCACAAGGTGGAGATCGCCGTGACCACGGAGTACTCGAGCGTTTGTGGCATCGTTCGTCGTCCGAGGCCTGCGCCCTGATCCGGTTCGGGGACGCAGAAGACTGCGAGGTGGACGGGTGCGTCGTCGAGTCCGGCGAGCTTGAGACCCGTGTACATCTTCGCCTTCTCGCCCCGATAGCCGTCCAGGGCTTCGGCGTTGCACCGCTCGAAGTTCGCCTTGACCGCCGCGCGGGGAGCGTCGGACACGACCTGGACCCATCGCCAGGGTTGACTGTTGCCGACCGACGGGGAGAGTTCTGCGGATGCGAGGATCTCATCGAGGACGCCGTCGGCGAGCGGATCGGGCCGAAACCGACGGACGTCGCGGCGCCAGCGAAGAAGTTCGTCCAGTTCGTCGACGAACTCAGCGCTGAACGTACCGTCCTTGTTCGTACCCATCGGCCGACCGTACCCCTAGCCGGGTTGCGAAACTCACTTCGCCTGTCTCGACGGCCCGATGGACACCTGGCCGCGTTGTCGTCGGTCGTGATACCTACCGGTATCCCTCCCTCCTCCGCCTTGCCAGCCGCCCATCGGATCCGCCGATCCTAGGCGGAAGAGTTTCGCAACCCGGCCTGCTAACGACTCAGTTGACCGCCGGTCCCGGTGTGATGTGCCATCCGCCTGCCGACAGGATCCCAACGGCCTCGTAGGTTCGGTCGTAGCCTGTCGAGGAGATCTTCCAGCCGTCGTCGGTGCGCCGGTACTCGTCGCGATAGAAGGCGGATCCGATGATCATCCGGTCGTAGTCGGGGACGATCACTCGGTCCTGCAGATACCACGATCCGGTTGCGGTGTCGCCGTCGACGCGGATCACGGGGTGGTCCACACGATGTTCGGTGATCAACGTGCCCTTCATCGCGCCGCGGAAGTAGTCGAGCACCGCATCGCGGCTCGTGAACGCGAGCTTCTTTCCGCCCATCTGAGTGCCGTAGTCGGTCACCACGTCGTCGGTGAGCGTCTCCGCGAGGGCGTCCCAGTCGCGGGTGTCGACGGCTCGCAGATAACGGTACTTGAGTTCTTCGATCTCGCGGATCATGTCGGGAGTGGTCATCGGGAGCCTTTCATCGGGGAGTGGTGTGGCGGTTGTCGGCGAGTGTCACAGGTCGGGGATCGGCAGTGCGAAGTTCGGGGCGCCGAGACCGCCGTCCACCTCGACGATCTTGCCCGTCATGTATCGGCCGGCGTCGCTGGCGAGGTAGACCGCGGTAGCGGCGATCTCGTCGGGTTCACCGATCCGGCGCAGCGGTGTCTTCTGCTCGATGGCGGTCCGCATGTCGTCGTTCTGTGCGACGTAGCCGAGCGCGGGCGTGAGGATCGACCCTGGTGCGATCGCGTTCACTCGAATGCGCGGGGCGAGGTCTTCCGCCGCGAGTCGCGTGTAGTGGGCCACTGCGGCCTTGGCGGTTCCGTACGCCAAGTAGCCGCGGCCGGCGAACCGTCCGATCGATGACGACACGTTGATGATGGATCCGCCGTCGTCGTTCTTCAGCATTTCGGGCACAGCAGCGAGGCAGAGTGCGTGTGCTGTGCCGACGTTGAAGGAGAACGCTCCCACCAGGTCGTCGACCGACGTGTTCATGAACGGTTTGGGCATCGCGCCGCCGACGTTGTTGACGATCACGTCGAGCCTGCCGAAGTTCTCCGTCGCGGCCGTGACCAGAGCCGCCGGATCCGCGGACGCCAGATCGAGTGGGACGCTCACGGCACGACGTCCAATGGCGGTGATCTGCGACGCCACGTCCGCGAGGTCGGAGTCGGTGCGCGCCGAGATGACGACATCGGCGCCCGCCTCGGCGAATCCGAGCGCGATCGCCGCGCCGATTCCGCGTCCGGCCCCGGTCACGATCGCCACGCGCCCGTCCATCTGAAACTTCTCGAGCATGTTCCTTTGACCCCTTGCTAATCGAATATTCGATCAATACGGTGTGAATATCCGGCACACCGTAGCCGCATCAACCGCTCGAAACAAGAGGGGACGCGCCGCACATGGCCGGTTCACCACCCACTCGTCGTGTGGTCGAGACGATCCAACTGCTCAGCGAAACTGACGAGCCTCGCACGATCGCTCAGATCGCCGACACCCTCGGCATCACCCGACCCACGATGTCTGCGATCCTTTCCGAACTCGACAGCGCGGGATGGGTGGTCCGCGACTCGTCGCGCGGCTACCGTGTTGGCGCCGCGGTTGCCGGACTGTCGCGCAGAGAGCCGGGGGAGTCGTCGATGGTCACTCCCGACGTCATCGCTGTCATGGAGGAACTCGCCGCCGAGACCGGCTGCGGCACCACCCTCAGCAGATTCACTGCCGACCGGATGACGGTCGTCGGCAAGGTCCACTCGCAGACTCGCCCGGTTCCCGGACTCGGTCTCGGACAGTCGTTGACCGTCGGCTATCCCGCGGGTGCAGCCGTGATGGCGATGCGCGGGGAGGACGAGCAAGCGGCGTGGGCCGGAGCGCATGGCGCTGACCCGGACCGTCGTCACGGTGTGCTCGACGTCGTGCGGGCGCTCGGCTATGCGGCGTATCGTCCCGCGTCCAGCGACGCGTCCCTTGTCGAATCGCTCGCGGATCTCCTCGGGGCGGTCGGGCCGATGTTGATCGACCCCGCCGTCCGTCGATCGGCGACGCGACAGCTCTCCGAGTTGAGTTCGCGCGCATATCGCTTGGACGATCTCAACACGCGCAGCCCGCTGCCACTCAGTTATCTCGCTGCGCCGGTTGCACAGCGCGGTTCGACCGATTACGAGTTGCAACTCGGTGTTCTGAGATCGGCGGTGCCTGCCGCCGAACGCACCGACCTCGGTCGTGCACTGGTGGAGGCAGGGTCCCGCGTGAGCGCCCTCTGGTGACTGCCCGGCCATCTCACGCCGCGTAGGCACTGGAGGTGAGGGTTCTCCTCGCGTGGGACCTGATCGGGATCCGCGGTCGATCGGGCCGTGCCGGGTCGGCCGGTTCGAGGAACCAGGGGTGGCCGTCGTGGCCGATGAACACCTCCCACCCGGACTGGTGAATCAGGGTGTGGTGCATCCTGCACAACAGCACTCCGTTGCCCAGGCTGGTCTCGCCTCCTTCTGACCAGGGCGTGCAGTGATGGGCGTCAGTCCAAGTCACTGGGCGTCCGCAGCCGGGGAATGCGCATCCGCAGTCCCTCGCAGCGAGGGCCTTCCGAATGCCGGGTGTCATCAATCGCTGTTCCCGTCCGACATCAAGCGGGACTCCTTCTCCGTCGACGGTGATCCTGGCAACCGCGGAGGTGCACAAGCTCAACGCGACCGTCGCCGGCGACACCGGGCCGGTGAACCCGAGCCTCGCGACCCCATCACCCGGCGCTCCGGCGGTCGGGATCACAATGCTCGCGTGCGGCAGGACACCGCCGCTGGTGGGTCGGTCCGATCCGGACAGATACGTCCGGATGATCTGCCCGAGCGCATCAGCCCTGCGCTGCCTCGCGGACCGCGGATCAGCCGTGCCGTCCGGCAACGGCACAGGCCTGCACAGCGGATCTAGAGCCGCGTTCAACTCTTCACCGGTCACGACGTCGAGATCTACAGTGGCCTCGACGCGTCCTTCGTCGTTCAGATACAACGACATCTCATTGAGTTCCGGATTCTCCGACGCCGGAACCAAAACTGGATCATCGGACTCCGCAGCCAACGCGATCGCCTCCTGCTTTGCCGCGGCCTTCACCTCCGCGGGGGTGGTGTTCAACGCCAACTTGCGAGCCAACCGCTGCTGCTCGCCTGGGGCGAGCGGAACCCGCTTCGCAACGGTCGCAACACCGACTCCGATCGCATCGGCGATCTCCGCCGACATCGACCCGTCGCGCATCCCACGCCCGACGTTGGCGAACCGCTCGGCGTGATGACCATTGCGAACAATTCGATCCGCCACAGCGGGTGGTACACCGATTTCAGTCAGCAGCATCCTCGCTGACCGGAGGTGTTTGCGGAACGGGATCCCCGCCCGCTCCGCGGTGCGAACCAATTGCGCTTGGGCCGCGTCGAGAACATTGCGGGCCCGCGCGACTTGCACAATCGCCGACAGGATGTCGGCATCATCGGCGCCAACCTTACTCGCCGACGCCAGACGGCACGCCAACCTGGTCGACTGCCCGGAGTCAGTCTCGGTGGCGGTGGGTGGTGCGAGTTCGTCGACGATTCTGTCGGCGAGCTCGCGCACAATAGACGTGAACATGACAAACCCCCTTCTAAACCTAAGGTGCGTGGCAACAAACGTGAACCGACCAACGGTTCGGCAGTGACCTCCGACAGCACCACTCATCCACAAGCGGGTGGTGCCCGTCGGCGGTCACGTGGTGCCGGGTCACCAGCCCGGCCAAGTGCCGCTGCGAGTCTCCCGCGGCCCGCACTCTCACCCGAGGAACGAGCAGTCTGTAACGGGTTCGCCTGACTGCAGCGCGCTATCGACTTGTCAAAGAACCTGCGCCCCCGGCGTCAACCGGAAACTAACTACATGATATAGATCACCTCTGACAAAAACGTTTGTTCGAGCGCACGGACCGCGTGTTATGTCGCAGGACATCGGTGACAGTTCTGCATCAGGACATCGGTGACAGTTCCGGTGGTTCAGGTGGTGACACTTAGACGATCAGTCGATGGCTGCGAATGAACCGATTGATCCTCGTGTGCGCCTGGCGATTTCCCAGTGGCCCGACGATGCGCCGCGCGGTGCCGTGGCGACCTTTTGCATCGAGCACGGCATCTCCCGGCAGTCGTTCTACAAGCTGCGTAGACGATGTAGGCAGGAGGGCCAGGCGGCGATTCTCGAACCCCGATCCCGCCGGCCGCGATCGAGTCAAACGAAGATCGCCGACGACGCCGTTAGCGAGGCTGCGCAGGTCCGGGCCGCGCTCGCGGCGTCAGGTCTGGACCATGGACCGATCAGCGTCTACGAGAAGATGACCTCGATGGGCCTGGATCCTCCTGCAAACAACGAAAGCCCCACCCGGAACGACGTACGTCGGCCGCCGCACAAAAGCCACGCCACCACAACCGTCACCGAAGTCCTGACACACCAACCGTCACCGATGTCCTGACACAGAACTGTCATCGAAGTCCGGATACATCACAAATGAACGGACCGCGGAGATCGCCTCGACGAAAGCCGAACGGGCAAATTCAAACACCCTCGGCTCGTCGTGCGGTAGAACCGGTTACAGAAATCGGAGACGGAAGAGGAAAAGAATGGCAGGCGACAGGGTCTTCGTCATAGGTGTCGGGATGACCAAGTTCGAGAAGCCCGGGCGACGTCGGAACGACGACGGCTCGGTGTGGGATTACCCCGACATGGCTCGAGAAGCCGGAACAGCAGCTCTGGAAGACGCCGGCGTCGACTACACCGACATCGAGCAGGCCTACGTCGGCTACGTCTTCGGTGAGTCGACCGCTGGTCAGCGTGCCGCGTACGAACTCGGCCTGACCGGCGTACCGATCGTCAACGTCAACAACAACTGTTCGACGGGGTCGACTGCGTTGTTCATGGCGGCTCAAATGATCCGCGGCGGCCTCGCCGACTGCACCCTGGCCTTGGGATTCGAAAAGATGCAGCCGGGCTCCCTTAGAGCGACGTTCGACGACCGCGAGAACCCCCTCGCACAGCACATGACCGCCCTCGGGAAGATCGCCGACTTCGCGATGCCGCCCGCGCCGTGGATGTTCGGCGTCGCCGGCCGCGAGCACATGCAGCAGCACGGCAGTACGGCCGAGCACTTCGCGAAGATCGGCGTCAAGAATCACCGACACTCGGTGAACAACCCGTACTCGCAGTTCCAGGACGAGTACACCCTCGACGAAGTCCTCGCGTCGCGCTCGATCTATGAGCCGCTGACGAAGCTGCAGTGTTCGCCGACGTCGGACGGTTCCGGCGCCGTTGTGCTCGCGTCCGAAGCGTTCGTCGACAAGCACGGCCTCGCTGGGCGAGCGGTCGAGATCGTCGGACAATCGATGACGACGGACTTCGCGAGCACCTTCGACGGATCGGCGAAGAATCTCATCGGGTACGACATGAACGTGCAAGCGGCACGACGCGTGTACGACCAGTCGGGCCTTGGCCCGGACGAGTTCCAGGTGATCGAGCTACACGACTGCTTCTCAGCGAACGAACTGCTGCTATACGAGGCTCTCGGACTGTGCGCCGAAGGCGACGCGCCGCGGCTGATCGACGGCGGCGCGACAACTTACGGCGGCAAGTGGGTCGTGAACCCGTCCGGCGGCCTCATCTCGAAGGGCCACCCCCTCGGCGCAACCGGTCTCGCCCAGTGCTCTGAACTCACATGGCAGCTTCGCGGTGACGCTGACAAACGCCAGGTAGACGGCGTGACCGCAGCACTCCAGCACAACATCGGGCTGGGCGGTGCCGCAGTGGTCACGGCCTATCAGCGAGCGGATCGATGACGATCCGACTCGCGCGTTCATCAGAACTGTCGACGATCGGAGAGATCGAACGGGCAGCGGGTGTGCTCTTCGCGGAGATCGACATGGCGCCGGTCGCGTTCGACGAACCGATGACGATTGAGGAACTCGAACCGTTTCTTGCGAACGGTCGTCTGTGGGTGGCGGTCGACGCGGACGATCAGCCGATCGGCTACGCCTGCGCCGCCGAGGTCGACGGAGTGACCCATCTCGAGCAGGTGTCGGTGCACCCCGCCTACGGGCGCTCGGGGATCGGTACGGCGCTGATCAACACGGTGATCGACAACGCCCGGACGAGCGGCTCATCCGCGGTCACCTTGACGACCTTCGTCGATGTCCCATGGAATGGGCCCTACTACCGGCGCCTCGGCTTCGAGTTCCTGACGACCTCGAGCGAGACACCGGGACTGCGCGCAATTCGCGCGGCGGAGGCCGACCACGGCCTCGACCGATGGCCACGCGCTTGCATGCGCCTGGATCTGGACTGACCGCGGATGGCCTTCTTCACGGTCCGAGACGACACGTCCTTGCACGCGGAGCTGCTCGCGATCAGTCCATGGTCGGCCACCCAGGTCGGCGGATACGCGGTCTGCGGCGCCCTCGCGCGGGCCGTCGAAGCCGAGATGGCCGACTCCGGATTGTCGCCCCTGCGGTTCACCGTCGACCTTGTGAAACCGGTCCGGTCCGACGGATTCACGACGCGAACCACGGTGGTCAGGCGGGGCCCGCGGATGTCTGTGGTCGACGCCGCAGTAGTGCAGGACGGCGAAGTGCGAGCGCGCGCGACATCGGTGTTCGTCGTGCCGAGTGACGAACCGCCGGGGGAACTGTGGCAGTCCGCCGATCCGCTCCCGACTCCGCCGGAAGGCGCGGACGCAGTCGGGCCGCCGCTGATCAGCAGCGGACACAACGCTTGGTCGCGTGACTATCGAATGCACCAGAACGCCGGACGCAAATCTGCGTGGCAGACGTTCCCGCCACTCGTCGCGGGAGAAGACATGACGCCGTTCCAACGCGCGGTGACGATGTCCGAGACCACCAGTCTGGTGTGCCATTGGGGCACCGAGGGCGCCGGTTTCATCAACACCGACGCCACGCTGGCACTGGTCAGGCTCCCGATCGGCGGCAGCGTGGGTCTCCGCGCCGACAGTCAGGTCAGCAGCGCCGGACTGTCAGTGGGCACAGCGACGATGTTCGACAGGCATGGCGTCGTCGGACACTGCACCGTCACCGCGATCGCCAACGCGCGCCGCCAAGTGGATCTCGGCGGGATCATCTGAACTCGGCGAGCCGCTCCTGGCAGAACCTGTCGACGGCGTCGACCATCTGATCCAGACCGGGCTGCTCCAGCGGATAGTGTCCGGCGTTCTCCAGTATCACGATATCCACCGGCACTCGCGATACACGGTTCAAGAACGGCGTCGACAGCGGGAGTGGCGTCCACCTGTCCGCTCCCGGCTGGGTCAGGAGAATCGGGCAGACGTCGAACCGTTCGGCAGCTTCGGGCGCACGGTAGTTGAGGTACGAGTCGAGAAACGCCACCGACACCGAGTTGCCCGCGGATGTGCGGTCGCGGTAGCAGTCCTTCTTCGCGGCAGAAGAGTTGACCAGGGCCCGCATCTTGCTCACCCAGCGCATCGGGACTCGTGCCCGCCGGGCGGGAGTACGGGCCAAGAATTTCATGACGGGCCCGCCCACGGCGCCTGTCACCGGATCGAACGCCGTGTCGCGACGCACCTTCGCCGACGACTGGTCGAGAAACGTCATGCCGACGATCCCCGCGACGATCCGGTTCGTCGACGCCACGTGAAACGTCTCCATGCCACCAGCGGACAGACCGTACAGCACGATGGGCCGACCGTCTCGTTCCTTCTCAACCAGCGCCGATCCGATCCGGACCCAGTCGTCATATGTGACGAGCGAGTCGTCGGCGACGTCGGTGACGCCATAACCCGGCATGTCGATCGCCACTGTCTCGTAGCCGCGGGACGCGAGCGGCCGCCCGAGGATGAGTGACATCTGGCGGCCGTTCGTCCCGACGCCGTGCAGCAGGAGCACTTTCACCGGCGCTTGCGGATTTCGGTAGGCGTCGAGATGGATGCGGTGACCGCTATGCTCCCACCACTCCTCGGCCGGCTCCGTCTCCGATGTGAGCCGATAGGCCTCGGGAAGGTGCCGCTGAACAGTTCTCCAGGCGTCCTGAGTTCGGTAGTCCACCCGACCAGTGTGACCAATCGCGACGCGCGTGACCAGACCCAGCCAGTCGCCACCACTGTCGAGCTAGGTGATGGTGACGCCGCCGTCGACGGTGATCGTCTGTCCGGTGACGTAGCCACCGGCGGGGGAGGCCAGCCAGACCATGGTCGCCGCGATCTCCGCCGGAT
This sequence comes from Gordonia malaquae, assembly GCF_037148075.1. NCBI lineage: Bacteria > Bacillati > Actinomycetota > Actinomycetes > Mycobacteriales > Gordoniaceae > Gordonia > Gordonia malaquae. Next base: position 265,842 of record NZ_JBBCUB010000002.1, on the reverse strand, counting down.
CGCCCATGCGGCCGAGGATCACGCGGGGCAGCAGGGATTCGATGTACCCCGGGTCGTATTCATCGGTCATCTCGGTGGCGAAGAAGCCCGGCGCGATCCCGTTGACGCGGATGCCCTTTCGCGCACCCCACTGCTGCGCGAGGTCACGGGTCAAACCGATGACACCGGCCTTGCTCGCGCTGTACGCGGCTTGGGGGAGACCGGCCGTGGTGATGCCGAGAATGCTCGCGATGTTGATGACCGAGCTTCCCGGACCCATGACCCGACCACAAGCCTGAGCAGCCCAGTACGACCCGTTGAGGTTCACGTCGATCACCGAACGGAACTGTTCGGGAGTCTCGCGGGTGGCCGGGTACGCGCTTCCGACGCCGGCATTGTTCACCAGCACGTCGACCTTGCCGAACTCGGCCACCGCGGCCTCGACCATCGCGCTGCAGGCGTCGGGGTCGGAGACGTCGGTCTGCACGGCGAGCGCCTTGCGACCGGTCTTCTCGACCAGCTCTGCGGTCGCGGCCAGCTTGTCGACCCGGCGGGCGGCGAGCACAACGTCGGCCCCTGCTTCAGCAGCCGCCTGCGCAAACGCGACGCCGAGGCCGGACGACGCACCGGTGACGATGACGACGCGGTCGTCGAGGCGGAAGGAATCAAGAACACTCATCTGAACAGCTCCTCGGGAATTTCGGGTGGGGTCAGAACCACGCGGGGTTCATGTCGGTGGTGGTGGTGTCACGCGATGCGAGCAGGTCGATCCACGGGCCGGTCTGGGGCAGTTCATGAGCGAAGAAGTACCGCGTCGCCATGCGCTTGCCGTCGTAGAAGTCGCCGACCTGTCCGTCGGCCGCGAGGAACTGCTCGAGCCACAGCCACGCGACGACGCCGTGGCCGAAGGCCTCCAAGTAGACGCTCGCGTTGGCCAGGGCGGAAACTGGATCGGCGTCGGCCCACAGTGCACCGGTGACACCGACGATGCGGGTCCATGCGGCGTCCAATTGGTCCGCGTATCTGCTCGCGTCGCCGTCCGCCTCACGCCCTGCGGCGACGGTGGCCGCGATCCGCTCGGTGAGAAGGGCGAGGCCCCGGCCGCCGCGCATGATCACCTTGCGGCCGAGCAGGTCGAGCGCCTGCACACCGTGGGTTCCCTCGTGAATCGGGTTGAGTCGATTGTCCCGGTAGTGCTGTTCCACGTCGTAATCACGGGTGTACCCGTATCCGCCGTGCACCTGAATCGCCAGGTCGTTGGCTTTGAGACACCACTGCGACGGCCAACTCTTCGCGATCGGCGTCAGGACGTCGAGCAGCAGGCCGAGGTCGGCGGCCTTCTCCGGATCGGTCTCGACTGCGAGGTCGTCCACGATTCTGGAGTTGTAGAGGCCGAGGGCAAGTCCGCCTTCGACGTACGCCTTCTGCGCGAGGAGCATCCGCCGGACGTCCGGATGCTCGATGATCGCAACCGGCGGCGCCGACGGATCTTTCGCCCCGAGCGGCCGACCCTGCGTGCGGCCCGCGGCGTACTCGACCGCCTTCAGATAGCCGACGTAACCGAGGGCGGTGGCGAGGAATCCGACGCCGATGCGAGCCTCGTTCATCATGTGGAACATGTACGAGAGGCCCTTGTGCTCCTCCCCGACGAGGTAGCCCACCGCGCCCGCACGACCACCCGGCAGATGCGTGCCGTCTCCGATCGCGAGGGCTGCGTTCGTGGTGCCGCGGTTGCCCATCTTGTGGTTGAGGCCGGTCAGCGTGATGTCGTTGCGTTCGCCGATCCCGTCGCCGTCGGGGAGGAACTTCGGAACGATGAACAGCGAGATGCTCTTGACGCCGGGTTCGCCGCCAGGCGTCTTCGCGAGCACGAGGTGGACGATGTTCTCGGAGAGGTTCTGGTCGCCTCCGGAGATCCACATCTTCGATCCGGTGACGCGGTATGTGCCGTCGTCCTGCTTCTCTGCACGCGTCGCGACATCGGCGAGCGACGATCCGGCTTGCGGCTCCGACAGGCACATGGTGCCGAACCAGCGACCCTCGAGCATGGGCTTCACAAAGGTCTCGACCTGGTCGCCGGTCCCGTATTCGGCGAGCAACGCGGCGTTCGCGGTGGTCAGAAGCGCATAGGACGACGTTCCTGCGTTGGACGCCTGCAGCCAGGCCATGGATGCGCGGGCGACCGTCGTGGGCAGTTGCATGCCACCGATCGACTCATCGAAGGTTCCGGTGATCAGACCCGACTCGCCATAGGCGTCGAGGGCGGCCTTGACCGCCGGGATCGTCTCGACTGTCCCGTCCGGCAACATGTGCGGCTCGTTTGCGTCGGCGTCCCGGTTGTGGGGGATGAAGTGCTTCTCAGCGAGATCGGCGGTCAGGTCGAGAACAGCGTCGAACGTGTCCCTGGAATGTTCGGAGAATCTGCCATGCGCCGTCAACGACTCGACGTCGAGCCATTCGTACAGGAGGAAGTCCAGATCACGTCGAGACAGTGCGTGCGCCATGAGAGTTCCGATCGGAGATGTCGCGTACAGGAGACGGGAAACTATGCGTTCGTATAGTTTCTATTCATACGCATACTTCAGCACAGTTGCCCGAGTGTCAAGGACCAAGGAAGGATATCCACGTGTCGAACATGACGGAGGCCGAACTGGCCGAGCATCTCGGAACATCGAAGGCCGCAGCCCGCATCCGCACAGCGGCCGGAGACGTGTTCGCAGCACGCGGCTACGGCGTCGCAACCACACGCGAGATCGCCGCGAGCCTCGATCTGAGCCCCGGTGCCGTGTATCCGCACTACAAGACCAAGGAGTCACTGCTCTTCGCCATCGCACTCGAGGGGCATTGGCGGGTACTGCAGACGGCTACAGACGCCGACGATCCAGCATTGCCGCCGTCGGAACGTCTATCCGCAGTGACGCAAGCATTTGTCCTCTGGCACGCGCAACGCACCGCGATCTCCAGCGTCATTCAACACGAACTGCGGTCACTCGAACCCGAGCATCTCGCCGTGATCGCCGACATCAGGCGCTCGACGACAGCCCTCTTCGACTCGATACTTCAAGCCGGAGTCGACGCCGATGTGTTCCACGTCGACGACGTGTCGACGGCGACCCTCGCGATCACCTCACTCGCCATCGACGTCAGCCGCTGGTTCCCGACCAAGCGGGTCTCCGACGCCGAAGAACTGTCGCGACGCTACAGCGACATCGCGCTTCGCATCGCGGGCGCCACGCCCTAAAGAGTCTCGACGATGAGCTTGGCAGTCGCCTTCGCCGATCCCGGGTTCTGCCCGGTGACGAGGTTGCCGTCAGCGATCGCGTACGACATGAACGGAATCCGCCCCTTCTCGTACAGTGCGCCGCGAGCCTTCATCTCGTCTTCGGCGTTGTAGGGCACGAGTTTGTCGACCCGGGCCAGCTTCTCCTCCTGCCAGGCGAACCCGGTGACGCGCTTGCCGTCGACGAGGTTCGTGCCGTTCGACAGGGTGATGTCGAGCAGTCCGCAGTAGCCGTGGCACACCGAGGCGACGACCCCGCCGTTCTCGTAGATCTCTCGGCTGATCCGCTGCAGCCCTTCGCTGCCCGGGAAGTCGTACATCACCGCGTGACCGCCGGTGTAGAAGATCGCGTCGAAGTCGGCCGGATCGATCTGATCGGGACTGCGCGTGTCGTCCAACAGCGCCATTCGAGCCGGGTCACGGTGCCACGCCTTGGCGCTCTTGTCGTAGTTCGGAAACTTGAGCGACCGCGGTTCGAGCGGCGAATGACCACCGGCCGGACTGACGATCACCTGCTCAAAACCCGCTTCCTCGAACACGTCCCACGCGTGCGTGAGTTCGGACAGCCAGAGGCCGGTCGGATGTGTCGGATCGTCGTAGTGGGCGATGTTGGTGACAACGTTGAGAATGCGCATGGTGACTCCAGGTTCGTCAGTGGACGGCGAGGACTGCAGAGAATGCGGCGCGAACCCGCTCGGCGATCTCCTCGTTCGACTCGGCGGGCAGCTTCCCGTCGAGAAACAGATACGCGAGGCCGTGAGCGAGGGCCCAGCCGCCGGTCGCGAGGTTCTCTGCGTCCGAATCGGGGTAGACCGTCGCCATGCCGATTCGGAGGAGCTCTCGGATGTCTTCGGCCGCCTGCACTCGATCGGCATTACCCTCGTCGCACGCGTTGTTGAACATCAGCCGGAACAGTTCCGGTCGGCGTAGACCGAACTCGACATAGGCGACCGCGAAATCGGCGAGATCCGAGGGTTGGGTCGGCATCGAGCGGCCATTGAGCAGGTCTGCCTTCAGGTCGCGCAGCCCCTGCGCGGCGAGAGCGGATTCGAGAGCATCCCTGTCCGTGAAGTGGCGGTACGGAGCCGTCGGCGAAACGCCCGCCTCGCGAGCGATCGCGCGCAGCGAGAAGGGCTCGCCCGCCTCGAGCAGGCCCATTGCCGCCTTCAGCAGCGACGCACGCAGGTCGCCGTGATGGTACGCACTCTTGGTCGATGTTGACACCGCTAACTTCCCTCTCTAGCGTGATGTGTACACCGTCAACATACCGTAGAAGGAAGCACGATGCCAGCGACAGCCGATTCTCCCGTCTTCACACCGTTCAGGCTGCCGAGCGGCGCGCTGATCCCGAATCGCCTCGCCAAGGCCGCCATGGAGGAGAACATGGCCGTCTTTGGACAGCTTCCCGACGAGTCGCTGTTCCGCCTCTACCGCCGCTGGAGCGAGGGCGGTGCCGGACTGCTCATCACGGGCAACGTGATGGTGCACGCCGAGGCGCTCACTGGCCCGGCGGGCGTCGTCCTGAACAACGATTCGCCGATCGAGCCGTTCCGCGAGTGGGCGAGTGCCGCCAAGTCGGGCGGCTCGCAGGTGTGGATGCAGGTCAATCACCCAGGACGCCAGGTCCGCGCCGACATGCCGGGCGTAGCGTGGGGCCCGTCAGCCGTCCGAGTCGAACTGGGCAAGAACACGAAACGCTTCGCCCAGCCCGTGGCCATGACGGAAGAGCAGATCCACCAAACCGTGACTCGTTTCGCCGACACTGCTGCACGCGCCGAGGAGGCAGGCTTCGACGGAGTCGAGGTTCACGCCGCACACGGCTACTTGCTGTCACAGTTTCTCTCGCCGCTGTCGAACCGGCGCGACGACGACTGGGGTGGACCGCTGGAGAACAGGGCCCGCCTCCTTCTCGACATCGTTCGGGCGGTGCGCGCCCGCGTGTCGCCAACCTTTGCGGTCGCAGTGAAACTGAACTCGGCCGATTTCCAACGCGGCGGATTCGACGCCGACGACGCCGCCACCGTGATCGAGATGCTCGCACCGTTGGGTGTGGACGCCGTCGAGTTGTCCGGCGGCAGCTACGAAGCGCCCGCGATGACCGGTCAAGCCGGCGATGAACGGAGCCGGTCGCGCGAGGCCTACTTCCTCAGCCTCGCCGAAGAGCTCGCCGCAAGCAGCCCGCTGCCCCTCATGTTGACCGGCGGCGTCGTCCGACGGTCCGTCGCCGAGGAAGTTCTTGCCGGGGGAGTCGACATCGTCGGCATGGGCACGGCACTCGCGATGAACCCGGAGCTGCCGAATCAGTGGCGACACAACGCCGACGAGGCCGTCGCAGTGGCTCCGGTGCGAATCGCCGACAAAGCAGTGGCGTCGGCCGCGAGCATGGCGCGCGTTCGACGCCAGTTGCGACGTCTCGGAAAGGGACGATCGCCGAGGCCTGGGACCGACCCGAAGATCGCACTCGTCATCGAGACGATCCTTCAGTCGTTCGCACTTCGCCGCTATCGCGGATGGCTCGCGAAAAGTGCACGTGAGCGAGCCCTCAATCCGCTATAGAGCATCGTGAGACCGCTGACGTCCACATTTCACACAACCGACCCGTCATTGTCTTTGTGAGTCGTCGGCCGCGACGACTGAAAGATGAAGAGCGACGAGTTCGCGGAGGCGCGTGGCCACCTCAGCCAGCGGGCGAGTCGAGTGTTGCGCTTGTGAGGCGATCACTGCACCTTCGATGGCCGAGACGATGGTGATGGCCAGAGACTGAGCAGTGGCCGAGTCGATCCCATCGTCGACCATTCGATCCCGGACGAGTCCGTGCCATTGATCGAATATGTCGCCCGCGAGGTCGGCTGCGGACGGCGCGTCTGCACGGCCGAGTGCCGCGGCCACTACCGGACATCCTGCGTCGAATTCGCTGGAGGTGAGCACTTCGACCCACATGTCAGAGAACGCGGCGATGGGATCGGGGGAGTCGAGGATCGCTTCGATCGCCTGGGTGATGACGGCCCCGGACGCACGCGTCGCTTCGGTGACGAGTTCGGCCTTCCCGTCCGGAAAGTTGAGGTAGATCGATCGTCGAGCGACGCCGCTTGTCGACAGGATGTCCGACAGTGACGTGCCGGCCACTCCGTGGCAACGCATCAGCGACGCTGTCGCCTCCAGCAGGCGGTCTTTCACGCTCATCCGCTTCGTCCTCTCACTCTCGTCTTGAAATATACCAATCGGTCTCCTAGTGTGAACGAAGTAGACCGATCGATATAGCTCGTTCGGCGTTCCGACTCAGTAAGGACTCCTTCGATGACCGAACTCGACGTTTCCGCGTTCTGCACGACGCTCACGCTGCCGTCCGGGCAGACACTTGGGAACAGGCTGATGAAATCAGCGCTCAGTGAAGGGCTCGCCGCCGACAGCGGGGCACCCGACGAGCGGCTTGTTCGGCTCTACTCTCGGTGGGCCGACGGGGCATTCGGCCTGGTGGTGACCGGCAACGTCATGGTCGACCGGCGTCAGCTCGGCGAGCCGGGCAACGTCGTCATCGAAGACGACAGTCGGCTCGCCGAGTTCACCCGATGGGCCGAGGCCGCGAAACGGGGCGGCTCGCGGGTGTGGATGCAGGTGAACCATCCCGGCCGACAGGCGAACCCTCTCCTCGGCGCGTCGTACACGGTGGCACCGTCGGCGATCGGCCTCCAGATGCCCGGAATCCCCACGCCACGCGCTCTGACAGGCGATGAGATCGTCGACCTGGTCGCGCGGTTCACGACCGCCGCCACGGTCGCCGAAGCGGCAGGATTCGACGGCGTGCAGATTCACGGGGCACACGGATATCTGGTGTCGCAGTTCCTCTCGCCACTGAGCAACCAGCGCACCGACGAGTGGGGCGGCAGTGTGGAGAATCGAGCGCGGTTCCTGCTCGAGATCGTTCGCGCTATTCGCTCAGCCGTCCGTCCCGACTTCGGCGTCGGTGTGAAGTTGAACTCGGCCGATTTCCAGCGCGGCGGATTCACCGAAGACGATTCGAGAGCTGTCATCTCGCTGATCGCGAACGAACAGATCGACTTGATCGAGATCAGCGGAGGCAGTTACGAGTCACCCGCGATGATGGGGCGCCCCGTCGAATCGGATCGCACCCGAGCCCGCGAAGCATACTTCCTCGAGTACGCCGACACCGTTCGTGAACTTGCGCGCGATGTTCCGCTCGCGGTGACCGGCGGATTCCGGTCGCGACACGCGATGGCCGATGCTGTCGACGGCGGTCATTGCGACGTCGTCGGTCTCGGTCGCCCGGCGGCGATCACTCCGGATGCGGCACGGGAACTCATCGACGGCACGGCCGACGTACTGCCGTCCCGCGCCGTCACGATGCCCGTCCCGAACCGCGTGCGGAGGTCTGCGAGTCAGGTGAAGACCATCGAGGGTGCACTGGATCTTCAATGGCATGCCGACCAGCTCCGCCTGATGGGCGACGGCCACGACCCGGATCCCGATCGAGCGATGTGGCGCACGGCGATCGCAGCGGCTCGACACAACGGCCTCGACGCCTTCCGCAGTCGCCGCGGCGGAACGGCGGCGTCGGACGCCAAGGCACTGCGGAAGTTCCGGTTCGAGCGCGCTGTCGGCCGACGCCTGATGAATCCGACTGTGGCGTTTGCGCAGCGGCTCGGCTTCGGCGGACGCCTGGCGACGCACCTCGAGACCACGGGCCGCAAGAGCGGCGCGACGCGGGTGGTGCCTGTGTCCGCGGTGTTCGACGATGAGGGCGCCTGGGTTATCAGCCAGCACGGCACCCGATCGGGTTGGGCGCTCAACGTTCTCGCCAATCCGATCGTCCGGATTCGACAGGGCGACGAGTGGCGGTCCGGTACCGCCACGATCGTGCACGATGACGACGTCCGGGCACGAGCACGGACGTTCGCACCGCATCCGGCGCTGGCCGGTGTCACCGCCGCCACTTTCCAGGCGATGGAGAGCGATCCCGTCTCGGTGCGAATCGTCTTCGATCAGGACGTCGACTGACAGGCTGTGGAATTCGTGGTAGCCGAATGCCCGAATTGGGCCTAGCGTCGGGCCATGACAAATATCGGGGGAGTACAGCACACGTGGAATCCGCGTCGGATGAGTCGTATTCGCGACGAGCTCATCGGAGGCTACGAACAGATCCTGGCGACTCTGCCGGATCTTGACGGCCCGGGCGTCGGACAGATCGAGTTGATGGTGACGGCGGCACGATCGGCGTTACGCGAGTCTCCGCCGACGTGGTTGACCGACGCCGCTGTCGATGCATTCGGACGCACCTTGACCACTCCGGCAGCCGCCACGGACCTCGTCGGCGCAGGCCCGTCAGGGTTCCTGGTATTCGAGTCACCGGTCACCATGACCACCCTCGGCGACGCCGGGCCTACGGGCGTTGCGCCCCTTGATGCAGTTCTGTGGTGGTCGGCGTCGTTCGACGGCCACGACCTCCACCACGACGCTGAGCACGCGGACCTGGTGGTCGTCCACGGCCTGTCGACGTACGTCACCAACGACGCTCCGTGGCCTGCGAGCGTGTGGTCAGAGTCGACGCTCACCGACATCGGCATGTTCCCACTGCCGCTTCTCGGCGAGGTGACACCGCCGCATCCGACCGACGACGACCTCGCCCCAGCGATCGTCGTCCTTCTTGCGCTCGGCGCCGCTGTTCGCGCGGATCGTGTTCTGTTCTCCGCGGCCGGGTCGTCTGCAGTCGAACCGGCGGCACCGCGAGCTGTTGACGTCGTCCTGTAGGTCGCGGCCGTCCCTCACGGTTCGACGGCGCTCCGGCTCATTCAGCACCCGCCGAGAAGACTGACGTCGCGGTGTCGTCGAATATTCGCATCGTGTCGAGTACAAACTCTCGCCGGGTCACCCCGCATGCTCTCATCGCTCGACCGTGGTCGACCGAGACGACAACAATCATGGTCGCCGCCAGGCCGCGCCAGATGTGTTTGATCACGATCCGTGCCGGAGTCGAGGTGTCGCGGAAGCCGAGTCGCAGGCGTCGGATCTGGAACGGGACATGATGTGCCTCGTCGCTGAGAATGCGCTCGGATACGTCAACAAGGAGTTGATCGCCGCCACCTTCGGCCAGGGCACGGTAGTAGCGCAATGCAACCACCTCCGCAATCGTCAGGACCATCAACTCGAGTCGGAGCCCCAGGAGTCGCCGGAGCCGCACGAAGACAGTGTCCGACCAGTGCCAACGTTTCGTTCGCGCACCTGCGGCGCGCAGCAACAACGCCAGCATCCGCGCGTGGTTCTGTTCTTCCTCGACAAACAGTCGCACGGCGGCCTCGTAGTCGCTGTCGCCCGCGGCCACGGCGTTGGCGATCAAATGAGTACCGTCGCCGCTCTCGCCGACCTGGAATTTCTGCAGGCTTCGAATAATCTCCGCATCGAGTCGACTCCCAACCGACCACGGCGGGTCGGATCCTTCAGATCGTTGCTCAGCGCGCACGCGAAACCCATCGGACCAACTGCCGGGCTCAACCTGTGAACTCATCGATCGCACCCCGATGGCGGGTCGACCCGATCGCGACGAGATCTCGCATACACAACAGAACTGATCATTCGTTCATTGTGCAGGATTCGAGTACCCGTAAGACGAGTTCTCTGCCACTAGAACTGACATCATTCATGGGTGTGAACGCGTCCGCGAGCCGACTGATCATCTCGCACATGGCACGCCGCCAAGCCCGGCGACGGTTGTCCGATCCCGCTAATGGTGAGAGTCGATGAACCTCGTGACCAGGCAGCGGTCAAGTCATGCCGGACATTCGCTTTGCTGACCATCCACGATGGCGTGAGAGTGTAGGAGAAGAATCCGGAAAGATGCGAGATTGTCAGACGCACCCGCCTGCCGGAACTTGCAAGCGTCTTCTCGAACAGCAAGGACGACGAGCGACTAACTGGCGGCGAGTCAGCTCACGCAGCTCTGTTTACTGGCGCATAGCGACAAGCACAGGTTGCAGACTTAGCTCTGCCGCTCGCACAACGAGGCGCGTTGCGGTGGGGGTTTCCTCGGTCGGTTCGTCCCCACCTACCGGAAACTGCTCGGCGGGTAGTGAGAACAACTCATCTGGTAGAGGAGTTGACAGCGCCGTTGCTATCTTCTGGTAATCGACCTCATCCTCCGGCCCGGTCGCTTCGATCTGATTCTGCGATGCGATATCGATAGATCTCGATAGGCCCTCAAGTTGTCGGCTGAGGAAACTGTCCAGACTTTCCGGCTCAGAGTCAATGAGAGATGAAATTGTGCTTGCAACGGCTTCATTGAATCCGGCTCGAGAGGGCTGGGAGGGCTGGGAAAATGCTCGCACTGTGTACGGTCTCCCCGTGTCGTATGCAAACACATGCCTATCGCCTTCGCCGATCATTCCAAGCAGTGACGGCTTTACGAATACACTGTAGTCACAGACCGTCCCAGCGAAGACGTGTCGACGGAAAGCATTATTCGTGTAAAATGCTGGCGAAGCGTAGAAGACCTCAGTTTTACGGACCTGTTCGAGCTCGACGAGTACATTATGCTGAATACAGCCATTCGAGGTGACGTCCGATTTGACCTGAAATCGGTAGAATGGCGGAACCATGGGAGGGCTCTGACTCGCCCCTCTTGTCCATAGCAGTTGCGGGACTTTATATTGGAAATAGTACATACCCCATCGAGCTGTTACACCTAGATCGTATCCTAGGTCTGCCTCATCCCTAGGTGTCGGCAGCAGTGGCACTGAGTCGAGACCTGGCGGCCCGAGGCTCCTGAATGCTTCGGTGATTTCGTTGTTTAGATGCTGTGCATATGTAGCCTCATTGAATTCTGTTGACTTTGGCACTCGAACCTCCTTCTGCTAGTCATGTTGAGCATTTAGGCACTCGGTTAGACCACGATGCCAGCAGCGTCGCGGGAATACTTCACATTCCCCGGTGATCGGGGACGGCGGGTCACCTGCTACCGCTTGCGCAGTTGAACCCATGTGAACAACCTTGCCAGAAAGTATATGGATAATCGACATTATCCTCTTTTCGACGATTGCCGCAGGTCGACAGAGCAGAGAAGGACCCCGCGGAGGCGCCTTTTAGCGTCACAGTGACGTTTCAAACAGGGCGGAGGAAGTTCTCTCGACCCAGAGCTAGCCGCTACTGAAGTCACGGTGAGTCACGGTGGCGGCTCCATGCCGACTCTCATTTGCACGTGGATTCCGATCAAGTTTCAGACGACCATCTATTCATGGATCGGACAGGACAGTCGAGTTCTCTCATCTGTTTCTACTCGTCCTAGTGTACTGGTAACCACTCGTATCACTTTGTCTCGAGTCCAAACCAGCTGAGGCAGGCTCCGAAACCTGCCCTCAGGACGAAAGGGCAGGGACCGGTTTCGTGTAGCCGTCATCGCTGGCAGTTGGTTTGGGCGGGGCGCTGACCGATCGGCGGTGTCCCACGGCGGTGAGGATCACGCCACCGACGATCCACCCGGCGAGTACCAGCCACGATGACGTCGTGTCGGCCTGGGGGAAGTACGACAGTTCACGGACCAGCGTCGCCGATGCACCGGGTGGGAACCACTGTCCGATTTCGCCCCATGCTCCGGGGAGGAACTGTGACGGCAACGCGCTTCCCGAGATGGGGTTGGCGAACAGCATCATCACGACCGGGCCGATTGCAGTACCAGCGCGGCCGATCAGCGCAACGCAGCCGATCATCGGTGCGGCGATAGCGGCGATGGCCACGGCGAAGGCGCCGACGTTGAGTAAGTAGTTGCCCTGGATCGACCCGAACCAGAGTTGCAGGATGCTGGCGAGGACGATTCCGCCGACGATGGCGTACGTCGTCACTGCGAGGATGCGTCGCCTCGCTCCGACGATGACAGTCGAGATGAGGACGCCGCCGATGATGCCGCCGAAGAGCATCGGGAAGAACGCCGAGTTCAGCAGCGCGCCATTGGGGTCTTCGTCGGAGAACGGTGCAACGTCGGTGAGGGTACTACGCCGCCCGCGGCCGCGCCCCGTCGGCTCGAGCGGTCCGCGACGAGTATCTGAAAGAGCAGATCATGGACGTCTACGAAGACTCCGGCGGCATCTACGGCCGCCGCAAGATCCGCGCCGCCCTCGCCCGCCGAGGGATCACCGTCGCCAAGTGCACAGTCGAACGACTGTGCCGTGACCTGGGGATACGTGGCGTCGTGCGAGGTAAGTTCCCGCGTACCACGAAACCGGCACCCGAGACCGAACGCCCTGCTGATCTAGTCGACCGCGCGTTCTGCGCGACTGCGCCGAATCAGCTATGGGTTGCCGACATCACCTACGTTCGAACCGAGGTCGGTTGGGTCTACGTCGCGTTCGTGTTGGACGTGTTCTCGCGGATGATCGTCGGCTGGCAGACCTCGACCCGCATGTTCGCCGACCTGGCGATCGACGCATTGGCGATGGGCCTGTGGCTGCGTCGCCGGGCCGGCCAGGACATCACCGGCTTGATTCACCATTCCGACCGGGGCGTCCAGTACCGGGCGATCCGCTACACCCAGGCCCTTGCCGAGGCCGGCGCCGTCGCCTCGGTCGGCTCGCGCGGCGACTCGTATGACAACGCGATGGCCGAAGCCTTGAACTCACTGTACAAGCACGAGTTGATCTACCGGAAGGGCCCGTGGGCGTCGACGAACGCCGTCGAGATCGCGACTGCCGAGTGGGTCCACTGGTACAACACCACGCGCCTGCACGGCGAACTCGATCACCGGCCGCCGGCCGAGGTCGAAGACCACTACTGGCAGCAGCACGCCGCTGCTGCTGAGACAGAACCTGCACTACAGAACAAATGATCGGTCTCCAACAAACCCGGGTCTTGACAGACCCTGCAGGAGGAATGGGCCTACGCCCGTCCCTACCTCAGTGAAACCGAACGCGTCGCGGCCTTCCCCGAGTTCCTTCGCATCTACAATCACGAACGCGGCCACACCGCACTCCGAGGCAACTCACCCGCCGACCGCGTACCCAACCTGTCGGGTCAGTACAGCTAGTCGGCCTGAAAGAATCTGGTGATGAGGTCTGCTGTGGCGCCCCAGTCTCCGTGACGAAGAAAATGACTCAAGTCGACCTTTACGAAGACCGCTTCTGCGGCGAAATAGGTTGTGTCGCCGACAGTACCGTTGGCTTCGATGAAGAGCGCGCGGTCGGTTTCGTCGACGAGGGAGGCGGTGATGTGCACGGGGGTGTGCAGTGGGACCGGGCGTCGATACTCCACGGTGAGGGTTCGGGTGACTGCGGGTGTCTCGGCGATCCACAGGGTGAAACCCATGATGTCATCGCATGCCGCTGAGATGGCTCCGCCGTGGGCGAGTCCCGGGGCTCCTGAGTGGCGCTCGTCGAATTGCAGGTCGGCGTAGACGTGGTCGCCGTGCAGGTGTACCTCGAGGTGCAGGCCATTGGGGTTGTCTTCGCCGCATCCCATGCACCATGGTGCGTGTGCTGGTAGTGGTTTGTCGCCCCTCATAAGTGACCTTTCTGAGCCTTCAATCGGTACCGCCACTGGCAGTTTCGCTCTGTTACCGACGGTATTGTTGTGCAGTCAGGGGTTCGTGATTTTGGCTATATAGGGAGTGGCCAGGTGGAAACCATCGATTCCGACGATGTTGACCCGAGGCGGGTTCGGTCGCGTCAGCGTTTGTTGGATGCTGCGGTGACCTTGCTGAACAGTGGCGGGGTCGAAGCCGTTACCGTGGAGGCGGTCACTCGACTGTCTCGTGTTGCTCGCACCACCTTGTATCGTCACTTCGAGAGCTCCACAGATCTGGTGGCGGCTGCCTTCGAGCGATTGTTGCCTCAGGCCGAGACCCCCGAGACGACGACGTCGATCCGTGATGACCTGCTGAAGCTGATGCAGCGGCAGGCTGAGCTTATTGAGCAGGCACCGCTGCAGTTGACGACGCTGGCATGGTTGGCAATGCTTCCCGAGCAGCCCCGGCAATCCGGGCAATCCGACGGGGATCAGAACGCGCTCGCGCCACTGCGTCGTCGAGTCGTCGAGCAGTATCGAGAACCATTCGATCGAGTTTTGACGAGTGACGTGGCCACGGCGGAGCTCGGCGACCTCGATTTGACCATGGCAGTCACTCAACTGGCGGGCCCCCTTGTCTTTGCCAAGCTCACGGGCATTCGGTCGATGACCGTTGGCGATCTCGAACAGCTTGTCGACGATTTCCTCATGGCCCACCGGCGACACCAAACCTCCTGACCTCCTCCCCCATCTATGGTACTGCTAGTACCGTAACGATACCGTCGGTTTCGTAGACGGGCTGGGTCGAGGGTGAGGTGCTGCGTATGGTGGTCCAACGTCCAAGTGGTGGGCGCTTGGCGGCGCGCCGGTTGGCGGAACGCAGCGAGTACAGCACGACATTGGGGCGGTTGGCACGGTTCACCTTGGCGCACAGATTCCTCGTCATCGGGGCGTGGGTGGCTGTGGGTATCGTCTTGGCGATACTGTTTCCCCAGCTGGAGACGGTGGTGCGGCAGCAGTCTGTTGATCCGATCCCTGCTGGGGTTCCATCGTTTCAAGCACTCGATCAGATGGGTGGTGCGTTCGGTGAGAAGGGCGCCAAGACCACTGTTTTCGTGACCATGGAGAACCCGAACGGGTTCACCGACGTGGCGCGGGAACGCTACGACATGCTCGTTCTGCAGTTGCGCGAAAATTTCGACGATGTGCAGTCAGTGCGGGATTTGCTCTCCGATCCGACGACGGCCGGCCAGGCCTTGAGTGAGGACGGGCAAGCCTGGTACTTGCCTGTCGGGGTCACCGGAACTTTGGGAGGGCCAACGGCCACGCATGCTGTGGAGACCGTGCGCCAAACCGCGCAGCGCGTGTTTGACGGTACGGACACCACTGTCCATGTCACCGGGCCGACGGCCACTTTCAGTGACCAGATCGTCAGTGCTGAAAGCGATTTAGTCGTGATCACTGTGGCGACGGTGGCGCTTATCGCGATCATTCTGTTGATCGTTTACCGATCGCTGTTCACCGCGCTGGTGCCGTTGTTGGTGATCGGTGTCAGCCTCGGCGTGGGCCGCGGGGTCTTGTCCGCACTCGGCGAACTCGGTATGCCGGTATCGCAGTTCACCGTCGCGTTCATGACCGTCATCCTGCTCGGAGCCGGGGTCGACTACTCAGTCTTTTTCATCAGTCGCTATCACGAACGGCTACGCCAGGACGCTACCACTGAGGTTGCGCTCGTGGACGCGACAGCAACTATCGGACGGGTCATCCTGGCTTCAGCTGCCACGGTGGCGCTGGCCTTTTTGGCGATGGTGTTTGGTCAGCTGAGCGTGTTCTCCACCTTGGGTCCGGCATGCGCGATCGCCATCCTCATCGGATTCCTCGCCACGGTCACCCTGCTACCACCGGTGTTGCTGTGGGCGGCGCGATTCGGCTGGGGCGCACCCAGACGAGATCTGACCCGAAAGTACTGGAATCGCGTCGCCGTGCTCGTCGTGCGGCGTCCTGTGCCTCTGCTGGCACTAACCCTGGTCGGGCTAATCGTGCTTAGCGTCTTCGCGATGGGCATCCAGATCACCTTCGACGATCGTGAGGGGCAGCCCGCGACAACCGACAGCAACGAAGGCTACGCGTTGCTCGACCGTCATTTCCCTCAAGACGTCACTATCACTGAGTTCCTCGTTGTAGATGCACCGATCGATCTCCGTACTGCCAGCGGGCTGGCCGATCTTGAGCAAATGGCCTCACGTGTATCCCAGATCCCCGGAGTGACTCGAGTCATCGGTGTTACCCGTCCCACCGGGGACAAGCTCGAGCAAGCCGAGCTGTCCTGGCAGAACGGTCAGATCGGGGACCGGCTGGCGGGTGCGGTCGACGATGGCCAGAACCGCCGAGGTGACCTCGAACAGCTCCGTACCGGCGCATTCCAACTCGCCGACGGGCTTACTCAGCTCGACACCCAGGTACGCACCAACTTGGCCCCCCTGGCCGGCATCCTCGATCAGGCAAGCACAGCAGGGCAGCAAATTCAGCAGTACCAGCCGATACTCCGCCAACTCGCCGCATCTGCACCAGCGCTCGATCGCGCTTCTCAGAATGCCCCACAGCTGGCCGCGCTCACCCGCCAAACATCTGCAGCCCTGGCAACAGTGACCTCGATCCTGCCCATCCTCGATAATGCGCCCTGGTGCACCCAAGTCCCGCAGTGCGCAGCTCTGCGCGCGCAGACCCGCAATCTCGACGCCCTACTGAGCAACGGGACCCTCGACCAGATCGCCACGCTGTCAACACAACTCGCGCAGCTGGATACACCGATCTCAACAGTCACCGACCAACTCACTTCCACCGTCAACTCACTGGGCTCCACGCTGGGAAGCATCAGCAGCCAAGACCTTCCCGGCAAGCTCACCCAACTGCAAACAGGTATCAGTCAACTCGCGGCGGGATCACGCCAACTCGCCGCCGGTGTATCCGCGCTGATCGACAGCAACCTTCAACAACTCGCCGGGATGGCCGCGCTAGCCACACAACTACAAACCTCCGCCCGCGAGACCGCCGGAACAAACTCAGCAACCGGCTTCTACCTCCCACCTCAGGCCAACGCAGACCGCCGTTTCGTCGACGTCGCTCGCCAGTTCGTCTCGCCCGACGGCCATACCGTGCGCTACGCAATACAAACCAGCTTCGACCCCTACAGCACCGAGGCCATGCAACTGGCCGACACAATCACCGATGTCGCACTCGCCGCCAGACCGAACACAACCCTGCAGGACTCCAACATCGCGATAGCCGGGTTCCCCGCCATCAACGCCGATCTGCAACGTCTACTCACCGAAGACTTCCGACTCCTAGCGTTGGCCACCCTCACCATCGTCGGCCTGATCCTGATACTCCTACTCCGAGCACTCATCGCGCCGCTATACCTTCTGGGCACCGTCATACTCAACTACACCGCGGCACTGGGTATCGGTGTCCTGATCTTTCAACACATCCTCAAAACCGATATCGCCTGGCCCGTACCACTACTGGCCTTCATAGTCCTCGTCGCGGTCGGCGCCGACTACAACATGCTTCTTATCTCTCGCCTACGCGAAGAATCCCAAAACAACATCCGCATCGGCGTCCTGAGAACCGTCACCAACACCGGATCAGTCATCACCTCGGCCGGCCTCATCTTCGCTGCCAGCATGTTCGGACTCATGGCCGGATCCATCTCGATCATGACCCAGGTCGGACTCATCATCGGCATCGGCCTGCTGCTCGACACCTTCATCGTCCGCACCATCGTTGTGCCGACCATCGCCACACTTGTCGGCAGAGCAAGCTGGTGGCCGAGTACCCGAACCGACACGCATCCAGTGTCCCGCTAGTACGCACGCACGTGCCGAGATCTGACCGGCCCCGCCAGTCATCCAGCCATCGCGCCCACCTCATCGACTGACACCCGCTCGACGGTCGGCCGCGGCAACCACACCCTACCGTCGCGGATCAGTGCCCAGACCACGTCAACCAGACGTCTAGCGAGAGCGATGAGAGCGTGGACGTGGGAACGCTTCTCGCGTCGTTTGCGCTGGTAGAACTCGCGGGACGGGCCGTCGCGTTGCGAGCTGTTGAGTGCGGCCATGTAGAACACCTTGCGAAGTCCTCTGTGGTAACGCTGGGGTCTACGCAAGGCTCCCCGGCGGTTACCGGAGTCGTGCGGTACCGGAGCAAGACCGGCGTAGGCGGCGAGTCTGGCGGGCGAGCCGAACGAAGTGAGGTCGCCGCCGGTGATCGCGACGAGCTCAGCGCCGCTTCGGGTGCCGATGCCTGGCACGGATTCGAGAATCCGTGCGTGACGGTGGCGGCGGAACACCTCGGTGATCTGCTTATCCAGGTCGGCGATCTGACGGGTCAGCATGACCAACGAGGTAGCCGCGTGTTGCACCAGTAGGGCTGTGGTCGCCTCGCCAGGCAGGGTGACGGTCTGCGCGGCCGCCGCGGCACGGGCTTTGTCGATCATCTTCGGGATCGTGGGTCGGCGGACGCCGTGACTGCGCAGGTGGTCGTAGATCTCGTCGTCAGAGACCGCAGCGATCGCAGATGGCGTGGCGAAGCGGGTGAGGAACGTTAGACCGGTCAGTGTCGAGTAGTCGAAACACCGTTCTAGTGCAGGGAAGATGCGGGTCAGCAGGCCGCGCAGGCGGTTGATGCCTCGCGTACGTTCAGCGACGAGGTCGTTGCGATGTCCGGTCAGCAGGTCGAGTTCGATCGCGACGTCGTCGGGCGCCGAGACGGTGGCGAGATCGCCACGTAGGCGGGCTGTCTGGGCGATCACGACCGCATCGCGGGCATCGGTCTTGCCCTCACCCGCGAACGCACCGGTCATGCTGTGCACGACCCGGCCGGGCACGTAGCGGATCTGCTGGCGCCGCGCAGCCAGCACACCCCTCAGCAGCGCCGATTCCGGTGCGGTCATGTCGATCGCCCACACCACGAATTTCATGTCGGCGACCCGGTCCATGAGCGCTTCGATCGCCGGTTGATCGTTGGGAAGCCGCCGAGACCACAGCACCGTTCCCGCCTCATCGACCGCGGCGGCGTGATGCGCATGCCGACCGACATCAATTCCTACCCAGATCTTTTCGTCCATACTGTCCTTCCGTGTGCGGTTGGCTCGTCAGGGTGGTTTCGCCGGCACACCTTTACACAGCGACAAGTTCGCGAACACATCTCAATCAGCGGCCGAAACGACCCGTCACGGTCCGGGGTGACCTTCCACGCCAAGCCACCAGCGACAACAGGTGATTGTCGAGCCACGCCCCGAACCGCGGACGAACGTCCGAGGCGACCGCCCCGGACGTACTCCAACGTAAAGGTGATTGTGGCGGTGGGCACCACGCTCTACGGCGTGGGTGAGGCCGCGTCGGTGCGGGTCAATCAGGAGTCGGTGACGTTGAAACGGCTGCCCGCCGAGTTCGACGGTCTACGCGTGGCCGTCGTCAGCGATTTGCACCTGGGACCCGCCCGCGGGGAGGCGTTCACACGCACGATCGTCGACATGGTCAACGCCGAGCGCCCCGACCTCATCGCGATCGTCGGTGACCTGTCAGACGAAACCATCGAGCATGTCGGATCAGACCTGCAGCCACTCGCTGATCTGCGAGCGCCGTTGGGTGTCTTCGGTGTCTCAGGCAACCACGAACAGATCTCCGACGACGTCGGCGCCTGGATGGACGAGTGGCGTTCGCTGGGTATCACCACCATCAACAACTCAAGCGTGGAGATCCGACGCGGGGCAGCCACCATCGATGTCGCTGGAGTGCATGACCTCAGCAATTCCGCCCCGTACGAACCCGACCTTGACGCCGCGGTCGCCGGTCGACCCGACGATCGATTCACCCTGCTACTGGCGCATCAACCCAACCACGTCCGGGAGGCAGCAGCCCACGACGTCGATCTCCAGGTATCCGGACACACGCACGGCGGGCAGATGTGGCCGCTGCGTTACGCCGCCGCTGCTGCCGCCGACACCGCAGTCACCGGACTCGACTTCTACAAGGACACCACCGTGTTCACCACCTATGGGGCCGGCGCCTGGGGACCGCCCGTCCGAGTGGGTGCGCCGCCTGAAATCGCCATCCTGCAGTTGCGCAGCGCCTGATCGACCGACAGTCATTGCTCGCGTTGGCCGTTTCGTGCTGCAACGTATGCGCCAAACTGACTCGATCCGCGGAGTGCATGATTGATCGCCGTCTGTGTGTGGATGCCGAGTGCGTCTGCAAGGACAGGAGGCGGTGAGGTCTGGGTGATGGTTTGCCAGGTACCGAGACGCGTTGTGAGCGAGGGAAATCCGAGTGCCTTGAGGCGGCGCCTCAGGTGACTTTCGTTGAGATGGTTCCCAGGCTGATAACCGGGGAAGACCCACACCGATTCGCTATGCGCGGCGGTCTGCCGGTTGGTTGTCGCCTCGGCGACCTCGGCGACGAGCCGATCCAATGGCGACTCCAATACGATTGGGTGCTTTCCGAGGGTGATGGTGCAGGTCTCCTCGCGGTTGATCTGATCCCATCGCAATGCGGCGACTTTGTGAGTGGGCTGCCCGAACACCACGATCAGCGCAGCGGCCAGGCGATCGCGCGGAGTCAGCGCGTCGTTGGCAAAGAGCCGTGTGAGTTGTTCGACTTGCATGGTTTCGGTCAGGGCTCGTGTCGTGCCGCGTTGGTGAGGCGCGATCGTCAGCGGGGGCAATCGATACGTGGCGACTACCCACGGGAGAAATCGGCTCAATAGCCGGTTGGTTTCGGTGCCGGACGCGACGAACGTATCGACCTGACTTTGATCGACGTCGGTGACCGATATCTGCAGCATGTCGAGGAAGTTGAGGAAGTCGATTGCAACGGTCACTCCCTGCTTGGCGGCGAGAAACGTTCCGTTGGTGCACTTGTCGTCGAATCGTCTTGACACATGCCACCGAATGTAGCTGCGGATCACGAGCTGATTGTCAGGGTTGGTGAGCGTCGCGAGCTTGCTGTCGGCCCACGCGGTGAACCTGGTCCGGAAATCCACTCGGGCGCCATCGATGCCGTGCTCATCGAGGAGGGCGCGAATGTGCACGGACGAACGGTTCACCGGTAGCGCTGCCAGCAGTCGCTGGTCCACAGTGTCGGCGGCGGCGATCTGTTGGAGCACGGCGCGAACAGTTGGGTTTCGCAGCCACGTGACCCCGCTGTTGGCGCGAGGCATCTGTTTAAGCGCAGCTGCGAGGCCGGCCAGTTGCGGATTGACGACACCGGTGTGCGGGTTGGTGAGGAGTTCGTCGACTTGATGGGCGAGCTCGCAGCGCCAGCAATGACCGCGACGGTAGAGCTCGGCCTCGGCTCCGCATTCGACGCAATCGACGTTGAGTTGGATGCCGCTACAGGTGCGGCACAGGTATTGGCCGGTCGGTGTGCGTCCCGGGACAATTCCTGAGTGTGCGCATTCAACACATTGCCCGACAACGCGTTTGGCTTGGTTGTAGCAATAGCAGCAGATTGGGGTGTCCTGCCACCACGCGGCGGTGAGATAGGCCTCACCGCATCGTTCGCACGGCTCGTACCGGTCAGGTTCGGGTGCGGGCTTCCGGCGTGCCATCATCTATCATCACCGCGGGCCTAGGTATCTCGTGGGCCGTCGTCGGAATCGACCACGCGAACGCGACGAACCCCGGGAGCCTTCTTCGGTCGGGCTTCTCCTGCCGGCAGAATGTCGGGTGCGGTTCCGGTTGCCCTACCTTGCATCACCACGACGGGCTCGAACAATTCGGCGGGGGAGCAGTCGAGGATGTCACACAGCGCGGCGAAGACCCGGCTGTTGATGCGTTCCGGTTTGCCCGTCATCAATCGGTACGCCTGAGGTTGAGAGAGAGTGATACCGCGGCTCCGAAGGAGGGTGACCAGTTCGGTCGACTTCCACAGATTGCGGTCGGCCATGAGTTTTCGCAGGTTCCAATGGAAATCGACGCGCTTCTGAACGTTCATGCCTGGTTGCTTTCGCCGTAGGGGACAGCCGCGGATGCGAGTCGCTCGCGGATCATGCGCTGCAGGGTCTTCTGTCGGTAGTCCGAACTCACCTGGGTGTAGAGCGCCGTGGTGGATGAATGCTCGTGGCCCACCTGTTGTTGCACGAACAGCGGATCGTAGCCGTCCTCGATCAAGTGCGTGACGTACGACCGGCGAAACCCGTGAAGCGACAGACCATCTGGCAAACCGGCACGTCGACGATGGCCTGTGAATCGAGTGGCGTACGAGTTCAAGGTCAACTGGTCACCGCGTTCTGACGGCCACAGCCAGGGCGAGTCCGCCGCATGTCCCATGAGTTGTCGGCATCCTTCTGCGCCCACCCACGCCTCAAACACATCCGGACCCCAGTCCATCAGGGGAACCGTCAAGACAGTACGTCGCTTGTGTGCGGAGCCACGCGACCCTTTGCCGTACCGGACGTAGACAGCACCAAAGGCCTTATATTGCGGCACATGTGGATTCGGTCCGAAGTCATGGATCTGCAGTCGTAGGAGTTCTTGACGACGAAGGCCGTAGCCGTAAGCAACCTTTGCGATGCAGGAATCGCGCAGCGTGGTCAGCCAGGCCTTGTTGTTCTTCGCGTAGAGACGCTCAACTTCGTCGTCGAAGTAGTCGAACAGGGTCTGAACTTCATTGCGGGAGAACGCTCTCCGTTCTGGCTCCGCCTCGTTGTCAGAGACATGGACCGGAAGATTGTAGGCGAAGCAGATCTGCGACGGGTATTCGCCGAAGACCTGGGCGCACAGGTCTGGCCACCGGTAGACCGGCTCGCAGAGAAAGCTACAGAAGCCCCTGACCACCATCAGATAGGCGCGAATGGTTGACTTGGCGGCCGTCCCGCCATTGCGTGCGTTCAGCGTGGTGACGTACTCGTCGACGTCCTGCGGCATCCATCGCCACGGGTAGTCGCCAGAGACTGCCTGAAAATCCTGAAGGACTCGCAGGTAGCCATAGATCGTGGATGCACCCAACGTGCGTGCCATCAGCGCCGATTTCCAACCCTCGAGCATCTCTGTCCAGATCTGCTCTTCGGGACGAAGCAACTCGGCGCCAGACGAGACGAGTCGTAACGGGGCGCTACCAGGCAGTGGGTGTTCACCACTCATAATCCAGCACCATACGCCTCTATTCATCCAATGAATAGAGTTTCGGCAAATATCAGTGGGGCAGACCCGCGCCGGCGCCGACAACGATTCGGGGCCACGCTGTATCGAGCAACCAGTAAGGAGGCAGTGGTCCATACATGCTGCAGAAGAACTGAATCCACTCAGACGTGCAGAATCGTCACAGTGACATATTGCGCGCTCGCGCCAGGTGATGTCAGACGGGAGACCCGGCGAACTCACGGTGCATCGCACCTCATCCCGCGACCTTTCCATGCATCAGATGAATTATCTTGTCATGTCTGCACGTAGATCGGACGGAACCGTGCAGCTGCGTCATGCCGCGGGAGGCGAACAATCCGCGTTCCCGCTGGTTCTGGCGTTTTACCAATGATCTCGAGTATTCACCTGTTTGCGAACTCGATAGATAACTGCGCCGATAAGATACATTATGTCAACTTGAATCTTGCGTATTGCATCAGATGAATCATCTCGGATCCCCCACGCCAGGTGGATCGTGTTTCATCTTAGAGTGTCGCGACCTGCGCTTACGTGCCTGTTCAGCCATGCCGAGCGCCGACAGCCGAGGCTAGCTGCAGTCACGCCGACCGCTGGCTTGATGGATTGCGGCACTCGATTGACCTGCGGGTATTGACGTACCGTCTCATCGGATGCATCATTGAATCATCAGATGAAACCAATTCTGTGGAGGTTCCAATGCAGATCGATGAGGTCGGCCGAGTGCATCTGGTCGAATCTGTGCCGCTTCTGCGGCCCGAAGAACGTGTCGTCGAGCTGATGCTCGACGGATGGCGGAACCAGCAGTTGTCCAGGAATCTGCAGTTCTCCACGATCGATCGGCGTGTGCGCTGTGTGCAGAGGTTCATTGAGCACTCGAACGAGGAGCCGTGGAACTGGACGCCGGTGATGGTTGAGGAGTTCTCTGCGGACCTTCGGTCGGTTCGTCACGTGACGCACTCGACGTTGCGTGGTTACCACAGTTCACTGCGGGCATTCTGTTCATACATCTGCAACCCCGACTACGGGTGGGACCGCGTCTGCGAGCATCTGTTCGACGCGTACCCGGCGCAGGTCTTTTCTGCTTGGAACACCGCGAGCCACGTCCAGGAGTACGACGGCCGGGCGAGCAAACGCCCGTACACCAAGGACGAGCTTCAGGCCTTGTTCGAGTACGCGGACGACGAGGTCGCTCGGGTCGGTGCGACTAGCAAGAAGGGCTGGCAGGCGGCCTATCGGGACGCCACGATGATGAAGGTCGCGTATGCCTACGGTTTGCGGTTCAACGAGCTTACTCACCTACAACTGGTGGACTTCGCCCGCAATCCTCATGCTCGCGAGTTCGGGAAGTTCGGGGTGTGCAAGGTCCGCTACGGCAAGGCGTTCCGCGGATCACCGCCGAAACCCCGGTCGGTGTTGACTGTGTGGCGGTGGACACCGCCGATCATCGAGGATTGGATCGCAAACGGGCGAGGCGATCCCGACAGCCTTGACCTGTTCTGCAGCGAACGAGGCGGTCTGGTGGTGGGGTCGACGCTCCTTCGTCGTGTACGCCGTTACTGCGTTGATCTCGGTATCCCGGACGGAGTGGATCTGCATTCGTTTCGGCGGTCGTACGCCACACATCTACTCGAGGATGGATGGGATCCCCGGTTTGTGCAGGACCAGATGGGACACGAGTACGCCTCGACGACGGGGATCTATCAGTTCACCTCGGACGAGTTTCGGCGGTCGACGTTGAGGTCGGTGTTGGACCGGACGGTGAGACAGGCATTGGACAGCACGACGAAGGGCACTCCCGAATGAAACGCAAGGTCGATTACACGTGGCGGCTGGCGGAATTGATGGCTGCGCGCGGAATGAACACGACCACGGACTTGATCCCCTTGCTCGCCGAACGCGACATCACGTTGTCCCGCCCCCAGGTCTATCGGCTGGTCAACCAGCGACCTGAGCGGGTGTCGTTGCAGTTGATGTCGGCATTGTGCGACATCTTCGGGTGCGGCCCAGACGCCCTTCTCACAGTCACCGCAGTCAATGCTCGCGAGCACCACCGAGCCGCCAATGCCGGCCCGAACGTTGTGCGGTTGGACCGCGCGGTGCGTCCGCGGCGGGCCAACATTCTCGACGAGTAGCAGCCACGGACAGTGAGGTGAGTACAGGATGGAACCTGACGGCCTAGTCCCCTATCGGCCGGTACGCGGCCGGCCACGACAGACGTATGGAGCGTGGATGTGCGATCGTTGCGGTAGGTCGACCACGCGGACGCAGGCGCACTGGCCTGAAGGCAGAATCTGCTTCACCTGCTGGTTCACCGCAATCCACACTCACGGGACGTGCCCAGTATGCGGCGCCGAACGGCTCCTTCCGGGCCCGCCTCTCCCCGACGGCACACCAGTGTGCGGACCGTGTGCGGGTATCGTCGACGACTTTCGGTGTAGCCGCTGTGGCGAGGAGTCCGGTCACCACCGTGGGACGATCTGCGCTCGCTGCGCGGTACGTGACGACCTGCACGAGATCATGGGTGGGCCGCCGTCGGACCCGGTTCTCGTTGGCCTGGTCGACGCCCTCTGCGCCGCCAAGCGGCCCGAGTCGACGCTGATCTGGAAACGGTCACCGAAAGTCCAGGAGCTGCTGCGCGGGCTAGGGACCGGCACGATTGCCGCCACGCACGAGGGTTTGGACACCAAGCCCAGTCGAGCGGCTGAGCATCTGCGGAATGTCATGGAGCACCACGGCCTCCTACCACCTCGAGATCGGTGGCTGCCACGTTTCGAACAGTGGATCCACGACAAGCTCATCGATCTACCTGCTGAGGTCGCCAGGCCCGCTCGCCACTTCGCGACATGGCACCATCTGCGGCGGATTCGCGCGATCGCCGACACCGGCGGCGATACCCAACCGTCCGTGCGATCGGCCAAACAAGAGATCACCGAAACCGTCAAGTTCCTGAGCTGGCTGTGGACCACCTACGGGCGCACAATCGAGACCTGCACGCAGCGCGACGTCGACCAATGGATCGCAACAGGACCAACGACGCGACACACCATCCGAACGTTCCTGGTCGTGTGCAAACGAGACAGGCTCAACGCCGCCGTGCAGCTCGGCCACCGGGCTCCGAAGACGTCGCCATCGCTGACGCAAGAGCAGAGGATCGCCTGGATCAGGGAACTACTCACCGGCGAGAGTGAAACGCTCCCCTACAGGGTCGCAGGCGTCCTCATTCTGCTCTACGCGCAGCCACTGAAAAGCATTGTCCGACTGCAGACATCATCGATCGTCGACGGCAATCCGATGGTGATCACGTTCGGCAAACACCCTGTCGATGTGCCGGAACCATTCGCTCAACTTGTCCGTGACCTGCTCTCCCATCGCACGAACCTACGCACCAGCGGACACGGCAACCCATGGCTGTTCCCCGGCACGCACGCCGGAGATCACCTTCATCCGGACACGATCATGCACCGCCTGCGCCTGATCGGCATGAGTAACCTCGGTGCCCGCAACAGCGCACTCGACGACCTCGTCCTCGAGTGTCCTCCCCCGATCGTCGCCGACGCTCTCGGCTACAGCCACCAGGTCGCGTTCCTTCACGCCGAACGTTCCGGCGAAACATGGGCGCGCTACGCGGGCCGGCGAATCCGCTAACCGGTAGGAGGCGAGTTCGGGGCCAATGTGTTTTCGTTCGTCGAGCTCACTGGTGGCGCTGGGGATCACGAGTGCACCAGTGTGACGATGACGATGACGAGTCAGACGGTGCGTAGCGTGGGACCAGAACCGCCAGAAGATCAGCAGTGCGGCGAGGGAGGTGATGGTGATCGCGGTCGGGTTGGGGGTGCCCCAGTCGGGGATGTCCATGTGGACTGGTCCCCAGGTGACCGATACGGCCCACCGGTTGGCGCTAAGCACGGTCAAATGTGCTGAACCGCAAGAACGTGGATTGCCGCTGCAACTGAATTGGACGACCCCATGGCCAACTTCGTGGTCAGTAACCGCGGTGGCGTGCACCACTCTCTCCAATTACTAAAGTAGATAGTACTACAATCCTTAGTAGATGGAGGTGGTTGCGTGCGACCCGGACACGTATTCCAAAACAGGCGCGACAACACCGAAAGGGCACTCGGTTGCACGCGTCGCCGACGCCGACGCGTGCTGCGGCCGCAGTGCATAGGGATCCAGTGTCGTGATTCGCGCTTGACCTCACAAGATGTCACCACCGCCCCTTGGGCCCCCGATCGGTCGATCGTCGACCACGGCGGTGCCATCCACGCAGCCCTCGGAGTCCCCGTGGGCGTCGTCCCGATCGCTCTGGTACTAGACCGGCGGCACCGACCAGCGACGCTGTTCCTTCGGGCGATCGCCGTGCTCGAATTGCGTGCCGCCTATATGACGTTGGCCGAGGAGAAGGCGGCGCCGAAGTGAATCAGCTATCCCTGGCGGATCTGGGTTCGACGTTCGCGGCCACGGTCACCAGTGGCCCTCTGCTGCTGGGCTTGGGTGTCGCGGCGCTGGTCGGGATCATTTCTTTCGCCTCTCCGTGCGTGGTGCCTCTGGTGCCGGGCTACTTGTCGTATCTGGCAGGGCTGGTTGGTGCCGAAGCTCCCGCCGTCCAGGTCGGCGAGGGCCCTAAGTCCGGCCGCTGGCGGGTGGTTGCTGCAGCAGGGTTGTTCGTCCTCGGCTTCACGCTCGTCTACGTCCTGGCCACGGTGGCACTGTTCGGTGCGACGTCGGTCTTCCTTGATCAGGACCGCCTGGCAGTGATGCAACGCGTCGGCGGGGTCGTGACCATTGTGATGGGCTTGGTGTTCGTCGGCGTGGTTCCGTTCTTCCGGCGCGAACACCGTATGACGCCTCACCGCCATACGGGTATAGTCGGCGCTCCGCTGCTGGGGGCCGTGTTCGCCATCGGGTGGATCCCGTGCAGTAGCGCCACTCTCGGTGCCGTCATTGGGCTAGCGATCAGCACGAACGGCGACACGCCGTTCCGCGGTGCCCTGATGGTTATCGCGTACTGCTTCGGCCTCGGTGTCCCGTTCGTGGTCCTGGCGTTCTCATCGGCATGGGCTGTCCGCAGCCTCGGCTTCCTCCGCCGCCACGCCCGCATCATCCAGATCGTCGGGGGCGTGCTGCTGGTCGGTGTCGGCGTGATGTTGGTGACGGGCTTGTGGAGCGTGTTCGTGGATTGGGTTCGGGTGGCGCTGATCAGCGATGTCGTCCTTCCCGTGTGACCGGGCATCAAGCAGCGTCCGATCCCTGCCTGACGGCGTCCGTCGGCGTGCGGACTCTCGATCACGATCGATGAGGATAGGCCGGGCGAGCACGGGCAGGGACTCCCGGCGAGGTCAGGCCGGGCAGGCGGCCAGAAAAAGGGTAGCGAGACCCGCGAAGAACAGCACCATTGGGAGCATCGCGGCCGCGGTTGGACCAGCGTAGGACGAACTTCGCGACGGGCGCGTGCCGTGAGCGGCGGAACTGCCCAGTCGATGCAATCGCAGTTCGACGCAATCACGAGCGATCCCCAGAGCGCCCGCCGGCGCAGTCGGGTGAACGTTGGTGATCGCGCGAACGACGGCGTCGTCGCCGTGCTCGTGCGCGGCGTGTGCGTCGGCGTCGAACTCGACCAGGGCGCGCACGATGGGACTGGCCTGCCGAGTCAGTGGTAGCCACGGCACAGAATACGAGAGACAGTCGGCAACGCGGACGAACAAATGGTGGTGACCATGGACGTGCGCCTGCTCGTGCGCCATCACTGCCGACAACGCCGCCGGGTCTAGTCGCTGCCGCAGCCCTTCGCTGGCCACGATCAGGCCCTGGGTCCGTCCGGGCGTGCTGTAGGCCAGAGGTGTGCTCGTCGGCAGCCACAGCGGCGACCGTGCACCCGTCGGGTTCAGTAACCGCGCCAGCAGTGCGTGGTGCGCCCCGATCTCGAGGTCCCGGCGACGGGCCGTCCGCCAGAACGTCGCAGCCCGCCACCCGGACACGGCTAGGACGAGGGCGAACACGCCTGGCCCGGCGAACAACTCAAGGGTGCGACTGGCCGCACTGTCGAGCCCGTTCAGGCAGGTTTGCAGCACCCCACCTACGACGCTCGCGTGGCCGGGAATGGCGACGATGGCTCCCGAGCTCGCAGCGGCGACGAACACGCTAGCGGTCAACGCCGCCCACACCCGCAGCAGGGTCCTGGCTGTGACGCGATTACGCGCGATCAGGGCGTCGAGGACCCGGTCGCCAGCCAGAGCCGCAGCTAGCGCACTCACGCCCAACAGGGCCGCCGTGACCACCGCGTCAGTCCCGTTCCCGCAGGCCCTGAGCGATTGCTGCGCTTTCCTCGTCGGAGGCGTGCCGCACGAAATGCAGCAGCGCGTCAGACGGGTCTCCGGCGTCAGCCAACACCGCGCGCAATGCATCGCTGACGGTCTGCTCGCGCGACTTGAGCGGGTGATACCAAAAGGCTCTGCCGCGGCGATCGCGTCCCAGCCAGCCCTTCTGGTACAGGTTGTCCGTCACCGTCATCACGGTCGTATATGCAGGTTCGCGCTCCACGTCCAGCCCTTCGAGCACGTCGCGGACGCACTTGTCCGTGTCATCGCGCCAGAAGACCTCCATAATGCGCGCCTCCAGCTCGCCCAGACCGTGCATCGCACACCCTTTCCTTCACACCACCGTACTGAGCACGGGAGCATCCCAATCAGACCGCGACCGCGCACAGCCGCTCGCCCTGCAGCCGTCGCTGTAGCGCCCAACCCAACAATGCCACGGAAACAAATGCGAGGATTGGTTGCAGCGGAGCCCAAACAGTCAATGCTCCACCCACGCCGACAACCGCGACCACAACCTTGTTACACACCGGACATCCGACAGCCAACGCCGAGCCGACGGTGGCCCAGAGCTTCTTCTCCACTCGCGGTACCGTGCGGGCTTGAATGTAGGTGGCCGAGATCAGGCCGCCCAATACAGCAGTAGCCAGCCAAGTCGGGTAGTTCCACCACACGGTCGGCGTCATTCGTGAATACCACGGTGTATGGATCAGGCCGGACGGAATGCCGATGGCCAACGCGATGACGACGGCCATGACTGCCGCCACCACCCAGCGGACCAGTGACCACTCACGCAGCATCGCAACCCCTTCTCGCATCGGTTAACATCTCCGTCGCGGACCACGTGTACGACCCGCTTCCGCAGGCCAGCGGTGGCGGTCGTCTGATCACCGCGAACCGTCGCGGTCGGCAATCAATCGCCGCAGCAGCGCACGCGCAGCGAGCGCCACGACCGCTGCCGCCAGTGCCGCCCACACCCAATGCCCGGTCGGCGGCCAGTCGAGTCGATGCGGGTGCGGGCGCCCTCGCGAGTCGACGGTCTCGGCATAGAGCAATATCATTGCGCCACTGAGGCCTGCGGCGAGAATGCCGACCATCACGCCGAGTCGACGACTGACCATCGTCTGTGTCACTGCCAACCACCCCTCATCTACTAAGCAACATAGTAGGTCACGGTCGTCGGTCGCGCACCTGCTCTCGCGCAAGGATTGGCGCGTCCGAAGGAGCCGCAGGTGGCGGCTGCGACGCTTCGGTGGAGATCGTGACGCCGCGGGCCTGCAGCCACGGCAGAGGGTCGATCGCCGTTCCTGCCGGGTCGGCAACCTCGAAGTGCACGTGCGGCCCGCTCGATACCCCGCGGCTGCCGACTGTGCCGATCTGCTGACTCACGCGGACACGGTCGCCAATGTTGACTGAGTTCTGGTCGTTGTGACCGTATGTCGTAACAGTGCCATCAGCGTGACGGATGCGAATCCACAGGCCGAACCCCTCAGCAGGCCCTGAGTTGATGACCTCGCCGTCCTCTACCGCGAGGATCGGCGCTCCCAGTCTGTTGCCAATATCGATACCCTGATGACCGCGACCGTCACCGAACGTAGAGGTCAGAAACCCCCCGGGGGTAGGGGCGACCGCACGCTGCCCAGGGGCGGGGAGAATCCCGTCCGGGGTGGCCCGGTCGGTGGACCCCCCATGAACGATCGACGGGTCGTGCGGCGCGACGGCGGCAGCGAGAGTCGCCAGCAGTCGTCCGACGGGGAACGCGTCCAGGACCAACGGCACTTGCCCACCAAAGGCCGCACCAGCAGCCGCGAAGCACCCCAGAGCCCCAACCTGATCGCCCGCGGCGGGACCGGCATCAGCAGACACGGTCAGACACGAGGTCACCGCGGCCATCGGAGCCAGCAGCGTTTCCAATCCGTCAGGTCCAGCTACGGCGCGGACGCTGTCTTGGACAATGTTCGCGAGCTCGCCGACGACATGACCATCAACACCATTTGCGGCCTCAGCGGTGGCCGACGCTGGACTCAGCGACCCCACCGCAACGGCCCCGGCCAGCCCGAGGCAGACAAGTGCGGTCCTCACCCAATACCGCACGTGATGCATGGGCGTTGCCAGTGGCGCCCCAGCAGAGGTGAGCCCGAGATGGTCTTCATTCATGAACGCCACTATGACACCCGAGCCACACCAGCACCACCAGCACCAAAACGGACATTCAGTAGGATGGGAGTTGGGTGAGTTGCGCAACCTTGGGCAGATAATCTGCAGTTCAGGGCCGTCGAGAGACCGGTCTTGACAAGGTGTTCAACACCGCCTGCGGCGCGGGAGCGACCTACTAAGCAACTTAGTAGATTGTTGCGGGAGTGAGATCTGTTCGTGATCGTCTCGCGGGAGTTCCGATCAGGCCAACGCACTGCCCGCGCGCCATTGATCCCAGGGCACCCCCCAGTCGCCGTTCTGCCAGACCTCCAGTGGCGTCCCGCCGGTGTTGCGGACTTCGACAACGTCCCCCGGGATCGAGAACTGGTAGAACCAGCGGGCGTTGGCACCGTTGAGGTTGAGGCAGCCGTGCGACAGATTCGTGTTGCCTTGCGCCCAGACAGTCTCGTCCAGTTGATGCAGATAGACGCCGTCGGTGCTTATCTTCGTGGCGTAGGCGATCGTCTGCTTGTAGCCGAGCCTGGAGTTGACCGGTAGACCGTAGGTAGACGAGTCCATGACGACCGGATTCGCCTTTTCCAGCACTGTGTAGACGCCACGCTGAGTCCAGAAGCTGATCTCGGTGCCCCCGACGACCTCAGTGCCACCCATCCCCATCGAAGTCGGCATCGTACGGACGAGGTCGCCGTTCTCGTACACCTTGACCTGCTTGGTGCGATCGTCGGCGATCGCTACGTGCGAGTCACCGATCGTGAAAGTCGCCTCGGCATCTTCTTGACCGTAGAGGCCGCCGCCGAGCTCGGCGCCGTAGATTCGCGCCTCAACGGTGACCTTCGTTCCGGGTCGGTAGTACTCGCGCGGTCGCCAATGGGCATTCCGGTCGTCGAGCCAGTACCAGGAGCCCTCCACTGCGGGCGTAGTGCGAACCGACAGACGACGCTCGGCTGCGGCGCGGTCGCCGATCGGCTCGTCGAAGTGAGCAACGATGACGATTCCGACTCCGTAGTTCCGCCTGGTCGACAGCGGCGTGCCGCCGGTCGTCTGTAGGGTGACGCCGACTTGTTTGTCGGGGGTGAGCGTGGTGAACGACCCCGTGCGGGAGGCTAGCTGTCCGTCGCCGCCGCGAGCAGTGGCGACGACGGTGTACGTCCGGCCATAGCCAAGTGGTTCACCGACCTTCCAGGAGGAGCGGTCGGGTGTCATTATGCCGACTACGGGCAGCCCGTCATCGTTGACGAGCATCACGTTCTCCAGGGTGCCGCCGCGAACAGTGGCCGTGACCGGGGCGAGGGGGTCGACTCCGCGCGCGCCGTCGTCGGGGGTGAGCTCTATCGACGGCGCAGCCGACGCAACCGACGGATCGACCGACGACTTCGGGGACGCCTGCGAACAACCCGCGATTGTCAGGACGGCAGCGAGAAGGAGGGCGGAGGTACCGCCTCTAGTGAATTTGACCATGGGGTAAGACCTCTCGTGTGCACAGAACGCGCGGAGGGGCGAAACCACCCCATCTACTAAGGAGCTTAGTAGATGGGGTGGTCGAGGTGGCGAGGTCGGCCTGCGACGTACCGGCCGAGATACAGCCGGGCTGATACGTCTACGTGTATCGGAGCGTGGTCATCATGCCGGTCTCCATGTGATAGATGTTGTGGCAGTGTAGGGCCCAGGCGCCCGGGTTGTCGGCGTCGAGGTCGACGTTGACACTGCCCATCGGGCGAATCAGAACCGTGTCCTTACGCAAGCCCGAGCGGTCGGGCAGTGACCAGGTGTGGCCGTGGATGTGCATCGGATGCACCATCATCGTCGAGTTCGTGATCTGCATTCGCAGGCGCTGACCCGGCCGAACAGTCAACGGCGTGTCCTGGCCATATTTCTTGCCGTTGATCCCCCAGGCATACGGCGACATCTGCCCATTCAGAGTGACTTTGAGCGTGGCGTCAGGATCGCGGTCAGGCAATCGTGCCGATTCTGCGGCGGCGAGATCGTCGGCGCCGAGAAGTACTGGCCCGTCAAGTTCACGTGGGTGGATAGTGCTCGACGGGGCCTGTCCGGAAGCCGTCCGCAGTAGCGCCAAGGCTTGACCGCTCTTGCCTTCGGCTGCCGCGACAAGCGGGAACACGCCATCTCCGGCTGTGATGGTCACGTCGTAGCGCTCGCCCATCGCAATGTATAGAGCGCCCGCCTCCCTGTCGTTGACCCGATGTCCGTCGCTGTGGGTCACCGTCATCGTGTGACCGGCCAGCGCGACCTTGAAGACCGTGTCCGATGCCGCGTTGATCAGTCTCACCCGTACTCGCTGCTTCGGTCGACAGCGAAACTCAGTCGGTGCCTGCGGAACCCTACCGTTGATGAGGTAGTGCCGGTAGCTGACGTCCCCGGCGTCGCCTAGCGACGAGTAGCCATGGTTCATTCCCGGCATTGATGAGTGGTCCATTCCGCCCATGCCGGAGTTCAATGCTCCGGACTTGGCCTGAAAGTCGGCCAGAATCTGGTCAGGACTCCTGCCGACGCCGTCGGTCCAGTCATCGAGGACCACGATCCATTCCGCGTCGTAGTCGCCAGCGTCGGCCGCGTCATCGATGATGATCGGCGCATACAGACCTCGGTCGAGCTGTGCCCCGACGTGCGGGTGGAAGAAGTGCGTCCCAGCATCCGGGGCCGTGAATGCGTACACGAACCGGTTTCCTGGCTCGATCGCCTGCTGCGTGAGGTCCGGGACACCGTCGGCCTCGTTGCGAAGCCGGATGCCGTGCCAGTGAACGGTCGTCGGCGCAGGAAGTCGATTGTCGACAGCGACTCGCAAGAAGTCGCCCGCATTTGCGCGGATCGGCCGACCTGGAACTTCGTCACCGTACGCCCACGTATTCGCGATGATGCCCGCACCGAGATCGATCGCCGTCTGTCGGGCCGTCAAGGACGCCTCCACCACCTTCTGCCCTGGCTTCGGCGACGCCTGCAGGGGCGGCCCCGGCAATAATGACGCCTGCGGGCGCTGAGCGCGGTCCGGGCCGCACGCGCCGAGTACACCGACGCCCAGCGCCGCGACCCCTCCAATGAGCACCGACCGCCTCGAAACCTCAACCATCCTGATCAGCCTTTCTTGTCCGCGCACGATCCGCGAACGTGTAATAGGAAGACCTACCCCAGGGTGGTCTCCAATTGGCTGCGTGGCGACCCTTCATGGACGATCTTGAGGAAGCCTTGAACTGATGCTAACGAAACGAATGGACGCGGCGTCGTGGCGGAAAGTCAAGCACCGCCGCGATGGTCCCGGCTCACTGCTAGCTGTATCAATGGTCATGATCACAGGCCGCCGACACCTGTGGAGACGGGGCGGGTCTCACCAGTTCGGGGGGCCATGAGGATCGTCGCGAATCAGGCGAACCATCCGCGTGTATTCCAAGTCAGAGATTTCCCCCCGCACTAAACGCTGCCCCAGAATGGATTCGGGGTCCTGGGCTGATGAGCTTCGTATCGACGAACGGATAGCCAGCGCGATCCCGACCATGGCCACCACCCCGATTGCGATCGTTGCGAGCAACATCCAACCGTGCCCGAAAGTGCCCATATGGTCGCCACTGTAGGACGTCATCATCGCTACACCTCACTCGCCCGTTGCCCCCAATAATACGCCCGCTGACCGTGATGGGTCACGTCTCGCCACTGGGTGCGATCCGGCAACTTCAGGTTCAGTCGCGGCCAGACAACACCGCCGCCACAGCGCACCTGCGGAAAGTTCATTCTGTGCGCTCCGACGGCACATCACTCTCGGGCAGCCGGGCGTCACCCGAGCCTCAGTTCGCCTCGGCTGACGTTTCGATCGAACCTGTTTCTGAGATCAACCGGTGTGATGTATCGTGCGAAACACTATTTGTGAGACGCAAGTGCTCAATGTTAAGGATGTGCACCAAGGATGCGATTCACGTCGTTCACGAGCACCTCGGCCATCGCCGTCACGCTGGCAATCATGACTATAATCTCAAGTCCGGCGTACGGAAGTCCGGCACCCCGGAATCCGCTGGCGTCGCTGATCAATCAGATTGGGGACATCGACGAGGCACTGACCGACATGTCAGCTTCGGTCGCAACCAAACAGCAACACGTGAACAAGACCGTTGTCGACTTCCAGAACGCTGTCGCGGCGCTCCAAATCGCAACAGCCGCAAACGATGGCGCGAAAGCATCCCTCACGTCGATTGGCAAGCAGGTCGAGCTCGCCCAGCGCGACTTCGACAACCTCGTCCGGACGATCTACCGGCAGGGAAATAATCGCGGATCGATGGCTGAATACCTCGCCTCGGGCGAACCCGAGCAGGTCCTCGAGCGCATGACGACACTCGATCGGATCACGGCAGATCAGCAACGGACCGTCCGGCGTCTCCAGGTCGCCCGCAACCAACAGGCTAACAGGGTCGCGGCAACCGGCGTCAGTCGTGCGCAGATCACCGCTGCCGCCAACGACGCAAATGAACGTCGCCAGGAAGCCTTGTCCGCGTACGAAACTGCCCAGACCGCAATGTCGAAGCAGCAAGCCACTAGAGCAGATCTGCTGCGTCAACGCGACGCGCTATCGCGCCGAGTCGCCAAAGTTCGCGGCACGCCTAACCGGCGGCCTGAACCTCTCCCAGCGCCCCGCGTTCCCGCGCCCGTCGCCGATGGTCTCGACCGCGCGATCAAGTCGATTCCGTCACGACCTGTCCAGGGAGATGACCAGTTCGCCCAGGCCGCCGAAGCCGCTACAGCCTTGGCCGCCGACACCGGACAGGCATTGCTCGCGAGCTTGATTGGCCAACGCGAGGTCCCAAACTCGACGCTTCTCGACGCTATCGGCATCGGCGGGACAAGCCTGGCCGGTCCTGGGGACAACAACGTCTTCACACGGCTAGGCACCGGTTCCCTGGGCAGCTTGTTCGGCGGGACAAACGGCGCGCCAGGAACGATCCAACCCGGCATTCGGGGGCCCCAAGGGGTCGAAGTAGTTGTCAATCGCATGAAATCGCAGCTCGGTGTGCCCTACGCGTGGGGCGGCGGTGATGCGAACGGACCGACACTGGGCGTTCGAGACGGCGGCGTCGCCGACAGCTTCGGCGACTACCAGAAGGTTGGCTTCGACTGCTCTGGCCTGATGAAATACGGCTTCGCCGGCGTCGGCATCGATCTGCCGAAGTACTCGGGCTACCAGTACACAGCGGGCCCTCAAGTGCCACTGTCCGAAATGGAGCGCGGAGATATGATCTTCTACGGTGCCGGCGGCACTCAGCACGTCGCGCTGATTCTCGGCGATGGAACGATGCTCGAAGCGCGAGAGTCGGGGACGACGGTCCACATCGTTCCGGTCCGCACTGACGGTGCCGAGCCAGTCGTAGTCCGAATGCTGTGAACATGCCATCGACGGAATCGCGGCCATGTCGGTAACGCCTCGGGCGAAACCTGCTGAAGTCCCAATCTGATGACAGTTGCGGCACCGCCGGATATGACGATCTCCTTTTGCCTACGGAGTAGTCGCGTTGTTCACTGCCAGCAACCGGTATGGCCTGCAATACGCATCAAGTTGATACGCAGGGTATCCAGTACTGACCGGTGGGCGTACGTTGGATTCATGGACCCCACCTGCTCCGACTGCGGGTACGACTACCGAACGCTGAACAACGACGACGCGTCGTCCACACTCGTGCGCGAAGTCGCCGACACCGTCCGCACGCTCCGGTATCGACGCCAGACGGCACCCACTCCGGACGATTCGTGGTCGGCGCTCGAATACGCAGGTCACCTCCGTGACGTACTCATCGTCACTCGAGAGCGCACCTTGCACGCGCTACGGGAAGAGTCGCCGGCAGTCGTAACGATGGGTGCTGACGATCGCGTCCGACGCGGCGAGTACGCCAACCTCTCGTACTTCCAGGCTGCGGCCGAGATCTCAGAGGCCGCCCGACGGCTCGCAGCCACCTGGAACCGTCTGAGCACCCAGGACTGGGCGCGGACACTGCGGTACAACTACCCCACTCCTGCGATCCGCGAGTTGTCATGGCTCGCCGCGCACATCGTCCACGAAGTGGTCCACCACCGATCGGACATCGAACGGCTGACCACCGCCAGGAAAGCAGTCTCACTGAGCCCCGACTACGGTGCGCCGTGGGGACTGTGGTCGAGCAACCCTCCGCACCCGTCCCCACCCGCGAGCACCGAACTGCTGACACCCGCGAACTTCGGGTTTCCCGACTCCGTCGTCGTCCGGCTGCGCACGTGGCTCGACGCGTGGACGGCGAACTTCGCCGACGCACCGAGCGACGATCAGTACACGTGGCGTCGCGGATTCGACGTCGCCGGGTGGCTTCACGAAGGCGATGCACTGGCCGACCTCATCGCCGAGGCGCTCCCCGACTACACCGTCGAACGCCAGTATCGGACTTACGCGGCCAACGCCGTGCGGCGCACCCCGTGACCCGAGCAAACGTCGACACCTTTCATTTGCCTCTGTCGAGGATCGCTCGCCGGTCACGCCGCTGAACGGCACCTATGCGGCCATTGTCGATGCAATTCGTCGATCACGAACGTGTGGGTGTGCACGTATCCGACCGCGGTCGCCGCAGTGCCGCGAACGTGATCGACGTCGGTGATATCGGCCGGATGCACGTGCTCGAGCGCCTCCGGCTCCCGCGCGGGCCAGCACCACAGCGCTACACACGCGCCAGTCCCGGCCAGTCCTGCCAACACCATCCACGTCACCGAGTAGCCAGCCACGGTCGCGCCCCAGCCGGCGATCGGATACGCAAGGAGCCAGCAGGCGTGCGACAGGGAGAACTGCGCGGCGAACACCGCGGGCCGATCGTGCGGTGCGCTCGACCGGCGCAGCACGTTGCCCGTCGGTGTCAAGATCGCGCCACTGCCGACTCCAATAGCCGCCCACAGCACCAGCAGCGCGGGCCACTGCCACTGGTCGGCGCTGGTGAATGTAAATCCCCCCGCGGAGGCCGCAGCGAGAAACAGCACGCCGCCACCGGTGAGCATCACTGCACGGTCACCGAATCGAGCGGACAGCATTGGCACGGCGAATGCGATCACCAACACTCCGAGCCCGTTGGCGGACAATAGCCACGCAACATCAGCAGCCGGTCGACCTAGCGTGTCCTGTACGAGATTGACCGTATTGACCATCACGATCGCCCCTGCCCCGGCGACTGCCAGATTCAGGCCCATCAACCCACGTAGTCGCGGGGTCGCAAGGAACACCCGCGCCCCCGACACCACGCGATCACGAACCCGATAGCCACCGACAACCACAGCATTGGGAACCCGACTGGACACCACCAGCGCCGCCGACCCGAGGAACCCCGCCGCCGTTCCAGCGAACAGCCAGTGGAAGTCGATCACACTGATCAACAGCGCCGCCAGCAACGGACTCGACAAAGTCTCCATCGTCGAGGCGAGCTGCGAATACGACAGAGCGCGAGTGTACTGCTCCACATCGGGCAGAACATCAGGCAACGCCGCCTGAAACGTCGGAGTGAACGCGGCCGACGCCGACTGCATCAACGCCACCAGCACGTACACATGCCACACCTGATCAGCAAACGGCAGCGCCACCACCACGGCGGCACGCACAACATCCAGACTCACAAGCAGGCCGCGCCGATTGAACCGTCCCGCGTAGGCACCCGCGACCGGCGCCACCAGCACGTACACCACCATCTTGATGGCCAATGCCGTCCCCAGTACCGCCGCCGCATTCGCACCGGCGACCTTGAACGCCAACAGTCCCAACGCGACGGTCGTCAGCCCATTGCCCGCCAACGCCACCACCTGCGCACCAAACAGATGCCGGTAGTCACGCACCTCAAACAACGATCTCGTCATATGCCCTGCCGCCTCCTGACCCGCCACGCCGATCGGGCTCGATCGGAACAGGTTCACTATGACAGACTGGTGCACATGTATGCACACGATGAAGTTAGGGGTTGGGGTGCACAAGGACCGTCCGACGACGTCATCGACGCCGCCTCAGTCCTCCTCCGAATGCTCGCCGACCCCACGCGGATGCGGATACTCTGGCTCCTCGGACGACGCGAATACGACGTAGCCACCCTGGCCGAGGACCTGCAAACCGCGCGGCCTGCGGTCTCCCAGCACCTCGCCAAACTCAAGCTCGCAGGACTCGTCCAATCAAGCAAAGATGGACGGCGCAGCGTCTACAGCCTCCGAGGCCTCCATCTCCATGAACTACTAACCGAAGTGTTCAGCGCCGCGGACCATCAAGCCAACGCGCTGCCGGACCATCGGTACAACGCATCGATGAGTCCTGGGCGCGGCCGGGCC
This sequence comes from Gordonia malaquae, assembly GCF_037148075.1. Lineage (NCBI taxonomy): Bacteria > Bacillati > Actinomycetota > Actinomycetes > Mycobacteriales > Gordoniaceae > Gordonia > Gordonia malaquae. The sequence continues at coordinate 226,136 of NZ_JBBCUB010000002.1, read as the reverse complement.
GGCTGAAACGAGAGTTGTCGATCTCTTGCTGAACTGAATTGCGGACGCTTCCAGCGCGGTCTCGCCGACCCTGTCCACCCATACCCGCGGAACCTGCCCATCATGCAGCGTAAAAGCGCTTCCATCTGGCCCACCTATCCCCGACTACACTCCAGCTGCGGGCCATGTTCGGGCACCACCGACGACTTACGGTGCGGTCAGTCTGCAGCCCGCCGCGGACCTTACCGGCGAGCGGTTTGTCGGTGCCGATGAGGTTTGTGACTCACACACGGCGCCGGGCAATAGTGCAGGTCGTCCGGCTAGCGAAATCGCGATGCCGATCACCCCAGCTAACAGCAGGTGTCGAGCACTCCCCTCAGTGCTTCCAGCGAGTCCGGTTCGGCTCGATGCAGGACGTTCACACCTCGACGCTCGGAGCTGACAAGGCCTGCCTTCTTGAGTTGACCGAGGTGGTGGCTCACCGTACCCGCCGAGAGCGCGAGCGCCTCGGCGAGATCACTGGTGCTGATCGCACCTGGTCGGGCGCCCATGAGGATGGAGACCAGCTGAATTCGCGCCGGATCGGCCAGCGCCTTCAGCCGGAGAGCCAGCTCAAGAGCCGCATCAGCCTCCATTGGACCCGCGGAGATCGGCGCACAGCAGATCGGAGCACTGATGTCGACCACGGGGAGCGTCTTGGGCATGACCCCAACCTACCCATCCGTTGACATATGTCAAACTCTGGCCTAGAACTTGAGTCGCAACACTTTTGATGTATGTCGAATCCTTGGAGGACCTCATGTCACGCGTGCAACTCGCCCTCAACGTCGACGATCTCGACCAGTCGATCGCCTTCTACACCAAGCTGTTCGGCGTCGGCCCGGCTAAGACCAAGCCGGGCTACGCCAATTTCGCCGTTGTCGAGCCGGCACTGAAGCTGGTGCTGCTGGAGAACCCCGGCCACGGCGGCAGCATCAATCACCTCGGCGTAGAGGTCGACTCCAGCGAGAAGGTGCACGCCGAGATCGCCCGATTCACCGAAGAGAAGCTGTTCACCGAAGAGGAGATCGGAGCAACCTGCTGCTTTGCCACCCAGGACAAAGTGTGGGTCACTGCTCCCGACGCTGAGCGCTGGGAGGTCTACACCGTGTTGGCCGACGCTGAGACCTTCAACGGCGAGCCGGCCGCTGCCTCGGTCCCCGTCGGCCAATCTACGTCCGCGGCATGCTGCACTCCCGCGGCGAACTGCTGCTGAACGCTACTTTTCTGGTAGGCCGCTGGACTGGCCGCCACCCTATGCCAGGGTGGCGACCAGTCCCGTTTCCGCACGTCAGAGCAGTGTGGGGCGCGTTGCGGCCGCTTGTTTGCCTCGGCGGTTTCGAAGCGCCAGCGCCGCACCCGCCAATACCGCTGCCAGTGCTGATGCAATCACGACCGCCGTCTTGCCGTGCTCCAAGGTCGTCGAATCGGCGGTGAGGCTCAGTTCGGTGACGAGAAGTGACACAGTGAATCCGATGCCGGCGAGGACGCCGACGCATGTGAGGTCGGCCCAGCGCACGGACGGATCGAGTGCGCTGCTCGTGAAGCGCACCGTCAGCCACGTCGCGGCTAGGATCCCGACCGGTTTGCCGATGACGAGTCCGATCAGAATGCCAAGCGCTACCGGGTCGGTGAACACCTCCCCCAGACCAGTCAGGCCGCCGACCGCCACGCCGGCAGACAGGAAGGCGAAGGCGGGTACTGCGAACCCGGCCGAGATCGGACGGAAGCGATGCTCGAACTGCTCGGCGAGCCCGGATCCGCCGCGGCGAACCGGAATCATGAACCCGAGCGCGACACCGGCGATCGTGGCGTGGATCCCAGAGGCATGCACCAGTGCCCAGGCCACAACGCCGAGTGGAAGCAACACCGCCCAAGCCGCCCAACGCCGCAGCGCGAACCAGTCCGCGTACCGGTGAGCGAGAATGCCGAACACCGCGACCGGAACGGTGGCCGCCAGCAGCGGCGTCAAGTTGACCTTCTCGGTGTACACGACGGCGATGATCGCGATCGCGATCAGATCGTCGACCACAGCCAGGGTCAGCAGGAACAGCCGAAGAGAGGCAGGGAGGCCTCGTCCGACGACTGCGAGCACCGCGACCGCGAAGGCGATGTCGGTCGCGGTCGGAATCGCCCACCCGTCGACGCCTTCATGACCCCAGTTGATGGCCAAATACAGGACGGCAGGCGCGATCACGCCGCCGACTGCGGCGAACACAGGAACGATCGCGGCGCGGGCTGATCGGAGCTGTCCGGCGACCAGTTCGCGCTTCAACTCCAGGCCGACGAGGAAGAAGAAGATCGCCAGCAGCCCGTCGGATGCCCATTGTCCGACGGTCAGCTCGAGATGCCAGGGCTCGTAGCCGATCCGGGTGTCGCGGAACCTTTGATAGAGATCGGCAGCCGGGCTGTTCGCCATGACGATCGCGGTGATCGCGGCGCCGACCAGCAGGAATCCACCGACCGCTTCTCGGCGAAGAAGTTCAACAACTCGGCGTGTCTCGGCGACAGGGCCATGGCGAAACACGCGGCGCGTCAGGTGATTGTCGGTGTGGGGCATCGATCTCCTCTGGTCGGTACGACAAACGTCGACGCCGACCAGACTTCCCGGCACACCAGAAGGTCACACTACCGGACTGGCAGCAATGTCTCCCCGAGGTCCGTCAGCCCGCCGGAACTGCGGTAGGCATCGGAAACGACCACGTTCCATCCAGAATCTCCGCACGCGGGCGGTAAAGCCGAACGAGGTAGTTCCAGTCGTTCGGAGTCACGATGACGTTCGGCGTCCCGGCCGGATACTGTCCGAACCGCACCGTCACAGTGCCGTCGTCATCTTTCTCAGCGGTGACGCTGTTGATCGTGTATGAGTCGGCATCGTTCGGTTCGAAATACCCTGATGAGTTATATACCGAGATGGACCAGAACCCGTCCACCGGAACATCTTCGACGGTCATCTCGTATCTGCCGTCGGGCTGCGGCACTGCCCCGCCGACGTAGCAGGCCTCCGTGGTGGGTAGCCCACCCCAGCCGGCTGCGGTCCCGATCAGGTGGCGCACCGGATCGGTCTGCTCCACAGAGCCGAACATTCGGTCGTACCCCGTGAGATTGCTCGCCAGCGCGAGCAAAGCATCGCGCGTGTCGTCGAATGTCGCCGCGTCGTACTCCGGAGTCTCGAACGGCACGGCCGAATTGCTCGTCAATCCAAGCATGTCTTGAATGGCGCCGACCTCCGCGATGTCGGATGGATCCGACGGGTCGGCGAGAATCCGGACCGCGAGAGCGACGTACTGGGACCCGAATTCGCCGACGGAAAGTTCGTATGAGCCCGCTGAATGATAAGTCCGATTGATGTGGTGAGCCTCATTGACCACCATGGCCGACAGGTATCGATCCCCGTGTTCTGGGATCGTGAACGATGCGCCACGCGAAATGTCGACGATCGCAAAGCTATAGAGCGTGTCCCGATTCAGCCGTATGACTGTCTGTTTTTCGATCTCAACCGGTCGCCGGTTGTGAAGGAAAGTGTTGACCCCTCCAGCATCTCGCTGGAGATCCTGGAACATGCGCGCATTCTCTGCGTGTACGAAGTTGTCGACATTCACGAGCGTTTTGGCCATACCGACCAATACCACGCCGTGCGTGTGGTCATGTCGACTTCGGCTCGAACAGTAGACTTCATACACTCACGACCGATGGGAGTTGACTCAAGTGCCGAAGATCAGCACGGGAACCGTCGTTGAGCACCGGGAGGCGGTCCTGTCCTCGTTGATGGACGGCGCGCAGCGAATCCTGCTCGGCGAGACCGGGACCAGACTGACGGCTTCTGCGGTCGCCGCGGAGGCCGGGATCGCCCGAAACAGCATCTACCGGTATGTGTCGTCCATTGATGACCTGGTCGATCTCGTGTTGGCTCGCGGCTTCGCCGAGTGGGCGGCAAGAGTGGCCGAGGAGGTCGACGCCGCGGCCAGTCCCCAAGAAGCGGTGATCGCCTACGTTCGAAGCAACCTGACCCAGGCGGCTGAGGGCGAACACGCACTGCAGCAGTCCCTTGCCGGCCATGCGCTGTCGGAGTCGGCACGCGAACGGATCACTGCACTTCACAAGCAGATCGCCGCCGTGCTTCATACGGCGGTCATCGACCTCGAACCCGCAGAGCCGGACCTCCTTGAGGAAGCCGTGCAGGCCCTCGTCGACTCGATGATGCAGAGAATCTCCCCCGAGGAACCTGCCGATCGCGTGATCGACTTCGCGTGCGCGTCGACGGAAGCGCTCATCAGCATGAGTTGAACGCACTTTTGCGACACCCTGTCGCGCTGCTGTACGTTCTCCTGGAGACACGGTGTCTCGAAGGAGGTGCGTTCATGTTCATAGCAGTGCGGGAGCTACGAGCGGCGTGGGGCCGCTTCGCCATGATGGGACTGGTGATCGCGTTGGTCGCGGCACTGGTCGGCATGGTTTCCGGGTTCACACTCGGCCTCGGGAACGACACCGTGTCGGCGCTACGCGCATTGAACGCCCAGGCGATCGCATTCTCTGACGGCGCGACCGACTTCAACCGGAGCGTCGTCAGCGAGAAGGACGTACGGGCGTGGACATCATCCGCCGACGTCGACGCGACGCCGCTGGGCGTCAGCATGACGCACGGCACCAACGAATCCGGGATCGCGGTCGACATGGCTGTATTCGGAATCGATCCGAGCGGCTCCGTGAATCCGGGCGCGGAACAGGGTTCGGCGCTGACCGCCGGTCCCGACGAGGTCGTGATCACAGCGGATCTGCTTGAGGAGGGCCTTGCGGTCGGCGACCTGGTGTCCGTAGACGACAGCGACGTCCGACTCCGCGTCGTCGGAGCTGTTGACGACCGGTCGTTCGGCCACGTGCCTGCCGTCTACACGTCGCTCGACACATGGCGCGCCATTCGTTACGGGACCACTGACCTCACAGATCGTCAGCAAGGAACCGCCGCGGCGATACTGATCCTCGGCGGAGATGCGCCGAACAATCTCGGCGGTACAACGCTGTCGGGCACCGACGTCATGCTGGAGGCCGCGCCCGGATACTCCGGGGAGCGACTGACGATGAACTCGATCCTCGCGTTCCTGTACGTGATCGCCCCGCTCATCGTGGCCGCATTCTTCGCCGTGTGGGTGCTCCAACGCCAAGGTCTGTACGCGTTGCAGCGCGCCCTCGGCGTCTCCCGATGGTCACTGGTCGGGTCGACCCTGGCTCAGGCCGCGATCATCGTCACCGCCTCGACGATTGCGGGATCGGTCGCCGCCTACGGTCTCGGAATCCTGCTGGGGGACGCCGTGCCTTTCGATCTACCGCTCGGGTCCCTCACGATCACCACCCTCGCCGTCATCGGCGCATCACTCGTCGGTTCGGCCGTGACTCTGCGTTGGGTCGCTTCCGCCGATCCGCTGACCATGCTGGGAGCCTTCCGATGAGCCTGCACCTGACAGAAGTGCGCGTCGACTACGAGACCGCCGGAGAAAAGCTCACCGTCCTCGACAGTTTCTCGGCCACCTTCGCTCCAGCAACGATGACTGCCATCGTCGGTCCGTCCGGCTCAGGCAAGTCCACTCTGCTCGGCGTATGCGGGGCACTGCGTCGCCCAACCAGCGGCCGCATGGAACTCGACGGGATCGACGTGACCGGGCGGTCCGACCGCGAGCGCAGCCGCGTGCGACGCACGATGATCGGCTACGTGTTCCAGAGTGGAAACCTCTTCCCTGGCCTTCGGGTGATCGATCAGGTGGTCGCAATGGCGTCGATCGCGGGTGAGCGGCCACGCGCCGCGCGCGCACGGGCTGCGGAGCTTCTCGATGCGGTCGAGTTGTCCGATCATGCGAACCGGCGTCCCGACGAACTGTCCGGCGGCCAGCGCCAGAGGGTCGCGATCGCCCGCGCCCTCGTTCATCGCCCTCGACTTCTGCTCGTGGATGAACCAACTGCCGCGGTCGACCGCAGCCAAGCCGGCCGGATCACGGAACTCCTCCGCGCGATCACTGTCGACTCCGGCTGCATCACAGTCGTTGCGACTCACGATCCCGAGGTCGTCGATGCTGCAAGTCGGACCGTCGAACTGGGCTGACCCGCAGCGCCTGGTCGACCGTTCGTTGAGCGGCTGACGGGCTGTGCGGGCCAACTTGACCTGGATATCGACAACTGTCAATATCGATGGATGTCGATATGGATTGGATCGACGGATGCCTCAGTGCGGTGTTCGCCATTGGTGCGGGAGCCGCTGTCGGAACCGCAGTCCGTTGACCTCGCGCTTGTGTTCCGGGCCCTCGGCGACCCGGTTCGACTACGCCTGTTGAGCCTGATAGCCAGTCACTCGAACGGAGAGGCGTGCGTCTGCGACATCTCCCCGGCCGTCGACATCTCGCAACCGACGATCTCCCATCACCTCAAGGTCCTCAAGACTGCAGGGCTTCTCGACTCCGAGCGCCGAGCATCGTGGGTGTACTACCGCGTCGATCCAGGGGTTCTGTCGTCACTCGCCGAGGTCCTGCGAACAGGCGAGCTTGCTCCCGCGATCGAGACGAAGGCCCAACAGTGAGCACTTCGGAGCGCCAACACGTCGTCGGCAGATTGTCGACACTCGACCGGTTCCTGCCCGTGTGGATCGGCGTCGCCATGGTCGCCGGACTGTTTCTGGGCCGGATGATCCCCGGACTGAACACAGCGTTGGAGAAGATCCAGGTCGACGGCGTCTCCCTCCCCATCGCCCTGGGCCTGTTGATCATGATGTACCCGGTTCTGGCGAAGGTGCGCTACGACCGCCTCGACACCGTCACCGGTGACCGAAAACTGCTTCTGGGGTCACTGCTACTGAACTGGGCGCTGGGTCCAGCACTGATGTTCGCCCTCGCCTGGCTGATGCTCCCCGACCTGCCCGAATACCGCACCGGGCTGATCATCGTCGGCCTTGCCCGATGCATCGCCATGGTGATCATCTGGAACGACCTCGCCTGCGGCGATCGTGAGGCCGCAGCCGTCCTCGTGGCCCTCAACTCGGTGTTCCAGGTGGTGATGTTCGCCGTCCTGGGCTGGTTCTACCTCTCGGTTCTGCCCGGCTGGCTCGGCCTCGAACAGACGACCATCAGCACCTCGCCGTGGCAGATCGCGAAGTCCGTGCTGATCTTCCTCGGCATCCCACTGCTCGCCGGGTACCTGTCACGCCGGATCGGCGAGAAGACCAAAGGCCGCGACTGGTACGAAGACCGCCTCCTTCCAAAGGTCGGGCCGTGGGCGCTGTACGGTCTCCTGTTCACCATCGTCATCCTGTTCGCGCTTCAGGGTGAACAGATCACCAGCCGCCCGTGGGACGTCATTCGCATCGCACTCCCCTTGCTCGTCTACTTCGCGGTCATGTGGGGAGGCGGATATGTGCTCGGCGCAGCCATGGGCTTGGGATACGAACGGACGACAACACTCGCGTTCACCGCGGCAGGCAACAACTTCGAGCTCGCCATCGCCGTCGCGATCGCCACCTACGGCGCCACCTCCGGGCAGGCACTCGCGGGAGTGGTCGGCCCGTTGATCGAGGTCCCGGTGCTGGTCGGCCTCGTCTACGTCTCACTTGCTCTCCGCAAGCGCTTTCCTTCTGCCCCGACATCCCCCACGGCCGCCGCCGGCGCCGACCCGACTAGGAGCGTGAACTGATGGCCGACTCCCCCTCCGTTGCCGACATCGCGGCAACACCGAGCGTGCTGTTCGTATGCGTGAAGAACGGCGGCAAGTCCCAAATGGCTGCCGGCCTGATGCGCAAGGCAGCCGGCGAGGTCGTCGAGGTGCACTCAGCAGGAACCAAGCCCGGGACCACTGTCAACGGGCTGTCTGCCGAGAGCCTCGCCGAAGTCGGCATCGACATCACCGGCGAGACTCCGAAACCCATCGACCCCGAGTTGCTCGCCCGCGCCGACCTCGTGATCACCCTCGGCCGCGAAGCCGTTGTCGATGCCCCCGCCGGGGTCACGCTGATCAACTGGGACACCGACGAACCGTCCGAGCGCGGGATAGACGGCATCGAACGGATGAGGCTCGTGCGCGATGACATCACCGCCCGTGTGCTCGCGCTGGCGGCCGAACTCACTGCTGGGTAGCGACCGTCGGTCTACGAGACGCAATATCGACCGTGGACAGCGGACCGAGATCAGATTCCGCGCAGCACCCCGTCGTCGTCCGATGCGTCAATGAAGTCTTCCGGGTCGAGATTCGCGATGAGGAGATTGTCGACGACCGATGAGAGCATCCGAGGGATCACTCGAAGTTCTGCGAGTTCCGCGCTGTCTTCGCCCGCGAGCAGGTCGACTACGAGGATCGGGTATTCCGGAGACGACAGAGTGCGACAGTCTGCAACGTACGCGAAGTCGTTGTAGTCACCGCCTGAGTCCTTGGCCAGTCGGGCCAGGAAACCCCGATCTGCACCCTCGAATGCGCGGTCATCGACGAACGTGAAGTCCGATTCGCCTCTCGTGAGCTCCGTGACGACATCGATCAATTGCCGCCACTCCGCGTCACTGTCCGAATAGTCGGTCCGAAAGATGAGTACTGATCCGGTGGGGTACGCAACGGCCATACGCCAGCACGCTACCTGGGCAAACATTTGGAATCTGCGAAGTCGCTGGGACGAGATACTTCTGTCTATTCGCCCAGCAGTTACGACGTCAGACGGACCGCTCCGACGTTGCTTGAGCATTCGAGGTATGGAACGCCGGTTCCGCTCTCGCCGCACACCCACCTCTGCCCCGCCGCCGACACGTAGGTGACGCCGCGATCTCCCGCTTCGCGCTTCGCCCCGAGAGCAGCCGAAACGGCCATCGCCGTGGCGCATTCCGGGCCGAATGACCACACGGCGAGCTGGTTGTAACCGTCGCCGCAGTATGTTCCGGCGGCGGACGGTTCATTCGGGTCCACCGGACTGGCCTCCGTCGGCTCGGACGGTGGCGTGGTGGTCGCGGTGTCGGCAGCCTCCGTAGCGGTGTCCGGAACGAGGACGGACGGCCGAGCGGACGACGGATGAGGTTGCGGCGCTTGCGTGCTCGGTGACGATTTGAGGGTCGATGCCGACGTCGGTTCAACGTTCGGCCCGCATCCGACGAGTAGCACCGCCGTCACGGCCGACACCAGAACGCCGGCCGGTGCACGATTCTGCGCGAAGGGAAGGTGATCATCATCCTCTGCTCCTGACACTCACGGAACGATCAATGCATTGAGGCCGGGAATGATGCTGCTGGGCGCACTCCCCTTGTACTGCTCACGCATCACCGTCACTGTCGCCACCACTGCACCGGCCCCCGTGCGGGCTGTCGCTGCGGTCGGCAATGTGGCCGCGTTCCCCGTCACCGGAAAGCTCGGTCGCCGCCAGTGCCGCAATGCGACAGTTCCCGTCGCGCCGGTGGATAGGTTGTGCCACGCGACCGAGACATACCGGTAGGCGTACTGGTAGAACCACGGCGCCAGTCCGGTCGCGGCGAACACGACAGAAGCCTCGCCCCGTGGTCGGGCGGTCACTCGAGTCTGTTGAAACGACCCGCCGGGGACTCCGCCGGGTCCGATCTCCACTCCGCCGATCGCCGGGATGGCGAAGGTCAATTGCCCGGCGGCTTGATTCGCTTCGGGTGCTGCGGACGCGACTCCGTCGGTCAGAGACGACGCGAGGATCGCGCCGCCAAGTGCGACTGCTGCGAACGAGAGCGTCCCGGTTGATGTCGACATCTCTTCCATCTCCTGTCCAGCGGTTGCCGCGACGCGGATCGGTCGCAGCCGCAGATCTACTCGACGCCCGACCCGGCGTCAGACCTCGACACCTCCGGTCGTTCAAGCTCCTCAACAGGCGCCGAAGACTCGATGATGTCTTTGAGTGCCCGGACGTGATCGCGGTAGGCCTGGAGCCCGTCCTCAGTCAGAGCGAGTCGTAGCCGCGAACGCCCTGCTCGCGTCACGTACTCCTCACTGAGGTACCCGGCTTCTGTCAGCTGGGCGACCTGCTTGCTGAGGGCCGACTTCGACAGGTCCAACCGCGTCTGCAGTTCGCCGAACTCGACGTAGGACGAGGCAGCGGCGATCGCGCAGATCCGGAGGCGGGCCGGCGCGTGGATAACAGGATCGAACCTCGGCTCATGCATGGCCGAACCTCGCGCGGTACCGGCGGCCCATGTCAAGAGTCGTCGCACCAGCGAGCGCGCCCGCGACAAGCCACAGCCACGGCCGCTCGAGCCCGATTGCGAGAGCTGCGGGGGTTCCGGCCAGAACACACATCGCAACGACATAGGGTGCTGACTGCCGCGCGTCCGGCCGCACGTAGCCGTAACCGGGCCTCCCATACACCCTCCGAATCCCGACGCCGACGACGCCGACCAGGCAGACGACGGTCACGGCCTTTCCGATGTCGTGAGGAAGGACCTGAGCCCAACACGCCACGGTGAGGAGCGTCGCCTGGACGACGAAGAACACCCACGGCAGCGGCGGGTTGCGAGTCGACTTCTCCGACTCGAGCGCCCACTGGATCATTCGTCGTGCGTCGTCGCGGTCGGACGCTCCCCCTACTGTTTCCATATAGGAAACAGTAGCACCGTTCTCGAGCAACTCAAACGGTCGGACGACGGACTCCCCCGCTCGTTGCGCGAGTCGAAGCAGCAGAGGAAAGGCCGTGCTCGCCTCAACCGCAGGAGAGGCTACTGCCCGTAGGTGTACCGAAGGTTCGCGTTGATGAGCGTCCCGATGCGTTGGCAGACGTGTCGGAGATGAGAGTCGGGAACGGGACTCTGCGCGAACAACGTCCACCGCAGGTCGGTTTCGCCGTCGACGTCGAGCAAGTCGAACGCGACCTGCAGGTCAGGTCGCCTGGTCCACAGCGACGACCAGACCACACGCAGGGGTCGTTCAACTTCGATCACAGTCGGCTCGACCTCGTCATCGAACAGCGTCAGCCACTGCCTGGCGGGCTGCCGGTTCGGGGAGGTCAGATCCTCGAACAACACCGTCGGCGGCGCCGGTTGCCTGCGGCGCTTGGTGGCTACCGGTTCCATACCCGAGCGTCGGTCATCGCTTCGGGGTGAGGACGAACGATCCGATGACCGCGCCGCCGAGGTATGCCGGTCCACGGTAGCCTCCGCGCCCGTCAGGATTCATGATCACGCGATGGCCCGGAAAGAAGTCGACGTAGTAGCTGCCGCGGCCCATCGGGTGGATCCGGTAGCGGCCGATCAAGACGAGGTCGTGGCCTTGCACGCGACCGTCACGCTTGAGCAGAACGGCACCGCCAGACAACGTCGTGGATGTGTAAGCGCCCGGTTTGACGTCGGCAGACGCTTGGCCCGCGACTCCGCCGACGGCCACGGTGGCGGTGACCGCGACCACGACTGCAGCACTACGGAAAACCGCTGAACGCGATGGTGTGGTCATCATGTTCTCCTGACGTCTCGGGGGTCCCAGTGTACGCCGAGATCACACCGCAAGCGCCGAATATCCGCTGGCCACACAGGTTTTCGCGTGTTTGACCGCTTCGCCGCACGCTCTTCCTCCGTAAGATCAGGCAATGATCGCATCTGAGCGCACACCACGAGGCTGGACTGCCGACGACCTGCTCTCCATCGCGCCGGACACGTCATGGACAACCGCTGACGTTCACCTCCACCAGCCAGGCACGGTCGGGAGCTGGTGCCACCGATCGACATACATCGGAGCGAGCGCAGCGGTTGTCGAACAGTTGCTCCTCACACCCGGGATCGAGGCGTGGCCCACCGATCAGAACCACAGGATCACCTGGGATGCAGACAGACTCAACAGTTCGAGCTGATCCAATTTTTAGATGGTCTTCCAATTTTAGTTCTCAATCTATATTCTGGTCTCACCAACGCTCCCGGAGGAGACCTGAATGACCCCTGACCAGACGCCAGCACCCCGCACCGACGTCACTTTCGCATCCGGCGGTGCCCAGTGCGCGGCATGGCTCTACCTACCCGCGGGGTACTCGCCGACCGCCCCGGGACCGATCATCGTGATGGCCCACGGTCTGGGCGGCGTCCGCGAGGAACGGCTCGACGCATTCGCTGATCGTTTCTCCGCAGCCGGCTACGCCTGCCTCGTCTTCGACTACCGATACTTCGGCGCGAGCGGCGGCGAGCCACGCCAGCTGCTCGACGTCGCCAGCCAACGCGCCGACTGGAAAGCCGCCGTCTCCTACGCCCGCAGCCTCCCGGAGATCGACCCCGACCGCGTAGTCGTGTGGGGCACGTCGTTCAGCGGCGGTCACACGATCGTGACAGCCGCCGACGACAAGCGGATCGTGGCGGCAATGGCACAGTGCCCCTTCACCGACGGTCTCGCCTCAGGCCTCACGATGTCGCCACTCGTCAGCGCAAAGGTCACCGCGCGGGCCGTCCGCGATGTGATCGCCTCTCGCCTGGGCAAGGGTCCGATCATGATCCCGACGTACGGAGCACCCGGCTCGACCGCGCTGATGACCTCGCCCGACGCCGCCGCCGGCGTGCAAGCCCTCATTCCGGAGGGAGCGAGCTACCCGAAGGACGTGGCCGCTCGCATCGCCCTGCAGATCCCCCGCGAGTTCCCCGGACGCAAGGCGAAGGACATCACGTGCCCGCTGCACGTGGTGATCTGCGAACGCGACACCGTCGCTCCCCCGAAACCTACGCAGAAGCACGTCGCCAAGGCGCCGAACGCCGAGATCAAGCTGTACGACGCCGGCCACTTCGACATCTACGTCGGCGACTGGTTCGAGCGCAACGTGACCGAACAGCTCGACTTCCTCACCCGCACCGTCCCCCTCGCCTGACACCGATCGGAACTTCTGATGACTCGATACGAACTCAGCGGACGCACTGTCGTCCTCACCGGATCCACCGGCGGCCTCGGCGCCGCACTCGCCACCGAACTCCACGCACGCGGAGCCAATCTCGCCCTCCTCGACCTCCACGCAGAGGCAGTGCAGGATCAGGCGACGTCGTTCGGCCCCGACTCCGTGGCGCGGGCCTGGACCGTCGACGTCCGGGACCTGACAAGCATCCAGACCGCCGTCGATGAGGCGGCCGAGCACTTCGGCCGAATCGACGTCGTCATCGCCAATGCCGGCGTCGGATCGATGGCATCGATCGAGACTCTCGACCCGACAGCGTTCGAGCGAGTCGTCGACATCAATCTGACCGGCGTGTGGCGAACGTTCCGCGCCGCGGTCCCTCACGTGAAGCGTCAGCGCGGGTATCTGCTCGGCATCTCCTCGATGGCGGCGTTCGTCCATTCACCGCTCAACGGTCCGTATGTGGCGAGCAAGGCCGGAGTCTGGGCATTGGCCGACGCCACTCGACTCGAACTCCGCCACCACGGCGTGGACGTCGGCAGTGCACATCCGACGTTCTTCGAGACCCCGATGATGGACGACGTCCACGCCGACCCCGCAGGTCGGCGCCTCTGGGGCGGCAACACGTCCGGACTCTGGAAGATGATTCCGTTGGACGAGGTGGTGGCCACGATCGTCGACGGCATCGAACGACGGAAGCCGTTGATCGTCGCACCGAAGAGCAATTCGCTGTTCGCACGGATTCCCGGTCTGGTCCGACCGATCGTTGATCGAATCGGCTTCCGCGGCAACACGATTCCCGAAGTTGCGGCGCTTGCGAGCGAAACCGGCTGGATCAGCTCCCGGCGCGACTGACAGTTCGGGTCGCGTGACAGAATGCAGTCGTCGAGAGGAGGCCCGGTGCCCGACGAGAAGTCCCCGTCCCGCCAGATGCGCAAGCGCACGGCGACGCGTGAAGCGATCATCGACGCGGCCGAGACCCTCCTCGACGACGGAGGACTCGACGCAGTGACCCTGCCCGCGGTGTCCAATCGGGCGGACGTCGCGCTGCAGACCATCTACAACCGCGTCGGTACTCGTGACGCACTTCTGCTCGCGGTCGCCGAACGAGCACTCGCCGCGAACCGCGAGTACATGGACGCCGCTTACGCCCGTCCGGGAACGGCTGAAGAGCGTGTGATGGGCGCGGCCGCGGCGTATGCCGCCTTCGCCGCCGAGCGACCGCACCAGTTCCGTCTGCTGGCGTCGCCGCCGGACGTCCCGGAAGCGTTGGAGCGGATCGCCGATCTCACTGACGAGCAGAACGGCAAACTTGCGGACGCGATCCGCGATGGAGTCGCCGACGGCACCGCCCGAGCCGATCTCGACCCCGACTTGACCGCCACCCTGCTGTGGGCGGCGGTCAACGGGGTCCTGAGCCTGAGTTGGCACGTCGGACGCTATCGGCACGACGTGGACGAACTCCTCGCGCTGTTCGCATCATTGGTCGCCGACGGCCTCCGACCGCGGTGATCGACTGGGCGTGATCGGCTAGGCGTGTTCGGCTAGGCCGACAGCTTCCGTTCGGCGCCGCCTGCGACCGTGTGAAACTCGTGGTCCCACCGCAGAAGAGGCACGTGGCCCGCCCCCAGCACACCTCGGACCACACTGCCGACAACGAGGACCTGGTCGTTCACGGGCGTTGTCGACGCCGTCACGCATGAGAACGTCGCAAGCGCGTCCGGCATGTGCAGTGTCCCGTCCGGCGACCTCTCGGCCCCGGCAGCGCGCAACGCGGCAAGGCGTTCGGCGTTCGTGGTCTTCGCCGTGAGACGACGGACCAGTTCCAGATGACCTGCAGCGAGCACGGATACCGTCCATGGCCCACCCTTGCTGATAGCGGCGAGTCCGGGCCGCGTCCCCCCGACCGAGACGGCCAGCGCGAACGGATCCACCGACGCCGTCAGCACGGATGCGGCGACAAATAACGCGTCGTCGCCTCCGTCTCGGACGGTCACCAGACAGACTCCGCTGCCATACGTCGCGAATGCGTCGTACAGGTTCGTGTCCGATCCCATCGGTTCAGAAGACCAGGCGTCCGGGCGTGATCGCCGCGTCGAACCGCTCTTGCGCGTCGGCCCAGTTCGCGATGTTCCAGAACGCCTTGACGAAGTCGCCCTTCACGTTCAGGTAGTCGAGGTAGAAGGCGTGCTCCCACATGTCGAGCTGAATGATCGGGACAAGCGTGGCCGGGATGTTGCTCTGCTGGTCGTACAGCTGAACGATGTGCAGTTTGCCACCGAGCGTGTCCCACGCGAGGATCGCCCAACCCGACCCCTGAATGGTGAGTGCCGTCTGCTCGAAGTGCGCTCGGAACTTGTCGAACGATCCGAAGTTCTCGTCGATGGCAGCCGCCAGCTCACCGATCGGCTTGTCACCACCGTCTGGCGAGAGGTTCTTCCAGAAGATGGAGTGGTTGATGTGACCGCCGAGGTTGAACGCGAGAGTCTTCTCCAGACCGACGATCGCACCGAAATTCCCCGAGTCACGTGCCTCGGCCAACTTCTCGAGAGTGGTGTTCAGTCCGGCCACGTAATTCGCGTGGTGCTTGGAGTGATGCAGTTCCATGATCTTGCCGGAGATGTGCGGCGCGAGTGCGTCGTAGTCGTACGGGAGTTCGGGCAGCGTGTAGTCGGTCATGTCGACGTCCTTTCGAAGAGGTACGTTCGCCACGCTATGACCTCAAGTGCACTTGAGGTCAACGGCTACAGTGGAGACATGGACCACACGGGCGTCACGCACCACGAGCCGGACGAACTCCTCACCGTCGGCGAGATGAGTCGCCGTACCGGCGTCGCAGTGTCCGCACTCCACTACTACGAGTCGCTCGACCTGATCGCGTCACAACGAACGGCAGGCAACCAGCGCCGCTACCCGCGCCACATGCTGCGGCGAGTAGCGCTGGTGTCCGTGGCGAAGCGTCTCGGCATTCCACTCTCGGACGTTCAAGACGCCTTCGCCGAGGTCCCACTCGACACCAGGCCGAGCCACGAGGACTGGCAACGGGCGTCACGCCGATGGAAGACGACACTCGAACAGCGCAGGTTGGGCATCGAGAAGCTCGAGAAGGAGCTCACCGGATGCATCGGCTGCGGCTGCTTGTCGATGAAGGCGTGCGGTCTGCTCAATCCGGACGACGAATTGGCCCAGACAGGATCGGGCGCCCGGCGTGTCCCGTTGTGAGCGTCGTGTGATCCCCGACCAGGACGAATGAGTGATCTCACCGGAGTGCCACTTCGGCGCCGACGGCCAAGAGGTCCGAGACGTCGGCGATCTTGATGCGCGGACGCCCTTCCGCACTGCCCGCAGTTCGCTCAGCGGCGTCGATGCGACGCCAGCCGTCAGCGTCGATGACACACGCGCCATTGCGTTCGGCCAGGGCGACGACATCGTTGCCCACGCGTCGATCGGTGCGCGTCGCCAAGTCGTCGATCACCGATCGCGCCGTCTCTTCGGCGCATCGCCGATTGGCGCCGATTCCACCGCGCGCACCACGCTTGATCCACCCCGCGACGTACTGCCCGGCGACTATCTCGCCCGATTCGGCGTCGACCACGCGGCCGTCCCGATGAGGAACTGTTCCGGCCCCCGAGTCGAATGGGAGTCCGTCCAGCTGGGCACCCCGGAAACCGACCGCTCCGATGATGAGTCCGGTCTCGATCACGTCCGCGGATCCGTCGTGGTCCACTTCGAGACCGGTCACCGACCGATCACCCAGGACGGCCCGGGGAGTCGTGTCGAAACGGAACACGAGGCGGCGGTCGTGGCTGCGCGTTCGAGTGTCGACGAGGGTGCGCAAGAGCGCGACCGCCGAGTTGTCGGCGTCCGACTCGTCGCCGACTGGATCGCCGACGACGATGTCTGCTGGAAGGTCGACCAATGCGGCGACCTCGCCGACGGTGAACGCGGCGTTCGCCGGGCCGCGTCGTCCGAGGATGACGACTTCTCGCACGGCACTCGACCGGAGGGCATCGAGCGCGTGATCGGCGATGTCGGTGGTCGCGAGCGCGTCGGGGTCGGCGAGGAGAACGCGTGCGACGTCGAGCGCGACGTTCCCGTTGCCGATCACCACCGCGCGGTCAGCGGACAGATCGACGGCGAGACCTGCGGCGTCGGGATGACCGTTGTACCAGGCGACGAAATCACCGGAACCGATGTATCCGGCACGGTCCTCGCCGGGGACTCCGACCGTCTTCGACACCGGCGCGCCGTGCGCGAACACGACCGCGTCGTACGACGACGAGAGGTCGTCGGGAGTCACGTGCACGCCGACATCGATCCCGAGCAGGTACCGGAATCGCGGTGACGACGTGGTCGAGTCGAGAACGTCGCCGGCTTTCTTGGTAGACGGGTGATCGGGCGCGACACCGGCACGGATCAAGCCCAGTGGCGTCGGCAATCGCTCGATGACGTCGACGTGCACGTTCGGCTCGGTGAGCAGCTCTGCGGCCGCGTACAACCCCGCAGGTCCCGCGCCCACGACGGCGACTCGGGCCGGCGAATGGACACGAGTCGGCGGCGCGGGTCGGAACGGAACGAGTCCGTCCCGCACATCGTGATCGCGATAGTACGCGGCGTTGATGTCGACGAACACCTGCTGATTCGGGCGGAGAGCGTCGGCATGAACGATCGCGTCCACCGGGCACTCCGGAACGCACGCGCCGCAGTCGATGCAGGTGGCCGGGTCGACGTACAACATGTCGGCGGTCGCGAAGGCCGGTTCGTCGGGTGTGGGATGAATGCAGTTCACCGGACACGCCGCGACGCACCCGGCGTCGTTGCAGCACGATTGGGTGATCACATGGCTCATCGGACCACCGTCACCCGGCCGCCGCGGCCCGGTGCGAACGGCAGCCCGCGGAACACCACCCGTTCTGCCCGTTCGGTGGTCGGCAGCACACGGAACTCGCTCAACACGGTTCGCAGGATCACCGCCATCTCCATGTTTGCGAACGACGCCCCGATACAGCGCCGATTTCCGCCGCCGAAGGGCACCCACGCATAGGTGTCGGGCATGCGGCCGAGAAAACGTTCGGGCATGAACTCGTCGGGTCGCGGAAAGTTTCGCGGATCGTTGTGCGCGACAGACGCCGCAACGTACACGTTCATACCGTGCGGGATCACCCACTCGCCGAGCGCCATTCGATCGGCGCGCACCGTTCGCACGGTCCCGTCGATCACGGTGCGCGAGCGCATCACCTCGTGAATGGTGGCCTGCAGATAGGACGACCCGCCGTCCTCGATCTCAGCGACGAGCCTCTGCAGAACGTGAGGATTGCGGCTCAACCGTTCGAACGCCCACGCGAGCGACGTAGCCGTCGTCTCGTGACCCGCGGCGAGAAGCGTCACGAGCTCATCACCGATCTCCTCGTGTGTCATCGCCGACCCGTCGTCGTACCGGGCTCGGAGCAGGAGCGACAGGACGTCGGTCCTGGTATCGAAATCCAGGTCGGATTCGGCCCTGCGGATGAGCCGCTCCAGAATCTCATCGAAATGCTTCCGCATGGCGAGGTGACGGCGCCACGGGCTCAACGGACCCCAATCCCACTGCAGCGGACGGATTGCGAAGATCGTCGCGCCGAATCTGATCCACCTGGGCATGAGGTCCCGGAGTTCATCGAACTCGGCGCCCTCGGCCCCGAACACCGCCCGCAGGATGATGTTCAGCGTGATGCTCATCGTCGACGGGTGCGTCGGAAAGTGCTTCCCGGTCGGCCAGGTGGCGATCTCCTTGCGGGTCTCCTCCTCCGCGATCGACTCGAAGTCCCGAAGGCTGCGCCCGTGGAACGGTGGGGTGAGCAGTTTCCGGTCCCGGCGGTGTTCGGAGGTCTGTTTGCCGAAGATCGACCCGGATCCGAACATGACGTCGAGACTCGGTTCGATCCCGCCCGCGACGTCGGACGGGACGTGGAACAGTTCGTCGAACATCGTGGGCTCGGTGATCACGACGGTCCGCCCGAAGCTCAGCAGGGGCATGGTGAACGTCGGCCCGTAACGCTCGGCGAGTTCGGCCAACGATCGCGGCCGGTCGGTGACGAACCGGATCTGCGCGCGAGGACTGAAGCGCGGACCGTCAGGCAGTCGAACAGGCGCCTGCGAGGTCGTCGAGGTGTCGGTGGACAGTCGTGTGGTCATGAGGGCCTCCCGCGGCGTCGCGCTGTGATGTGCTTCTCATGGTCTTCACTCCTCGTTCACATCGGTAGGTGCATTCGCACCAGAGCACCTTCATGTGAGTGCACTCTGCAGCGGATAGTCTCGGGCAATGGACTCCTCCGAGTGCACGCCTGCAGTGAAAGACCTGATCCGTCGAGCCGCGCAGGCGGTGATCGACGCACCGCCCGATTGGTTCGACGAGATCGATGAGGCCGCGTTCCAGGCGCCCGACACGCGACCGGTAGCCGACGACCCCGCGCTGCGTGCCCTGACAGTCCGCAACACCCACGCCATGCTCACTCGCTGGGCGACGGCCAACGTCGACGCTCCCGGTGTGCCCGTTCCGCCGTTCATCGACAACATCCAGGAGACCGCGCGCCTGATGGTCGCGCGCGGGCACACCGACGCCAGCGGCGAGGCGTACCGATTGGGCCAGAACGTCGCGTGGCGTCGATGGATGAAGATCGCGTTCGGCCTCACGTCCGACACGGACGACCTACGGGACATGCTCGACGTGTCCGCCGAGCTCATCGGAACGTTCGTCGACGCGACGATCGAGGCGCTGACCGCGCAGATCGCCGTCGAGCGTGAACACGTCGTACGAGGCCGAGACACCGCGCGACTCGACGCGGTGTCGTTGATCGTCGACGGCGGCGCCGTGGACGTGCCTGCGGCCGAACGGTTGCTGGGATATCGATTCGAGCAACCGCACACCGCGATCGTCGTGTGGACGACAGCACCGTCGCCTCGGCTGTCCGAACTCGAACACACCGCCGACACTCTCGCTGCTCATCTGGGTGCCACTCGGACCGTGCGCGTGGTGGCGAGTCCGGGAGCAGTGTGGGCGTGGTTCGCATCCGTCAACCGCGACCGACTCCACGACGTCGAGTCAGCTCTGGCCATCGGCAACCGGCGGCACGTCGCGATCGGCTCGACAGGTACGGGCATCGACGGCTTCCGGACGTCGCACCTCGACGCCGTGAGCACTCAGCGGATGATGGCCCGGATGGACACCGACCACGCCGTCGCGACCTTCGACGACGTGGAAGGCGTCCTGCTGGCAACCGCATCGCCGGACCGCGCCGACCGGTTCGTCTCGCACACCCTCGGTCCGCTCGAGAACAGCCATCCGGATGTTCGAGCAGCGGTGCGGGAGTACCTTCGCGCCGAGTGCAACGCGTCGCGCGCTGCCCAGACGTTGTTCACTCACCGAAACACGCTGCTCCGCCGGATCAAGCGAGCGGACGAACTCCTCCCCCGCCCGCTCGGCGAGAATGCGCTCAACATCGGAATCGCACTCGAGATCCGCCACTGGCGCGGATCGGCGAACGAAACGATCAGCGAGTCTCGCAGATAACCACCGGGATGTCGCGGGAGGTGCGCTTCTGGTACGACGCGTAGCCGCCGTATGCGGCCACGATCTGCGGCCAGAGCCGCGCCTTCTCGTCCGGGGTGGCGGTCCGAGCAGTCACGGGGCGGGTCACGCCGTTGACGACGATCTCGGCGTCGGGAGTCGCCTGCAGATTGCGATACCAGTCGGGATGGCGATCGTCGCCGCCCTTCGATGCCACCAGGACGATCCGTTCGGCGTCGTGAACGGGGCTGGTGAGGAAACATGATCGAGGGAGGCCGGACTTCCGTCCGACCGTGTGGAGTTCCACGGTCGGCATGCCGAACGGGGTCGACAGCAGTCGGCCGCCGCTGACCGCCAGGATCAGTCCGTGACCGCGGTTCATCAGTTTGCTTCCGAGGTCTTTCACGGTGTTCGAGTTCATCGGCGTTCCTCATGTTGTGCCCACCAGTCGACGATGCGGTCGACGACGTGCTGCGGTGAGCGGACCCAGTTGATGTGATCGTTCGACGCACCGTCGGGTACGTCCTGGTCGCGGTAGTGCCATCGTGTGACGGCTGTCGGTGTGAACAGGCGACCGGCGAGATCGTCGACGGCGGTCGTCGGCGACAGTCGATCGTGGTCGAGGCTGATGACCAGCGCCGGGGTGTCGATCTGCCTCGGCACGTCGAACGGAGGTGTGCCGGTGAGGACCATCCGTGACCATTCACGCATCAGCGTCCGCGCGCCGGGTCCCCCGAAGGCGGGCTTCGGGAGGTGCCCGAACAATGCAGTGGCGACCGGGACGATCACGCCGGCCATGAACGCGATCGGCAGACCGCCGTGCGGGAAGTGCCGGTAGAACGGATAGGCGCCGCCGACGGTCACCACGCCCTCCACGGGAGTCCGGGTCAGCTCGTGGCCCGCCGCCAATTGTGCGCCGAGACTGTGGCCGAGCAGGATGACCGGGCGGTCGGGGTTCTCCCTTCGGACCACCGCAACAGCTGCCTCGATGTCGCCTATCTCGTCGTCATAACTCCAGTCCGCTGCACGTCCGGCCCGCGGCTGATCACGCTCGAACCCTCGACGGCCGAGTGCGCGCGCATCCCATCCGTGGGTCGCGAACGCCTCTGTCACTGGTCTGTAGAAGCCCGACCCGATCGCCATCGCCGGGGCGATGAGAACAATCGGCGAGGTCATCGCGCGTGGGCGACGGCCATCGGCACGCCCGTCAGTTCCTCCGACACCGCCCACAGCCGCCGGATCCCTTCGTCGGTGCCCGGACGGATCATCGGGCGTCGGACGGGTGACCCGAAGCCGGCAAAGGTCGGACCGTAGAGCGTCCCGCCGACCGCCGCGGGATCAGTCGCCGCGCGAAGTTGGCTGAGGGCCCCGCGTGGGACCGACATCCCGAAGAACCGCGTCGTGTAGCCGCCGAGTGCGCCGAAGACGCCGCCTCCACCTGCCTGGTGAGTTGTCGTCTGCAGGTCGGAATCGGTCCAACCGGGATGGCCCGACAGCGCCTTCGCGCGAGCGCCCGCCTCGACGAACAGCCTGTTGAGGCCGATCGCGAAGTGCAGATTGGCGAGTTTGGAGTTCCCGTACGCGCGCCACGCGTTGTACGTGCCGGCGAGGAACGGATCGGCTGGGTCGAGATTTCGGCCTTGGTGGCGCGCGACGCTGGTCACGGTCACCACGCGACCGGAGTCGGCGGCAAGCACCGCGGGCAGGAGGTCGGCTGTCCAGGTCCAGTGGCCGAGGTGATTGGTTCCGAGCTGCGTCTCGAAACCATCGACGGTTCGGCCCTCGGGCGTCGCCATGACGCCCGCGTTGTTGATCAGCAGGTCGATGCGATCATGCTGGTCGAGGACGCGGGCTGCCGCAGCCCGCACGGATTCCTGCGATGAGAGGTCGAGCGGCACGATCTCGATCGATGCGCTCGGGGTCTGCGCGAGAATCGCCGTCGTGGCGTCGTTCGCCTTGTCGATGTTTCGAGCGCCGATGACGACATGTGCCCCTTTGCTCGCCAGGGCGGTCGCCGTTGCGAGCCCGAGGCCCCCGTTGCCGCCGGTGACGACTGCGACGCGGCCGTCCTGCCGTGGAATGTCCTTCTCTGACCAGCTCACGTTGTTGTCCTCCAGTGATGTTTACATTGCTCACAAGCATAGGAACGATAAGTGAGCAGTGTCAACATTCATGGGCGGATCAGGCTCGAAATCCGCACACCGGGACCATTCATCGACATACCGTTTCGATCGTGGACACCGATCACGACGACGCCGACACCCGCGCCCTCGCCGAAGCCATCGAGTCGATCCTGCTCGGCGGGGACCGAACGCTCAGTCCGAACGATCTCGCCGAGCGCACCGGAATCGACGCCGACTACAGTCGCCGACTCTGGCGGTCGATGGGGTTCCCCATCACCGACGACGACGCGATCACCCTGACCGACAACGATCTCGCCGCGATGAAACGTGTGAAACACGCACTCGATCTCGGAGTGGTCAGCCCCGCGACCATGACCGCTCTCGCTCGGCAGACCGGTCAGGTGTTCTCTCAGCTCGCCGAAAGCGAGGGGGACGAGCTGTTTCGCGTGGCACTGTCGGCGGTGGACGACGATCCCGATGGAAAGGACGCGCTCGTCCGGCTTCTCGCCGACGACCTCGTCCCGCTGATCGAGAGCATGCACTCGTACGTCTGGCGCCGACAGTTGGCCGCCTACGTGGCGCGGACGGTCGCCCGCTACGAGCGGTCGGGGACCGCCGACGTCGATGTGACGGTCGGATTCGCCGACATCTCTGGTTTCACATCACTGTCGAGGCACGCCACGGAGTCGGACCTCGCCGGACTCCTCGAGCTATTCGAGTCCGTGGCGACGGACGCGGTCGGCGCACACGACGGTCGCGTGGTGAAACTGATCGGCGACGCTGTCCTCTTCACCACGGCCGAACCGACCGCCGGAGTCGCGATCGCAGCAGAACTGCTCGCCCTGTGGCCCGCCGACAGGCCGCCGGTCCGCGCGGGGCTGGCGACGGGCACCGTCTTACGAAGGGTCGGCGACGTGTTCGGTCCGACGGTCAACATCGCCAGTCGACTCACCTCATTGAGTCGACCGAACGAGGTCCGAGTCGACGAGAAGACCGCGGCTGCGCTCGTCGATCGACATCGATTGGTCGAACAGGATCCCCAGGACGTCCGCGGATACGACGGCCTCCGATCGTGGACACTAATGTCGGGACCGTGATCACTGCAGACGATGTCCGCGCCGCCCGCCGTCGAACCGGCGGCCATGTGAGACGCACACCCGTTCTACGCGCCGACTCCCACGAGTCCGGCGCCGACATCTGGTTCAAGGCCGAGTTCCTGCAGCGCTGCGGAGTGTTCAAAACCAGGGGCGCCTTCAATCGTCAACTGCGCGCCCGGGAGAACGGACTCCTCGACGCCGCGACCGGAATCGTCGCGGCGTCAGGCGGAAACGCGGGCCTCGCCAATGCGTATGCGGCCTCGGTGCTGGGCGTGCCCGCCACCGTGTTCGTCCCCGAGACCGCACCCCGGGTGAAGGTGGATCGGCTCCGGGCGTTCGGCGCGGACGTGCGGCAGGTCGGCACCGAGTACTCCGAGGCCTACGCCGCGTCCCAGAGTCATGTCGCCGAGACCGGTGCGCTGTTCTGCCACGCATACGACCAGCCCGACATCGCCGCAGGCGCGGGCGTGATCGGTCTCGAGATCGTCGACGACGTGCCCGACGTCGACACTATTGTCGTCGCCGTGGGCGGCGGAGGCCTGTTCGCGGGCATCGCCGCTGCCGTTCACGATCACGGCGTACGAGTGGTCGCCGTCGAACCAGAACTGATTCCGACCCTGCACGACGCTCTCGACTCCGGGCATCCCGTGGACGTCTCGGTGTCGGGCGTGGCGGCCGACTCGCTCGGCGCCCGCCGGATCGGCGACGTCGGATTTCAGGTTGCTCAAGCCACCGACCCGATCAGCGTGCTCGTGACCGACGACGACATCGTCGATACTCGTCGAGCGCTGTGGGACGAGTACCGGATCCCGGCTGAATACGGTGCTGCGGCAGCCCTCGCCGCGTTGCGCAGCGGCGCGTACGTTCCCGCGCCGTCCGAGACCGTGGCGGTGATCGTGTGCGGCGCGAACACCGACCCGTCGACCCTCCGGTGACAACCCGGTTAGCATGGCCCGCATGACGCCTGACCGCCCCTGGCACGAGCTCGACGCCCACGACTGGCGAGAGCGAATCGCGACGGGATCGGCAACGGCGGTGGACGGCGTCCGAGCGTCGCTGCAGCGGATCGACGACCTCGATGATTCGCTCAACGCGTTCTCCGTAGTTCTCGCCGACGAAGCACTCGCCGCTGCGCGGACACTCGACGCACTCCCTGAAGATGAGCACGGACCGTTGCATGGCGTGCCGATCGCGATCAAGGAGGAGAACGACGTCGCCGGCTGCGTCACGACTTTCGGCACGTCGGCCAACAGGACCCCGGCGTCTGCCGATTCGCACGTCGTGGCATTGCTGCGGAAGGCGGGCGCGATCATCATCGGCAAGACCCGGATGCCTGAGTTCGGGGCATGGCCCTTCACCGAATCCGCTTCGGGCGGGATCACTCGCAATCCGGTCGACCCTTCGCGCACACCGGGCGGGTCGAGTGGCGGCACCGCCGCCGCGGTGGCGTCCGGCATGGTGCCGGCAGGCATCGGCGGCGACGGAGGCGGCTCCATTCGCATCCCGTCCGACCGGTGCGGCCTGTTCGGGCTGAAGCCGCAGCGCGGGCGGGTGAGCCCCGCACCGTACCCGCACCTGTGGTGGGCCCTGGGCACGATCGGGCCGCTGACCAAGACAGTGCGCGACTCTGCGCTGATCTACGACGTGATCTCCGGATCGACGCCCACCGATCTGTTCACGACCGAACCGATCGGTTCACTCGTCGGCTCTCTGGAGAGGGGCCCGCGGCTGCGCATCGGATGGTCGATCGCGTCCGGCACTCCTGGGTTGCACTCGCATCCCGACAACGTGGCGGCGGTCCACCGCATCAGCGAACTGCTGCGATCGGCAGGCCACACAGTGGTCGAGTATCACCCGAAACACTCCGACCCGACGGCGGCGTTCGTCCCTCAGTTCTTCGCAGGCATCCGGAGCGAGGCACAGGCCGTCGAGGACTACAGCGCTCTCGAACCGCGGACTCGGTCGGTCTACCGGCTCGGGTCCTGGGTCACCACGGCGGTGCGGGAGAGCGCGATCCGGCGCGGAGAGAGAATCGCGGGCCAGGCGGACCGGATGTTCGACGACGTCGATGTGCTTCTCACCCCGACTGTCGCCGATCGGCCGCGGCCTGCCGGTGTGCTGAGTGGCGCGGGGCCAGTTCGTGCATTGATCTCGTCACGCCCGTCGATCGCGTACACGGCTGTGTGGAACGTGACCGGCCATCCCGCAGCCACCGTGCCTGCAGGACTTGGAACCGACGGACTTCCGGTGTCGGTGCAGATCGTCGGACCCCGCAACGGCGAACCCCGCCTCATCTCACTGGCGGCCGAGATCGAAGCGTCCGTCTGACCGACGACGGCAGCCGAGCTCGAGCAGTTGCTCGAGCTCGGCTGCCTCGTGTCGGGACCTGCAGAAGGTCCTACTTTGCGGGAACGACGGTGCCCTTGACCGTGACCTCGACCTTGTTGGTCTTCGAGTCCCAGGTGATGGTGCCGTTCTCGAAGGTCGACTTCTTGACGGTGCCCTCCTCGGTCTCGTCGCTCGTCGCGGCGCCGAGAGGCCCATCGGAACCGGACTCTCCGTCGTCGGACGGCTTGCCCGACGCGTCGCGTTCGACGTTCCAGGCGTCGCGGATCTTGCCCCACGTGATGAATGCGGGCGTGCCGGCATCCGCGTTCTTCGCTGTGATGACGCCGCCGTCGAACTGCTGGAACACGACACCGCTGTCGCTCGTGCCCGCGTAGTCGTCATCACCGGCCTTCGGCTTGCCGAGGTCGGTGCGCTGCTTGTCCGTCGCGGCCGAGTACTTCGCGGCGATCGGTCCGGTCAGCGTGACCTTGGTGCCGTCGGCGGCGGTCAGCTCCACGTCCTTCGCCTTGTCGGCGCCTGTCGAATCACTCGAGCTCGTCGACCCGTCGGCGCTTGTCGAAGCGACCGCAGTCGACGAGTCGGCTCCGTCGTCCGACTTGTCGTCACTGCAACCCGCCACCACTGCCGCGGTGAGCGCCAACGCTGCGGCGACCCCCGCCGTCCGTCGCATGATGTCTCGCATGATGTCCTTTCGATCTTCGTCGAGTCGATCTCCGGTCGAAGCCGGTGGACGTTCTTCGATCCCACCGACTCCGCTTGACGACACTAGCCAAGGTTTGCTGGTTGGGAGCCGTTCTGACTCATAACAATTCGAAGAATATTCATTCAATCGGACTACAACGGGCATAGTCGGCCCAGTTTCGATTCGAAAGACCTTCTCCTATACGTTCGTATAGTCGCCTGTAAGGAGGCTCACGTGACCGACATCAACATCGAGACCATCACCGTCGACGTCGACGGAATGCACCTCGTCGGAGACCGCCGCCGCACCGCGTCGACAACGGGCTCACCCATCGTCCTGGTCCACGGCGGCGGCCAGACCCGCCACTCGTGGGATCGCAGCGCCGACGCCCTCGCCGTCCGCGGCCGGGACGTCTACACGTTCGATCTGCGCGGTCACGGTGACAGTTCGTGGGCGCACGACGGTTACGGCATCGGCGGATTCGTCACCGACCTTCGCGGGGTCTTGCTGACCCTCGACGCGCCTCCCGTGTTGATCGGGGCATCGCTCGGAGGCATCACCAGCCTCTGTGTGACGGGTGAACAGCCCGGATCAGTGTCGGCGCTTGTCATGGTCGATGTCGTGGTCGACGTGGAACCCGCAGGCATCGACCGCATCAAGGCGTTCATGAGCGGTCACATCGACGGCTTCGACACCTTGGACGACGTCGCCGACGCGATCGCCGAGTACACCCCCGGCCGGGCTCGCACGCGGAATCTCGACGGTCTGCGCAAGAACGTCCGGCAGCGTGACGACGGACGCTGGTACTGGCACTGGGACCCCGCGTTCATCCTCGGTGACGGGGATGAAGCCCGGACCGTCACCGACCCCACCCGCCTCCGGGCAGCCGCAACGAGGGTCGATGTCCCGACGCTCATCGTGCGGGGCGGCAAGTCCGACGTCGTGAGCGACGCGGGTATCGCGTCGATGAAACAGCTGATCCCCCACGCTGAGGTGGCCGATGTCGCCGCGGCGGGCCACATGGTGGCCGGCGACGACAATCAGGTGTTCGCGGCGTCCATCGAAGAGTTCCTCGACCGGCACGGTCTGTGATGCGGCTGCGTCTGGCCGATCTCGTCGATCCGCGATTGGACGCGTTCGCCGCGGAATCGCGCGCCCACCAGGCGACCACGAACGGAGCCCGCGGTCCGGCCGACCTCGACGGGCTCCGCGCCATGCGTGCTCAGATCGCCGCACGGCCGTCCGTGGCGGACCCGGCGGCCCGCACCTCGACCATCGACGGTGTTCCGGTCCGAATCCTTGAGCCGTCGTCAGGTCTGAGCCGCGGGGTCTACCTCGCGCTCCACGGAGGCGGCTTCTACCTCGGCTCGGCCGTGCGCAACGATCCACGTCACCGGGACCTCGCCGAATCGCTCGACGTCACCGTCGTCGCGCCCGATTACCGACTCGCGCCAGAGCATCCATGGCCCGCGGCAGGCGACGACTGCGAGACGGTCGCACGGTGGCTGATCGACCATGCAGGAGCAGAGTTCGGAACGGACCGCTTGATCATCGGCGGCGCGTCGGCAGGAGCGACGCTGGCACTCACCACACTGCTGCGTCTCCGAAACCACGATCTGTCCGGCGAGTATCGCGGAGCCGTCCTGACCTTCGGAACCTACGACATCAGCGGCCGAACACCGATGGGTCGCGCGATAGACGACGAGTACTTCATCGAGGCGTACGTCGGACACGTCGACGACCGGAGCCACCCCGACATCTCCCCCGTGTTCGCCGATCTCCGTGGACTCCCGCCCGCTCTGCTGACCGTCGGCGCCGACGACGTCGTGCTCGAACACAGCCTGGTGCTGGCGGCACGCCTGACGGCCGCTCGATCGGACGTGACCCTGAACGTGTATCCCGACGCGCCCCACGCCTTCACCGGAGCTCCGACGGCGATGGCGTCCGCCGCGTGGGACGACATGTACCGATGGATCGACGGTCTCCTATGACGCAACCACATCCGCGGCTCGCGGTTGTCGTCCTCTGCGCAGCGGGCATCGTGGTCGCACTGATGCAGACGATCATCGTCCCGCTGATCCCGAGCCTCCCCACGCTGATCCACACCTCGGACAACAATTCGTCGTGGGCGCTGACGATCACCCTGCTGGTCGGGGCCGTCGGAACCCCGATCGCAGGTCGTCTCGGCGACATGTTCGGCAAGCGACGCGTCCTCGTTGGCAACATGCTCGCCGTGACCCTCGGCTCCGTGGTCTGCGCGGTGTCGACGAGCCTCATTCCGTTCCTGATCGGCCGCGGTCTGCAGGGCATCGGAATCGGCACCATCGCGGTCGGCATCAGCATCATGCGCGACATCGTCCCTCCCGCGCGTCTCGGGTCGTCCGTCGGCACGATGAGCGCATCCCTGGGAGTCGGAGGCGCGTTGGGTCTGCCGTTCTCCGCGATCATCGCTCAGCACATCAGTTGGCACGCCCTCTTCTGGATCAGTGCGGCGACGGCCCTGGCCTGTGCGCTCGCGATCCTCGCCTACGTTCCGGAGAGTCCGTCGATCGCAGGCGGCCGCTTCGACGCCGTCGGCGCACTCGGCCTCGCCGCCGCACTGACCTTCATCCTGCTCCCGGTGTCCAAGGGCGCCGCATGGGGTTGGACGAGCCCGATCACCGTGACCGGGTTCGTCGCGTTCGCTGTCGCAGCTGTGCTCTGGTGGAGATATGAGCGCCGGGTCGCCAATCCCCTGATCGATCTCGACACTCTCACCAGCAGACCGATTCTGCTCACCAACATCGCATCCGTCGCGACCGGCTTCGCGTTCTACGCAATGCAGATGGCGCCGATCCAGATCCTCATGGCGCCGGAAGGAGCACCGGCTGGCCTTGGCATGAGCATGGTGCTGGCGAGTCTCATCCTGATGCCGACCGGACTCGTGATGTTCGGCTTCTCGTATGTGAGCGCCTGGCTCACACGTCTACGGGGCGCCCGGGTGTCGCTCGCGACGGGTGGGCTCGTGATCGGCGCGGGGTACATCGTGTTTCTGGTGATGCTCCTCGGTCCGTGGGCCATCGCCTGGTGGTGGATCATCGGCTCGAGCAGCCTCGTCGGCGCCGGTCTCGGCATCGCCTACTCGGCGATGCCCGCTCTCATCATGCAGGTGGTGCCGGTCAGTCAGACCGGTGAGGCCAACGGCGTCAACGCCCTCATGCGCTCGGTCGGCACAGCTGCCGCCACCGCGGTGGTCGGCATGGTCCTGACGGCGTCCACGGTGACCGTCGCCGGGCACCACGTCCCCACCGTGGCCGCCTACACCACCACTACGGTCATCTGCGTCGGCGTGTGCCTTCTCGCCTTCGTGACCGCAATCGCGATCCCGAAACGGACCGCGCTCGTCATCGACGAGGTCGCGTAAGCACCGAACAGAAACAGCGGGCCCACCCTGTGAAGGGTGGACCCGCTGATGTCACTTCGGCGTGGATCAGCCCTGAGCTGCGGCGAGAGCGGCGTTGAGCGTCGCACTCGGACGCATCGCGGCGTCCAGCTTCTCGAGATCGGCCTGGTAGTAGCCGCCGAGTTCGACGGCGTTGCCCTGCACTTCGCCGAGCTCGGCGACAATCGTGGCCTCCTGAGCCGCGAGCGTCTCGGCGAGCCCTGCGAACGTGGCCGCCAACTCGGCGTCCTCGGTCTGAGCGGCCAGTTCCTGGGCCCAGTACAGCGCGAGGTAGAACTGGCTGCCCCGGTTGTCGAGCTCGCCCGTCGTCCGCGACGGCGACTTCCGGTTGTCGAGCAGCTTGCTGGTCGCGGCGTCGAGCGTGGTGCCGAGGATCGCGGCCTTCGGGTTGTCGTTCTTGCGACCGAGGTCGTCGAGGCTCGCCGCGAGCGCGAGGAACTCACCGAGCGAGTCCCAGCGAAGGTGGTTCTCTTCGACGAGCTGCTTGACGTGCTTCGGCGCCGAGCCGCCCGCACCGGTCTCGTAGAGGCCGCCGCCCGCCATCAGCGGGACGATCGACAGCATCTTGGCGCTGGTGCCGAGCTCGAGGATCGGGAACAGGTCCGTGAGGTAGTCGCGGAGGATGTTGCCGGTCACCGAGATGGTGTCCAGACCGCGCATCGCACGCTCGAGGGTGTAACGCATCGCGCGGACCTGCGACATGATCTGGATGTCCAGACCCTCGGTGTCATGATCGGCCAGGTACTTCTTGACCAGCGTGATCAGGTTGTTCTCGTGCGGGCGGTACGGGTCGAGCCAGAACACGGCCGGCATTCCCGATGCACGCGAACGGTCGACGGCGAGCTTCACCCAATCCTGGATCGGCGCGTCCTTGACGATGCACATGCGCCAGATGTCGCCCTGCTCCACGTTCTGCGACAGCAGGACCTCACCGGTCGACGCATCGACGATGTTGGCGACGCCACCCTCCGGAATCTCGAAGGTCTTGTCGTGCGAGCCGTATTCCTCGGCCTTCTGCGCCATCAGGCCGACGTTCGGCACGGTGCCCATGGTGGTGGGGTCGAACGCGCCGTTGGTCTTGCAGAAATTGATGATCTCCTGGTAGATCCGGGCGAAGGTCGACTCGGGCATCACTGCCTTCGTGTCCTTCTTGCGGCCGTCGGCGCCGTACATCTTGCCGCCGATGCGGATCATCGCGGGCATCGACGCGTCGACGATGACGTCGCTGGGCGAGTGGAAGTTCGAGATGCCGCGTGCCGAGTCGACCATCGCCAGCTCGGGACGGTGCTCGTGGCAGCGGTGCAGATCCTCGACGATCTCTTCGCGCTTCGACGCCGGGAGGCTCTCGATCTTGTCGTACAGATCGACCATGCCGTTGTTGACGTTCACGCCCAGTTCGTCAAAGAGGTCGCCGTGCTTGGCGAAAGCGTCCTTGTAGAACACCTTGACGCAGTGGCCGAAGACGATCGGGTGCGAGACCTTCATCATCGTCGCCTTGACGTGAAGCGAGAACATGACGCCGGTCTCCTTGGCGTCGTTGAGCTGCTCCTCGTAGAACTCCAGGAGCGCCTTCTTGCTCATGAACATGCTGTCGATGACGTCGCCCTTGTCGAGCGGAACCGTCTTCATCAAGTGCGTCTCGCCGTCGGGGGTCACGACCTCCATGCGGGCTTCGCATGCGTGATCCATGATCATCGACTTCTCGCCGGCGTAGAAGTCGCCATGGTGCATGTGTGCGACGTGCGACTGCGATGCCATCGACCACTTGCCCATGCTGTGCGGGTTCTTGCGGGCGTACTCCTTGACGGCCTTCGGCGCGCGGCGGTCCGAGTTGCCTTCGCGCAGCACCGGGTTCACGGCGCTGCCCAGACACGCCGAGTACCGGTCGCGGATCTCGACCTCTTCGGGAGTCTTGGGATCCTGCGGGTAGTCGGGCAGATCGTAGCCGTGCTCACGCAGCTCGGCGATCGCGGCGTTGAGCTGCGGGACCGACGCGCTGATGTTGGGGAGCTTGATGATGTTGGTGTCCGGGTCCTGGGTCAGTCGACCCAGTTCGGCAAGGTTGTCGGGGACTCGCTGGTCCTCGGTCAGCCGCTCGGGGAACGCCGCGAGAATGCGGGCGGCCACCGAGATGTCGCTCGTCTGGACGTCGATCCCGGCGGGCTCGGCGAAGGTGCGGATGATCGGCAGGAACGCTGCGGTGGCGAGGCGAGGCGCCTCGTCGGTGAGCGTATAGATGATCGTCTGCTTCTGGGAGGTCATGGTTGCAGCCTCTTCTGATCGTCGTCGTTCTTGTGGAACTCGTTGCTATCGCTGACATTGTCCCGCCGAACGTGACCCAGTGCGCGCGGTCCCGGGAATTGCGAGGCAGCACACACAGCGATCGGCCACTGACCTGCACTGCTTGCTGTGTACAGCAGTTCGGGTCGTCTGGTGGGACGGTTTTCTTTCGATCGGCCGGTATGACCCGGCGATTCGGGGCGCTCGGCGGAGTGATTGTCCGTCTCCCGCTTCGCTATTCATTCTAGCGATGTCGATATTCGCCATGCCCGGCACGCCTGCACCGCGACAGGCCGATAACCTCGGCGTAGATCCCCCGTGAAGGAGTCCGATGTCAGCCTCGTCCGCACCGATCACGTTCAGCCATGGCCCGACATGGCGAAACCGAGTCGCACTCGCCCCGCTGACCAACCTGCAAAGCGGGTCCGACGGCGTCTTGAGCGACGACGAACACACCTGGCTCACTCGGCGTGCCGAAGGAGGCTTCGGTCTGGTCATGACGTGCGCGGCGTTCGTCAGCAGCGCTGGCCATTCGTTTCCGGGCCAATTGGGCGTCTCCGATGACATGCACCTCGCAGGGCTGACACGGCTCGCCGACGGTCTCCGCGCGGCGGGTTCGGTGTCGTCGCTTCAGCTCCAGCATGGCGGTCGTCGCGGTGACCGTGCCCTGTCCGACGATCTCGTCGCTCCGTGGGACGACGCGAAGTACGGTGCCACCGCACTCACCACCGAGGGCGTCGAGCAGATGGTCGACGACTTCGCGACCGCTGCGCGCCGCGCCGAGCAGGCCGGCTTCGACGGTGTTGAGATCCACGGTGCACACGGATACCTGATCGCGCAGTTCCTCGACGGACGAAGCAACACGCGCACCGACCGATACGGCGGCAGCGCCGACAACCGCTTCCGGGTGGTTCACGAGACGGTCGCCGCCATCCGAGCCGCCACGGGCCCCGACTTCCAGCTCGGCCTGCGTCTATCCCCCGAGCGATACGGGATCGTGCTCGACGAGGCTCGGGAACTCGCCGCACAGGTGATGGCCGACGGCGCCATCGACTATCTCGACATGTCGATGTGGGACGCGTTCAAGATGCCGCACGGTGAAGAGCCCGGCGATCGACCACTGCTCGACCTCTTCACCGAACTCCCCCGCGGCGACGTCCGCCTCGGGGTGGCAGGCAAGATCTTGACCGCGGCGCAGGTCCGCGAATGCCTTGAGCGGGGCGTCGACTTCGTGCTCGCAGGCACCGCGGGCATCCTTCATCACGACTTCCCGAGGCGCGTGGTCGACGACCCCGACTTCGCCGCCACCCATCCGCAACCGGCTTCACATTTCGTGGCCGAATCAGTCGGACCGTTGTTCCTCGACTACCTGTCGACCAATTGGGACGACTTCGTCACCGCCGACGGCGTTCGATGATCGACCGGGACGACGTGGCGGCAGGTGTCGCCACCGCAGCGGACCTCATCGTGGTCGTCCTGGCGCTGTACAGCCTGTTCGCCGCGAATTTCTACGCACTGCTCGCGTGGGAGATCGCGGCCGCGGTGTATCTGCTGTGCACCGGCGTGGTCATTCGGCGCCGGGTCCGACGGGGGACGTCGGACCCCCGCACCGGACTCCTCAGCCGGTTGTCGTGGATCGTTCCGTTGGCGACCAGCCTGGCCGGGGTGAACGCCGCCGTCGTCGCGCTTCTCGGGCAGTCGTACGCGGAGAAGTACGCGGACAGCGCAGGATCGGCAGCTTTGCTCGGAGTGACCGGAATTGTGCTGTCCTGGCTGCTTCTGCACGTCGCGTTCATGCACATCTACATGAGCCGCTACAGCGAATCAGCTGCGCCTGCGCTGTCGTTCCCCGAGGATCGTGATCCCGATGACGACGACGTCCCGCCGCGTGAGCCGGGATACCCGGAGTTCATCTACTTCGCGTTCACGCTTGGCACCACGTTCGCGACGTCCGATGTCGAAGTCCGCACCCGGCGAATGCGGTCTGCCGTCGTCGTGCACAGCGTGTGGAGCTTCTTCTACAACGCTCTCGTCGTGGCGGTGGCGTTCCAGGTGCTCCAGCGGTTCGCGACCCTGTGACCGCCTCCACCTGGTGGGCACTCCTCGGTGCGGCTTGGTGATTGAGCCGGACGGAGCGGAGCGGAGTCCGTGTCGAAATCTGGTGACGTGCGCTGAGTCGGTGGACGTGCCTGTGGATAACGTGCTGGTCAGATCCAAGCAGGCGGTGGATGCTGTCGGAATGGCCGGGTATCTGTACATGCTGGAATGCGCTGACGGATCGTTCTATGTCGGGAGCACTCGCAATATGTTTGAACGTCTCCGACAGCACCGCGCGGGCGAGGGTGCCGCGTACACGAGTCGACGTCTCCCCGTCCGCCTCGTGTACGTGGCGGAGTTCCCGACGGTCGCCGAGGCGTTCGCGCGCGAGAAGCAGGTCCAGGGGTGGGGAAGGTCCAAACGAGTCGCGCTTGCCCGCGGTGACTTCGATCAGCTGCACATGCTTTCACAGCGTGGCCAGCGCGGTGCCGTCCCGGACGACGCTCCGCTGCCGTCGATCACGATGTTCGACGAGTAGGTGTGGGCCCCAGCCCGGGTGGCGGCGATTTCGACTCGTCTCCTCGGCTGCACCTCGTCAACGGCTCAATCACCAAGCAAGGCCTCCGCGAGGTATTCCTTGATCTCCTGTTCGCGCGCATCGTCGAGAGCTCGATCGAGGGCGGCGTAGGCGTTCGCCGTCGCCGAGGAACGCATGGTGGCGAGGAGATCCGTCACCCACTCCACCTCGTCGGACGTAGTGGGCAGCCAGCCGACGCCCTCCCGCCGAACGATCTCGTCGCGCGCGCCCGACATCAGCACTCGAACGGCGTCGGCGAGACGATCGGTGAACTCGCGGTGAACTCCGATCAGGGTGCGCAGTTCCATCCCGCGCTCGACGAGTCGCCCGAGGTTCTTCAGGATGTGGTCGTCGACGGCACGCACCCGCGACGACCCGTCGACGCGTGTGACGATCCGCGCGTCGACGAGTGCGTCGAGAGTCTCGGCGTCGACCGGGCCGAGCACGCGTTCCAACTCGTCATGCGTGATCTCGTCGGGCCGCCGTTGCGCCCACCGGAGATCCAGCAGATCCGGCAGATCGAGCGCCTCGGCGACCATTGCACGGGGGTTGGTGAGAAACGTCCCGATGTGCTTGAGCGTGAAGCCGTTGCCCAACAACCGATTGATGGCCCGCAGATTCGCAAGATGGCGCTCGGTGTAGATCGCCACACGCCCCCGGCGCAGGGGCGCGGGCAGCAGCCCACGCTCCTGGTAGCCGCGAATGTTGCGCGTGGTGGTGCCGGATGCCCGCGCGAGGTCGTCGATCCGGTACTCGGTCATCGCACGAACCTACCCGGACATCACCGGAGTCGCGACAGCCGCCGCGTCGGTGTGCACCAGGATTCGGTAGTCCTGCAGGTCGACTTCACGGAGTTGATTCGCGTACTGGGTCGCGAAGCCGGGGAACATCGTCGCGTTGAAGCCGTCGTCGGTGAGATACCAGCTCTGGCAGCCCGAGTTCCACGTCGTCGATCGAAGCCGACGTTGGATGTCCTCGTTGTACTCCGCCTGCACCTCGGCGCGAACGTCGAGTGCCTTCCACCCGTTCGCCTCGACCAGACCGATCGACTCGGTGAGATAGTCGATCTGCGCCTCCATGTAGACCAGCGCGGAGTTGTGTCCGGGGCCGGAGTTCGGTCCGAACGTCACGTACAGGTTGGGGTAGCCCGACACGGCGACGCTGCGGTACGCGTAAGCACCGCCCGACCACTCGTCGGCGAGGACTCGCCCTCCGATGCCCGTGACGGGGAACGGTGTGCCCTGCTTGCCGACCTCGAACCCGGTTGCGAAGACGATGCAGTCGAACTGATGCTCGATGCCCTCAACAGTGCGGATGCCCTTGGGCGCGATCCGGGCGATCGGCCAGGTCACGAGCTTGCAGTTGTCCTTCTGCAGTGCCGGGTAGTAGTCGCTTGTCATCAGCAGTCGTTTGCAGCCCGCCGAGAAGTCGGGTGTCAGCTGACGACGCAGCCACGGATCCTTGACTGTCAGGCGCAGGTTGAGGCGGCTGACCGCTTCGACGACGCGGGTGATCGGACTGTCCCAGACCAGGCCGAGAGCCATCGACTCGTGTCCCCAGTACCAGGCCGACCGTGCGAGGCTCTGAGCGCCGGGAACGTGACGGTAGATCGACTTGGCGAACTCGCCGGTCTCGACGTCGACGCGCGGAAGAACCCAGCCCGCGGTGCGTTGGAACACCTTGACCGAGCCGGCCTGCTTCACGAGGTGGGGCACGATCTGGACGGCACTGGCGCCGGTCCCGACCACCGCGACCTTCTTGCCCGCGAAATCGTAGTCGTGATCCCATCGTGCGCTGTGCACGACGTGCCCTTCGTAGTCGTCCAGACCCTTGATGTCCGGCAGTGACGGATTCGCGAGCGGACCGGCGGCCATGATCACCGAACGCGCTCGGACCGCACGACGACGTCCCGCGAACCGGATCGTCCACTCGCCGGTCTTCTCGTTGTATTCGAGCCCGGTCACCTCGTGACCGAACTTGATGTGCCGCGCGACGTCGAAGTCGGCGACCATCGAATCGATGTAGTCGAGGATCTCCGCACTGCCCGAATACGTGTGCGACCACTCGGGATTCTGCGCAAAGCTGTACGAGTACAGCCGTGATGGGATGTCGCATGCGGCGCCCGGGTACGTGTTGTCCCGCCAGGTGCCCCCGACGCGGTCACCTCGCTCGAAGACGACGACGTCGTCGATGCCCTTCTGCTTGAGGCGGATGGTGGCGCCGATGCCCGCGAACCCGGCGCCGATTACTGCAACTGCAATGGTCATGTGTCTGTAGTCCTCAGGCGGCCGGCTCGTAGGTGAGTTCCTGCGACCACGACGGTGTGCGGTGCACGAGGTCGAACGGGATGTACGACGTCACCTTCACCAGCGAGTCGGCGACGAGGTGGTAGGGAACGTTCTTCCGGTCGATCACCCAGCTGCCGTGCATGGCGACGACCTGGAACATCGGGAGCCGGCGGACGTACTCGGAACGCTCGCCGACGGCACGGTACTTCCGCATCGCACCGTAGAGCTTCTCCTCGTCGACGCCCATCGCCACGATGTTGTCGCGCATCTTGTTCAGCAGCGGCATGTAGCTGAGGAAGCCGACCATGAGCGACGGCTTGACCCAACCGCCGACGAAGTCGGCGGTGCGCTTGCGGAGATCGGCGTGGCCGAGGATCTCCATGACCTCGTAGTCGACGGCGAGGTGACGGGACTCGTCCGAGTTGATGTGACGGAACACCTCCTGGGCCACCGGATCCTTGACCTCATCGGTGATGAACTTGATGAGCGCACCGTCGAGCGCCACCTCCAGCATCGGAATCACGGTGCCGAGGAACGACAGCGACATTCCGTCCGAGTACTTGTCCAGCCAGTTGATGATGAGCTGCACATTGACGTTCGGCGACGGGATCTCGTCGTTCTCGAGCATTCCCCACCGACGCATCAGGGCGAGCTCCGCGTTCGCGTGCTTCTGCTCCTCGGCGTGGAAGTGCTCGTAGATCGACTTCAAAGTCGGGGTCGGGGCCTTCTTCGCCATCGCCGCGAATCCGCGGGCGCCGACGTTCTCGATCCACATGAGGTCGGAGAGGAACGGCTTGAGCTTGGCGTGGAGTTCCGGCTCGATGAGTTCCGCGCCGGGCGCATCCCAATCGATGTCGGCGAGCGCCCACTGACGGTTCTTGATCATCGCAAGCATGCGATCGAGGTCCATGGCCATGATGTGTCCTTAGTCTTATCGGTGGTCGGCGGGTTCGGCGGCGTCGGTCTCCAGGGGCGCGACCCGTCCCAGAAGACCTGCGCCCCAGGTGTAGACGCTGGGAATATGACGTTTCAGGTGCCAGATGACGTTGGCGTCGAACTGCGGGACGACATAGAGGCGTCCGAGGTCGTTCGCGTCGAGGGTCGATGCCGCGACGCCGGCCGGCGACATGCCGGTGAGTTCCATGAGGCGCCCGGCCAGGCCCTGCCCGGCTTCGGTGATCCGGCCGTCGCGGGCGACGTTGGTCTTCACGAACGTCGGGCACAGGACCGTCACGTTGACACCGCTGCCGCTCATCTCGGCGGAGAGGGTCTCCGACAGGGACATGACTCCAGCCTTGCCCACGTTGTACGGCCCCATGGCAGGCGCCGCGGCAAATCCGGCGGCCGACGCGACGTTGATGATTCCGCCATGGCCGGTGGTGCGGAGCATCGGCGCGAACGTCTCGCACCCGTGGATGACGCCCCACAGGTTGATGCCGAGGGCCCAATTCCAGTCGTCCATGCCGATCGCGCCGACTGCCTTGCCTCCGATGCCGACGCCGGCATTGTTGATGACAAGCGTCGGCGGCCCGTCGAACTCCCGGACCGCGAGGTCGGCGAGTTTCGTCACGTCGTCGCGGATCGCCACGTCGCACACTGCGGCGACGGCACGGCCGCCGCTCCGAGTGATCTCACGGACTGTGTCGTCCGCGCGTGAACCGTCGATGTCCGCACACACCACGTGGCCACCGCGGTTGGCGAGTTCGAGCGCGAATGCACGGCCGATTCCACTTCCCGCGCCGGTGACGACAGCTTTCGCGTTGTGGCTGCGTCTGTTGCGGACGAAAGTGGACAGCACTGAATCGATGCCGAACATCAAGCGACTCCTTCGGTGGTGGTGGCAGGTGTGGCGCTTGGCGCGCTGAGTGCGGCGACGACGAAGTCGCGGATCCGGAGCAGGGCGGCGTCGGCGTCGGGCGTCAAACGTGGCAAAGCCTGGAAGACGTGCATTTGGCCTGGCCAGACCTCCAATTGAGCCTGACCTCCGCGTGCGTTGATCTGGGCCACGAAGTGGCGAGAGTCGGCGGACAGCATCTCTGCGCCACCTGCCTGCACGAGCATCGGCGGAGCGTCTGCTGCGGCCCGGTAGTCGAGTTCGAGTCTGCGGTCGGTCAGATCGGCGTCTCGTGTGTACAGGTCGACGAGGCGGCGGGCCGCGGCGGCAGTGATCATCGGATCGCGGCGACGGCGCTCCTGCTGCGCGGACAGTCCGAACGTCAGGTCGACGACCGGTGAGAGCAGGACCGCGGCAGCAGGACCCGGTTCACCGTCCGCCGCACGGTTGAGCACAAACGCTCCCGTCAGATGCCCGCCCGCGGAATCGCCCGCAACGATCAGGTTCTGCGGTTCGTACCCGCGGTCGAGCATCCACTGCCACGCGGCGTCGACGTCGTCTGCCGCAGCCGGGAACCGATGTTCGGGCGCGAGCCGGTAGTCGGGGACGAAGCACGGCAGGCCGAGCACTCCGGAGAGTCGCGCGACGAAGCTTCGGTGCGTGCCGGGCGAGCACATCATGTAGGCGCTGCCGTGCAGGTAGAGGACTGCGGACTCACTGCGCCGGTCGACGCCCGGTCCATACACCCACTCTCCCACCACGTCGCCGTCGCGGACCTGAACCACGGACGCGCCCCGCGGCATCCGGCCGGCGGCGCCCATGAGCCCGGCGATCAGACCCCGGGACACGGCGACACCGGCTCTGCTCGTACCGATGCATCCGGTCACGGAGCCGACGCCGACTCGAGTGATCAACGCGTTCAGTCGGGTTCGAGTCGCCGCCGTTGCGGGAACCCGCGGAGCGGGCACGGTGTGTTCAACCATTTCTCGATGACACCACCAACCGTGCCACTTGTCAATGGCACGGTTGTCGATGTCAACCGAGTCGTTCGGGCAGACGGTGCCGAACGTCCGATGTGCGAGAATGAAGGCACGCGAAACACGTAGCGGATTGGGGTGCCGTGCTCGGAATCGTCTTACTTGCAATAGGTCTCGTCGGCTTGGTGCTCACTTTGCTCTCGCTGATCGGGTTCGAGTTCGCCCAGTTCGACGTGCACGTCGGAGACTCTGGAGCGGGGCTCCTGTCGGTCGCAACGCCGTTCCTCACCGGATTCGGGCTCCTCGCAGGTGGCCTGATGAAGTTCAGCGACACCTCCACTCTCGTGGCTCTCGCGGCCGGAATCGGCACCGGAGTCGCGCTCAGCGTCGTCGCGATCGTGATCCTCGGTTACCTCGTCGGCTCCGAGGAGGAACTCCCCTCGTTCGACCTGATCGGATCGACGGTTCGGATCGTCGAACCCGTGTCGGACGGCCGTCTCGGCACCGCCGAAGTGGCGACGCCTCTCGGATCGCGGCAGATCACCGTCCGATCCGACGATCCGCTCCCCCACAATGCCCAGGCCGTCGTCCTCGAGAAGGCCGACGGTCGAGAGATCTTCACCGTGTCGCCGATAACCTTCGGCGACGTTCATCCAGAAGGGAATTGATACACCCATGACCACTGTCATCTGGGCTGTCGCAGCCGTGGTGGTACTGCTCGTGCTCGTCGTTCTGCTCCTTCTGTCCCGGTACCGCGTGCCGGGCGCCGAGGAGGCGTTCATCGTCACCGGTACCGGCAAGGGGCATCAGGGCAAGGTGTACCGCGGCACCGGCACATTCGTGCTGCCCGTGGTTCAGCGTGCGACCCGCGTCCAATTGTCCTCGATCAAGGCCGACCTCGACACGTCGACGCCGGCCAACGACGGCATCGAACTGAAGGTGCGTGGTGTGGCCGTCGTGAAAGTCGGCGACACGCCCGAGGACATCCTCAAGGCCGGTCCCCGCTTCGGCGACGACCTCAATCGCGTCAACGCTCTCGTCACCGAGCAGCTGTCGGGTGAACTGCGTTCGATCGTCGGCACCATGACGGCCAAGAGCATTCTCGTCGACCGCCAGCAGCTCGTCGATCAGGTCGCGCAGTCGATCAAAGAGATCCTCGGCAATCAGGGTCTGGTGCTCGACAGCTTCTCGATCAACGACGTCCAGGACTCGGACGGCCAGTACTTCAGCGATCTCGCCGCCAAGGAGCGATCCGATCAGTCGGCGATCGCCGCCCAGTCGCGCGCCGAGGCGCATCGTGTCGCTGAGCAGAGCCGTATCGCCAACGAGCAGGCGATCATCGAGCAGCAGCGTGAGCTGGACATCCAACGTGAAGCCGCCCGTCAGGCGACCGACCGCGCTGCGGCCGAGGCCGACGCCGTGCGTCCGCTCGTCGAGGCGGAGCGTCGTCGCATCCAGGTGGAGAAGGACAACGAGGTCGCCGAGCAGGCCGCTCGTCTGCGCGACACTCAGCTCGACGCCGAGGTGCGACGCCCGGCAGAGGCCGAGCTGTACGCCGCACAGCAGCGGGCGGAGGCACGCAAGGCCGAGATCACCGCGGAAGCCGAAGCGAAAGCCGCAGGCATTCGGATCACCGGTGAGGCCGAAGCCGAAGCTCTGGAGAAGCGTGCCGACGCACTCGGCAAGCTCGACAAGGTCGGCCAGTTGGAGCTCGTCATGAACAAGCTCCCCGACATCGTCCGTGCCGCAGCAGAGCCGCTCGCCGACTCGAACATCACACTGGTCGGCGATTCAGTGAGCCCGCTGACCCGCAGCGCAGGCGCGGGTGTTGCCAGCACGCTGGAAGTCATTCGCAGCACGACGGGCATCGACGTCGCGTCGATGCTCGCCGATCTCGGCCGATCCGAGACGACTGCGGTCGAGAAGACTCCGGACACGGCCTCGACCGACTAGCGTCCTAGGCGTGAACAGACGCCGCCGCTTGTACAGATTCTCCATCGCTCTCATCGTCGGAGGTCTGGCAGCGGCGGCGTTGTCGTCTGCTCCCGCGCACGCGGACACCTGGCGCAGCAAGTCGGTGAGCGACCACTTCACCCTTCTGTACAACGAGGGGCTCGCAACCGACCGGATCGGGCTGCTGCATCCGAGGGGCACCCTGTCGATCCGGCCCGACCTATGGCAGGCAGGCTGGCAGCACATCGGCGACCAGGACATCCACGCGGGATACACCTACGACGACTACGAGAACCTCAGTGCGAGCCGCAAGCTGTACACGATCACCAGCCCGCACGGAGTGATGACCAAGTACTACCACCCGCTCGAGCCCGGCGAGATGGCGAACAACTCGTTCGTCACCGTCGACCCGACCGGCGCGTACCTGGTGAGCGGCGAGTGGTTCACCGAGCAGCGATTCATCGTGTTCGCCAACCCCAAGGGTCGACCTGCAGGCTCGACAATGCCGATCCTCAGCGAGATCCGGCTCGACACCCCGCTGACCAACGTGCAGAGCTGCGACTTCATGACCGCCGACCGTCTGCTGTGCGCCGTGGACGAACCCGTGAACCGCGTCGTCTCCGTCCACCTGTCCGCGCCCGTCGGGGCGGCGTCGGTCGACGGCACCGTGGAACCGGAGTTCACCATCCCCAAGCGGAGCGTCTGTCGTGGAAGTTACGAATCCGAGGGCATCGATTACGACGTCTCGCGGCGGATCCTCAGCGTGGCGATGATCAACCCGAGCCCGTGCTTCGTGGGGACCAAGGTGTTCCGCTATCGCGCCAACTGACTGACCGACGCAGGCACGTCCGCGTCGCGACCGGTGTACGTGATCGGCGAGTCGTAGACCGTCCGCATCGGAATCACACCCGTCCAGTCGTCGG
Organism: Gordonia malaquae; assembly: GCF_037148075.1. NCBI lineage: Bacteria > Bacillati > Actinomycetota > Actinomycetes > Mycobacteriales > Gordoniaceae > Gordonia > Gordonia malaquae. Next base: position 183,184 of record NZ_JBBCUB010000002.1, on the reverse strand, counting down.
TCTCGACACCCGGACCACCGGTGCGCGCTTTCGCGATCCATTTGCCGTCTTCGATCGGCAACCTCAGGGCGATCGTGGCGGCCAACTCTTTCGGCAGGATCGCAGTGGTCTCCGCCGAGCGGCCTGGAACGATCCGATCGCTGAGCGCGGTCAGCGCCGTCGCCGGATCGTCGACCGGCTGGAGCACACCGCGAACGACGACGGCACGATAGTTCGCCGAATGGTCGAAGAGGGTGTCGGAGACGACGAGACCGTCGACCACAAACGCGGTGAGGGTGACTGCCGCGCCCGCGGCGACGTGTCGGAGCATCCCGGCTCCGGTCGATCCGTGGACGATCACGTCGTCGCCGATTCGAGCGAACAGCAGCGGCACGGACCAGGGCCAGCCGTCGACGACTGTCGACAACGTGCCCACCATGGCCTCGTCGAGCACCTCGTCGAGGAGCGCACGATCACCGCCCCGCTCGGTCTTGCGGGTGAGGCTGTGCAACTGCTGAGGTTCAGTGCTCATGTATACGTTGTGTCATGCCGACTCCGCGCGTGTCCATCGATAAACAGACCCCGGCCGCCTACAAACAACTGGTGACGGTGTCTGCCGCCGCCAAACAGGCCGCAGCCGATGCCGGCCTGGACCGGACCGTCGTCGAACTCGTCAATCTGCGGTGCTCGCAGATCAACGGTTGTGCGTTCTGTCTGAGCCTGCACCACGCCGACGCTGTGGCCGCAGGGGTCACCGAACAACAGATCGCCGTGCTGCCGGCGTGGCGTGAAGCTCCTGCGCTGTACACCGACCAACAGCGAGCAGCACTCGAACTGGCCGAATCGGCGACCGAACTGCCGTCCGTCGACGACGCCGACTGCGCGTACGAGCGCGCAGCCGACATCCTCGACGCAGCCCAGATCTCAGCTGTCACCTGGGCTGCAGTCGCGATCAACGCCTTCAACCGCGTTTCCATCATGAGCCGCTACAACGTCCACCCGCGGCCGTAGGTTCGGCGGTCGCCGCACATTCCCCTGCTCGTTGAGCCGACTCCGAGGCGATAGCCGAGGCGTCGTGTCGCAGCGTGCCCTCCCCGACAGAAAGCGCTCAGCGACTGCGGAGGAATTCGAGGATCTCCGGCGTCGGGCGGTCGACGATGTCGGAGAGTTCGTCGTGCTTGGAGACGTATCGCGCGACAAGCGGGCACACCGGCACCACACGCAGTCCGGCGGCTCGTGTGTCTGCGAGGGCGTCACGAACCAGAATCGAGCTCAGGCCGCGACCGGAGAACTTCTCGTCCAGTTCGGTGTGCGGAAAGATCCGCTGCTCGCCCCGGTCGACGAACTCGGTGAAGCCTGCGAGTTCACCGTCCACACTGATGTCGTAGCGCCCCTGGGCGTCGTTGCGAGCGACGGTGATCTGCTCGGTGCTGTCAGTCATTCCGATTACCTCTTCCTCGGCTTGAGCCGACTGGTCGGGAGTGGTGGCGCGGGAATCCGGTCATCCGACGTCCACCCGTCCACTGTGCCGAAACGCGTTGCGGCGCTCTCCCATTCCTCGCGGTACTCGACGATCTCTTCGTGGGTCCGGCCGACGAAGTTCCACCACATGATGATGTCCTCGCCGAACGGAGTGCCGCCGAGGAGGATCACTCGGGCGACGGTGTCCGACGGGTTCGCCAGCCGGATCGTGGACACTCCTGGACCGACGTAGGCGAGGTCACCGTGGGCGAGGTCGACATCGTCGACCACCAACTGCTCAGTGTCGAGGAGAAACCCGTGTTCGAAGTCGGAGCGGACCGGCAGCACGACCTCGGTGTGCGGCTCGAGCAGGATCTCCGCGCCGAGCAGCGGCGTCGCGGTGACGATCGGTGACGACGTCCCGACGAGCTCGCCGATGAAGACCCGCACGCTCCCGGCGTCGCCGAGAGGCGCCGACTCCGGCGCGTGGTGCTGGAAACCGTGCGGATCGTCGCGAACTGCGTCGGGCAGGGCCACCCAGAGCTGAACACCGTGCAGGACCGTTGTCGCGTCGGTCGACATCTCCGAGTGACTGATCCCGTGGCCCGCCGACATGAGGTTGATCTCGCCGGGTAGCACCATCGCGTGGACTCCGGCGCTGTCGCGGTGTTCGATCTCGCCCTCGAAGAGCCAGCTGACGGTCTGCAGTCCGGTGTGCGGATGCGGGTAGACGCGCATACCGCCGCTGTCGGACACCGGATCCGGCCCGTAGTGGTCCGCGAAACACCAGGCGCCGATCATCGAGCGGTCACGGGTCGGCAGCGTTCGATTGACGATCATGGCGCGGATCCCGCCGAGGGGAACCTTTCGCGGTGTCACGACGTCCACTCCGGTGGTCGGACGGCCGGAACAGTCGATCTCGCCAGGTTCTGCGTCGAGGTTGCTCACGCCGTCGAGACTAGTCCCGATCTGCCGGTCGTGTCGTAGGCACGAGCGGACGCGCCACCACGAGCGAGAGCTTGAACACCAGGCCCTCCAGAGGTCCACGACCGATGGTCGCCGCCCACGCCGTGCACCCGATGATCACACCGACGGTGATCGGCCAGAACGGGTGCAGCGCCCGGAACTCGGTGATGTCGTTCACCGGTCGGATCGCGATCCAGACCCACCAGATCAGGAGGTGTGCGGTGTACGCCGTCAGCGGCATCGAGCCGACGGCGCGGAGCGGGAGGCTCGCGGCGCGCAGCGGTGTCGCCACCACGAGTGTGCACAGGCCGATGACGACCAGAGCGAAACCCCCCGATCCGAGTGCTTCGCCGACGCCCGACGAGTGCGGTGCCGAGCTCATCTCGGCGATGCCGTGGTCGGCGGCGATCCCCCCGACGACACCGTCGCCGAGCAGCACGAACAGTGCGCCGACCCCGACGAGCAGCGCTGCGTCGCCGGTCCGGCGGCGAGTGAGCACTCGACCTGCCGCCATGCCCGCCGCCAGGAAGCCCGCCCACAACACAAAGGGGAAGTACCAACCGATCAGACGGCCTCCGGCGATTGCCGTGTCGCCGTCGGCCGGCCACGGCACAGCGTCGATCGCGGTGAGCAGGAACGGCGCGACCACACCGAGCCCGACGGCCGTGGCCCACAGGAGGGACGTTCGAAGGTGTTGGAGTCCGATGCCGATCAGAAAGAGCACACCGTATGCGGGCAGGATCACCTCGACCGGCAACCCGAGGAACAGAAGCAGGACACCGGCGGCCCAGATGATCGCCGCGCGGGCGGCCAGCATTCTGTTCGGGCCGGCCGACCCGGCACCGCGGTTACGAGACGGATCACCGACCAGGGTGATCGACACACCGGCCAGCATGGCGAAGAGAATCGACGACCGCCCCGTCGCCGCCCCTGCCCACGTCGACGGCGAACTCCATTCGAGGTCCGGCAACGTCGTCAGGTGGACGGCGAACATGCCGATGACGGCGAGACCGCGTGCGAGGTCCACGCCCGCCAGTCGATCGGTCGCGTCGAGACGCGCAAGGCTCATACGGGCACCACCGATCATGGTTGCAGTCGGAATCGGAGCGCGGCGATCAGGTCGTCGACCGCCGAGATCAACACGTCGACGCGTGCCGCCGGATCCGGCGCGGACAACGCCCGATGACGGTCGGCCGCTCCGAGCGGAAGGTCGGACGCCGCACGCCACGACGCCTCCTCACGGTCGGGTCCGCTGTAGTCGACGGGTTCGGCGAGTTGAGAGGCGATCCACCGCAGTTGTGGATCGAGGCGGCCGCCCTGACCGCACAACAACTGGAGTTGCGCACGGCCACCCGTCAGTGAATCCCAGTCGGGTTCACCGCCGGTCTCGTCCGGGAGCCGCCGGGTCGCCGCGCGCGGATACGGGTCGTCCGGCAGCCACTCGTCGACGACGATTCGCTCGATACCCGCGCAGTTCAGCGAATAGCGTCCCGGGCCCGTTTGAGCCCAAGTGTCAACGCGTGCGAGGGTCCCCACGGTTCCCCGCTCGTCGCCGCCTCCGACCTCCGACCCGCGCTCGATCAGCACGACGCCGAATGTGCGGTCACCTGCGAGCAGGTCGTCGAACATCGCCGCGTAGCGCGGCTCGAAGATGCGTAACGGCAGAGTCTCTCCCGGCAGCAGCACCGAGCCCAACGGGAACATCGGAGTCATGGCTTGGGCGTCTGTTCGATCAGCAGGGTCGGCGTCCCGAACGCGCGATCGCGAAGTGTGCAGACGCGGGTGCCCGGTTTGCGCCCGATCCGGACCTCGCTGACGTCGAGTCCGGCGTCGACGAGGCGTTGCTGTTCGGCGTCGATGTCGTCGACGAGCCATGCGACTCCCCCGAATCGGTCGCGGTCGGCCATCGACGGTCCCGCCACGACTTCGACGATCACCGACGAGGTCCGGAAGAACAGCTGGGCGACGCCTTCGGCGATCTGACGGTCCAGCCGCAAGTCCATCCCGAGCCTGCCCGCGTAGAGCGCAACCGCGGCGTCCACATCGTGGTGATACATCACGACGTGGTCCACACGCGGGCCGTCGCCGCAACCCTTGCGGGCGGTGATCCCCACCGGCACCACGCCTTCGAGTTCGTACGACGTCTCGTCGCGAAGAACCGCGGCGAGTCCACGTCGGCCGAGCAGTCTGACACTCTCGTGCAGATCCGCGACAGCGAAGTCGACGGCCGCCTCGGCATCTCCGGGCAGCAACTCCACGCGGCCGTTTCCGAATGACCAGACTCCCGCGTCGAACGGCTCGCCGAGCAGAATTCGATACGCGTCGGACGATGCCGCCATGTCGGAGACGGGAATCCCGAGGACGACGTCGGACGTGCGGAGAGGATCAGTCGAAATGCTCACGGCGCTAATCGTTGCACAACCGGCGATCAACCTCGGGTGTCGTGTGCTCACGCGTCGTACGCTGCAGGTATCTTCATCGTGAATCTCTCGAATACGAAGGAGGCGGCGTGGTCACTGACGACGCAGCCGGCACGGATGCTCCGGAGCCGACCGACCCGCTCGACACCGCTTCTGAGACGGAGGCCGCTGAGCCGTCCCCCGCATCCGGTGCGCGCAGCCGAGTCGCGACCTGGACGAGCGACTACGTGAGCCGCCTGTCGTACACCGGAGCCGTCCTCGCGACGCTGTTCCTCTGGCTGTCGACGACGCCGTCGCTGTTGCCTCGCGGCCCGTTGTTCCAGGGAGTGGTCGCCGCAGGCGCGGCGGCCATCGGCTACGGGCTCGGAGCCTTCTTTGCATGGTTCGCGCGGTACCTCGTCTCTCGACAAGAGGCGTGGCCTCGCCCGAGCCGGATCTGGTGGATCGGACTCGGCGTCGTCGCCTCCGTCGGCACGGTGGTCGCGTTGTACTGGTTCCACCGATGGCAGGACGAACTCCGCGACCTGATGGGAGTCGATCACCTCACGTGGACGTCGTATCCGCAGATCGCGATCATCGCCGTCATCGTGTTCGCGATCCTAGTCGGTGTCGGTCAGGCCTGGGGCGCTCTCGTTCGGTTCATCGCCCGAAAGCTGACAGCCCACATCCCTCCACGCATCTCGGGAGCCGTCGCGGCACTCGTGGTCATCTTGGTCAGTATCTTCGTCGTGAACGGCGTGGTGACCAACTACGGCATGAAGGCGCTGAACGAGACGTTCGCCGCCGTGAACGACGAATCGACTCCAGACTCGTCACCTCCGTCGTCCCCCTTGAAATCCGGCAGTCCCGAATCACTGGTGAGCTGGGAGAGCCTCGGCCGACAGGGCCGAGCGTTCGTCTCGACCGGGCCGACCAAGGAGGAGATCGGCGAGTTCAACCACAAGCCCGCACTCGAACCGATCCGCGTGTACGCAGGTCTCGAATCGGCGCCCACCATTGCCGAAGCCGCGACTCTGGCCGCCGATGAGCTGGTTCGAGCGGGCGGTCTCACCCGCAAGGTGATCGCGGTCGCGTCGACCACCGGCACCGGGTGGATCAATCGAGCCAACCCCGACTCCATCGAGTACATGTACAACGGCGACACCGCGATCGTCGGCATGCAGTACTCCACTCTGCCGAGTTGGCTGTCGTTCATCGTCGACCAGGAGCGCGCACGCCAGGCCGGTCGAGCCCTCTTCGAAGCCGTCGACCGACGTGTCCGGGACATCCCCGAGGCGACGCGGCCGAAGATCGTCGTCTTCGGCGAGAGCCTCGGCTCGTTCGCCGCGGAGGCCCCGTTCGGATCGATCCCGACGATGTCCGCACGCACCGACGGCGCTCTGCTGACCGGCCCGACGTTCAGCAACACACTGTGGCGAGACACGACGAACGGCCGCGACTCGGGCTCCCCGGAGTACCTGCCGATCTTCGACAACGGCGATCAGGTCCGGTTCATCATGGACCCCGCCGACCTCGACCGCCCGGCGGGCCAGCCGTGGACCAAGGGACGCATCGTCTACCTCCAGCATCCCTCCGATCCGATCTCCTGGTGGTCTCCGGATCTGCTGTTCGACGAACCGGACTGGCTTCGTGAGCAGCGCGGCCCGGACGTGCTCGATTCGACGACGTGGTTCCCGATCTTGACGTTCCTGCAGGTCGCTGCGGATATGGCAGTGTCGGTGGACGTCCCCGACGGCCACGGCCACAACTATCTGGCGGCGATTCCGAAGGCGTGGGCGCAGATCCTCGAACCGCCCGGCTGGACGAATGAGGACACGATCCGACTTCTCCCCCGCCTGACCCGCGACTAACTCCTACCGGCGAGTAACATTCGAGAAATGAGCGAGATGAGCATCCCCGAATACCGCGACAGCGACCAGTACAAGGCGTTCGACGTGACTGTCGCCGACCACGTCGCCGAGGTGACCTTGATCGGTCCCACCAAGGGCAACGCGATGGGCCCGGATTTCTGGGCTGAGCTCGTTCCCCTGTTCCAGGGCATCGACACGGACCCCGACGTCCGCGCGGTGGTCCTGACTGGATCGGGCAAGAACTTCTCATTCGGCCTCGACCTTCCGGCGATGGCCGGCGACTTCGGTCCGGTGCTCGGCGGCGACGGCAAGGCGGCCAAGGCCCGCACCGACTTCCACAACATGATCGGCCGCATGCAGGCGGGCATCAACGCGGTGGCCGACTGCCGCAAGCCCGTCATCGCCGCCGTCCAGGGCTGGTGCATCGGCGGCGGCGTCGACCTGATCACCGCCGCGGACATCCGCATCGCCAGCGCCGACGCCAAGTTCAGCGTCCGCGAGGTGCGCGTCGCGATCGTCGCCGACATGGGATCGCTCGCGCGCCTCCCGCTGATCATCGGCGACGGCCACACCCGCGACCTTGCCCTGACCGGCAAGGACATCGACGCGGCACGCGCGGAGAAGATCGGTCTCGTCACCGACGTCTTCGACACCCCCGAGTCGCTGCTCGACGCCGCACGCGCGAAGGGCGCCGAGATCGCGGCACTTCCGCCGCTCGTCGTCCAGGGCACGATGAACGTGCTGGACCACTCACGCCGCTCCCGCGTCGACGAGAGCCTGCGCTACGTCGCGACGTGGAACGCGGCCTTCCTCCCCAGCAACGACCTCGGCGAAGCCATCGCCTCGGTCTTTGAGAAGCGTCCCCCGCAGTTCAAGGGCGAATAGGTCCCTTCCCGCACCAGTTCTCTATTCACGCCTGATGCGCTGGATTCCCGCTAATTGTCAGACAATTAGCGGGAATCCACGCATCAGGCGTGAGTTCGATGAGGCTGTCGTAACGAGCAGGACGGTGGGGCGTCGACCTACTCACGCTCGACAATCTCCCGCAGTGCCTCTACACAAGCGGACATGCTCGGAATCGGCACGACCTCGACGGTGACGTCGAGTACCCGGACGACGACTCGCCCGCGGCTCTGTACTCCTACGAAACAGCCGTCATCCGAACGGCTCTGGACGCTCTGAACGATCCCGAACGCGCCGAGCCGTGGGAGTCTCTCGCAGTCGACTCGATTGACAGTGCGGTGGTCGACGCCCTCGCGGTGTTGAACCGCCAGCCGGAACGACTGTTCGAGACGACCCACGTCGTCCAACGCGCGCAGGTCCCCACGCCGGCAGACCTTCTCGCGAGCATCCCGAACGGATACTTCGAGGGCGACTGGTCGCCGTTCGCAAGCCATACGGTCGCGCGCCGAATGCACGACGAGCACGGTTACGCGTTGATCGGTGTCGGAGCGTCGACGCTCGCGTTCCAGCGGACGGCAGCCGCATCTCCCGACCCGACAGCGCTGATCGCCGACGTGCAGCACCTGTACGGCGCCGCGGACTCACCCGCGTGGGACGAGGTCCGCGACACCGTGACCGACTCGCCGATCCTCGTCCTCGGGTACGCCGAGGACTTCGTCGAACTCGCCGACTAGCTCGGCGAGAGCCGGAAGAGGGGAATCGTGCGGTCGGTCCGCTGTTCGTAGAGAGTGAAGTTCGGCCAGACGCCGAGCAGGCAGTCCCACGCCCGGGCGCGGTCCTCTCCCGACAACTCGGTGGCCGTCATCGGCACGTCAACACCCTTGACGCGCAGTGTTCCGCCTGCGGCGGCGCGCATGTTGAACACCCACGCCGGACTCTTCGGGCCACCGAAGTACGACCCAGCGACGATCCAGTCGTCGCCGTCGGGCGCGGCGAGCACCGTCGTCGTCCGCGGCTCGCCGCTCTTGCGGCCGACGACGGTGAACGTCACGCTCGGCAGACTCGCGATCCACAGCAGGTCGATCCGACCCCGGCTGATCCGCTGGATCCACCCGTCGACCTTGACGATCTTCGGGAGATACGGCGGCAGCCAGGGCCAGGATCCGATCCAGATCGCGGCCCGCGTGATGATCGACATCAGGCGAGCGAGTCGGCGACCTGCTGTGCGATCAACTTCGCGACGGCGGCGGGATCGGTGAGCTCACCGCCCTCGGCGAGGACGGCACTGGCGAACACCAGCGACGCGGCGGGCGCCAGCGCTGTGTGATCGTCGTCGGCCGACCCGAACTTCTCCTTCAGACGCGTCACGACCGCGTGGCTCGGATTGAGTTCCAGGATCCGCTTGCTGTGCGGAACCGGCTGCCCCGACGCCCGGTACAGCTTCTCCAACTGCGGGGTCATCGAGAACTCGTCGCCCACCAGGCACGCGGCGGAATCGGTGAGGCGCGACGTCAGACGTACCTCCGAGACGTCGTCCGACAAGGTCTCGCCCAGCCACGTGAGCAGCGGCGCGAACGCCTCGTCGCGCTCGGTGTCGGCGGCGTCCTCGTCGCCGTCCAGGTCGACGACACCCTTCGCGATCGACACGAACTTCTTGCCGTCGAAGTCGGGGACGTTCCCGACCCACACCTCGTCGACCGGGTCCGACAGCAGGAGCACCTCGATGCCCTTGGCGGCAAACGCCTCCAGGTGCGGGCTTCCGACGATCTGCGCACGCGACTCGCCGGTCATGTAGTAGATGACGTCCTGGTCGTCGGCCATCCGCGTCACGTAGTCGGCCAGTCGGGTCGGCTCCGTGTCGCTGTGGGTGGACGCGAACATCGACGCCTTGAGGATGGCCTGCGCGTTGTCCGCGTCGTTGATCAGGCCCTCCTTGAACACTCGACCGAAGTTCTCCCAGAACGTGCGGTAGTCGTCGGGTCGCTTGTCGGCGATCTCCTGGATCGTCGAGATGACTTTCTTCACGAGGCGACGACGGATCGCGCGGATCTGTCGGTCCTGCTGCAGGATCTCGCGGGACACGTTGAGCGAGAGGTCCGCCGCGTCCACCACGCCCTGCACCCAGCGAAGGTACTCCGGCATGAGGTCGGTCGCGTCGTCCATGATGAAGACACGCTTCACGTACAGGTGGATTCCGCTGCTGCGTTCCCGCATGAACAGGTCGAACGGTGCCTGCGTCGGGATGAACAACAGCGCCTGGTACTCGAACGTGCCCTCGGCGTGCAGTGAGATGGTCTCCAGCGGCGCGTCCCACGCGTGCGAGATGTGGCGGTAGAAGTCGGCGTACTCCTCCTCGGTCACCTCGTCCTTCGACTTCGACCACAGTGCCTTCTGCGAGTTCAGCGTCTCGTCGACGGGCTCCGCGGGAGTCGCGGGCTCGTCACCCTCGGCGGCCTCGACGGGCTCCGGCGTCTCACCGAGCATGCGGATCGGCCACGCGATGAAGTCCGAGTACTTCTTCACCAGTCCCCGCAGCACGTAACGGTCTGTGTAGTCGTGGACGGCGTTCTCGTCGTCGACGTCACTGAGGGCGAGAGTGATGGTCGTGCCCTGCGGAGCGTCGGCGACGTCGTCGATGGTGTACGTGCCGTCACCGGTCGACGTCCACTTGGTGCCGACGCTCTCGCCGGCCTTGCGGGTGACGAGGGTCACCTCGTCGGCCACCATGAACGTCGCGTAGAAGCCGACGCCGAACTGGCCGATGAGGTCCTCGGTCGTCGACTTGTCAGACTCGGCGAGCTTGCGACGCAGTTCCGCGGTCCCCGACTTCGCGACGGTGCCGATGAGGTCGATCACTTCGTCGCGCGACATGCCGATGCCGTTGTCGGTGATCGTGAGAGTGCGCGCTTCGGCGTCTGGGATCAGCCGAATGTGCAGGTCGGAGATGTCGGCGTCGAGATCCTTGTCGGTCAACCCGGCGAGTCGCAGCTTGTCGAGAGCATCCGACGCGTTCGACACCAACTCTCGCAGAAAGCTGTCCTTGTTCGAATAGATCGAATGGACCATCAGGTCGAGCAGTTGGCGGGCCTCCGCCTGGAACTCGTGAACCTGTGACGTCAAGGCAGTACTCCTTTCGTACCCTCGGTCGGAGGGCATCGGCTGATCGGCACAGAACAGTTTACTGACCCTCGACGCGTACTGTGGAGCACGTGTCCGGCATACCGAGCGCCTTGTTCGTCCACGCCCACCCCGACGACGAATCGTTGTGGACAGGCGGGACCATCGCCGCCCACATCGCCCGCGGCGGCGACGCCGACCTCATCACCTGTACGTGGGCTCCCGGGACGGTCCGGCACAGTGAACTCTGTGACGCCGCCAGAGAACTCGGCCTCCCCCGGCCACCGATCGCACTCGGGTACGCCGACAGCTTCGTCCCCGAGTCGGCACCCGACGCGCCGTCGATCATCGACGTTCCGTTCGACGAGGAGGTCGGCGTGCTCGTCGACCACATCCGACGTGTCAGACCGGACGTCATCGTCACGTACGACGCGTTCGGCATCTACGGCCACCGCGACCACATTCACGTCAACCGACTCGTCTGCGCTGCCGCCGACGCCGCGAATCTCGTCCACTACCGACCGGAGACCGGCGACCCGTGGCAGGTGAAATCACTGTACTTCGCGACGATTCCGGTCAGCGTCGTCGACGAAGTGAGCCCGCATCTGCCCGAAGCGTCTCACCTTCCACTCATCGGCACACCTGACGAGCAGGTGTCGGTGACCCTCGACCTCCAGGCGCACATCGGCGCCAAGATCCGCGCGATCACCTCGCACCGCACGGAGATGGCGCGCAGCGCGTCGATGAAGGGCTTCGCCTCGCTGCCCCGTGATCAACAACGTCAGTTCCTCGCGTGGGAGTCGTACCTGCGCCGCGACCTCGTCCCCGGCGGAGCCGACCTCGGCTGACCGGGTTCAAGGAGCAGGACGCTCCACGGCGCGGGTCCGGAGACCACTGGCTCGAGCGACGCGCCGACCCACGGCTGCGCGGAGTGCGTCGGCGGTCCCGACGATCCTGACTCTGCTCTCGGCACGGGTGATCGCCGTGTACAGGAGTTCGCGGGTCAGGAGTTCCGCGCCCGCAGGCGGCAGCACGACGGTGACCTCGGTGAACTGACTACCCTGGCTACGGTGGATGGTCATCGCGTACACCGGCACCACGTCGGCGAGCTGGCTCGGATGCAGGCGTTTGATGGAGTCGCCGCGTTCGAACACCGCCACCAACGAGTCCCCGTCGGCGATCACCACGCCGGAATCACCGTTGTAGACGTCTTGCGCACGATCATTGGCTGTCACGAGCAGCGGCTCACCCGCGTACCACGCTCCACCGTGCGTCGTCGCGCCTCCCAGATCGTCCGTCGTCCATCCGGTGATCCGTCGGGACCATCCGGCGACTCCGAAGCGGCCGGCCCGATGTGCACACAGCACCCGATGTCCGCGGAGCGCCTCTACCGCGAGCCTGGCGTCGCCCGACCCGGCGGCCTCGCGGAGGCTGCGAGCCCAGGCGACAACCGATCCTCTGACTCCGGCCAAATCATCGGGGTCGACAAGCGTCACGGGGTTGTCGTCGCCCGGCGACCCGATGAGCTCCAGCACCCTGTCGGCGTCGCCTGCGTTGACCGCTTCGGCGACCTCACCGATCCGGTCGCCGTACCTGTGCCCGCGACGCAGCGTGATGACACCTCCGCCGAGTGCCGCCTGTTCGGCATCGGTGAAGTCGGCGTCGTCGATGCCGGCGGCCGCACCGAAGGCCGAGGACTTCTCGACCGATGCGACGTCGGCCGGGTCTCGTTCCACCAGGTCGGCGAGCACCGCGCCCGCCTCGACCGACACCAATTGGTGCGGGTCTCCGACGAGGATCAGTCGGGTGTCACCGCGCAGGGATTCGAGGAGTCGGCACATCATCGTCACCGGCAACATCGAGGTCTCGTCGACGACCACGACGTCGAACGGCAGTCGGTTCCCCGAACCCCGTACGAACGTCCCGTCCGGCCGCGAGCCCAGCAGCCGGTGAACGGTCACCGCCGCCGGATCACTGGTGAGCCGACGCCGGGTCCGGCTGTATTCGCCGATCGCCGACTGCAGCTGCGCTGCGGCCCGACCGGTCGGCGCGCACAGGCCGATGCGGATGTCCGGACCGAGAACGGTCTCCATGACCGCGAGGATCCGCGCGACCGTGTACGTCTTGCCGGTCCCGGGCCCTCCCGCGAGGACCGTCGTCCAACTGGTCGCGGCGAGCGCCGCAGCGGCGCGCTGCCGGTCGTACAGCCCCGAGTCGTCGGAGGTGAACGCCTCGTCCAACGCTCGGGTGAGCACGTCGACGTCCACGTCCGGTCGAGTCGCGGCGCGGTCGTCGAGGATGGTGCGGATGCTCTGCTCCTGGCGGAAGTACTTGCGCAGGTACAGAAGTGGCCCGTCGGCTGATTCGGCCAACGCCAACGGGGTCAGCGGTCCCGACGATGCGCCCACCACCAGGGGCGACGTCGCAAGCGCGGCGGTCAACCGCTCGACAGGCGGCCACGGCAGTTCGACGGGCTCGCCGTCGACGGTGTGCTCGACCGACGTCTCTGCGATGCGATCGAGTTGCACGCAGGTCGAACCCGTGCGGACAGCACGAACGGCCAGGGCGGTAGCCAGGAGCACGTCGTCGTCGGTCGTGCCGCCGGCGAGCGCGGCCACTCTGCGGGCCACGTGGACGTCCGACGCGTGCAGCACACCCGCCTGATTGAACGGCGCCAGGACACCGGTCTCGGAGGTGACGATCATCGCTTCACTCCCTTCCCGGCGAGCAGGTCGCTCATCGATGTGACCAGATCCACCGGCATCCGCCACTCGAACACGCCGCACCCGGGCGGTGTCGTCGGGCCCGCCATGCCGCGCACGAAGTGATATTGAACCGGCCCGAGGTGCTGCTCCGGGTGATAACCGGGCAGTCGCCACAACAGGTACCGATGCAACGCGACCGAGTACAGCAACGCCTGCAGCGGATAGTGGGCCGTCATCATCTCGGCCGCCATCGCCTCACGACCGAAATCCTCAACGGCGAGTTCGCCCGGCCTCAGTCGGTTCGTCTTGTAGTCGACGACCACGAAGCGTCCGTCCGGAGTGCGCAGCACTGAGTCGATGCTGCCGGTCAGGAAGCCGCGGAACCGGTCGTCGGACACCGCACGGACGAGATCTGCGTACGGGGCGAGCGGGTCGTCCCCGGGCAGATGCTCGGCGAGCAGATCACCGACCTGATCGAGCCCGAAGCCGCCTCCCACCGCGGACAGCGGGAGTTCGAAATCCAGTTCGGCGAGCCGATCGCGAGGCGCGACAGACCACAGGTCTCCGAAGCCCAGCGGTGTGGTCAGCACACCGACGAGCGCTGTCGCGAGCACATCGACGTCGATGTCGACACCGCGCCGAGCAGCCCCCTCCTCGGTGAGCTGTCGGACGTGCACCGTGATGTCGTCGGCAGACGTGTCGACGTGTTCGAGCACCTCGTGCACCAGGGTTCCGAACCCCGCGCCGAACGGCAGACCGTTCATCGGCGACGCGATCCCGGCCGTCACTGTCTGGTCGCCGAGTGTCGGATCGGCGGCGTCGACGGGTTCGTCGCGGCGGTCGACGCCGTCGGGCTCGCTGCCGGTCCCGATCACCGACACCGCGGTGTGCTCAGCGTGCGCCGCCGCGTGTGCAGCGGCGACGATCGCGGAGTACGACGTGCGACGCCAGGCGTCGTCCACCCGACGAGTGAACCGCGACACCGTGAGCCGCGGCGCGGCGCCGCCCCCGGTCACCGCACGGGGGACGCGAACCCCGTCGCGTCCACCCGCGTGTTCAACGCTGATCGCCGGGCTCAACGACGCCGCCTCACGCAGGACTCCGGCGCAGTCCATGTCGTCCGCCGGGATGGGCACCATGTCCGGGATCGTGGCGACCTCGCCGGATCGGACCGCCGCCCGCCTGTGCTGTCCGGTGAACAGGAGTCGGTGCAGCGCGCCACGTGTCGTGGTGGTGCTCGGCGCCCACCAGAGCACCACCATGGACCGTGCTCGAGTCGCGGCGACGTACATCAGCCGCAGGTCTTCGCCTGCCGACTCCGACCGCGCGAGCGCGTCTCGCCTGCCGTAGCCCGGCGCGCCCTTGCCCGCCACGTCGAGGCATCGGGTGTCGCCGTCGTCGTGGAACACGAACGTCGCCGGGTTCACGCGGGACGCCCCGTCCCAGCCGAACGGCACGTAGACGATCGGGAATTCGAGACCTTTGCTGGCGTGGACGGTCATGATCTGAACGGCGGCGGTGTCCCGGTCGAGTCGGCGGGTCGCATCTGATCGGCCGGACCACTGGGAACTGTCGGCGATCTGTTCGCCCAGCCAGTCGACGAGCGAGGTGAGTCCGCTCCCGCTGTCGGCGGCGTACCGGTTGCAGACATCGGCCATCTGGCGCACATCGGTGAACAGTCGCTCGCCGCGTGCCGAGCCGAGGAGCCGTTCCGCGGTGTTGAACTCGTCCAGAAGTCGAGCCGACATCGCGGCGAATCCACCGTCGACGAAAACGCGCCCGAGTTCGGCGAACTGCGCCGCAAGGGTGCCGATGCCGGTCTCGCCCTGTGTCTCCAGAGTCTCCGCCGTGAGCCCGACCAGGGGCGTCAACGCGGCGAGCCGGACCCTCGGCTGCCGAGACGGCTGGTCTATCGCGGTGAGAACGTGCCACCAGTGGCGGGCCGCGTCGGTGGTGAAGATCGACGTCCCGGACGTCACGACAGATGCGATACCGCGGTCGGCGAGAGCTCGCTGCAGTGGCTCGATCGTCCGGTTCGCGCGTAGGAGCACCGCGATGTCGCCGGACTCCACGGGCCGGGTCAGCCCGTCGACGTCGATCGTGACCGACGACTTCAGCAGCGCCGCGATGTCGCCCGCGACGTCGTCGATCACCCTCTCCCTGACCTGGGCCACCTTCGGGGTGGTGCCGTCCTGCGTGTGGACGGTGAAGTCGTTCTTGTCGAAACGTCGGATGCGCACCGCGGGCGCACCGTGGATCCGCGATCCGGAGTGATGAGCGGTGACCGGGCGGTACACGATGTCGGGATGCCCGAAAGCGGCGCCGTCGAACAGCACGCTGAGCCCTTCCACGACGTTCTGATCCGAACGGCGGTTGACGTTCAGGATCCGCCGGTCCCCCGCCGCCTGCACGGCGTGGAGGTAACTGAGCACTTCGGCGCCACGGAATGCGTAGATCGACTGTTTCGGGTCACCGACGAGGACCAGCGGGAGGTGGTCGTGGAAGCAGCGGCGGACGATCTCCCACTGCTGCGGGTCGGTGTCCTGGAACTCGTCGATGAGAACGACGGAGAACTGATCGCGGATGCGGTCACAGGCTCTGTCGCCGATGGCCGGATCGGTCACGATGTCGTACAGCGTGTTCTGCAGGTCGTCGTACGTCCGTAGTCGCGCCAACCGCTTCCGGATCTCGGTCTGACGGCGCACGTGTGTCGCCATTGCGACCCGCAGGTCGGAGTCGTCGTCGCGTTCGCCGGGCCGGAACGGCGCGAGGGTCGCGGTGGGATTGCGGACGGCCTCCTTCGCGATCTCCAGAGTCTCGTCGAAGGCCGGAGCATCGGACGGGTCGCCGGCGAATCGTGCGATGTAGGCGTCGCGCGCCACTTCCGCGACGATCTCGTCGACGTTCTCGACGATCGGGTACTGCTGTTCACGTTCGCCGAGGAAACCGAGCGCGGCGAGCATCCGATTGCAGAATGTGTGAGTGGTGGCCATCGTGGCTGCGTCGAAGTCCGACAGCGCCGAGACCAGCCGCGCGCGACGTACCGCGATCGTGTCGTCCGTGCCGTCGAGGAGCCATTCGACGAGGACGTCGTCGCCGGTGACCCCCTGATCGACGGCGGCGAGGCACTCGCGCAGCCGTGATCTGGTCCGGTCGCGAAGCTCCGCAGACGCCGCATTCGAGAACGTCGCCATCAGCAGTCGAGACACCGGGACGCCTTCGGCGACGTAGCGGACCGCGAGCGACACGATGGCGTACGTCTTGCCGGTGCCCGCACTCGCCTCGAGGACGACGGTCCCGGTCGGCAGCGGATCGCGGAGGTCGAAACCTCGGGTGTCGAGGGTGTTCATCGGTCCTCCTCGTTGCTCAGCAGCGGCGAGAACAGAGCACATGCCAGCCGCAGATACATCGGCGTCGACTGATCACCGGTCAGGAGGTGCTCCACGTCGCCGAGCGTGTCGAGCGATGGAACTGCAAGGCACAATTCATCGAACTCGACCGACGCGTCGGGGTCGTTCTGGAACACCAGACCCGCGTAGCGGTTCTTGTCGCCGAACGACTTCTCGTAGGTGAACTTCGCACGCCGCATGGCCTGCGGCGCACGACCGCGACGATTGAACTCGGAAGCCGCCGATGCCGCTGCATCGAGCGTGAGGCCGATCGGCGCTCGAAGGCCTGCATCCCGCAGAGCGACGAGGAGCGTGAGTATCTCGAGCGCGTCGTCCGGTGCGGACAGGCGACTGACCTTGGCCGACGGCGTGTGGCCGCCTGCCCCGCCGACCACGACGGCCTGCGGAACGCGTCGGCTGGAGCCCGCGGCCATGGACAGCAGTCGTATCCAAGCCCCGACCCGATGCTTGGCGCCGAGGCGGGAATAGCTCACAGGCACGAGACGGTCGCCGAACACGTCGCCGACAGTCCCGTACAGGCGACGGCCGCCGGGCAGATCGACTCGGACGTCGACCGCGTCGGCCGAATCCGTGCGGTAACCGTCGGCAGCAATGGATATCGCTTGAGCCTTCCCACGGATCGGGCCGAACGTGTCGGCGCCGAACGTGAACGGCGGAAGGGACCCTCGCCGCAGTTCCGCACCCGCTGCGGCCGCCGGATCGCGGCCGTCGAGCAACGCCTGCAGGTACCGATTGCCGACACTCCACTGTTCGAGGCCGTCGAGTGACACCGCCAACTGATCTGGATGCCCGTCGGCACTCTCCGGCAGTCCGACGCCGAGCCGCTGTCGTGCGAACCCTTCAACCGGCGCGCACAGGAAAGTGATCAGATCATCGAGGTCGACGTCACCGAGTTCGAGTTCGCCGAGGCGTGCGTCTGCCAGCCGGGGCAACGCGCGAGCGGGTGCACCGGAACGGTCGATGTCGCTCAACGCTCGAGCTCCCGCGAGCAGCGACGAGTCGTAGCTGAACGGCGCAGCACCGTCGGCCGCGACGAAGTTCCGCGTGTCGAACGCGTGCAGAGTGTGCCGATGCACGATCGGCGACGGCCCGTCGGAGTGCCCGACGATGACATTCGCGGCGTCGATCAGTTCGCTGACCACAACCGCAGGCGGCAACACGGTTCCGGTGAGCGGATCGGCGCCCGTGTAGAACACGAGCAGATGTTGTCCGGCGGCGCCGACGGCGTCCAGGAACGCCTGACGGTCTTCGTCTCGTCGGTCGCGTTCGCCGACGAGGGGCGCCACGGCGAGCACATCGTCTCCGTCGACTGACGACGGACGCGGGTACGCGCCAGTGTCCAACCCGAGGACGACGATCGCGCGATGCGGAACGGACCGCATCGGGACCATCGTGCAGACGGTCAGTTCACCCGTGCAGAAATTGGAACGCGTCGGGCGCGCCACCAGCAGTCCGGCCATCAGATCCCGAAGGTCGGCGAGTTCCAACCGCAGATCGTCGGCCGAACTCAGCGCGTCCGAGATCATTCCGACTGCTTGTGCGCGTTGCCACTCGTCGTCGTCGGCGACGTCGGTCAGGCCGTCGACGGCGCCGTTGAGGATGTCGGCCCATTCGCCTGCCGTGTGGGGGCGCCCGACCGCGTCGATGAGCGTCGTCAGGCGGTCGGCGAATTCGGCGAACCGGCCGACGAGGTCGGTGTCGGTCGAATCCACGCCCGCGAGCGGGAGTGCGGTGGCCAGCCACTCGTTCTCCGACTCTTCTGCCACCACGCCGAGAAGCATGCGGTCGAGCCCGGACGCGACCGTGCCCTGGGGGAATCCGCCGAGCCCGAACCGGCCGCGCTGCGCGGAGTCGACCCCCCATCGGATTCCGGATCGGTGGATCCATCCGGCGAGAGTCTCGACGTCGTCGTCGGTGAAGCCGAACCGTGTCCGAACCGGCGTCGACGATGCGAGATCGAGGAGTTCTCCCGCCCGCACCCGGCCTGCCGCGAGGTCGAGGACCCGTGCCACGACGTCGAGGACGGCATTCGATTCGCGCAGACCACGATCGGCGAGCCGAACCCGCAGCGTGTACGCGGGATGATGCAGGCCGGATTGGCCGAATGCGCCGCGTATCAGCGGTGCGAACGCTTCGACGTCCGGGCACATGATGAGGACGTCGCGCGGTTCGAGAGTCGAATCGTCGTCGAAGAGACGCAGGAGCCGGTCCCGCAGAACTTCCACTTGACGTTCCGGTCCATGGCAGGCGTGGACCTCCAGGGAGGTGTCGGCGCGCACTCCCGGCGCCGGTTCGAGAGCGTCGCGCCGAAGTCCGTCTTGGAGGGCTTCGAGCACCGTGATCGGAGCCGCCGCCTCCGGCTGCGGATGGTGGACGTCCACACCGATCGACGGTGTCAGCACCTCCTGCAGCTCTTGCACGTCACGCGACAATGCAGCGAGGAGTGGGTGGTCCGGCGCGTTCACCCCTCGGTCCGCACGCCTGCGTCGCGACCGTGGCGGTTCGGCGGAGATCCGCCGCCACAGCGCATCAGACGAGTGCGGGAGGTACAACGCCACGTCGCGTTCCGCGCTCAGTGCGTCGAGCACCACGTGCATGGTCTGCGGAATGCGGGTCGGACCGAACAGCGCGAGCCGTTCGGGCAGATCGACTACGCCGGGTTCGTCGCGAAGACGTGCTGCGAGGGCGTCGATGTCCTCCGCCGGGTGTGAATGACCGATCTCCTCGCGGACGAGCCGCCAGAACCACGGTTGCCAGGTGAGATGTTCGGCGAGGGGGTTGCCTGCCCCATCGGTGTCGCGGCCGAGTGCCCAGTCGGCGATCATCGTCGGCCGTTGCCAGCCGTACGCACCGAACAGTCCGGCGATCGTCGCCGCGGTCGAGAACCGTCTGCCGCGTCGAAGGAGTTTTCGAGTGGCGTCGTCTCCGGTCATTCCGAGGTGCGCTGCGATCACACTGAGCCGCGGGTCGTCGACGTTGGCGTCGAGAACGCGCAGCACCGGCCACCGGAGCCGGTCCGTGTACCAGCGCTCGGCCGCCTCCGGGTCGGCGGACGCTGAGACGGTCACCGTGCGCAGAAGCGCCGACGGTGAGTCGAAGTCGATGTTGGCGGCTATCCCCAGCCGCAGCGACAACTGTTGCCGGAGCCAGCGTTCGACGCCACGCTCGGGTACGGCGACGATCTCGGGCCGCATCGGGTCGGCGGACGGTGTCGCCAGCACGTCGGCGAGCACCCCGACCAGCGTGTCGGCGCGTTCGGCACGATGCACTCTCAGCACGTCATCTCCCCCTGTCGCACAGTGTGTAGGGCTATCGCTCAGCGACGGCGACGTAGCGGAACCGGGTCTCCGCTGTTCGCCTGCAGCACCGCGACGACGTTCTCGGGCATCACCATCTTGTGCCCGGTCCGGAGGTCGAGTCCGGCCAGCGTCGTCTCCGCCAGAGCGGCGAGTGCTCCGTCGGCCCCGTACAGGGCGCATCCGAAGTCGAACGAGGTGGTGCCGATCCGGGGCACCCACACGTCGACTCTGACCGGCTCGTCGGAGTAGTGCAGGATCGACGCGAACTCGATCTCCTGGCGCGCGATCACTCCCGCGTACCCGCTGCGGGCACCGCCGAACCACGAGCTCATCGTGCGGACGCGCGCCTCTTCGAAAAGCCGCGCGATCTGCACGTTGTTGATGTGACCGAGCGAATCCTGATCGCCCCAGCGGAGGGCGATCTCGACGCTGTGGGGCCGAGGCGAGTTCGACGAGTTCTGTATGTCCGACACGCGACTGACCATATCGCTGCCATCCGACACGAACTCCACGCGCATCGATAGACTGCTGTAGATGGCAATCGACTCGGAGCGTCTACGACTACGACCGGTGTCGCACGCCGATGCCGACCGGCTCCTCGAACTCGACGCCGATCCCGAGGTGATGCGGTTCGTGAGCGGCGGTGAGCCGTCGACGCGCAGCTCGGTGGAGGACTGGGTGATCCCGCGTTCCGAAGCACAGTTCCGCACCCACGGCACCGGGCTGTGGACGTTGACTGCGCGGCGCGGCGGAGAGTTCATCGGCTGGGCGCAGTTGCGGGTGCCCCGCCACACCGGGATCCGGGAGCTCGAACTCAGTTATCGGCTGCACCGCCGATTCTGGGGTGGAGGGCTCGCTGCGGAAGCTGCCACGGCGTTGATCGCAGTGAGCTTCCTGACGTCGGACACCGATCGGATCTTCGCCAGCACCCACACCGACCACGCCGCCTCGCAGCGGGTGATGAGCAAGCTCGGCATGCGACTGTCGGCCGGTTCACTGTCGTCGGAGCAACTGTCCCCCGGTCTCCCCGACGGCGACGTCGAATACGAGATACTGCGCGAACAGTGGCTGCGAACGCGTGGCCGACACAGCGGCATCACCGCGGCCGGATCGCACGACGAGTCGAATCGCACAGCCTGAGATGCCCCGCATCCGGCCAACGACTACCGTTGGACTCCTCGGGCCACAAGCCGACGACTAACCCAAGACGACACTGGAGAAGACACCGATGAGCAACACCATTGCCACTGACCCGATGCGACGCCGACGGGTCGTCATCATCGGATCGGGCTTCGGCGGTCTGTTCGCGGCGCAGCGCCTCAAGAAGGCCGACGTCGACGTGACCCTGATCGCGAAGACAACCCACCACCTGTTCCAGCCGATGCTGTATCAGGTCGCGACAGGCATCATCGCCGAAGGCGAGATCGCTCCGGCGACGCGTGTGATCCTCCGCGACCAGCGCAACGCAAGCGTGATCCTCGGCGAGGTCTTCGACATCGACCTGGCGAAGCAGGTGGTCCGATCGCAGCTGCTCGAGCGCACCACCGAGACCCCGTACGACGATCTGATCATCGCCGCCGGCGCCGACCAGTCGTACTTCGGAAACGATCACTTCGCCGAGTTCGCGCCCGGCATGAAGACGATCGACAACGCCCTTGAGCTCCGCGGTCGCATCCTCGGCGCGTTCGAGCAGGCCGAGCTGTCCGACGATCCCGCAGAGCAGGAGATGCTGATGACGTTCGTCGTCGTCGGCGCCGGCCCGACGGGCGTCGAGATGGCCGGCCAGATCGCCGAGATGAGCGACAAGACGCTCAAGGGCGCCTTCCGGAACATCGATCCGACCAAGGCGAAGGTGATCCTGCTCGACGCCGCCCCCGCTGTTCTCCCGCCGTTCGGCGAGAAGCTCGGTCAGAAGGCGAAGGCTCGCCTCGAGAAGATCGGCGTGGACGTCCGGCTCGGTGCGATGGTCACCGACATCGACGACGACAGCCTGACGGTGAAGTACCCGGACGGTCAGATCGCCACGATCGCCAGCCAGTGCAAGGTCTGGTCAGCAGGCGTGCAGGCGAGCTCGATCGGCAAGATCCTCGCCGATCAGTCGGACACCGAACTCGACCGCGCGGGCCGCGTGAAGGTCGGACCGGACCTGACGATCCCCGGCCACTCCAACGTATTCGTGGTCGGCGACATGATGGCCGTCGAGGGTGTCCCCGGCGTCGCACAGGGCGCCATTCAGGGCGGACGATACGCCGCCGACGCCATCCGCGCGTCCCTCAAGGGACACACTCCGCAGGAGCGGAAGCCGTTCAGCTACTTCGACAAGGGCTCGATGGCGACGATCTCGCGGTTCAGCGCCGTCATGCAGGTGCCGATCCCCGGGACCAGCAAGAAGTTCGAGACCGAGGGCTACATCGCGTGGCTCGGCTGGCTGTTCCTGCACCTGATCTACATCGTCGGCTTCCGCAACCGCGTGAACACCTTCGTGAACTGGTTCTTCGCGTTCAGCACCCGCGGCCGCACGCAGCTCGCCGTCACCGAGCAGCAGGTGTACGCGCGACACGCCCTCACCGAGTTGTCGTACCTCGAGCGTCTCCGGCTCGCCGACGACGAACGCGCCAAGGCGAAGAAGGACCTCGAGGAACGCAACTCCTCCGCAGGCTGACGCCTGGACCTAACGACAAACGCTCCTGTCAGGATCTGACAGGAGCGTTTGTCGTTCCGGGACCGGCGGCCTACGTGGACGGGTCCGGCTTCACGAGACTGTCGTCCGCGTGGTCGGCATCGTCGACGTCGGACTCCGTGTCGACGCCTTCCATGTGCTTCACCGGGTCTGTTCCGGTCTCGCTGTAGCGGGTCACCAGATCGAAGTTGTCGCCGTAGCTGTCTTCACCGATGGCGACGGCGCGCTCGACGAGCAATGTGCTTCGATCACTCACTGCGACGATCCGGTCGCTGCTCAGGTCCTTGTACAGCGCGACACACAGCACGATCATGACGATGACGAACGGAACCGACGCCACGATGGTGATGTTCTGCAGGCCGGTGAGCGCCGTGGCGCCGCCGTCGCCGACCACCAGCATGATGGCGGCCACCGCACCCGTCAGAGCACCCCAGAAGATGACCGTCGACTTCTGCGGTTCATGCACACCACGCTCCGACAGCGACCCCATCACGATGGACGCGGCGTCGGCGCCCGACACGAAGAAGATCGCAACGAGCATCATCACGACGACAGTGGTGATCCCCGCCCACGGCATCGTGTCGAGCAGGGAGAACAACGCGCCCGTGGAGTCGACCTTGCCGTCGGAGGCCAAGTCGCCTACTTCGTGCTGCCGGTTGATCGCCGCGCCGCCGAAGATCGCGAACCAGACCAGGCTGACGAGCATCGGGACGAACAGCACTCCGCTGACGAACTGCCGGATGGTCCGGCCGCGGCTGATGCGCGCGATGAACAGTCCGACGAAGGGCGTCCACGAGATCCACCAGGCCCAATAGAAGATCGTCCACGACGACAGCCACTCGGCGAGTTGTGCGTCGCCGTCGGCGTTGGTGCGTGTGCTCATCTGGACGAAGTCCTGCGCGTAGTCGCCGAGCGCGGACGGCAGCAGGTTCAGGATCAGCAGCGTCGGCCCGGCGACGAACACGAACACCGCGAGCGCCAGGGCGAGAACCATGTTGATGTTCGACAGCCACTGGATGCCGCGCGCCACGCCGGACACGGCGGACAGGATGAAGCAGAACGTCAGCACCGCGATGATGATCACCAGGATCGGTGTGCCGACCGTGCCGACCCAGCCCGCGAACTTCAGACCGTCGCCGATCTGCAGCGCGCCGAGGCCGAGCGACGCCGCCGACCCGAACAGAGTCGCGAAGATCGCGAGGATGTCGATGACCTTGCCGCCGATGCCGTTGGCGCGGTCGCCGAACAGCGATGTGAATGCGGCGGACAGCAGCTGTGAACGTCCCTTGCGGTACATGCCGTAGCCGATGGCGAGGCCGACGACCGCGTAGATGGCCCACGGGTGGAGTCCCCAGTGGAACATTGTGGTGCCCATCGCCGTCTTGAACGCTTCAACAGTCTCCGGGTCGACCGTTCCCGGCGGCGGCGAGACGTAGTACGTCAGCGGCTCGGCGACGCCGAAGAACATGAGGCCGATACCCATGCCGGCGCTGAACATCATCGCGATCCACGAGCTCGTACGGAACTCGGGCTGGTCGTCGTCACCGCCCAGTGGAATGCGGCCGAACCTGCTCATCGCCAACCAGATGACGAAGATCACGAACCCCGTCGAGGCGATAACGAAGAGCCATCCGAGGTTGGTGATAACGCCGTTCTTGGCGTTGGCGGAAATCGTCGAAAGGCTGTCCTTGTCGACGAACCCCCAGACGACGAATGCGATCGAGAACGCGGCCGTGATCGAGAAGACGACCCAGTCGCGCTGCGATCTCTTTGTAGTGCTCTCAAGCTTTGACACGACTCCCCTTCGCATGAGCTCCGTTGATCAGTGCCGTCTGACCGTAACAGGTTCTTCTCAGGTGGAAACGGACCGCGTCATACACCGACGCCGACCCCTGTCAGCTGAACAGAGGACGGCGGCGGAGGGGCAGTGTCAGAGATTCTGCATGCGAACCTTCGACTGCGCAAGCAATCTTCCCTGGTCATCGGTCATGTCGATGAGCCACAGCTGCTGACGCTTTCCACGGTGCACGGGGGTTGCCACGACACTGATGACACCCTCGGAAACGGACCGCAGAAAATCAGTCGAATTGTTGACGCCGACGGCATGGCCGCCGATCCCGCTCTCCTGCAGCCAGCAGAACGCGCTCACGCTCGCAGCGGTCTCGGCGAGCGCACAATACGTTCCGCCGTGGACGATTCCGAACGGCTGATGATGGTCGGAACGCACAGCGAGAGTGCCTCGCAGACCCTCGCCCGTCGCTTCCGCGATCTCGAATCCGAGAAGCGCGTCGAGTCCGGTGGCCGTCTTCACAAGAGCTTCATAGTCTTCAGTCATGACCTCAGCGTGCCAGCGTGCTGGGCGGCAAAGTCAACGGCCCCCGGAGCTCCTCATCGGAGCCCGGGGGCCGTCGCCGCGGATCGGGGGTCTCTGCAGCCCTCAGGACACTCACGCGATCGCTGAGATTGAATGTAGGCTAGCCTTACTTACATTGTCAAGCGCGCCACGGAGAACCGGCGAGGGAACTAATCGCAGCGCCCTCGCGTTAACACATTCGACCGGGCGGGGAGCGATCAACGAGAGGAGCCGACGTAAGATGAAGAAGATGAACGGACTGGGAGAGCTGGAACGTGCCGTGATGGACACTCTGTGGGCGTCGCCGACCCCACAGACGGTTCGTCAGGTTCACGCAGAGTTGTCCCGCTCGCGGGCCCTCGCCTACACGACCGTGATGACCGTGCTGCAGCGCCTCACCAAGAAGGAACTGGTCACGCAGATCCGCGACGATCGTGCGCACCGGTACGCAGCGACGCGCCCACGTGAAGACCTCGTCGCCAGCCTGATGGTCGACGCGCTCAAGGGCGCCGAAGCACCGGGCTCCCGACATGCCGCACTCGTCTCGTTCGTCGGCCAAGTGGACGCCGACGAAGTCGCCGCCCTCCGCGGGGCTCTCGACGAACTCGAGTCGTCTCGCGGCCTGAAACACTAGAGTCGACATCGTCGACAACCATCAGTCGAGCCTCGGCTCGACCGCACGATTCGAGGAAGGCCGATGACCGCGCTGCTGTTCGGCATCCTCACGATCGCTTTTGTCGGACCGATCCCCCAGGCTCTGTCCCGAGCGACCTGGCCGCTCTACGCACCGCGAGCCGCGATGGCGCTCTGGCAGTCGGTCGCACTCGCCGCCGTCCTCTCCGCGTTCTCCACCGGACTCGCGATCGCCGCGAATCTCCTCACCCCAGGCCACGACGGAGCTCCGACCACCAACCCGCTCGACGAGATCGGTCGGCTCGGATGGTTCCTGTGGACGCTCTACGTCGTGGTGTTCGCGCTGACCCTGCTGGTCGGCGCGCGACTGATGTTCACCGTCGTGCGCGTCGGCATCCGCACGCGTGCGCGCCGAACCATCCACCGGAATCTGGTCGACCTCGTCGATTGCGTGGACAAGCGTCGCGGCACCGACCGGGACGTCCGCGTGCTCGACGTCCCGACCCCACTCGCCTACTGTCTGCCGGGGCTGCGCAGCCGCATCGTGGTCAGCGAGGGAGTTCTCGACCGCCTCACCGACGATGAGCTGACCGCCGTCATCGAACACGAACGCGCTCACCTTCGCGCACGTCACGATCTCGTCCTGGAGGCCTTCATCGCACTGCACGAGGCCTTCCCCCGATTCGTCCGATCGCAGTCGGCGCTCGGATCGGTGGAACTCCTCGCCGAAGCACTCGCCGACGACCAAGCCGCCCGCGCGACTGCCCCGACGACCGTCGGCCGTGCGCTCGTGGCCTGTGCCGACGCGACCGCACCGCGCGGCGCGATGGCGGTGGGCGGGCCGACCACGCTGACCAGAGTGCGACGCCTCGGCTATGTGCGGCCGGTCCCGTTGGTGTCCGCCACCGCGTACACGCTGGCCGCAGCGATTCTGGTGGTGCCGACCCTCGCCGTCGCGATCCCCTGGCTCACCGAACTCAACCGGCTCATCACCCACTTCTGACATCCCTCAGCTCTGGCATCCCTCAACAAGGAGAAAGGTCCGCGCGTGCGATTCCTGGACGGGCACGAACCCGACCACGACCTCACCTACGACGATCTGTTCATCGTCCCGAACCGATCGGCCGCCACCTCGCGGTTCGACGTCGACCTCGCGTCGACCGACGGGACCGGAACCACGATCCCGCTGGTGGTCGCGAACATGACCGCGATCGCCGGCAAGCGGATGGCCGAGACCGTCGCACGCCGCGGCGGCCTGGTCGTCCTCCCCCAGGACGTGCCGCTCGACGCTGCTGCGCAGACGATCGGATTCGTCAAGAGCCGTGACCTCGTCGCCGACACACCCGTGGTGATGTCGCCGAACGATCTGATGGCGCAGGCCCAGTCGTTGATCCCCAAGCGAGCGCACGGCGCCGCGGTCGTCGTCGACGACGGACGGCCGGTCGGCCTGGTGGCTCGCAACGTGACCGGCCACGACATCGACATGTTCACCGACCTGCGCTCGGCGATGACAGCGATTCCCGTCGTGCTTCCCGCCGGCACCGATCCGCGGACGGTGTTCGACACCCTGACCGACGCGAACGCCGAACTGGCCGTCCTCGTGGACGACGGCGGTGCACTGGTCGGCGTGCTGACTCGCACCGGCGCGCTGCGGGCAGGCATCTATCGCCCGAACGTCGACGCGCAGGGTCGCCTCCGCGTGGCCGCCGCGGTCGGCATCAACGGCGACGTCGTCGGCAAGGCTCGCGGTCTCGTCGAGGCCGGTGCGGACGTCATCGTCGTCGACACGGCGCACGGGCATCAGGAGAAGATGCTCACTGCGCTGGCCGCCGTTGCAGGCGCCGATCTCGGCGTCCCGATCGCCGCAGGCAATGTGGTCTCCGAACGCGGTGCACTCGACCTGATCGACGCGGGCGCGACGATCGTCAAGGTGGGCGTCGGTCCCGGCGCCATGTGCACCACGCGCATGATGACCGGTGTCGGACGACCGCAGTTCTCCGCCGTCGCCGAATGCGCCGCGGCCGCCCGGGAACGCGGCGCACACGTCTGGGCTGACGGCGGGATCCGGCATCCGCGCGATGTGGCACTCGCCGTCGCCGCCGGTGCGTCCAACGCCATGGTCGGATCGTGGTTCGCCGGCACGTACGAATCGCCGGGAGACCTCCACACCGATACGAGCGGCGAATACAAGGTCAGTTTCGGCATGGCCTCCAAACGAGCGGTCGCCGCACGATCGGCCACCGACAATGCCTACGACCAGGCTCGTAAGGGCCTCTTCGAAGAAGGCATCTCGTCGTCGCGCATCCGGATCGATCCGGAGCACCCGAGCGTCGAGGATCTCATCGACCACATCTGCTCCGGTGTCCGGTCGACCGCGACGTACACCGGCGCGACAACCCTCCAAGAGATGCACGAGAAGGTGGTGCTCGGGGTTCAGTCGGCCGCCGGATTCGCCGAGGGCAGACCGCTGCCCGGGGGTTGGTGACCCGCCCACGTGGACATAGTGATCATCGTCGCGAGCCTCATCGGCTTCGTGGCGCTCACCCTCGGCACCGCACTCTTCGTCGCCGGAGAGTTCTCGCTCACCGCACTCGAACGATCGACGATCTCCGACGACCTCGCCCGTCGAGGTGACCGACGCGCACGGTCGGTCGACCGGGCGCATCGAGAACTGTCGTTTCAACTCTCGGCCGCCCAGCTCGGCATCACCATCACCACTCTGATCACCGGTTACATCGCTGAGCCGGTGCTCGCCCGCATCTTCAACCCGATTCTGGACGCCGTCAAGATCCCCGAGTCGTGGCAGGCGGGTGTCTCGTTGGCTCTGGCACTGGTGATCGCGACGTCGTTGTCGATGGTCTTGGGCGAGTTGGTCCCCAAGAACCTGGCCATCGCCAAACCGCTCGCCGTCGCCCGCGCCACCGCAGGGCCGATGAGTGCGTTCGCAACGATGTTCAAACACGCCATCAACGGATTGAACGGAACCGCGAACAGGCTGGTCCGACGTCTGGGTGTGGAGCCGACCGAGGAACTGCAGTCGGCCCGTTCGGCCGCGGAACTGTCGGTCCTGGTCCGCAATTCGGCCCTGCACGGTGAGATGGACGCCGACACCGCGGCCCTCGTCGACCGATCACTGCGCTTCGGCGATCTGTCCGCCGAGGACCTGATGACACCCCGTGTCCGCGTGGAGAGTCTTGAGCCCGGCGACTCCGTACACGATCTGATCGAGGCGTCCTCGAGCACCGGTCACTCCCGCTTCCTGGTGGCGCCCGACGGCGACCTGGACAATCTGATCGGCGTGGTCCACATCAAGCAGGCGTTCACCGTCCCAGCTCGCGAGCACTCGACCACTCCCCTCCGGTCCATCGCACGACCGGTCACCCGCGTGCCCGACAGTCTCGACGGTGACGCACTCATGGACCGCATCTCCGCCGACGGCCTCGAAGTGTGTGTCGTCGTCGACGAGTACGGCGGAACGGCAGGCATCGTGACATCTGAGGACATCATCGAAGAGATCCTCGGCAATGTGACCGACGAGCACGACGACGAGGAGTCCGAGGTCGCCCGTGTCGGAAACGGCTTCCGGTGCGCCGGTCTGCTGCGACTGGACGAAGTGCAGGACGCCGTCGGGTACCGCGCGCCCGATGGCGCATACGAGACTCTCGGTGGATTGGTGATGTTCGTTCTGCGGCGGATCCCCGAAGTGGGCGACGTCGTCGACTTGCCGGTTCGCGAATCGACGTCGGACACCGACCGCGGTGAGCCTCCGCAACGATGGCGCGCGACTGTCGTCCGGATGGACGCCCGGCGCGTGGACCAGGTGTGGTTGACCATCGTCGACAATGAGACGACGGGAGACGCTCATGGGTGACATCTGGGGAATCCTCCTCGCGGTACTCCTGCTGGCGGCGAACGCCTTCTTCGTCGGTGCAGAGTTCTCGCTGATCGCAGCCCGACGAGACCGACTCATCGCCTTGGAGGAGTCCGGCAAGAAGCGGGCCCGCACCGTGATCACAGCGTCGGAGAATCTCTCGCTGATGTTGGCGGGATGCCAATTGGGCATCACGATCTGCTCGATCCTGCTGGGTCGGATCGCCGAACCGGCGATCGCCCACCTCATCGAGAAGCCGCTCGGGCTCATGCGCATCCCGGATGGCCTCCTGCACCCGATCGCGTTCGCGATCGCACTCGCGATTGTTGTCGTCCTGCACATCCTGGTCGGCGAGATGGTGCCGAAGAACATCGCACTCGCGGGCCCGGAGAGCGCCGCGATGCTGCTGGTGCCGGTGCATCTGTGGTTCCTGCGGATCGCAAAACCGTTCATCTGGGTGTTCAACGCACTCGCCAACGGCGTTCTCCGGTTGATGCGCGTGGAGCCCAAGGACGAGCTGGCCTCGACCGTGACCGAGACCGAGCTGGCGCAGATGATCGGCGAGTCACGTGAGTCCGGGCTGCTCGACGCCGGTGAACACGATCGACTCACTCGGGCCCTCGAAACCGTCCAGCGGACGGTCAGCGAGGTGATGATCCCGTTGACCGACGTCCACAGCGTTCGGGTGCTGCCGGATCCGGCGACCGGCGGGCTGGGCCCACGCCTGAGCGCACTCGAGGACGCTGTCCGTGAGACGGGCTACTCTCGTTTCCCTGTTCGGGGCCTCGACGGCTCGTACATCGGCTACTTGCATCTCAAGGACGTGCTCGACGACGTCTTCGACGACAACGTCGACTCCGACTCCCTTGTCGCCGTCGACAAGATCCGCCCGTTGCCGACGTTGGCGGCAACGCTGCCTCTCGACGAGGCCGCGACCGCGCTGCAGCGTGTCAGCGCGCATCTCGCCGCCGTGGTCGACGCATCGGGCGCGGTCGTCGGCATGGTCGCCCTGGCCGATCTCGCCGAGGCGTTCGTCGGTGCGGTGCGGGACTCCACACACCGAATCTGATGTCCGGCCACGATCGGCTCCTGACGCATTCAGAATGGTCAGCACGGGCCGCCACGCACCGAGACAGAATGAATGCGCTGGTCGGACCGTATTTCGCCGGGCGCAGGGCGGGAGTGGCGCATCCCGTTGTCGATTTTCTGTTCACGTACTACGCGGTGCGTCCGGCACAAGTCACACGATGGCACCCGGGGTTCGGTGTGTCACTCGAACGAGCACGTCGGTACACCGGGCTACGCGGCTACATCGTCGACGATGACGGCACTGCAACCGTCTCGCAGGAGCACCTCGAGTCCCGCATCGACCTGCTCGACGCGACGCTGGCGATCACGCAGGCGACAGCGGGACGGGCGCCGAGATTCGGGTGTTTCGGGCTCCACGAATGGGCGATGGTGTATCGCTCCGACGCCAATCGGCACCCACATCCGTTGCGCCTCGGCGCTGTCGAGACGGATGCCGTCGTCGAACGGAGTGGGCTCCGGTGCACACATTTCGACGCGTTCCGCTTCTTCACCGATCCCGCGCGCCCACGCAACGCCATGGACCTGACCAGGGCCGATGCCGTTGCCAATGAGCAGCCAGGGTGCTTGCACGCCACGATGGACCTGTACCGGTACTGCCTGCGCCTGTCTCCGCTGATCGGTTCGGACCTGCTCGGCGACTGCTTCGAGTTGGCGCTCACGGCGCGAGAACTCGACATGCGGGCCAGCCCCTACGACCTCACCGGTGTTCTCGACATGACCGGCAGGCCGTACGAGCCCGTCCCGATCGAGACCGCAGAGGGTCGCGCGCAGTACGCGGCCGAGCAGACAGTCGTCGCCGAACGCGGCGCGGTCCTCCGAGAATCGGTGATCGCCAGATGCGACGACCTGCGCAAGCGGTGTCGGGGGGCGAGTCCGATGGAGCAACCGGGCCGGTAGAATATCTGTGCCGGATGATCTCGCGCCGGCGAATTCGCGAACGCCCACCAGAAAGGTCGTCATGTCTGATCGTGTCACCGTCAACGGCTTGCAGGTCGCTGAGGTCCTCTACGACTTCGTCAACAACAAGGCTCTCCCGGGTACCGGTGTAGACGCCGACGCCTTCTGGACCGGCGCCGCCGCGGTGATCAACGACCTCGCACCGCGCAACCGCGAACTCCTCGCGGTCCGCGACGACCTCCAGGCCAAGATCGACGCCTGGCACCGCGATCACCAGACTCTCGACTTCGACGAATACAAGGCGTTCCTCAGCGAGATCGGTTACCTCGTGCCGGTTCCCGCCGACTTCGAGATCACCACCGAAGGCGTCGACACCGAGATCACCTCGGTCCCCGGCCCGCAGCTCGTGGTCCCGATCCTCAACGCCCGCTTCGCCCTCAACGCGTCCAACGCGCGCTGGGGATCGCTGTACGACGCGCTCTACGGCACCGACGCCATCTCCGAGGCCGACGGCGCGGAGAAGGGCACGTCATACAACAAGGTCCGCGGCGACAAGGTGATCGCATTCGCGAAGGCGTTCCTCGACAAGGCAGTGCCGCTCGAACAGTGCAGCCACGCCGACGTCACCTCGTACACCGTGTCGGGCGACTCCGTCGTCGCAGCGTTCGGTGACGGACAGACCACGACGTTCGCCGATCCGACTGCATTCGTCGGCTACACCGGCGAACCCGCTGCGCCGACCGGGATCCTGGTCCGTCACAACGGTCTGCACCTGGAGATCCAGATCGACGCGTCGTCGCCGATCGGTTCCACGGACTCCGCCGGGGTCAAGGACGTCGCCGTCGAGTCGGCCGTCACCACGATCATGGACTTCGAGGACTCGGTCGCCGCGGTCGACGCGGACGACAAGGTGCTCGGCTACACCAACTGGCTCGGCCTCAACAAGGGCGACCTGGCCGAAGAGGTCAGCAAGGGCGGCAAGACCTTCACCCGCACGCTGAACCCCAACCGGACCTACACGGCTCCGGACGGCTCGACCCTGGAACTGCACGGCCGCAGCCTGCTGTTCGTCCGCAACGTCGGTCACCTGATGACGAACCCCGCCATCCTCGACGCCGACGGCAACGAGGTCCCCGAAGGTATCATCGACGCCCTCGTCACCTCCGCGATCGGCATCCACGGCATGTCCGCCGAGGGCCTGCAGAACTCGCGCACCGGATCGATCTACATCGTGAAGCCGAAGATGCACGGTCCCGACGAGGTCGCCTTCACCGCCGAGTTGTTCGGTCGCGTCGAGGACGTCCTTGGCCTGGAGCGCAACACCCTCAAGGTCGGCATCATGGACGAGGAGCGCCGCACGTCGGTGAACCTGAAGGCGTCGATCAAGGCCGCGTCCGAGCGTGTCGTGTTCATCAACACCGGCTTCCTCGACCGCACCGGCGACGAGATCCACACCTCGATGGAGGCGGGTCCGTTTGTCCGCAAGGCTGAGATCAAGGGCCAGACCTGGTTCAACGCGTACGAGGACTCGAACGTCGACACGGGCCTCGCCGCGGGTCTCGAGCACAAGGCGCAGATTGGCAAGGGCATGTGGGCCATGCCCGACCTGATGGCCGACATGCTCGAGCAGAAGATCGGTCACCCGAAGGCCGGCGCGAACACCGCATGGGTTCCGTCGCCGACCGCTGCGACGCTGCACGCGCTGCACTACCACGAGGTCGACGTCTTCGAACGCCAGGACGAGATCGCCAAGCGCGATCCCGCGTCGGTCGACGACATTCTCACGATCCCGCTCTCGGCGAACCCGAACTGGACCGACGAGGAGAAGCGTGAGGAGCTCGACAACAACGCGCAGTCGATCCTCGGTTACGTCGTCCGCTGGATCGATCACGGTGTCGGTTGTTCCAAGGTTCCGGACATCCACGACGTGGCACTGATGGAGGACCGCGCCACGCTGCGCATCTCGAGCCAGTTGCTCGCCAACTGGCTGCGTCACGGCATCGTGACCGAAGACGACGTCGTCGCCGCGCTCAAGCGCATGGCGCCGGTCGTCGACCGCCAGAACGCAAGCGATCCGGAGTACCGTCCGCTCGCAGCCGATTTCGACTCGAACATCGCATTCAACGCTGCGAAGTCGCTGATCCTCGAAGGCGCTGCTCAGCCGAGCGGCTACACCGAACCGATCCTGCATCGGGCGCGCCGCGAGTACAAGGCCGCGAACGCCTGATACACCTGATGGTGTAGGTGCCGGGCCACGTGGTGGGAACGCCTCGTGGCCCGGCGTTTTCAGTTCAACCGAAGAAGACAGTGGACGGGCTCGGGGGTGGGCCGAGCGCACAGGAGGGACACGCGTTGTCGAAGCACTCGACAGGCGAGAAGAATCGTCAGTTCATCGCACGACCGATCGTCGCCGGAGCACTGGTGGTGATCCTGATCGCGGGCGTCATCACTGCGTGGTCGAGGCTCGGCGACGATATCGAGCAGACCGCGTCGACCGACGCCTCGGCATGCGTCGACGGAAAGGCGACAGTTCCCGTCGTCGCCGATCCCGCGATCGCCCCGGGGCTGCAGCGCATCGCACAGAACTTCAACAGCACCAATCCAATCGTGCGGGACAAGTGCGTGACCGTGCAGGTTCGCCCGGCCGACGCGCGCGCGACGCTGGAAGGCCTCACCGCGAAGAAGTGGGACACACGGTCGTTCGGCCCCTACCCGGGCGCGTGGGTTCCGGAGTCGTCCGTGTGGGCCGCCGCCCTGCAGACGAAGAACGAGTCGATCCTGCAGGGTCCGCCTGCATCGCTCGTCTCGTCCCCTGTCCGACTCGTGATCGAACGTGAACTGGCGAAAGCGATCAACGGACGCATCGCGTGGAAGGACCTGCCGGGACTGACTCAGGCCAATTCCCTCGCTGCCTACGGACATCGCGAGTGGGGGTCGCTGCGCATGGCGATGCCGAACGGACCGCAGTCGGACGCCTCTGCTCTCGGCGCGCAGGGCGTCGCCGCCGCCGTCGCCGACCAGAAGGGATCGCTCACCGCCGCTCAGGCCGAATCCCCCGCTGTGAAGCGCGCCGTGGAACAGTTGATGTCCGCGCCCCCGAAGATCGGTGACGGCTCGACCGCGGCTGCGGTGACGGCGATCGGAGCGGCCACGGACCCGGCGAATGCCAAGGTCCGGGCTGTTCCGGCGACAGAGCAGAGCGTGTTCGCGTCGACTGTCGACGACAAGACCGCCAAGGTCGCCGTCGTCGCACCGACCGGAGCGACTCCGGTCGCGGACTACCCCGTCGTCAAACTGGCGGGCGACATGGTGCCCGCATACGCCGGTGATGCGATCTCGGAGTTCTTCACATTCGCCCGGAAACCTCCACAGATGAAGATCCTGACCGGCATGGGCTTCCGCGGTACCGGTCCACTCCCCGCCCCGACTGCCACTGTTCCATTCGGTCCCGTGGTCGACGCGCTCCCCGCGCCCGAACCCGCCGCGGCCGTCGCCATCAACAAGATCGTCCTCCCCGCCGCCGCTCCCTGAGTCGCGGAACGCTGATTCATCGCTGATCAGCGGCGACGATTCCAGAACTGGTGTGTGAGTCCGCTCGCGGTGGTGACCGATTCGATGTCGAAACGGTCGTGGACGTCGCGCCCACCGTCGAAGACGGACACGCCTGAACCGAGGACGATCGGCACGGTCACCAGGTGCACGAAGTCGACGAGGTCGGCGTCCAAGAACTGACGGATCGACGACGGTCCCCCGCCCAGCCGGATGTCGCCGCCGTCGGCGAGTTCCCGAGCCTGCGCGATCGCCTCTTCCGGGGCTGCGTCGACGAAGTGGAAGCTCGTGCCGTTCTCAAAGGTCAGTGTCTCGCGTTCGTGGTGGGTCAGCACGATGACGGGCGTCTTGAACGGCGGTTCGGCGCCCCACCAGCCGATCCACTCGTCGTCGGTCCACGGTCCGCTCTGCGGCCCGAACTTCTTGCGGCCCATGATCTCCACGCCGATTCCCTGTCCCCAGAGACTGTAGAACGCACGATCGGCGGTGATCGGATCGTCCACGGTGTGGACGCCCTCGATGACACGGCCGTCGAAGCGGCTGAAGAGGTCCCGGGCGTGCCCGATCGGTTCGTCGACGGTGACGGTTCCGCCGGCGCTGAAGCCGTCCAACGAGATGTTCAGGTTGTGTACGCGCACTTTCGACATGCCCAGAACGGTACTCGTCGTTGTGTGCTCGGTGAGTCCAATTCACGTGCCCTGCACCCGATCCCGACAGTTGAATTCATCGCGGGCCGATCCGTCGACGGACCGTCGACGGCGGCGCACCATCGTTGTCATGACCGCTGTCGAACTCTCCCGGAACCGATGTCGCTGACCATGCGTCCTGACGTCCACTTCACGAGGAGAACCACCACTGTCATGTCCGACATCGTTTCCGAGCGGCTCAACGCCGCATCAGCTCCACTCCAGTTCGCGTACTGGGTGCCGAATGTGAGCGGCGGCCTCGTCGTCTCCACGATCGAGCAACGCACCGACTGGAGTTACGACTACAACCGCAAGCTCGCCGTCCTCGCAGAGAACAACGGCTTCGATTACGCACTGTCGCAAGTCCGATACATCGCGTCGTACGGTGCCGCCTACCAGCACGAATCGACGAGCTTCTCACTCGCCCTGCTGCTGGCAACCGAAAGACTCAAGGTGATCGCCGCCGTGCACCCCGGGCTGTGGCAGCCCGGAGTCCTGGCCAAGTTCCTCACCACCGCCGACCACCTGTCCGGCGGGCGAGCCGCCGTGAACGTGGTGTCCGGATGGTTCAAAGACGAGTTCACCAAGCTCGGCGAACCGTGGCTCGAGCACGATGAACGCTACCGCCGGACCGAGGAGTTCATCACCTACCTGCGACGGATCTGGACCGACGATCACGCCGAGCTCAGGGGCGACTTCTATCGGCTCCACGACTTCGACCTGAAGCCCAAGCCCGTCGACCTCCCCGGTCGCCCGCACCCGGAGATATTCCAGGGCGGCAACTCGACGGCCGCACGTGCACTCGCCGGCCGGGTGTCCGACTGGTACTTCAGCAACGGCAAGGACTTCGACGGGTTGACCGAGCAGGTCGTCGACGTGAACACCGAAGCCGCCCTGCACGGTCGAACCGTCAAATTCGGGCTCAACGGCTTCCTCATCGGCCGTGACACCGAAGCGGAGGCACGCGACGTGCTCCGCGAGATCGTCGACAAAGCCGACCGACAGGCCGTCGAAGGCTTCGGCTCCGCAGTCAAACAGGCAGGCAACTCGACGGCGGACGGCAAGGGCATGTGGCAGGACTCCGAGTTCGCCGACCTCGTCCAGTACAACGACGGGTTCCGCACAGGTCTGGTCGGCACTCCCGAGCAGATCGCCGAGCGCATCGTCGCCTACAAGACACGCGGTGTGAACCTCTTCCTCCTCGGATTCCTGCACTACCTGGAGGACGTCGAGTACTTCGGCACCCACATCCTTCCCCTGGTCCGGGAGCTCGAAGCGGACCTCACCTCCAGCGGACGGCTCGAGTCCGAACTCGCCCGCAACGGCGTCCTGACCGCCTGACACCCCACACCTCACCTGACAAGGAATCCCACACCATGACCACCTCACTGTCCCCCGACACCACCACCACCAGTGCCTTCGACGAGGCCCTCCACCGCGCCGACCTGGTAGCCGCAGAGCTCCGCGCCACTGCCGCGGAGCGCGATCGCGCCAACGCCGCACCGACCGCCGAGATCGAGCTCCTCCGCAGTCACGACCTGCTGCAGGTGGGCGAACCCGTCGAACTCGGCGGGTCCGGCCTGAACTATGCGCAGACGCAGCAGATCACTCGCCGTATCGCGCGCGGCGACACCTCGATCGCCCACCTCCTCGGCTATCACTACGCACAGCAGCGGATCGCCCACCTCTTCGGCACCCCGGAGCAGGCGGAGGCGTTGTCCCGCCGGA
Organism: Gordonia malaquae; assembly: GCF_037148075.1. NCBI lineage: Bacteria > Bacillati > Actinomycetota > Actinomycetes > Mycobacteriales > Gordoniaceae > Gordonia > Gordonia malaquae. The sequence goes on along the minus strand of NZ_JBBCUB010000002.1, from coordinate 145,588 downwards.
ACGCGCAGGAGAAGCTGTTCTGGGGCGGCGTCCAGAACCCACGCGGTGGGAGCGGCCTGGTGCTGACGCGCGACGAAGACGGCTTCCGGCTCAACGGCCGCCGCACGTTCGCCTCCGGAGCCGGTGTCGGTGATCAGCTGTCGGTGACCGCCACATTCGGCGACGCCCTGGTCTTCCTCTCACTGCCCGCAGGCAAGGAGGGTTTCACGCCGCTCGGCGACTGGGACAACATCGGCCAGCGCCTCACCGACTCGGGCGGTGTCGAGTTCGTGAACACGCCGATCTCGCGTGACGAGATCCTCGGCGACCCAGACTCCCCGCCGACGTTCACCGCGTTCCAGCAGCTTGTGACTCCGCACTGGCAGCTCGCCTTCGTGAACTTCTACATCGGCACCGCTGAGGGAGCCTTGGACGAGGCCCTCGACTGGACTCGACTCAACGCAAGCGCGTGGGAGACGTCCGGCCTGGAGGCCGCGACCGACGACCCCTACATCTTGGAGCTCGTCGGAGAGCTCCGCGCGGAGATCACCGCAGCCGTCCTGCTCGCCGACCGTGCAGGCGACGCCCTGCAGCATGCGCTCGACATCGGTGAAGCGCTCACGGACGAGCAACGCGCCGTGGCCGCGGTCGCGATCGCCGAGGCGAAGTACGTGACGACCAAGGTCTCGTTGGACGCGGCGTCCCGACTGTTCGAGATTCAGGGCGCTCGCGCGACCACCACTGACTACGGCTTCGATCGGCACTGGCGGAACCTCCGCACGCACACCGTCCACGATCCGGTGGCGTACAAGGCACGCGAGGTCGGCGACTGGACATTGAACCACCGCGCACCGCAGTTCTCGCTCTACAGCTGACACTGTGACACTGCGAATCACCGATCACGACGCCGCGCTCGACGCGGCTCGTGCACTCGCACCCGCCGTCGCGGCGGGTGCGAGTGCCCGTGACGCCACCAGGCAGCTCCCGTTCGACGAGGTCACTGCGCTGTCGGCGTCCGGGCTCCTGTCCATCACGGTGCCGACCGAGTTCGGCGGGCCGGGGCTCGGCGCTTCAACACTGGCGTCAGTTGTGGCAACGATCGCCGCCGCCGATCCGAACGTCGCTCAGATCCCACAAAGCCACTTCGTGTTCGTCGACGCCGTCCGCCGAGTCGGGCCGGACACGCTCAAGGAGCACCTGTTCCCTCGGGTCGTGGACGGCGGACGGGTCGCGAACGCGCAGACCGAGCGCGGCGGTCGGACCGCTCTCGACGACTCCACGGCCCTGCACCGGACCGCGGACGGCCTGCGGCTCACCGGGACGAAGCATTACAGCACCGGTGCGCTGTTCGCCGACGTCCTCGCCGTGCGGGCGAACGGTCCGGACGGCGGCAGCGTGATCGCGTTCGTTCCAGCCGACTCCGACGGTGTCGAGATCGTCGACGACTGGGACGGGTTCGGTCAGCGCACCACCGCGAGCGGCACCGTGGTGCTGACCGATGTCCCGGTCGACAGCGGTCACCTGGTGGACTTCACCCGCCTGCTCGCGACGCCGAGCACCTACGGGACCCGTGCCCAACTCCTGCACGCCGCCATCGACGTCGGCATCGCGCGAGGTGGTCTCGACGCGGCGCCGAGCGTGGTCAGCAGCGCTCGCCCATGGTTCGAGGCAGGCGTCGACAGGGCGGGCGACGACCCACTGCTGCTCGCCCAGGCCGGAGACCTCGAGCTCGACGTGCGCGCAGCAGAGGCCCTCCTCGACGTCGCGGCCCGCAGTATCGACGACGCCGACGCCGACCCGACTCGCGAGACGATCGGCGCCGCGGCCCTCGCGACCGCGGCGGCGAAGGTCAGCGCGGGACGAGCAGCGCGCCGCGCCGGCGCGGACCTGTTCGACTTCGGCGGCACCCGCGCGGCAGGTTCGCAGGCCAACGTGTCGCGCTTCTGGCGTGACGCACGAACTCACACTCTCCACGACCCGGAACGCTGGAAGGTCCAGCACTTGGGCCGATGGGCGCTGGACAGGAAGCTCCCGCCGAGCCACGGAACGCTTTGAAAACAGACGCTCTAGAAACAGACAAGGAAGTCACGACTGATGTCCCTCAAGCTCCACTGGTTTCTGCCGACGTACGGCGACTCGCGCTTCATCGTCGGCGGGGGTCACGGGCAACCGGCCGGAATCGCTCGCGGCGATCGCGATGCGTCCATCGGCTATCTGTCGTCGATCGCCAGGGCCGCCGAGGACTTCGGATTCACGGCCGCGCTCACGCCCGCGGGCGCATGGTGCGAGGACGCCTGGCTGACCACCGCGATGGTCGCACGAGAGACCGAACGCCTGGGCTTCCTCGTCGCTTTCCGCCCGGGCCTGGTCAGTCCGACGCTCGCCGCCCAGATGGCGGCGACCTTCACCAAGCACGCGCCCGGCCGTCTGCTGTTGAACGTCGTCACCGGAGGCGAGTCCGCCGAGCAACGCGCGTACGGTGACCATCTCGACAAAGCGGCACGCTATGCCCGTTCCGATGAGTTCTTGAGCGTCGTCCGACGATTGTGGGCCGGGGAGACCGTCACTCACCGCGGCGAGCACATCACCGTCGAGGAGGCGGCGCTCGCGACTCTTCCCGATCCGGTGCCGCCGATCTACTTCGGCGGATCGTCTCCGGAAGCCGGAACGGTCGCCGCACATCACAGTGACGTGTACCTGACGTGGGGCGAACCTCCCGCCGCTGTCGCGACGAAGATCGACTGGATCCGTGGCCTCGCGGCCCAGCAGGGCCGGACCGTGACCTTCGGTGTGCGCCTCCACGTCATCACCCGTGACACGTCGGAGGCCGCGTGGGCCGAAGCCGGACGGCTCCTCGAGGCTCTCGACGCCAACACGATCGCGCACATCCAAGAAGGACTCGGTCGGAGTGAGTCGACCGGCCAGGCGTCCATGCGTGCACTGCACGAGCAGAACCGAGCCGACGGCTCGTGGCAGGATCCGCGTGCCCTCGAGATCGTGCCGAATCTGTGGTCCGGAGTCGGCCTGGTTCGTGGTGGCGCAGGCACCGCGCTCGTCGGGTCCCACTCGGAAGTCGCCGACTTGATCGCCGAGTACGCCGCCGTCGGTGTCGACGAGTTCGTCCTGTCCGGCTATCCGCACCTCGAGGAGCTCTACTGGTTCGGCGAAGGAGTGGTGCCCGAGTTGACCAGACGGGGACTTTTCGACAACCGACTCAGCCGATCGATCACGACTTCCGGGACACCATTTGTTCCGGCCGCCCGCTGAGCGGGACCGACACCCGCTCAACCGTAGGAGTCAGGACATCATGACAGCCATGCTCGCATCTCCCGTCAGCAGTGATCCAGCCGAACTGCGCCGTGTGTTCGCCCAGTTCCCCTCCGGCCTCGTCGTCGTCGCCGCACTCGGGCCCGACGGCCCCGCGGGCATCGTCGCGTCGTCGTTCACGTCGGTGTCACTCGATCCACCGCTCGTGTCGGTGAACATCGCCCGGACCTCGACGACCCTTCCCGTGCTCAGCGGCGCCGAGCACTGGGGCGTGAGTGTGCTCTCCCACGAGCAACATCAGGTGGCCGACCTGCTTCGACGACCGGCGTCCGAACGGTTCGACGGAATCGACTGGGCTGCCGCCGACACCGGAGCCGTCCAGATCGACGGCGCCACCGCAGGCTTTCACACTCACGTGCACAGCATCCTGCCCGCGGGCGATCACGTGATCGCGCTTCTCGAGGTCCGCGGGCACTTCACATGTCCGGACAGTGATCCGCTCGTCTTCCACCGCAGCCGTTTCCGCCGCCTCGAACAGGAGAACAACTCATGACGACCACGCTCCGCATCGCCGTCCAAGCCGACGACGCCGAATGGATCGAGCTCACGCCGGCCGACGACACGCCCGTCACCCGGATCCGGACTGGAAGCCTCGGTGAGGCCGCTCACGCGACCTCGCGGTCCGAACGGCCGGTGTTCGTGGACCTCGACGTGCACGTCGCCGACACCGTCTCACACGCCTACGCGGAGTACGCCGCACAGCACCCCGGCTGGACCGCGGGTGCACGCACCGGAACGATCGTCCATCCGGGCACGGCGACGACCCTCGCGAATCTGCTCAACGACGTGTCCGCCGCACACGTCGCCGACGGGGTCACGCTGCGCGGGCCCGACGCATCGAGCCTCATCAGGGTCTTGCTCGACGACGTCGCTCCCCTGCTCGCGGCCCGCGGGATCGCGCTCCGCGATCCCGCGGCCGCCTAGGCCCACCGCCCAGCGCGACTACTCGGCGAAAGCGTCGAGAGGCGGGCAGCTGCAGACGAGGTTGCGGTCGCCGAATGCGCCGTCGATGCGGCGGACGGACGGCCACACCTTCGGACGTGCACCCGACGACGGGAGTCCGTTCGGGTACACGGCCGTCATCCGGTCGTAGCCGTGGTTCCACTCGTTGACCAGGCTTTCGGCGGTGTGCGGTGCGCCCGCGAGCGGATTGTCGTCCACCGCCCACGTGCCGTCGGCCACCTTGTCGATCTCACCGCGGATCTTGATCATCGCGTCGATGAACGCGTCGATCTCGGCGAGGTTCTCACTCTCGGTCGGCTCGACCATCAGTGTGCCCGCGACGGGGAAACTCATCGTCGGAGCATGGAATCCGTAGTCGGCGAGGCGCTTGGCGACGTCGTCGACGCTCACGCCGGACTCCTTCGAGATGTCGCGGAGATCGAGAATGCACTCGTGCGCCACCCAACCGTTCTCGCCGGTGTAGAGGATCGGGTAGTAGTCGCTGAGTCGACGCGCGATGTAATTCGCCGACGCGATGGCTGTCAACGACGCCGCACGCAGCCCTTCGGCGCCCATCATGGCGATGTACGCGTAGGTGATCGGCAGGATCGACGCCGAGCCGTACGGGGCCGCAGAGATCGTCACGCCGGTCTCGGGGAGCTCCGACGCCAGCGGGTGTCCGGGAAGGAACGGCGCGAGATGCTCACGGACCGCAACCGGTCCGACGCCCGGTCCGCCACCACCGTGCGGGATGCAGAACGTCTTGTGGAGGTTCAGGTGCGAGACGTCGCCGCCGAACTGACCGGGGCGGGCGAGACCGACCATCGCGTTGAGGTTCGCACCGTCGACGTACACCTGACCGCCTGCTTCGTGGACCGCGTTGCAGATGTCGGTCACCTCGTGCTCGAAAACGCCGTGCGTCGAGGGGTAGGTGATCATGATCGCGGCGAGTTCGTCGCGGTGCTTCTCGATCTTGGCGCGCAGGTCGTCGATGTCGACGTCGCCGGTGTCGCGGCTGGCGACCACAACAACACGCATGCCTGCCATGACGGCGGAGGCCGCGTTGGTGCCGTGGGCGCTCGACGGGATAAGGCACACGTCGCGGGCGTCGTCGCCACGCGAACGATGGTAGTTGCGGATGGCGAGGAGACCTGCGTACTCACCCTGCGATCCCGCGTTCGGCTGCAGGCTGACGCGGTCGTACCCGGTCACCGCGACGAGCCAGTCCTCGAGGGTCGTGATGAGCTCACGGATGCCTTCGGAGTCGCCGAGCGGGGCGAACGGATGCAGTCCACCGATCTCCGGCCACGTGACGGGTTCCATCTCGGTGGCGGCGTTGAGCTTCATGGTGCACGAGCCGAGGGGGATCATGCTGCGGTCGAGCGCGATGTCCTTGTCCGACAGCTCGCGCAGGTACCGGAGCATGGCGGTCTCGGTGCGGTAGGCGTGGAACGCGATGTGCTCGAGATATCCGCTGGTCCGGGTCTCGATCGCGTCGGCGAACGTCGCCGGGGCCGATGCTGTGGCGCCGAATGCGTCGAGCACGGCCGTGATGTCGGCGGCGGTCGTCGTCTCGTCGCAGGCGATGCCGACTCGATCCGCGTCGACCAGTCTCAGGTTGATCCCACGAGCCTTGGCGGCCGTGACGATGTCCGCGGCGCGCCCTTCGACGAGCACCTGGACGGTGTCGAAGAACGATGCGTGCTCAACGGTGTGGCCCGCTCCGGTCAGCCGGTCGGCCAGGTCGGCGGCATGTCCGTGGACGCGCTGAGCGATGGACTTGAGGCCGTCAGGTCCGTGGTACGACGCGTACATCGCCGCCATGATCGCCAGGAGCACCTGCGCGGTGCAGATGTTGCTGGTGGCCTTCTCGCGGCGGATGTGCTGTTCGCGGGTCTGCAGTGCGAGGCGGTAGGCGATGTTTCCGTCGGCGTCCTTCGACACGCCGACGAGGCGACCGGGGAGCTGACGGGTGACCTTGGTCGGCACGGCGAGGTATCCGGCGTGCGGACCGCCGAAGCCCATCGGGACGCCGAAACGCTGAGTGGTGCCGAAGCACGCGTCGGCGCCGAGTTCGCCCGGCGCGGTGATGAGTGTGGCGGCGAGGAGGTCGACTCCAGCGGCCACGAGGGCGCCGCGCTCGTGGGCTGCGGCGATCACCGGGCCGGCGTCGACGATCCGACCCGATGCACCCGGAGTCTGGAAGATGACACCGAAGAAGTCGCCGTCGGGCAGGCCCGCGTCGGTCGCCGTCGGGTCGAGCCGAGCCTCGATCACCTCGATGCCGAGCGGCTCGGCACGGGTCTCGATCACCGCGCGCGTCTGCGGGAACAGGTCCGCGTCGACCACCAGTCGCGGTGATTTCGACTTGCCTGCACGACGCAGCAAAGTCATCGCTTCGGCCGCCGCGGTCCCTTCGTCGAGCATCGAGGCGTTGGCGACCTCCATGCCTGTCAGGTCCGCGACCATCGTCTGGAAGTTGAGGAGCGCTTCGAGTCGACCCTGGCTGATCTCCGGCTGGTACGGCGTGTACGCCGTGTACCAGGCCGGGTTCTCCAAGATGTTGCGCTTGATGACCGCGGGTGTGTGCGTGTCGTAGTAGCCGAGGCCGATCATCGAGCGTGCGACGACGTTCCGGCTCGCCAGTTCACGCATCGCCGCTGTCGCGGCCGCCTCGCTCAGCGGAGCCGGCAGTGCATCGAGCCCGGTGGGAACACCGTTCTCATCGACACCGTCGGCGATCGTCGCGGGCACGACGTCGGCGGCCAGTTCGTCGAGCGACGAGACGCCGAGGACGTCGAGGATCGTCGCGAGCTCGGCCGAATCGGGTCCGAGGTGGCGCTGGGAGAACGGCGAAGCGGGAGCCGAGTTCGGCAGGGACGTGTCCGACACGAGGGGACCTATCTTCTTCGGTCCGAACAGCACGCTCGGACACCGGTCCTCTCCCTCTGTCGTGTCGCGAGCGACGCCTGAGAGATTCGGCTGCGGGTGACCGCGGCCTTTCACCGTGGGCGGACGAGCGGACCCGTCACTTTCCAGAGACGCCGGCAGTTGCCACGGTCCCGGGTGCCTGAGAGTTTGACGGAGAGGTGTTGCTCCTTCGGCGGCCGTCCGAGGTGATCGGACGACGCTCTCCCGCGGCGTAGCGGCGCACGCACAGGATACCAAGGTGCGCGGACAGATCCGCGATCGTGCACGGCGGGACTGGTCACATTCGCTGTTCGTTCGTTCGCATTCTATCGGCGGAAGACGGGCGCACCTACTCTGAACCGAATGTCGACCGGACCCCTGCCACCACCGCCACCGAGACCCCGTCCGCAGTACGGTCCGCCGCAGGCGGCTCCACCGCCCGCCTATGCGCCGCCGACCTGGCAGACCGCTCCCCCTCGCCCGATGTACAACCCGCACCCGCGGCAGACCGGCGCAGCCGAACACGCCGCTCTCGTCCGCCCTTGGCAGGTGACGTTCTACGGGTGGCTGATCGTCATCGGCTCCATCGTGAGCCTGGTCGCGATACTGCCGTTGATGTTCGTGAACGACGCCACCCTGATCTCATGGTGGGTCGAACTCGACAACCAGGCGGACATCACCGTCCAGAACCTCGACACCGCGCGAGCGATCATCATCGGCGCCGACATCGTGATGGTGATCATCGTGGGCATCAACCTGCCGCTGGGAATCGCCATGCTGCGCGGCTCGCGCGGCGCGTACCTCTACTTCTGCGTGATGCTGTGGCTCAACATCGCGGCTGTCGTCTTCGCGATCGTCGTCGCTGTCGCCGTTCTCGTAGGCGGCGTCATGCTCTTCGGCGTCTCCACCACCTGAAAGGGGCAACCATGGATGCCACTGTCGCCATCGTCGTCCTCGTGATCGCGCTCGCCACGCCGATCGTGCTGTTCGGCTTCTACTGCTATCTGCTGATGAACCGGCGGACGCGGGCCTATTTCAGCCCGCAGAGCGTCGAGATCCGACGGCGGGCCCGCGCCGAGGGCCGGATTCGGTAGCAGAAAGCCAGAAAAATCACGCGAGGTCCTGGTTCAACCAAGACCGCCGCGTGACTTTTGTGGCGCTGCGCTGCTAGCCGGTCTTCGCGGTCCGGTTCTTGCGGCGTGCGGCGAGTTCATCCTCCGGAGACTCCTCGCTGAAGCCGCCGTCGGCCCGCTCCGCCGGGAAGTCGGAGATCGTGCCGGTCAACTCGCGCATCGCACCGGACACTGCGATGCCGAACACGCCCTGTCCGCCCTGGAGGAGGTCGACGACTTCTTCGGCCGACGTGCACTCGTAGACGGTGGTGCCGTCGGAGAACAGGGTGATCCGAGCCAGATCCTCGACGCCACGCTGGCGGAGGTGATCAACGGCCACACGGATGTTCTGCAGCGAGATGCCCGTGTCGAGAAGACGCTTCACGATCTTCAGGACCAGGATGTCCTTGAAGGAGTAGAGACGTTGGGTGCCCGAGCCGCCCGCACCGCGGATGGACGGGACGACGAGTTGCGTGCGAGCCCAGTAGTCGAGCTGGCGGTAGGTGATGCCGGCGATCTGGCACGCCGTCGGAACACGGTAACCGACGAGTTCGTCGGGAACGACGTCGTTGGGGAACAGACCCGGCGCGATGTCGTCGAGACCACCCTGGACGGGCTCGGTGACGGCATCGGGCCGACTATCGGACGGCATATCGCCCACGGTGACACTCCCTCGTGAACAGGACTGCGAACGCGAGCCCCTCTGGCAAGGGTACTCCCGCACGCAGTCTGCGTGAATCCCGAAGCGAACTGCTTCGGTGCTGGGAATGAAACTAGGGCGCTTCGCGACCGCAATCAACGCAACACACCGTAAACCTCAACTTTAGGTTCAGCTGTGACGATTCCGTTACCAATGAGGCTGATGTTACTCGTGTGACTAGAGAGGCGACTGCATCGGCTCGCGGGCACGCCTAGGAGTCGGATTCGGGTCCGAGGAAGTCCTCCGGCGACACCTGATCGAGGAACTCGCGGAACGCCTCGACAGCTTCGTCACTCGAGTCCGACTCCTCCGCGGCAGCGGCCGAATCGTCCTCATCGGGGATCAACAGTCCTGCGTCGTCGAGGACGTCGTCAGACGCGACGATCGGCGCCTGAACCCGCATGGCCACCGCGATCGCGTCCGACGGTCGCGCCTGGACCACGACGTCGCCGTCGAAGACCATCTCCGCATAGAACGTGCCTTCTTGCATGTCGACGATCCGGACCTGGACCAGCTCGCGGCCGAACGACTCCACGAGCGAGACGATCAGGTCGTGCGTGAGTGGACGGGGCGGTTCCACGCCGCGTTGCTCCAGTGCGATCGACGCGGCTTCACTCTGCCCGATCCAGATCGGCAGGTACCGCGGACCGGTCACCTCACGAAGCAGGAGAACCGGCTGATTCTGCGGGGGCTCCACTCGGATCCCCACGATGCGCATCTCGCCCATGTCTCGGGCCTCCTCACAGTGACGTGACGTGTCAGTCGAGCGCGGTGCGGACCGCGGCCTTGACGAGTTGAGTGTGGAGCGTGACGGACAGCGCCGCCATTTCTCGCACGAGCTCTTCGGCACGGTCGCGGGCACCGGTCCCCTTGCCCTTGGCAATGGGCCCGGCGATCTGCGCGACAAGTCCGGCCTCGCGGTCGGCACTCACCTTGAACGCGCGAAGGTGGCGTGTCTCCACGCCGAAGTTCGCGAGCGCCGCGGCGGCCTCCACCAGACGCACCGCGTCCTCGTCGAAGAATCCGCCGGGGCCCGACGACAGCAGACCGTTGCGCATCAGCTCGGCGATGAACGCCGAGTCGACACCGGTCCGCTCGATGAGCGATTCACGGTCCACGCGCCCACCGCGCGACGCGAAGTCGGTGGCGGGTGCGACGGCCGTGCGGGCCGAGGTCAGCAGGCGAGCACCGCCTGCCGCCTCGGACGTCTGGCCGTCGATGGCGTCGAGCTGCTCGCGGATCACCTTGAGCGGCAGGTAGCGGTCGCGCTGTGCGGTCAGGACGAACCGCAGCCGTTCGCAGTCCGCATCGCTGAAGCGACGGTAGCCCGACGGGGCGCGCTCCGGGGTGACGAGCCCCTCCGCTTCGAGGAAGCGGATCTTCGAGATCGTGACGTCCGGGAAATCCTCACTGAGGATAGCCAGGACCGACCCGATCGACATCGTCCGTTCGCCGCCGGCGTCCGAACGTGCGGCGGAAGCGCTCACGCTTCCCCTGCGCGGGGTCCCGCGAGGAACACCAGACGGAACTTGCCGATCTGGACCTCGTCGCCGTTGGCCAGGGTCGCGGTGTCGACCGGCTCGCGATTGACGTACGTGCCGTTCAGGCTGCCCACGTCGACCACCTGGAAGTCGTCGCCGTCACGACGGAACTCCGCGTGGCGACGGCTGACCGTGACGTCGTCCAGGAAGATGTCACTGTCGGGATGACGGCCCGACGACGTCGCCGCCTGGTCGAGCAGGAAACGCGAGCCCGCGTTGGGGCCACGCTTGACCACCAGCAGCGCGGTGCCGGGCGAGAGACGCTCCACACCGGTGTCGGCGGGCTCGCCCGTCGTCGCGGGAGCATCGATCTCCTTGATGAACTCCTCGCGGAAGACCGAAGTCGTCTCCACAGGCGCCTCAAAACCGTTGTCGTTACCGGTCACCACATCTCCTTAACCACTGCGATCGCGTCGTCCGGGGTTCCCGGACTGTGCCACCGCTCGCCTATTCGTGTGCAACAGATCGCGTTTCGACGTTGAAACGGCTGCTAGCCGGAAGATCCGGATGGTCACATCCGAACCTACCGTTTTTGTCCACTCACCACCCGGGGTCGGGCGGGAACGAACGAACACTGGCAATCATATCCGTCCCCACCGGGTCGGTGAGGGTTCGTCGACGCTGACGTGACGGATCGTTAGCCAATCGTTCAGATTGGGCCGCTCAGCCGCCGATGACTGCGGCGTAACCGGCAGCGTCGAGCAGATCGTCGAGCAGCGCATCGAGGTCGACGTCGTCGCCGACGGTGATCTCGACCAGCCAGCCGTCGTCGTAGGGCGACGAGTTGACGAGTTCCGGGGCGCCGTCGAGTGCGTCGTTGGCCGCCGAGACGGTTCCGTCGATGGGTCCGTAGATGTCGGAGACGCTCTTGGTCGACTCGACCTCGGCGAACGACTCGCCGGTCTCGACCGCGCTGTCGGCGTCGGGGAGCTGAACGAACACGACGTCGCCCAGCGCATCCTGCGCGAAGTCGGTGATGCCGACGCGGACGGTCTTGTCGCCCACCTTCGAGATCCACTCGTGCTCGGCGGTGTACTTGAGATTCTCGGGGATCTTCGTGTCGCTCACGACAACTGCCTCTCTGGTTCGGACGGACTACGCCAGGAGCACTCCCCCGACGTGACGGAACAGAACTCTATCGTCTGCGGTGCCGCCGTCATGGCGGAGGGCGCAGATTCAGGCCCGAACCGACGGCATCCTGCGGATGACGTCGATCGTCTGAATCCAGTACAGGACGAGCGTCCACACGTACAGACCGACGCCCCACAGCAGGAAAGCCCACCCGAACGGATAGGTGATCGTCCCGACAAGACCGTCGATCTGGCCGGCCAACAGCCAGGGGAACGAACTCATCAGAGCGAATGTGGCGGCCTTCCCGACGTACAGGGTCGGAAGGGCACGCACGCCACGAGAGGCCAGCAACGGCGCCGTCGCGAACAGCAGGACGTCTCGGCCGACGATCACCGCGATCAGCCACCACGGAACGAACTCGCGGAGACCGAAGCAGATCGGGATGACGATGACGTACAGGCGGTCGGCCGCCGGATCGAGAAGAGCACCCAGCTTCGACGACTGCCCCAGCCACCGCGCGAGTTTGCCGTCGAGCCAGTCGGTGAGACCGGACACGAACAGCACCACGAACGCCCAGCCTGCCGACTCCTCCACCATGAGGAGCCAGATGAACACCGGGATCAATGCCAAGCGCAGCACACTCAGCGCATTCGGCACCGTCCAGATCGCGTCGCTCTTCTCCGGCGCGACCCGCGGCGACGGCTCCTCGGTCACCGGAAGATGCCCACGATCCCCTGGACGGCCTGGGCGCCGGCGGATGCGAAGTGGTTCTCGTGGACCAGGTAGGTCCAGGTCATCGTCGAACGGTGCATGTCGGCGTCGTCGAAGTCGATGCCGTCTTCGGTGATCGTCGCGGTCGTGAACGTCTCGCGTGCCGCCTCCATCGCCTCGTCGACGAGTTTGGTGAACTCGGCGAAGATCAACTTGTGGAACTCCTCGAGCGGACTCTGCTGGCCGAGCGCGCGGAGGTGGATGCTGGCCTGCACGTCCGCGACATACGCCAGATGGTCGGCCCACGCGCGGTCGAGGTGGAACAGCACGATCTGTCGGGCCACGTCTTCGAGGACGTCGTCGCCGATCGTCTCCGACAGTTCCTCGTAGCGCTCGGTCTCGAGGTCCTTCAGGTCGGTGAGCGCCTGGTCGGTCTTGAGAATCGACATGCGTCGACGCACGATCGAATTGCGCTGCTCGTTGACCTGAGCATTGAAGTTCCACGTGTTGGCGTGCAACTGCAGCATCGCGCCTTCGGCGATCCGCTGGGCCTGCTGGACGATCTCCACACCGCGAGGTCCCATCGAACCGTCGCTGTCGATCGGCTGCGACTCCCGCAGGTGTGTGTGGTTCTTGGCGACGAGAGGGTCCTCGAGGCTGGAGAAGAACACCGACCGGCCCGGGTCGCCCTGGCGACCGGCACGGCCGCGGAGCTGATTGTCCAGGCGTTCGGTGTCGTATCGCCCGGTTCCGACCACACACAGGCCGCCGAGCTCAACGACCTCGTCGCGTGCCTCGTCGTCGCCGTCCGATCCGCCGAGTCGGATGTCGGTGCCGCGGCCCGCCATCTGCGTCGAGACGGTGACAGCGCTCTTGCGGCCGGCCTCGGCGATGATCGCAGCCTCCTCCGGGTCGTTCTTCGCGTTCAGCACCACCGATGTGACACCGGCACGCTCCAGGAAGTACGCGAGCTCTTCGGACTGCGCGACGTCGTGCGTGCCGATCAGGACCGGCTGTCCGGTCTCATGGACGGTCTGCACGTACTCGACGACGGCCTCCATCTTGTTGGCCTTGTTGTCGTAGACCCGGTCCGGTTCGTCTTCACGGACGTTGGGCATGTTCGACGGGATCTGCGACACGCCCAGGTTGTAGAACTGGCGGAGCTGCTCGCCTGCGGCGATCGCCGTTCCGGTCATGCCCGCAACCCGCGGGTAGCGGCTCATCAACGCCTGGACGGTGATCGTGTCGATGACCTCGCCTGCCGCGGTGGGCTTGAGCCCCTCCTTGTACTCGACGGCCGCCTGAACACCGTCGGGCCAACGCTGGAGACGGGCCACACGGCCGCGCGACGCGTTGATCAAGTGGACGCCGCCGTCCCGCACGATGTAGTGGACGTCGCGTTCGAGCAGGTAGTAGGCGTAGAGCGCGACGTTAACGTGCACGAGAGTGGTGCCGACGTGGTCGTCGCCGTAGATGTCGATGCCGCCGAGAGTGTCCTCGACGAACCTGGCGCCTTCCTCGGTCAGCGAGACGTTGCGGCCGTCGGTGTCGACGTCGTAATGCTTGCTCTTGAGGTGCGAGACGACTTCGTGGATCGCGCTGTTGGGCGTCTCTGCCTCTGTCGAGCCGGCCAGGATCAGGGGAACGAGGGCTTCGTCGACGAGCACCGAATCGGCTTCGTCGACGAGGACGACTTCGGGGACCGGCGCGACGAGTTCGTCCTCGTGCAGTGCCAGCTGATCGCGGAGGACGTCGAAGCCGATCTCGTTGACCGACGCGTATGTGACGTCGCATTCGTAGGCGACCCGTCGCTCCTCGCGGGTCGAATGCTCGGAGATCGCGCCGACGGTCACGCCGAAGAGATCGTAGAGAGGGCGCATCCATTCGGCGTCGCGGCCGGCGAGGTAGTCGTTCACCGAGACGACGTGAACGTGTTTGCCTTCGAGGGCGTAACCGATCGCGGCGATCGCTCCGGCGAGCGTCTTGCCCTCACCGGTCGCCATCTCGACGACGTCGCCGTCGAGCATCCGCAGGGCGCCCTGCAGCTGGACGTCGAACGGCGTCATCGACACCGCACGGGAACCCGCCTCCCGGATCAGTGCGAGGAACTTGACCCGGCCGTCGACGGTCTCGATCTCGAGCTCTGCCGCCTCACCTGCGAATTCATCGTCCTTGAGCTCCTGAGCCCACGACTCGTGCTCGTGCGACTTCTCGATCAACGAGATGGACTGCGACTGGTTGCGCGACGCCTGAGCGCCGAGCAGGCGCCACATGGCGTTCGAGAACTTACCCACTAGCTACCTGTTCCTCACGTGATGGTGGTGTCCGATCGTGATCTACCGTACGCGGCGCGGCGCACGATCGGCCGCTGCGGCTGCACTACCGTTGCCCTCATGGAACACCGACACGACCGCGGCCCCATCCGCTGGACCCGGCTCATCCCTCTGATCGCAGCCGTCGGCGCGGCGGCGCTCGGGATCACTTCGTGCGGTTCGGACACCTCGTCCTCCGCGTCCTCCACCCCGGACCCTGCGGCACTCGACGGCAAGACCTACGTGTCGGACGACGCCACGAACCAGGTGGTGCCGGGTAACGGACCACTCACCGTGTCGTTCGGCGCCAAGGGACAGATCAGCGTGAACGGTGGATGCAACGGCCACGGCGGAACAGCCGCGTTCGACGGCGGCACGATCACCGTCAGCGGCCTCGTCGGCACGATGATGGCCTGCCCGCCACCACGTGACAAGGTCGACGGCTGGATCAACACTCTGTTCGAGTCCCCGGTCACGTGGCGGCTGGACGGTCGAACCCTGACGTTGAAGGGCGACGATGTCACCCTCACCCTCAACGAACGCGTGACGCGTGCCGTCGCGGGGACCACGTGGACGGTCAAGGCGTTGGTCCGGAACGAAGCCGTCGAGAGCTCGGCGGTCATCGAGAGGGTCAAGCCGACCGTGCGGATCGGCGCCGACGGATCGTTCACCGGTTTCGCGGGCTGCAACCAGATGCACGGCGACGCGACGGTCGTCGGCTCCGGGAGCGAGCAGAAGGTCACCTTCGGCCCGATCGCGACGACCCGCAAGATGTGCCCACCGGAGGTGATGGACGTCGAGCAGGCGGTGACCGCGGTACTCGACGGCGAGGTCGCAGCGGTGGTGGACGGTGACGAACTGCGACTGACGAACGTCAAGAACCCGACGATCGGACTTCGACTCACCGCGGCACCGGCGACTGCGGGCAACTGAGCGCGGCCGACCTCTAAGATCGTCCGCATGGCGAAGAATCCGGCACCTGCCGCGGAAACCAAACTCCCCAAGGACGTGTACGAAGCCGAACTGTTCCGGCTGCAGACAGAGCTCGTCGCGCTGCAGGAGTGGGTGCGAGCGACCGGTGCGCGTGTCGTCGTGATATTCGAAGGCCGAGACGCCGCAGGCAAGGGCGGCGCAATCAAGCGCATCACCGAGTACCTCAGCCCTCGCATCTGCCGCGTCGAGGCACTGCCCGCCCCGACCGACCGCGAGCGTGGTCAGTGGTACTACCAGCGATATGTCGAGAAGCTCCCCACCAAAGGTGAGATCGTCCTGCTCGACCGCTCCTGGTACAACCGGGCAGGTGTCGAGAAGGTCATGGGCTTCTGCACACCGGAGGAGCACACCCGTTTCCTGCGACAGACGCCGATCTTCGAGCAGATGCTGATCGACGACGGAATCCTGCTGCGGAAGTACTGGTTCTCGGTGTCCGACGACGAGCAGTTGCGTCGATTCCGCGCACGCCGTGACGACCCGGTCCGCCAGTGGAAACTCAGCCCGATGGACCTCGAGTCGGTGTACCGGTGGGAGGACTACTCTCGCGCCAAAGACGAGATGATGGTCCACACCGACACGTTGACCAGCCCCTGGTTCGTCGTCGAGTCGGACCACAAGAAGAACGCGCGAATCAACATGATCTCGCACTTGCTGTCGACGATTCCGTTCACGCACATCGAGACCGAACGCGTGAAGCTGCCGAAGAAGCCGATCGCCACCGGCAACTATCACCGTCCGCCGCGCTCGCTCTCGAAGTTCGTTCCCGATCACGTCGCGACGCTTCTCGGCGACCGCGAGAACTGACACGATGGCGCTTCCCTCCGTCACCGAGGTCGCCCAGCGAACCCGGTCGGTGCGCTCCAAGGTGCGCTCACGTGTCGATTCGGCAGACCTGATCTACCTGGTCACCACGGCAGGCTTCCCGAATTTCGGCGACGAGTTGATCACCGAGGCCTGGCTGCGGCACATCGCCATCCGGAGGCCGATGGCGCGGGTCGTCGTCGACTCACCTCGTCCCGGTCAAGCATCGCTGCTGCTCCGACACGCCAATCGACGCGCGGTGTTCGTCGACACACTGTGGGAGCTGGTTCATCACGCGGTGTCCCCGGACGCCCACGACGTCGATCCCGACGCGCCGTGGGAGTGGGTCGCCGACACTGCGAGCAGGCTCGGCGCGTCACCCCGCAACGACGCCGGGATCGACATGCTGCTCCGGGCGGGAACGATCCATCTGGTGGGCGGCGGATTCGTCAACGCCGTGTGGCCGCATCACGGAGCCCTCCTGTCCGCGATGGCCGCCGTCGCTGAGAAGACCGGGGCGCGGACCGTTGCGACGGGCGCCGGTTTCACTCCGGCGATCGATGGAGCTACGGGTGCCGCGATGCTCGCCGCCGCCTCCCGCTTCGACGTCCTCGACGTCCGTGACGCACCGACCGAGACGCTGCTCGCCGGCGCCCCCGGCCTGTCGCGGACGGGAGACGACGCCTGGCTCTCCCCCATACTCACTCGTCCTCGCACACCGGCCGGCACCGGCGTCGTGCTGTGCGCTCAGAGCGATCTCACGGACACGTTCTCCTGGGACGGGCGGACGGGAACCGATGCCCTCGCGTCGTTCATCCGGGCCACCCTGGACGCCTGGGACGTGCCCGGCCGCGATGTGACGGTCGTCGAGTGCATCCCGGGCCACGACTACACCATCCCGACGATGCTCGCCGATCGTCTCGAGGGCGCGGCGGTGATCCCGTTCCGAAACCTGTGGCGCGACGGGCTGCCCGTCAACCGCGGCACCTGGCTGTCGACGAGGTACCACCCGCACATGATCGCCGCCGCGGCGGGCGATTCGGGGGTCGCGATCTCGGCGAGCACGGACTATTACGCCACCAAGCATCAGGCTTTGGTCGATGCCGGGTCGGCATGGACCGTGGTGTCCGGTGGCGTCGACCTGCAGACTCCGGCGCGCCCCACCGCAGGCGGGTACACGCCGGAGGCGGTGCAGGAGAACGTCAGGCGGAAGAAGTCGCTCGCCGACAGCCTCTATCCGATCGGTGTCCGTATCAGGTAGAGTCGGCGCTTCTATGTGGATCGGTACTCTTGAATTCGATTTCCTTCTCGGTGACGTGCACTCCCTCAAGGAGAAGCGTTCGGTCGTCCGGCCGATCATCGCCGAGATCCGCCGCAAATACTCCGTCTCGGTCGCCGAGACGGATCATCTCGACCTTCACCGCCGAGCCGGTGTCGGAGTCGCTGTCGTCAACTCCGACATCGCACACCTGACCGATGTTCTCGACACCCTCGAACGTCACGGCGCGTCCCGACCAGACGTGACGCTCTTGTCCGTCCGTCGACGCGTCGTCGACACCGACGAACTGTAGACCTCACACGTGGGCCGGGTCGCCGGTCTCCTCCGCGGCGTCGCCGGTCGTCGACGCGTATTCGGCTGACACGCTCCGATACACGGGTGTCGCGAAGGCGATCGCCGCGGCGAGGACCGTGACCGCGCCTGCGATCAGGAAGACCAGGGCGATGCCTCGCCCCGGTCCGGTGCCGAGCAACGGCGCGAGGGCGGCGGCGCCGTCGCCGTCGGCCCACGGGATCACGACGGCTTCGGCGATCGGTGCGATCAGGAACGCCGTCACCGGGGCGGCCGCGGCCTCGAAGGCCCCTGCGAACCCGAACACGCGTCCCTGCTGCTGCAGCGGGACCACCCGCTGGATCACCGTCTGTTCGGCCGCCTCGACTGCGGGCATCGTCGCCATGAAGAACCAGGCGGCGATGATGCAGAGAACTGGAGACGCCCGGAACGAGATGGCCGCGCCGATCACTCCGGTGATCATGACTGCGATCAGCATCGTCCGCATCGGGTTGGCGCCAAGGCCGAAGCGTCCGATGAGTGCGCCGCCGACCATGAACCCGGTGGCGCTGATCGCGAAGACCACACCCCACATCTGCACGGAGAAGAGTTCGAGTCCGTACGGATCGAACAACGCCATGTGGACGCCGCCCACGAAGTTGTTGAACGTCGAGAAGATGATCAACGCGAAAAGGCCCGGGACAGCGTGCACCGCGCGCAGAGAGCCGCGAAGATCGTACGCACCGGCAGCGTCGGAGGCGACGACGTGCTCCTCCTCCGGCATCGTCAGGAACAGCAGATGAACATACCCGACCGCGACGAACACGATCGAGATGACGACCGTCGGTCCCATGCCGAGGAAACCGACTGCCAGACCCGAGAACACACTGGTCACCATGAACGAGAGGCCCTGAACGGTCCCGACCCAGCCGTTCGCCTTGTCGCGGCGGTCGGCGTCGACGAGGATGGTGACTGTCGTCGACAACGCCACCGATCTCATGTTCTCGATCACCGCGCCGACCAGCACGAGAATCGCAAAGACCCACAGCCACGGCGAGGTGAGTGACACATCCGTCGAGTCGGGCATCGCCACGTACGCGAGCCCGGCGAGCAGAAACATCACCAACGTGAACAGCGCCGACACGCGCATCACGATCAGTTTTCGGAAGCGATCCACGATCGTGCCGAACCCGATGCTCGCCATCGCGATGATCAACATGTACCCGCCGCCGATCACACCGGTGGCGATCACGTTGCGGGTCTCGAGGTACATCCAGAACGTCAACGCGAACCACAGGAAGCTCGTGGTCACGTTGGCGATTGCCGTGTTCAGCAGAATGTTCGCAAATGTTCGATCGCGCTCTTTCACCGAGCGTACGACTGAGTTACCCATAGCTGCTCCAGGCTAGTAGCCGACGTATCCGCCGACCAACCGAATTTCGACAGCCCGGCCTCAGATCGTCAGCCGTGTTCGGCGACGCAGAACTCGTTGCCCTCCGGGTCGGCGAGCGTGGTCCAGGTGAAGCCGGGCATCGACCGCTCCCCGACGACAGTCGCGCCCGCCGACACGAGTCCGGCGACAGCAGCGGCCATGTCGTCGACCCCGAAGTCGAGGTGCAGACGATTTCCGCCTGCCGGGGCGTCCACCTTCTGGAACGCAAGGCCCGGGCGGCCCTCGCCGAGCGAGACGAAGACGAACCAGCCGTCGTTCTCGTCGACGATTCGACCGTCGAACGCGCTTGCCCACCACTGCGCGAGACCGAGTGCGTCCGTTGTGTTGAACGTGATGTTGAGGAGAGAGTTCTTCATGGTCCGGACACTACCGCCGGGGTCCGACAATCCGTCCCTCAGCGACCGAATCCCGCGTCCCGCAGTGCCTGTGCCATCGAACCGCTCGCATCACGCTGACCGCCGCCGCGCTGACCGCCGTTCCGCTGACCTCCGCCCTTCTGAGCGCCGCCGTTCCGCTGGCCACGATTCTGTCCGCCGCGACCGGCCCCGGGGTTGTTCTGCTCACCGCGTGGCCGGCCTCCGCGGCCGTCAGCTCGGGCTCCCTTGTCGCCCGGCTCGTCGTTGAGACGCAACGACAGCCCGATGCGCTGCCGATCGACGTCGACCTCCATGACCTTCACACGGACCACCTGGCCGGACCGGACCACATCGTGCGGATCGGAGACGAACTTGTCCGACATCGCCGACACGTGGACCAGGCCGTCCTGGTGAACGCCGACGTCGATGAATGCACCGAATGCGGCGACGTTGGTGACGACACCCTCCAGGACCATGCCGGGCCGCAGATCCGACACCTTCTCCACTCCGCTGGCGAACGTCGCGGTCTCGAAGGCCGGGCGCGGGTCACGACCGGGCTTCTCCAGTTCCGCGATGATGTCGGTGACGGTCGGGACGCCGAACCGCTCGTCGGCGAACGACTCCGGCTTGAGGGCGCGCAGCGTGCGGGTGTCGCCGATGATCTCGTCGAGCGGACGACCGGCCCCGTCGAGGATCTTGTGGACCACCGGGTACGACTCCGGGTGCACGCCGGACGCGTCGAGCGGATCGACGCCGCCGCGGATGCGAAGGAAGCCTGCGCACTGCTCGAACGCCTTCGGCCCGAGGCGCGGAACGTCGAGCAGCGACTTCCGGCTCGCGAATGCACCCACCTGATCACGATGGGCGACGATCGCGGTCGCCAGCCCCGGCGTGACACCCGACACCCGCGCGAGGAGCGGCGCCGAGGCGGTGTTCAGGTCGACTCCGACAGCGTTCACCGCGTCTTCGACGACAGCGTCCAGGCTCCGAGCGAGCGTGGCCGGTGCGACATCGTGCTGGTACTGCCCGACGCCGATGGATTTGGGATCGATCTTCACCAGTTCGGCGAGCGGGTCCTGCAGGCGCCGAGCGATCGAGACAGCCCCTCGAATCGAGACATCCAGCTGTGGCAGCTCCTGCGACGCATACTCCGACGCCGAGTACACCGACGCGCCTGCCTCGCTGACCACGGCTTTCGCCGGCGCCTTGCCGCCGCCCGCGGTGATCTCGGCGATGAGTTCGGCGGCGAGGGCGTCGGTCTCGCGCGACGCGGTGCCGTTGCCGATGGCGATCAGTTCGACGTCGTGCCGGAGGACGAGCGCCGCGAGTTCGGCCTTCGCTCGGTCCCACTGCTTCTGCGGCTGGTGCGGAAACACCGCTGTGGTGTCCACGACCTTGCCGGTGGCGTCGACGACGGCGACCTTGACTCCGGTGCGGAAGCCCGGGTCGAGGCCGAGTGTTGCGCGGGTGCCCGCGGGCGCGGCGAGCAGCAGGTCCTTCAGATTGGTCGCGAAGACCGCAACGGCCTCCTCCTCTGCGCGCTGTCGCAGCCGCATGCGGGCTTCGATGGTCGCGGTGATCATCAGCTTGGTGCGCCACGCCCACCGCACGGTGCCCGCAAGCCAGGTGGTGGCTCCGCCGGGCGTCGAGAGGTCGACGCCGAGTGTCTGGGCGACGAGGGCCTGGTAGGCCTCGTCCTCGCCGCCGTCGAACGTCAACGACAGCGCCTCCTCCTTCTCACCGCGCAGCACGGCGAGCACTCGGTGCGACGGCATGTCGTCGAGTGATTCGGAGAAGTCGAAGTAGTCGCGGAACTTCTGCGCGGCGGGGGTCGCTTCTGCACCCGTGCGGACCTCGGTTCGCAGGCGGCCCTCCGACCAGAATCGTGTGCGGACCGCGCCGACGAGTTCGGCGTCCTCGGAGGCCCGCTCGATGAGGATGTGCCGCGCACCGTCGAGTGCTGCCGCGACATCGGCGACGTCGTCGGTGAGGTACGCCGCGGCCGCCTCATCCGGAATGAGCGAAGGATCGGCCAGCAGTGCGTCGGCGAGCGGTTCGAGCCCCGCCTCACGGGCGATCTGCGCCTTGGTCCGACGCTTCTGCTTGTAGGGCAGATAGATGTCCTCGACACGCGCCTTCGTGTCGGCGGCGAGCAGTTGTGCTCGAAGCACGTCGGTCATCTTGCCCTGCTCCTCGATCGAGGCGATGACGGCAGAGCGCCGTTCATCGAGTTCACGCAGGTAACGGAGACGTTCGTCGAGCAGTCGGAGCTGCGCGTCGTCCAGGCTCCCGGTCGCTTCCTTGCGGTAGCGGGCGATGAAGGGAACGGTCGAACCATCGTCCAACAACGCGACGGCGGCGGCCACGCGCCCCTCGGCTACGCCGAGTTCACGGGCGATTCGGGCGTTCACGGACTCGACGGGCACAGTGTTGCTCACCCGGAGCAGGCTACCGAAGGCGTCCTCGACCCGGCGAACCCGCAGGAACCGTTAACGTGGGCGGCATGTCGGAACTCCCCCTCGAGGGCATCACCGTGGTCTCGCTGGAGCAGGCGGTCGCCGCTCCCCTCGCGACGCGTCATCTCGCCGACCTGGGCGCCCGCGTGATCAAGATCGAACGTGTCGGCGAGGGCGACTTCGCACGCAACTACGACACGGCTGTCGACGGCCTGGCGAGTCATTTCGTGTGGCTCAATCGAGGCAAGGAGTCGATCGCCGTCGACCTCAAGTCGGACGAGGGTCTGGCGATCGCCCGGGAACTCGTCGCCCGCGCCGATGTCTTCGTTCAGAACTCGGCGCCGGGAGCGGCGGCGCGGCTCGGACTCGACCCCGCCGAGCTCGCGACTGCCGATCCCGCCCTGATCACCGCGAGCATCAGCGGATACGGCACATCAGGTCCGTACCGGGACCGGAAGGCGTACGACCTGCTCATCCAGGCCGAGACCGGACTGGTGTCGCTGACCGGCAGTCCTGCCGAGCCCGCGAAGACCGGGGTGCCCGCATCCGACATCGCGGCAGGTCTCTACCTCGCGCAGTCGATTCTCGCCGCCTTGTTCCGGCGATCCAGAACCGGCCGAGGCGGTGTCGTCGACGTCTCGATGTTCGACGCGACAGCCGAATGGATCGGGCACCCGATGTACATCCAGATGCACACCGGACGACAGACGCAGCGGCACGGACTGGGGCACGCGGCGATCGTCCCGTACGACTCATTCCCGACGGCGGACGGTCGACTCCTGATCGGGGTGCAGAACGATCGCGGATGGCAGACGTTGATGAACGGCGTGTTCGGCCGTCCCGACGTCGCTGACGATCCCCGCTTCGTCACCAACACCGACCGCGTGGCCCACCGAGTGGAGTGCGATTCCGCAGTGGCTGCCGAGACCATCCGCTTCGCGGGGGCCGACCTCGCGGCGCGGCTCGAGGCCGCGGGTGTTCCGTCAGCCGTCGTCAACGATGTCGCCGGGCTGGTGAATCATCCGCAGCTCGCCGAACGCGACCGCTGGCGCACGATCGGCACACCCGTCGGGCCGGTCCAAGCGCTGCTGCCTCCGATGGGCTTCGCCGACGTCGAACTCGCGATGGGCGACGTGCCCGCTCTCGGACAGCACACGCGCGCACTGCTCGACGAACTCGGCTATCCCGCCGCGCTGTCCGCGGAGTGGGTCTCCTCCGGCGTCGTCGGCGTCTGATCGGCTCTCGCCGCCGGGCCGAACCGCCGAACCAGAACGACGACGGCGACGATCATGCTCGCCTGGACCAACGCGCCGCCGATCAGGGGTGCACGGGGGCCGAGCCATTCAGCGAGGAGCCCGAGGAGTGGCGAACCGATCGGCGTACCGCCCATCAGGACCGTTATGTAGAGGGCCATCACCCGACCCCGGACCTGCGGTTCGACGCTGGTCTGCACGTACATGTTGGTGGACGTGAGCGTGATCAATGCGGACAAGCCGACGAGCGGCAGGCTGATCGCGTACAGGAGGTACGTGGGCGCAGCCCCCGACAGTCCGATGAGCAGCGCGAACACCAGCGACGAGATCACGACGAACTTCAGACTCGGCGCGGCCTTCCGACGGGCCGCGAGCAACGCGCCGAGCAGCGATCCGATGCCGAGGACGGAACCGAGCACACCATAGGTCTGGGCTCCAAGCCCGAACTCGTTGCGGACCATCAGGGCGTTGGTCATCTGAAAGTTCATGCCGAAGGTGCCGACCGCAAAACCGACCCCCAACGCGATCAGCAGGTCGGCACGTCGGGCGACGTATCTGAAGCCCTCCCGGACCTGGCCTTTCGCTCGTGGAATAGGTTCACTTCGGACAAGTTTCGATTCATCGAGGATCACAAGCGCCAGCAGGAACGCGATGTAACTGACACCGTTGGTGAGGATCGCCCACCCGCTGCCGAAGGCTGCGATGACGAGTCCGGCGATCCCCGGCCCGATGAGGCGCGCCGCGTTGAACGCGGAACTGTTGAGGCCGATCGCGTTGGTGAGCCGGTCCGCGCCGACCATCTCGGAGACGAACGCCTGCCGCGCCGGGACGTCGAGCGCGGAGCCGATGCCGAACACGAACGCCAACACGTACACGTGCACGGTGGTCGCGTCCCCGGCGATGGCGAGCGCCCCCAGGATCAGGGCGGAGACCGCCATCCACGACTGGGTGGCCATGAGCAGCCTGCGCTTGTCGAAGCGATCGGCGAGGAGACCTCCGACGGGCGACAGCAGCAGAGCCGGCAGGAACTGCAGCGCAGTCGTGATGCCGACAGCGACCGCCGAGCCGTTCGAGAGTTGAAGAACCAGCCAGTCCTGCGCGACGCGCTGGACCCACGTCCCGATGTTGGACACGAACGCTCCGGTGACGTATGTCCGGAAATTGGGTACGGAGAGGGAGGCGAACATCGTCGAACTCCCGCGTCTCACGCCTGCACTCTCCTCATGGTCCAAGCTCGTGCAACCTCGCCCGCGGGCGATCTATTCCCGCGGGCGGCGGGACAGTGGAGTCACTAGTGTGGAATCCATGCGTGGAGTGATCATGAATGCCCCCGGCCAGGTGTCCGTCGTCGACCGACCCGATCCGGTGATCGTCGAACCGACGGACGCGATCATCAAAGTCGCAGCGACGTGCATCTGCGGTTCGGACCTGTGGCCGTATCGCGGCGCCAACGACGTGCACGACGCACCGATGGGCCACGAGTACGTCGGCTACGTCGAAGAGGTCGGCTCGGCGGTCACCACGGTGAAACCGGGCGACTTCGTGGTCGGCTCCTTCATGGCGTCGGACAACACGTGCGAGATCTGTCAGGCCGGCTATCAGTCCAGGTGCGTGCAGGTCCACGGCATGGGCGGCATCGGGACACAGTCCGAGTACGCGCGGATCCCGCTCGCCGACGGCACGCTCGTGGCCACCGCCGAGGCCCCGGACACCGACCTCATCCCCGCGTATCTCGCAGCGTCCGACGTGCTGGGCACCGGATGGTTCGCGGCCGTGGCGGCCGACGTGAAACCAGGTTCGACCGTGGCCGTGGTCGGCGACGGCGCCGTCGGCCTGCTCGGTGTGCTCGCAGCGCGGGAGCTCGGCGCGGAGCGGATCATCGCCATGAGCCGCCACGCCGATCGTCAGGAACTCGCTCGCCAGTTCGGCGCGACAGACATCGTCGCCGAGCGTGGGCGCGACGGAGTCTCGGCGATCAAGGAACTCACCAACGGGCTCGGTGCGCACTCGGTGATCGAGGCGGTCGGCACGCAGGAGTCGATGATGCAGGCGATCCGATCGACCCGACCCGGCGGCCACGTCGGCTACGTCGGCGTCTCCCACGGCGTGGAGCTGCCCGGAGACAAACTGTTCTACTCCACTGTTCATCTGCACGGCGGCCCGGCTCCGGTCCGCCGTTTCCTGCCCGACCTGCTGGACCGCATCGCACGACGCACCATCGATCCGGGCAAGGTGTTCGACCTGACGCTTCCGCTGGAGCAGGCGGCCGAAGGTTACCGTGCGATGGATCAGCGAACCGCGATCAAGGTGCTTCTCGAGCCCTGACTGCACGCGCGGACCAGCGGCCTGCGTCGTGGCCGACCGTGATCGGATGCTCGAACGCCCGGCTGATGATCTCACTGGTCACGACGTCGTTCACGCTGCCGGAGGCCACCTGAGCGCCGTGCGCGATCACCAGCGCATGGCTCGTCGACTCGGGCAGCTCCTCCAGATGATGGGTCACCAGGATCGACGCGACGTTCGGCGCTGTGACAGCCAATCCGTCGATCGTCTCGAGCAGTTGTTCGCGCGCGGCGACGTCCAGCCCGGTCGTGGGCTCATCCAGCAGCAGCAGCTCCGGATCGCTTGCGAGCGCACGCGCCACCAGCGCTCTGCCGCGTTCGCCCTGCGACATCGTCGGCCACGTGCTCGTGCGCCGATCACCGAGTCCGACGTCATCGATCAGCGCGTGAGCGTGGTCGATCTGCTCGGCGGTGGGCGTCCATCGCATCGGCGTGTCGATGGTTCCGGTGATCCCCGTGAGCACCACGTCGACGACACTCAACGGCGAACGCAACGGATGACGCGGGTTCACGTGGCCGATGTGTCGGCGGAGTTCCTGCATGTCGACGCGACCCAGGCGCTTGCCGAGGACATCGACAGTCCCGGTCGTCGGGTGGGTCTGCGCTGCGCAGAACCCGACGATCGTGGTCTTGCCCGCACCGTTCGGACCGAGCAGCGCCCAATGCTCCCCCGCACGGACCGTCAGGTCGATGCCGTGCAGGATCTCCCTGCCGTCCCGGCGGAACGTGACCTGGGAGAGCACGAGAACGTCGTCTGCCTTCGTGTCGGGGACTGCTGAGGTCATGACAGGGCCTCCTTCAAGGCGGTCAGGTGGTCTCGGCTGGCGCGGGCGGCGTCGTGGCCCCGACGGTCGGCGACGGCGTCGGCGAGGTCGGAGTGCGCGGCATGGTCGGCGTCCGAGCCGAAGCGGCCCACCATCGCCAGCATGTCGATCATCGCCTCCCTCATGCGGGGCGTCGACAGGTCGTACAAGTCGGTCAAGACGGGGTTCCCGGCTGCCACGACGACGGCACGGTGGAATGCCAGATCGGCGTCGACATGCGCGGCAGCGTCGTGAACGGCGACGGCGCGCGCAGCAAGGGCTCTGCGAATCTCCCTCATCTGCGCCGGAGTACGGCGTTCCGCTGCGAGCGCGGCCGCCTCCGCCTCGATCGCGACACGCGCTTCGATCACCGCGACGATCGACGCGCGGCGCATGACCTCAGCTCGGTCCTCTGCGGCGTCGAGTGCCGCAACAAACACTCCGGAGCCCTGCCTGCTGATGAGGACACCTCGGCCGGCCAGTTGCCTGATCGCCTCTCGGACCGTGGATCGCCCGACTCCCAGTTGACCCGCGAGAGTGTTCTCACCAGGGAGTTTCGCTCCGAGTGCCCACTCCCCACCACGGACTCGATCCAGGAGAAGCGCGGCCGCCTGGTCGGCCAACGGCGTTCTCGTCACCCTTTGCGTCACAAAAGCACCTCTACTTGTCTGACAACTTCTGCTACATTCTAGCCATGCGTTCGAGCCTTCTCCTCCTTCTCTGCCACGGCGAGTCCTGATCCCAGACCGGCGACTCTCCGTGGGATGCACTCGCCGGTCTGAGGGTCTCGAGGAAGAAAGCTCACACAATGAATCGCCAGCAACCGTCCCCCATGCCGTCCCACCGTTATCGCGACGTCTTCGCCCGCGTCGACGTTCCTCTCGTCGACCGGATCTGGCCGTCGAATCGCATCACCGAGGCGCCCCTGTGGGTTCCGGTCGATCTCCGCGACGGCAATCAAGCACTGCCCGAACCGATGGATCCGGCGCGCAAGCGGGAGTTCTTCGAGTTGATGGTCTCCATCGGCTACAAGGAGATCGAGGTCGGATACCCGTCTGCGTCGGCCACCGACTTCGACTTCGTCCGGCTGCTCGCCGACCGGCGACTGATTCCCGACGACGTGACGATCGTCGTCTTCACACCTGCACGCCGCGATCTGATCGAGCGGACGATGCAGTCCGTCGCCGGCATCACGACAGACGTCGTGATCCACATGTACACCGCCACCGCACCGGTGTGGCGCGATGTGGTCCTGCAGCGCGACGTGGACGACCTGAAGCGGCTGATCACGAGCGGCGGCGAGGACGTGTTGGAGTTCGCCGGCGACGCCGACAACGTCCGCTTCGAGTTCTCCCCCGAGGTGTTCAACGTGACCGAACCCGACGTGGTGCTCGACATCTGCGACACGATGACCACGCTGTGGGATGCGAGTCCCGACCGGCCCGTGATTCTGAATCTCCCGGCGACCGTCGAGGTCGCCACGCCGAACGTGTACGCCGACCAGATCGAATACATGCACCACAACCTGGGCCGTCGCGAGTCGTTGATCCTGTCTGTGCATCCGCACAACGACCGTGGCACCGGCGTCGCATGCGCCGAACTCGCGGTGCTGGCGGGCGCCCAACGCGTGGAGGGCTGCATCTTCGGCAACGGCGAACGGACCGGCAACGTCGACATAGCCACCTTGGCCCTCAACCTGCACGCACAAGGTGTGGACCCGATGATCGACTTCTCCGACATCGACCGCATCCGGCGCGTGGTCGAGCGCGCGAACGGCATCGAAATCCATCCGCGCCACCCGTACGTCGGCGATCTGGTGCACACGGCGTTCAGCGGCACCCACCAGGACGCGATCCGAAAGGGTTTCGTGGCGCACAGTCGCGACGCCGCCCGACGAGGCGTGGCCGAATCCGACGCAGCGTGGGCAGTGCCGTATCTGCCCATCGACCCCGCAGACATCGGCCGCTCATACGACGCGGTGATCCGCGTGAACTCGCAGTCCGGCAAGGGCGGGATCGGATATCTCATCGAGTCGGCCGCAGGTCTGACCCTGCCTCGTCGCCTCGAGATCGATTTCGCCGCCGCCGTGCAGCGGCATACCGACGGGTCGGGCGCGGAGGTGACCGCCTCCGAGCTGTGGACGCTGTTTCTCGCGACCTACGCGCGGACCGCCGACGCCGACGGCAGATCCGTCAGCGTCGTCGAACGGCACATCAGGACCGCGACCGTCGACGGCCAGACCCTCAACGTCGTACTCGTCGAGTGGACGGCGGGCGCCGGCGCTCGATGGGCGATGGGCGTCGGCGACACCGTCGAGTCGGCAGTGACGTCAGCGACCGCCGCAGCCGAGGTGATGGCGCGCGAGCATCAGCCGTCGGACGCGAGCCTGCGGTCGTAGGCGTCGTTGAACGCCTTCAATTGAGCGAGCAGACCCTCCGGTGTGCCCGGTGCGAGGTCGGAGAACACTCGGTCGAGTCGCTGTGCGCGGAGGAGGCCGTCGTGCTCGAACGCCCGGCGCCCTTCCTCTGTGGGCCGATGCAATCGACTGACCTGACCTTCGACCTCGTACCGTTCGACGTAGCCGCGTTTGATCGCGGCGTTCACCTGGCGGTTCACCGTCGACTGTTCGAGCTCGAGCGCATCGGTCAGTTCGCGGAGCGTACGCCCAGGCCCCTCGTTCAGCTGCCAGAGAATGCTGAACGCGGAGCCGTCGAGAATCGCGCCGTTGTGTTCGTCGGACCTCCGCTTGCGCATGCGCAGCAGTTCTTCCACAAGGCCGCGGTACACCGGCGACGACCAGATCGAGTCGTCATCCTCCGACAACACGCATGCCCCCTCGTCGGCCATCTCCACCTCGTTCTCCGCGAATGTCGCAGCCGAGTATGCCACATGCCCGATTTTGAATGTGCATCATGCATATGTACCGTGCATAGTCTATTCGATGTATCCCTCAGATCCACAGAGAAGGACACCCATGTCACTCGACACCGCACCTGACGAGTCGCCGGAGCAGAACCGCTCGGCACTCGTCGTCGTCGCAGTGCTCTGCTTCGGCGGGCTCGTGGCGTCACTCATGCAGACGCTGATCATCCCGATCCAGCCCGAACTTCCGACTTTGCTGAGCACAAGCATCGGCAACGCCTCATGGATCATCACGGCGACGCTGCTGGCGGCAGCCGTCGCGATGCCGATCGCGGGCCGCCTCGGCGACATGTTCGGCAAGCAGCGAGTGCTCCTCGCGAGCGCGATCCTCCTGATCGTCGGCTCACTGATCTGCGCGTTGTCGACCTCGTTGGTCCCGATGATCGCCGGACGCGCCGTGCAGGGCCTCGCCATGGGCTTCGTCCCCGTCGGCATCAGTCTGATGCGTGAGGTCACTCCCCCGCGACTCACCGCTGTGGCGGTGTCGGCGATGAGCGCAACCCTCGGCGTCGGCGGAGCGATCGGACTCCCGCTGTCGGCGTGGATCGCGCAGGACCTCGACTGGCACGCCCTGTTCTGGGTCGCCGCGGGCCTCGCCGTGGTCGTTGCGCTCCTCGTCCAGTTCGTCGTCCCGCACATCGACGACGCCATCGGCGGCCGCTTCGACGGCATCGGGGCGATCGGCCTGACGATCGGTCTCTCGAGCGCGCTCGTCGCCATATCGAAGGGCAACGACTGGGGATGGGGCTCGGGCAAGACCCTCGGATTCCTGCTCGGCGGCATCGCTGTCCTGCTCATCTGGGGCGCTTTTGAACTGCGTCAGTCCAATCAGCTCGTCGACCTGCGGACCACCGCCCGACCGGCCGTGCTCCTGACGAACCTGGCCGCGATCGCCGTCGGCTTCGGCATGATGGCCCAAGCAGTTGTGATGCCGATGCTGATGGAACTCCCCGAAGCCGCGGGCGGCATGGGGCAGTCGATCCTGCATGCCGGCCTGTGGATGGCTCCCGGCGGCCTGATGATGCTGGTGTTCGCACCGGTGTCGGCGTCGATGATGAACAAGTTCGGCGCCAAGGTGACGCTTGCGGTCGGCGCGACCGTCCTCGGCGTCGGCTACCTCTGCGCATACTTCCTGATGGACGCACCGTGGCAGCTGGCGGTCGCCTCCGTGATCGGCTCGGCGGGTGTCGGCATCGGCTACGCCGCCATGCCGACCCTGATCATGGGTGCCGTCCCGATGACCGAGATGGGTGCGGCCGTCGGCCTCAATGGCCTCATGCGCTCCATCGGCACCACCCTGTCGTCGGCGGTGATGGCCGTGATCCTGACGAGCTCGACGTTCACGCTGGGCGTCAAGGAGGTCCCGACGAACGACGCGTTCAAGTGGTGCTTCCTGATCGGTGCGATCGCAGCGTTCGTCGGCGTCGCCATCACCCTCGCCATCCCCGCCGTCAAGAAACTGAAGCAGGACGACGTTCCAGTCAAGGACGAAGCGCTCGTCTGAGGCCGTCGCGGCATTCACTGACGAACGCTGCACTTCTCGACAGATCGACGCTTCAATGACAAACGCGGCCTTCCTGAAGGCCGCGTTTGTCAATGAAGGTCGCGGCGGTGTGGGCCGGTCTTCTGTGTGACACGTCCACTCCTTCCGGGGCTTCCTCAAAGAACGCCAGGACGACGGCGGGTGCCAGAGCGGGCACATGTTCGCACGTTCCCTCTGCTCAAAGCGCCATTGAGCCGATCACGAAGCGCGCGTTCAGGCCACCGCGACCCTCGCTGACAAACGCGGCCTTCAGGAGGCCGCGTTTGTCGTTGAAGCGTCGGTTTGCGTCGAGGAGCGCAGCGTTTGTCGTCGAACGCCGCGTTAGGCAGTTGAAGCGGCTAGACCAGCGGGGCCGGAGCGGTGCCGCGGCCGAAGGGCGAACCGCCGAGCGCTTCGCGACCGTGCGGCTCGGCCCAGTTCGCGAGATCGGGGCCCTTCGGCACGATGCCGGAGGGATTGATGTCGCGATGCACCTCGTAGTAGTGCGACTTGATGTGGTCGAAGTTCGTCGAGTCGCCGAAGCCCGGTGTCTGGAACAGGTCTCGCGCGTAGGCCCACAGCACCGGCATCTCCGACAGCTTCTCGCGGTTGCATTTGAAATGGCCGTGGTACACCGGATCGAACCGGGCGAGCGTGGTGAAGAGACGGACATCGGCCTCGGTGATGGTGTCGCCGACGAGGTAGCGCTGAGTCTTCAGCCGATCGCTGAGCCAGTCCAGCCGGGAGAACAGCTGATCGTAGGCGGCGTCATACGACTCCTGCGAACCCGCGAAGCCGCACCGGTAGACGCCGTTGTTGACGTCGCGGTACACGAGCTTGTTCACGTCGTCGATCTCGACCCGGAGATCCTCGGGGTACAGGTCCGGCGCTCCCGCCCGATGGAAGTCGGTCCACTCGAGCGAGAAGTCGATGGTGATCTGCGGAAAGTTGTTCGTGACGACAGCTCCCGACGGAACGTCGACGATCGCGGGCACCGTGATGCCCTTCTCGTAGCCGGGGACACGGGCGAAGTAGGCGTCCTGCAGCCGCGGGATCTGCAGCACCGGATCGAGGTGTCCCGGGTCGAGGTCGAACGTCCACGACCGACTGTCGTGCGTCGGTCCACACACGCCCATGCTGATCGCATCCTCCAGGCCGAGGAGACGGCGGACGATGATCGCGCGATTCGCCCACGGGCAGGCATACGAGACGACAAGACGGTAGCGACCGGCCTCGACCGGGTACCCGTCGGCGCCGTCCCGGGTGATGCGGGTCTCGATGTAGCGGGTGTCGCGCTCGTACGGCTGGTTCGCCTCGACGTACGTGCCCTGATCTGCCATTCCTATGCCATCCCTTCGAATGCTCGGCCGAGTTCGACGTCGACGTCGATGAGTCGCGCCTTCTGAACCTCGGGCTTGTCGACCTCGTCGGCGACGAAGCGCGCGATCACACGCCGGATCTCGTCGTCGACCTGCGCCAGATAGCGGATGATCGATCCGCGGATGTTGTGCGACGCGACATCGACGAACACGTCTCGCGGGTGTGGCGTCTCCACCTCGATGCGCAGTTGCAGTGGTTCGGCGCACCGGACGGCGAGCGGCAACGTGACCAGACCGTCGACGTCGTACCGGATGCGGTCGACCTTCAGATCGATGACCAGTCCGATGGAGAGCGGGAGCTTCACGGTGAAGGTGATCGTGTCGGCCACCTGTCGCGTGATCTCCGGCTCGTCGATCTTCACGTTGGCTTGGACTTTGACCACACCGCCGGGGCCCGCGGCGATCGGGCCCACCTGGAACTCTTCTCCGGCGATCGCGGTGAACGCGGCTCCGATGCGCGCTTCTGTCACCGCCACTTCGAAGAAGCGTCGCCCGAACTGCTCGTACGTCAGGTATGCACGGCCGTCATCCGTGGTCTCGACAGGAGTGCTCACCTGGACGACCTCACTGACTTTCCCCTCTGACCGGTCACCGGCATGCACAGCGTCGACCTTGTCGACCAGGCTCTGATCCGGCGTCACTTCTTCGGAAACCACGTTCTCGGACACGGTTACATCGTGCCGCATCAGCGAGTGAATCGCCTACCTCGCGTTGTCGCTCGAATGAGTCACTCGCAACCCCGTCAGCGTCGACTCGCGTCCGGAACGCGAGGTCCGCACCGCGCTCCCGGCATGGTGGTGAGCTCAAAATGCCACCACTCGTTGTCGAACGTTCGACACAGTCCGTACCGGAACCCGTACCGTTCGAGCCACGCGGCTCCCCGACGCGCCCCCACATCGATCGCGCGACCAGTCACGTGTGTTGATCGCGACGGCGGAAGCACCCACCGGCTCGCTTCTGCGGCGCTGCCGTAGCGGCGGACGCCGTCGCGCCACATCCGGGTCTGCTCGGCCCACGACCGCTTGCCGGACGTGATGTGCATCCCGACCCCGGCCCGCTGGGCGTCCGATTGTGCGACGGTGTAGGCGATCGCGAGCTGCGGCGTCAATCCGGCAGTGTCCGGCGCGAGCCGGACGCCCAGGACCTTCGCGGCCGGTGCGGCCGCTGCCGTCGCCGGCAGCGCCGCCCCCAGTCCGATGAGCACCGCCACGGCTACGAGGATCCGAGATGTCATCATCAATCGAGGGTACCCACGGCTCGGCCGACCGGAGAAGACCCCGGTCAGGTGTGCGACGTCGCGTCGTCGCCGGTCCATTCGGCGTAGAACGGCGGCATCTGCGACGCGCGTGACGTGAAGGCGGGCGAGCGCTTCTCCACGAACGCGCGAACGCCCTCGCCGCCGTCCGCGATGCTCGTGTAGAACATCGCGAGGGAATCCACGCGGTGCGCGTCCACCGGGTCCGGTGCCGCGGAATTGCGGAGCATCATCTGGCGAATGAACGCGACCGACACCGGCGAACGCCCCTTGGTCCACGCATCGGCGAGGGCTCGCGCTTGGGGAAGCAGGTCATCGGGTTCGTGCACACTCTGCACCAGCCCGACGTCCTTCGCCGCCGTCGCATCGAGGATGTCCGCACGATACACGAGGTCGAGCGCCGCGGGCATCCCCACGATGCGCGGCAGAAACCATGTCGAACACGCTTCCGGCACGATGCCGAGCCTGCCGAACACGAACCCGATGCGGCCCTTCGTCGACACCAGTCGCGCGTCCATGGGGAGCGTCATCGTCGCACCGATCCCCACGGCAGCGCCGTTGATCGCCGCGATGACAGGCTTTCGGCAGGCGTGAATCGCGAGGGTCACGCGACCGCCGGTGTCCCGGATCTGCTCGAGCGACGGATCGTCGAGGTCGACCATGTCCTCGAGCATCGGCGTGGCCGACTCGTCGAGACCGAACACGTTTCCGTCGCTCGCCAGGTCCATGCCCGCGCAGAACGCCCGACCCTCGCCGGTCACGATCACCGCACGCACCGAGTCGTCGGTGTTCACGGACGTGAACGTGTACTCGAGTTCGTTCGCCATCTCGACGGTGAACGCGTTCAGGTTGTCCGGGCGGCTCAGATGAACAGTGAGGACGCCGTCCTCGAGGTCGTGCCTGATCGTCGTGAATTCCATGAGTGGACCCTATCGAAGGACGACCAGTTCGCGGGTCGAGCGCGTCATGGCGACATATCTGTCGACGGCGCCTGCGATCTCGTCGCCGAACTGTTCAGGACGCACGAGGACGACGAGGTCGAATTCGAGTCCCTTCGCGGTGACCGGTGTCAACGTTCGGACGCGCGGGTCGACGACGGCGGTGCTTGCGCCGATGACACACACCGTGCCGTTGTCGTCGGCGAGCCACGCCGTGACGATGGTGTCCAGATCTGCCGCGGCGCCGAATCTGACCGGTTCTCCCGACGTCCGGACGGCTGACGGAACACTCGCGTCGGGCAGGGCGGCCGTGATCGCCGGTCCGGCGACCGCCATGATCTCCTCGGGAGTCCGATAGTTGACTGTCAAGGTGCGCGTCGTGATCTCACCCAACGCGGCACGAGTAAGTCCGACGCGTTGGAGGCGGTCCGCCCACGATTCGGTGAATCCGTCACGTGCCTGCGCGCGGTCCCCGACGATCGTCATGCTGCCCGAGGGACACCGGGCGATCAGCATCTGCCATTGGGCGTCGGACAGTTCCTGCGCCTCGTCGACGACGATGTGCGCAAACGGCCCGGCCAACGCATCCGGTTCGGCGCGGTACAGGTCGGCGTCGTCGACGATCACCCCCGCGATGTCCTCCGCGCGGAGCATGGTCACCAGACTCCCTGCGTCGTCAGCCGCGTCGATGAGGTCGTCGACGACGCTGTCCATCACCCGTCGGCGTTCAGCGCTCTCTGATCTCGCTGCAGCCGCTCGGCGAGCGGCGCCCGAGTCGCCGAGGCGGCGGGCCGCGGTGTCGAGCAACGGGACATCGGAGACCGTCCAGGCCGTCGGGTTCTCGCGTTGCAGAAGGTCGACCTCACTCGGTGTGAGTCCGGGTGAGCATCTGCGCAGGTAGGCCGGCACGCTCCACAGATCCGACACCAGATCCTCGGGTTCGATGAGCGGCCACACACGGCTGATCGCACGATGCAGATCCGAGTTCCGGGACAGCTCGGCCCGTACAACGGTCGGATCGAGGTCATCGTCGATCGTGTCGATGAGGATGTCGAGCACGGCTGCCCAGAGGTCTCCGCGGGCCTCGTTGTGCGGGGTTCCCGGGGGAACGGCGGCGATCGCTTCGGCCCAGTCGGCGGGGCTCAGCCAGAAGTCGCCGTAGTCGGTGTCGATGTCGGTTCCGTCGCGTGGCGGCTCTTCGTAGAACGTCACGGCGGGTTCGATCGCAGCGACCATTGCGACCGTTCCTTTGAGCGCGGCGACGCCTGGATCGGTCTCGACGGGAAATCGATCACCGCCGTCGACGGTCTCGGCGAGTGTGCACGCGGCGACGCCTTCCTCGCCGAGGCTCGGCAACACGTCGGAGATGTACGCGAGGTACGGGCGGTGCGGTCCGACGATCAGGATCCGCCCCCGGCCGCCCTGCATGCGGGGATCGGAGTACAGCAGGTAGGCGGCGCGGTGAAGCGCGACGACAGTCTTTCCGGTGCCGGGCCCGCCGTCCACGAGGAGCACTCCGCGCGACGATGCTCGGATCGCCGCGTCCTGGTCGGCTGCGATGGTGCCGAGAACGGATTGCATCGTGGATGACCGGCTCGCACCGAGGCTCGCGATGAACGCAGACTGAGCGTCGAGCGCCGCGGATGCGGTGTCGTCGCCGGTGAATCTCTCGTCCCAGTAGTCGACGATCGCGCCGGACGCCCATCGATAGTGGCGCCGATTGGCGAGTCCTCGAGGATCTGCGAGGGTTGCGGCGAAGAAGGGCGCGGCGTCGGGTGTGCGCCAGTCGAGCAGGAGTGTCGTGCCGTCCGTGTCACTCAGGCCGATCCGGCCGATGTAGACGGGTTCGCCGTCGAGCGGGTCGATGCGCCCGAGCACCACGTCGGCGCCGAGCCGCGACAACGTCCTCAGCCGGGTCTCGAGCCTGCGGATCTCCAGGTCCCGTTCCACACCGGCGCCGCCGCGCAGGTCGGTGACACGGCGCGCCGCAGCCAAGTCGTCGGTTGCTCGGGCAGTCTGCTCCACGATCCGAGCGGCGACCCTCGTCAGGTGAGCGATGTCGGCGTCGATGAGGCCGGGGGCGGCCTTGGCGGCGGTGGACAGTCGGAAAACAGTGCTGGTCACAGAGCCCTCTCGTCGGTGAGTGGACCATTGTGCACCCGCCCCTGGGCCTTGCCGCAAGCCCACTTACACAGGTTATGGTGGAAGGGGAAAGACCAGTCAGCGCACTGTGGTCGCGAGCAGCTCGGCCAGCGCCGCGAGTTGGGGCGCCGCAGCATCCGCCCGCCACAGGAGTCCAAGACGGCTCGTCCCCTCCAGCCCGCGCACCGGAATGAACCGGACGTCCGACCTCTGGTTGTACTCGATGTACGCCCGGCAGACGAGCATCGCGTGGTCGCCGGTCGCGGCCAGCACGAGCCCCTGTTGCATGCTTGTCACACCGGTCGTCGACACGATCGGAAGCCCGTTGGGTGTGACGATCGGGGTGTGCACCATCTTCCAGTGCTCGGGCGCGTCGCCGTCACGGTGCAGCATGTCCAGACACGCCAGTTCTTCGACGTCGATCTCGTCTCGATCCGCGAAGGCGTGTTCGCGCCCGACGGCCACCAACCGGTCCTGCGCCGGAAACTCGAATCCGACGACGAGTCGGTCGACCTCGGCGGGAAGCTCGACGATCGCTCCGTCCACGTCACCGGCGAGCAGCGCGGTGAACGGTGACCCGAGCGGCAGATCAACGCTGTGCACTCGCACTCCGTGGGTCGTGCGGAGTTCGAGAAACGCCGCCGTCACCTGCTCGTACACCATTCCACTGAACCCGATCCGGAGCTCCTCGAGAGCTCCGCGCATCGCTCGGTCGCGGGCACGCTGGAATGTGGTCAACAGCCCCGCGTACGCGGGTGTCACCTCGTCGACGAACTGCTCCCCGATTCGAGTGAGAGCCACCCGCCTGCTTGTCCGTTCGACGAGTCGAGCCCCGACCCGATGCTCGAGTTGAGCGATCAACTGGCTCACACGCGACTGTGAATAGCCCAGCCGCTCAGCGGTGCGACCGAAGTGGAGCTCGTCGGCGAGCGTGATCAGGCACTCGATCTGCTGCACGTTCACCTGGTGCATCGTCGGCTGACGAGAGGTCATATCAATCACTCTAAGTGATCGATCGGTGAGAGAGTCAGCGTTGATCCGCGTGCGATCCGCGGGTGGAATCAACGGAGTGACCGATTGCATCTCACCTGTTCTTCCGCCCGCTTCCCCACCGGCAACGACACCACGACGCAGTTGGGCCTCCGTCGCGGTGATCGCCGCCGGGACATTTCTGGTGGTGACTGCCGAGATGCTCCCCATCGGGGTGCTCACTCCCATGTCGTCCGACCTCGCGACCTCATCCGCCGCGATCGGGCTCGCGGTGACTGTCACCGGACTCGTCGCCGCTGTCGTCGCGCCCGTGGTGCCGCACCTTCTCGGGGCACTGGACCGGCGGATGGTGCTGGCCGCGGCGCTCGTCGTGCTCGGTGTCGGCGACGTCGTGACGGGCGTCGCCGACAGTCTGCCCGTCCTGCTGGTGTCACGCCTGCTGGTGGGGCTCGGCATGGCGACAGTGTGGGGCATGGCGTCGGCACTGGCGGCGCGACTGGTTCCCGGACGACGCGGTCCGCTCGCGGTGTCGATCGTCATCGGCGGGGTGGCCGCCGCTTCGGTGCTCGGCGTGCCGTTGGGAACCCTCGTCGGGAGTGTGCTCGGGTGGCGTGCCGCCTTCATCGGTCTCGGCGTCGCCACTGTCGGCGTCGGCGCGGTCGCCCTGCGGGTCATGCCCGAGATGCGTCGTCCACCCGAGGTCGAGTCGCCGACCGGCGGCGTTCGGCCGCGGTTGCTGCGTCCGTCCGTGATGGTCGGCGCGATCACCGTCGCACTGGTCGTGACCGCACACTTCGCGGCCTACACGTACGTTCGGCCGTTGCTTGAAGATCGCTCCGGCTTCAGCGCGGTCGGCGTGACGGTCGCGCTGCTCGTGTACGGCGTCGGAGGGCTCATCGGCAATTTCGTCGCAGGCGCCGTGGCGTCCAAGTCGCCCCGATCATGCATGGCGACGCTCGGTGTCGGCATCGCCGTCGCCGTCGTCGTGCTTGCGACTCTCGGCACTGCGCCCGCCGCTGCGATGGTCGGCCTCGTGCTGTGGGGCGTCGCCTACGGAGGCGTCTCGGTGACCGGACAGCTATGGATGACAACGGCCGCACCGGACCGGGTCGAGCAGGTGACGGGCCTCTACGCCGGAGTCTTCAACGCGTCGATCGCTCTGGGCGCGTTCCTTGGCGGACGCGTCGTCGGAGTCGGACATGCACCGTTGCTGTGGCTCGCGGCGGGGATCGCAGTCGCCGCGGCCGCCGTGGCCCTCACGCCGACGCGGTGACTCGGACCTGGACGTTCTTCATTAGCGGCTGGTCACTCTGGACGCTGTAGTCCGCCGCGCCGATCAATGCGTTCATCTCGGGCATGTATCCGGCGGCCGCACCTCGTGGCAGGTCGTATCCCACGGCTCGATACCGGTTCAGGGAACGCTGAGAACCGTCCTTCGACGTCGCGACGATGTCGACGAATGAGCCTTCGGACAGTCCCCTGTCGTCCATGTCGGAGCGATTCATGAACACCAGTTCGCGGAGATTCTTGACGCCTCGATACCTGTCGTCGCTCGAATAGATCGTGGTGTTCCACTGATCGTGCGACCGCATGGTCTGCAGGACCAGGACGTCGGACGACGCCGGGATCACATCGGGAGTCGGCGCGTGACTGAACTCGGCGCGACCGCTCGGAGTTCGGAAGATCCGCTCCCGCGCCGCTTGCGGGATCCGGAAGCCGAGAGGGCGGCGAACCAAGTCGTTAAATCCCTCGAACCCGGGAAGGACCCGCGACATCGAGTCTCGGATCAGGTCGTAGTCGTCGACCATCGCCTCCCACCGCGTTGCGCTCGTCGGCAGGGTCGCTCGAGCCATACCGCCGAGGATCGCAGGCTCCGACTTGAGGTGCGGTGACGCGGGCTTGCGTTTGCCCGCGGAGAGCTGGACGTTGCTCATCGCGTCCTCACACGAGACCCCCTGGGGTCCGCCCGCCTGCACGTCCACTTCGGTACGACCCAGGCACGGAAGAATCAGCGCTTTGCGTCCGTGGACGAGATGACTTCGGTTCAGCTTGGTGCTGACCTGCACGGTGAGTTCACATCGGGTCAGCCCCTGTGCGGTGAACTTGGTGTCGGGTGCGGCCAGGACG
This sequence comes from Gordonia malaquae, assembly GCF_037148075.1. NCBI lineage: Bacteria > Bacillati > Actinomycetota > Actinomycetes > Mycobacteriales > Gordoniaceae > Gordonia > Gordonia malaquae. The sequence goes on along the minus strand of NZ_JBBCUB010000002.1, from coordinate 105,702 downwards.
AAGTTTCCACCGAGTGCGACGAACACCTTCACCGTCCCGTCGTTCATTCCGGCGACGGTCTTCACCGTGTCGAGCCCATGCTCGCGCGGCGACGTGATCCCGAACTCCGCGTCGAGCGCTTCAAGGAACGCCTCCTTCGGCCGGTGGTCGATTCCGCATGTCCGGTTGCCCTGCACGTTGCTGTGCCCGCGGACGGGCGACGGTCCCGTCCCCTCCCGGCCGATGTTTCCGCGCAACAGCAGAAGGTTGGTGAATTCGCGGACCGTGTCGACGCCGTGTCCGTGCTGGGTGACGCCGAGGCACCACGAGATGATGGTGCGCGGCGACGCGAGGTACAGCTTCGCCAACGTCCGGATGTCGCTTTCGCTCACCCCGGCCTGCGCGGTCAGGTCGTCCCACGTCGCCGCGTCGACGATGGCCCGGTACTCGTCCACCCCGTGGGTGAACCTGTCCAGGAACTCGTGATCGAGCGCACCCCGGCCGGGGGCCGCGTCTTCGGCTTCGAACACCGCCTTCGCGACGCCGCGGATGAGCGCGAGGTCACCTCCCGGCCGCACCTGCACATCCATGGTGCCGGTGTCAGTCGACTTGAACATCGCCATCTCCAGCACCTCGTGCGGAACGATCGTCCTGGTCGACGCGACTTCCTTCATCGGGTTGATGTGGACCACCTGTGCGCCGCGCTTGACCGCATGGGCCAGCGACGTCAGCATCCGCGGTGCGTTCGACGCCGCGTTGACACCCAGCACGAGCAGCAGATCGCATGCGTCCCAATCGTCGAGTGACGCGGTGCCTTTGCCTGTCGCGATCGACGCCGTCAGTGCACGACCAGAGGCTTCGTGGCACATGTTGGAGCAGTCCGGCAGGTTGTTGGTGCCGAACTCCCGAACCCAGAGCTGGTACAGGAAGGTGGCCTCGTTGCTGAGTCGGCCGGACGTGTAGAAGGCCGCTTCGTTCGGACTGTCGAGGCCGCGCAGTTCCTCGCCGACCATGGTGAACGCATCGTTCCAGCTGATGGGGACGTATCGGTCGCTCGACGCGTCGTAGACGAGGGGCTCGGTCAACCTTCCGACGTCTTCGAGGTCGAAGTCGGTCCACTGGGAGAGTTCGGCGACCGTGTGCCGGGCGAAGAAGTCGGCGTCGGCGCGCTTGTGGGTCATCTCCCACGTGACGTGCTTGATGCCGTTCTCGCAGATGTCCAGCTTCACGCCGTGATTCGAGTCCGGCCATGCGCACCCGGGGCAGTCGAACCCGCGGACCGGATGGTTCATCTCCAGCATCGCCTTGGTGCCCGCGAACAGTTCACGTTCGGAGATCAGGACCTTGGAGACCGACCGTGCGGCGCCCCACGCCGCCGCCGGGTGGTGGTAGGGAGAACTCGACCACGGCTTGGTGGTCGACGGACCGAACCCACCCTGGCGCGGGATGTCGGCGAGCAGCCCCGGGACGTGCTTCTGTCCGTGCATCGAGTCGGTCATGACACTGCTCCTTCGCTGACGGCGATCGGGTTCGCGACCCGCCGGGGGTGGGTGTACACGTTCATGGTGCGGCCTCGGAGGAAGCCGACGAGGGTCACTCCGGAGTCGCGGGCGAGTTCGACGGCGAGCGACGACGGCGCAGACACCGCCGCCAGCATCGGGATCCCGGCCATGACAGCTTTCTGGACGAGTTCAAAGCTTGCGCGCCCGGACACCGCGAGCACGGTCCGCCGCAGTGGCAGCAGGTTCTCGCGGAGCGCCCAGCCGACGACCTTGTCGACCGCATTGTGTCGCCCGACGTCTTCACGGAGCACGAGGAGTTCCCCGCTGTCGGCGTCGAACAACGCTGCAGCGTGCAGTCCGCCGGTCTTGGCGAAGACTGTCTGCTCGGCGCGCAGGGCGTCGGGAAGTCTCGACAGGTCGTCTGCGGACACCTCGACATCGTCGGCCGCGACGTCGAAGCTCGACACCGTCGAGACCGCGTCGATGCTCGCTTTCCCGCACACGCCGCACGCACTTGTCATCGAGAACGATCGTGCGTGCTCCCTGCTCGGCAACTCCGCGTCGGCGGCGAGCGTCACGTCGAGAACGTTGTAGGTGTTCTGGCCGCCTCCGGTGCCGGGTCCCCCGCATGCGATGGCGCCGACGAACTGATCACGACGGCGGACGATCCCTTCGGAGACGAAGAATCCCGCGGCGAGATCGACGTCGTTGCCCGGCGTCCGCATGGTCACGACCAGCGGCGACCCGCCGACCCTCAGCTCAAGCGGTTCCTCGACCGCGAGCACGTCGACCCGAGTGCTGTTGCTCTGTGCCACCGACATCTTGGTGATCGGCCACCGAGCGGTAATCCGTCCCACGCTTCGACAGTACGTCCGGTGACTGCCATTCGTCTGCCGGTACCACCCGAAGACCGTGAGGAGCGAAGTCGAAATTGTCGCCGAGGGACGGCAGGCGGCCACCTCCAAACGCTCGCGCCGCGTCGACGGAAAGCTCTGCGGTGATGCCGGCACTGGAGTCGAGGCGCACCATTCCGGCCTGCACGGACACACCTGTCACCGCTGCCGCAAGCACGCCGGCGCGGCCACGCGGTGCGGAGACGGCGACATCTCGGGGGGCGACGATCCCGACGGCAGCCTGCCCGGCGACCACTCCGTCCGGTTCACCCGGGAGGTCCACGCCACCCACGTCCAGTGTCGATCCACTCCAGCGCCCGCGCAGGACACCGAAACCGGCGAGCAGTGCCGTGAACTCACGGCGCGGACGCATCGTCAGCCGGTCCGGAGAGCCCTGCTCCACTACCCGACCGCGGTCGAGGACAAGACACTCATCGGCCCATTGCCACGCGTCCGCGAGGTGGTGTGTCACCAGGACGGCGGTGGTCCCGGTCCGCGCGAGTTCCTCGGCCAGCACGCGCCGGACGATCGGTCCACTCTCGGCGTCGAGGGAGGCGAACGGTTCGTCGAGCAGGATCACGCTCGGTTGCGACGCGAACGCCCGCGCGATCGCGACGCGCTGTTGTTGACCGCCGGACAGCTCGTGGGGTTTGGCCCGAGCTCGGTCGGCGAGCCCGAGCCGACCGAGCCACTCGTCGACGACGGTCCGCACCTGGGCTCGCGGCAGGCCGAGCGCCCGCGGACCGAACGACAGGTTCTTCTCCACGGTGAGGTGTGGAAACAGCCGGGACCGCTGATCGAGAAGCGCCACTCCCCGGCCCTCGGGTGGCACCCGTCGACGACCGGGACCATCGAGGGTCCGGCCGTTCAGTGTGATCGTCCCCGATGCGAGCGGAGCGAGGCCCGCAAGTGCCGCGAGGATCGTCGACTTGCCCGCCCCGTTCGGCCCGAGGATCGCCAGACATCCGCCGGGTTCGATCTCGAAAGACGCCGACACGGGGAACGGTCCTCTGTCCACCACGATCTCCGCCGCGAGCGCGCCGGTCATCGGACCGCGTCCTCGCGCCACGATCGCAGGCCGCACACCACGATCGCGGCGCTCACCAACAACAGCAGCGACAGTGCGACTGCCGAGTCCGCAGTGACTCCGACCCCGTTGAAGGCGGTGTATATCGCGAGCGGCATAGTCCGTGTGACACCTGGTGCATTGCCCGCGAACAGCGCAGTCGCACCGAACTCACCGAGCGCCCTCGCGAACGCCAGGACCGTGCCTGCGACGAGCCCTGGGACCACCAATGGAACGGTGATCTGCGACAACACGCGCCACCGCCCGGCGCCCAGGGTGGCGGCGATCTGTTCGTGACTCACGCCCGATGTGCGGAGTGCTCCCTCGACGGTGATCACGAAGAACGGGAGCGCGACGAACGACTGTGCCACGACGACGGCCGCGGTCGTGTACGGCAGACTGTGGCCGCTCCAGGTGAAGACCGGCTCTCCGATCAGACCGGATCGCCCGAGCAGGGACAGCAACGCGAGGCCGCCGACCATCGGCGGCAGTACGAGCGGAACGAGAACGAGGGTCCGGAGCAGCGACGCCGTCCGGCGCGTGGCGCGCGCCATGACCACGGCCATCGGCAGCCCCAGGACGATGCACACCACCGTCGCTGCTGCGGCCGTCACCAGCGACAGCCGCAGTGCGGTCATCGACGCGTGCGAGAACAGGTCGTCGCCGAGAGTCGACCATTGCACGCGCGAGACCAGGCCGACGATCGGCAGGATTAAGAAGGCGAGACCCAACGCGGCCGGGACGTACAGGACGCGTGGCAGCCTCACGGCGCGCCGAAACCGTGCTTCCGCAGGATCGCCTGGCCGGCAGCGCTGCGCACGAAGTCGACGAACCACCGCGCTTCCTCGGGGACCTTCGCGCCGGTGGCGACGGCGATCGGATACCGGTTGATCGCGACGGCGGCGTTTGCCGGGGTGACACCGACGACGGCGCCCTTCGCCCCCGTGACATCGGTCGTGTACACCAGGCCCGCGTCGGCTTCGCCGTTCCGTACACGAGTGAGGACTGCGGTGACACTCGTCTCCTCGCTGACCGGGGTGACGGCCACACCGGCGTCCTTCAGGAGCGTCTGCGACGCCGATCCGCACGGCACCTCGGGAGCGCACAGCACCGTCGAGACACCGTTCTTCGTCAGGTCGGTGAGCCCGGTGATGCGCTTAGGGTTGCCCGGCGCGACAGCGATCTGCAGGGTGTTCGTCGCGAACACCTGACCCGCGTCGGACTTCTTCGCCTCGACGACCGGGCCGAGGCTCTTCTGACTGGCGAACGCGATCACGTCGACGTCAGCCCCTTCGACGATCTGCTGGGCGAGCGCTTGTGAACCGTCGTAGACGATCGGCGCAACGTCGATGTCGGAATGCGCGCCGGTGAACGCCTCGGCGAGCTCGTCAAACGAGCCTTGCAGTGAAGCTGCGGCGAAGATCGTCAGTCGAGTTCCGGATTCATCGTTTCCACATCCGGCGACGATGAGACCGAACGCCGCGAGAACGGCGACCGACAGGGCGGACATGCGCTTCATCGGGTGGTCTCCCCTGCAGTGGACGAGGTCTCGACGATGACCGTCGTGGCCTTCACGGTGGCGGTCGCGAGTGAGCCGACTTCGAGGCCGAGCTCCCGGACGGCTTCGGTCGACATCAACGACACCACCCGGTGGGGTCCACAGCGCAGTTCCACCTGTGACATGACGGTGTCGCTCAGCACGCCGGTGACGATGCCGACGAACCGGTTTCGGGCGCTTGATCCCCGATCGATCGGATCACCCGGATCGCGGGACTCTGCAGTGAGAAGCGTGGCGAGGTCGGCACCGTCGACAACCGCGCGACCCGCCTGGTCGGTACGGGATTCGATGCGGCCCGCGTCGATCCAGCGCCGGAGGGTGTCGTCGCTGATGCCGAGGAGCTCTGCCGCTCGGCCGATCCGAAAGACAGTCATCGTGCGACTCTAACACCGCGAATACGGATCTATTCCATGCATCGGGCCCGCGAATGCGGTACGTCTCGCCGGGATTTCAGCAGACGATAGTGTTGTTCCATGCCTCTGCCTCCGCTGGTGGACCCCGCGCCGTCCCTGCCGTCGGACGAGTACACGCGGGCCGCCCGGCAGATTCGGCTCGCCTCGATCGGAGACGTGGGCCAACGTCGTCTCTCGGCCGCGCGGGTGTGTGTCCTCGGCGCGGGCGGCCTCGGATCGCCGGTACTGACCTATCTCGCCTCGGCCGGGGTCGGAACCATCGGTGTCGTCGACGACGACACCGTCGAGGAGTCGAATCTGCAGCGCCAGATCCTGTTCGGCGTCGACGACGTCGGAGCGCGCAAGACGTCCGTCGCCGCGGCCCGCATCCGTTCCATGTCACCGCATACACGCGTCGTGGAACACCGCGAGCGTCTGACCGCGGCAAACGCCTCCGCGGTTCTCGCCGATTACCACCTCGTCATCGACGGCACCGACAACTTCGACACCCGATACTCGGTGGCCGACACGTGCGCAGATCTCGGGCTGCCACTCGTGTGGGGTTCGGTGCTGGGATTCGATGCGCAGGCGACGGTGTTCTGGTCGTCACCACCTGTCGGTCCCGGTGTCACGCTGCGGGACGTGTTCCCGGTTCCGCCGCCGGCAGGCGATGTCCCGGACTGCGCCGAGGCGGGGGTTCTCGGAGCACTGTGCGGCCAGCTCGGGTCGATTCTCGCAGCGGAGGCGGTGAAGCTGATCGTCGGGATCGGCGACTCGATCCTGGGGAGGATGCTCGTGCTCGACGGTCTCACCGCCCGAATAGACGAGGTCCCGATCGCGCCACGCACCGACGTCGCCGACATCCGGCGGGTCGATGCCGCGGCGCTCGGGCTCCTCGACGACACGGTTCGCAGTGAGACCGTGCTCCTCGACGTCCGCGAACCCGACGAGGTCGCTGCCGGAGCGATCCCCGGCGCGGTGCCGATCCCCCTCAACACGCTGCTCGCCGACGCCGCCGCCGTCGACATCGGTGACGTGACCGTCGTCTACTGCCAGCGGGGACCTCGGGCTCGGGTCGCCGCCGCCGCGTTGAGGGCTGTCAACCCGACCGCCGACATCGCCCTTCTCGACGGCGGCTACGCCGCATGGGCCGAAAGGACAGGATCCCTGTGAGAACCGTGGACGAGCATCGCGCCCGCATACTCGGCACCGCGGCACCGCTGCCCGTCGAGACTATCCCGCTCGACCGGGCTCGGGGACGAGTGCTCGCCTCCGACATCCGTTCACGCTGGCCGGTGCCCCTGTTCGACAATTCCGGCATGGACGGATACGCCGTACACGGCGCGGACGCGACGGTCGGCGCCGAGCTGCGGGTCGTCGCGGATGTCCCGGCCGGGTCATCGCTCGATCCGGCGCTCGGGCCGGGGCAGGCGGCCCGCATCATGACCGGTGCACCCGTCCCCACCGACGCAGACGCGGTGATTCCGCTCGAGCACACCGATCTGGGCACCGAAGTCCGCGCTGACGCGCCGGACCGGATCACCGTCACCACACCGCCCCGACCCGGTGCGCATATCCGACGGGCGGGTGAGGACGCTGAAGCCGGATCGGTGACTGTGGCCGCCGGGACCGTTCTCGGTCCGTGGCAGCTCTCGTCGGCGGCTTCTGCCGGCCACGACACGGTCGACGTCCACCGATCGCCCCGTGTCGCAGTCGTGTCGACCGGATCAGAATTGATCGCACCGTCGGCCCGGCCGTTGCGCGGACAGATTCCGGAGTCGAATTCGGTGTTGTTGGCGGCCGCTGTCGCCTCCGCGGGCGCCGAGGTCGTCGCCGTTCGCACAGTGGCCGACGACGAACCCGCACTGGTCACCGTGCTCGACGGACTCGACGTCGACGTCGTGGTGCTGTCGGGCGGTGCGAGCGTCGGGGCGTTCGACGTGGTCAAGGCCGTACTCGACCGCACCGGGAGCATCGAGTTCGGGCCCGTGTCGATGCAGCCGGGCAAACCCCAGGGCTTCGGCGTCGGCGACGACGGCGCCCTCTACTTCTGTCTGCCCGGCAACCCGGTGAGCGTCGCGGTGTCGTTCGAGATGTTCGTGCGGCCGGCGCTGCTGGCCCTGGCAGGCAGATCGGATGTCGACCGCCCGCGGGTCACCAGGCGTGCCGCTGTCGGCTGGCGCACTCCGCCTGGACGAACCCAGGTCCTGCCGGTGGTGTTCGACGACACGACGGTGCGCCCGGCGACGTCCGGCGGCAGCGGCTCGCATCTGGTGAGTTCTTTGGCGGTCGCACAGGCGCTCGCGATCGTTCCCGCCGACGTCGAGCGGGTCGACGAAGGCACATCGGTGGAAGTGATGGTGTTGACATGACGCACGGACAGCGATTCACTCACCTCGACGCGGCCGGTCAGGCCCGCATGGTGGACGTGACCGAGAAGCAGCCGACAGTGCGCAGTGCGACCGCGACGGGTCTCGTCCGCTGCTCTGCTGCGATAGTCGCCGCCCTCCGCGCCGGTTCGACGCCGAAGGGCGACGTCCTGGCCGTCGCCAGGATCGCCGGCATCGCTGCGGCCAAGAAGACAGCAGACCTCCTGCCCCTCGCTCATGTGATCGGCGTGCACGGCGCCGTCGTCGACCTCGAGGTGACCGACGAAGGCGTCGAGATCACTGCGACGGTGCGCACAGCGGACCGCACCGGCGTCGAGATGGAGGCGTTGACCGCCGTGTCTGTGACGGGTCTCGCCGTCGTCGACATGGTGAAAGGCCTCGACAAGTCCGTGGAGATCGAGCGGATCCGCCTCATCCGCAAAACCGGCGGCAAGAGCGGCGACTGGAACCGATGACCGCCGCCATCGTGCTCGGCGGCGGACGCGCCACCCGATTGGACGGCGCCGACAAGGCATCGATCATGGTCGACGGCGCCAGGCTCGTCGACCACGTGTTCGCGGCAGTCGCGGACTGCCCGCAGGTGATAGCCGTCGGCCCCGACACGCTCGTCCGGCCCGGGGTGACCGTTGTCCGCGAGGATCCTCCGTTCGGCGGACCGGTGGCGGGCATCGCCGCAGCGGTGCAGACCGTCGACTGCGATGACGTCTGGTTGCTGGCCTGTGACTTGCCGCGCGCCGTAGAGATCGTCCGGCGTCTCGCCGATGAGCCGATCGGCGACGACGACGGCGTGATCCTCGTCGACGCGACCGGACGCGCCCAATGGCTCGCGGGCCGTTACCGGACAGCGGCGCTGCGGTCGGCTCTCACCAGGATCCGCGACGCACACGGTGCGTCGATGCGACAGCTCGTCAACGGCCTGAACCTCCGGACCGTCCACGATCGCACGGGTGCCGCCGCCGACCTGGACACCTGGGCAGATGTGGCGGACTATCGGCTTCGAACGAAGGGACAACCCATGACTGACACACAGCCACCGAATCTCGACGCCTGGATCGCGGACCTGAGCCGTGAGCTCGGCCTCGGCGACGTCGATGTTCCGGTGCGCGAGCTCCTTGACCTGACGCGCGAGGTGGCGCACGGCGTCGCTCGTCCGGCGGGGCCGATCAGCACGTTCCTCGTCGGTCTCGCCGTCGCGCGCGGAAGCACCGTGACCGACGCACAGGCAGCCGTCTCGGCTCTCATCGAGGCTCGCGCATGAGAGTTCGGCTCTTCGCAGGCGCCGCCGAGGCAGCCGGGCGGCGGGAGCAGCAGGTGGACGGCTCGATGACGCTCGGCGACCTCCGCCAGGCGCTCGCCGCCGACAACGGCGTGGAGTTCCCCGCGGTTCTGGCCCGATGCTCGCTCATGGTCGACGGAGTCCGACTGCCCGATGACGCCGTTGTACCCGACACCGCGACCGTCGACGTCCTGCCTCCGTTCGCGGGCGGCTGACAGTCTGACTGCCGGCCGGCTGTCAGCCGCCGATCGCCGACATGGGCCGATCCGGCTGAAGGAAGTCCACGTCGTTGATTCCGTGGCCCGACGCCTTCCCAGCGATAGACCTGCGAATCATTGCGGCCAGGTCGGCGTCCGACCCACCGGACCGGAGGAGCCCGAGGACGTCGGACTCGTCGCGGGCGAACAGGCAGTTCCGTAGTTGGCCGTCGGCGGTGATGCGGACACGGTCGCACGCGCCGCAGAACGGTGCGGTGACCGATGCGATGACCCCGACTGTGCGTGGACCGCCGTCGACGGAGTACAGGGCTGCCGGGTCTGCGCCGCGACCGGGCAGCTCCGTCAAGTCGAATGACTCCGAGAGTCGATCCACGATCTCGGCGCCACTGACCATCTTTGCTCGGGACCAGGTGTGCCCGGCGTCGAGCGGCATCTGCTCGATGAAGCGGAGTTCGGCGTCGTGGTCGATCGCGAACCGGAGCAAGTCGACGAACTCGTCGTCGTTGACTCCGTGCATGGCGACCGTGTTGACCTTCAGCGGGCGCAGACCCGACTCCTGCGCGGCGCGGATGCCCATGATCACGTCGTCGAACCGATCGCGCCTCGTCAGTTCTCGGAAACGAGCGGGGCGCAACGTGTCGAGGCTGATGTTGACACGCTCCAGGCCTGCATCGGCGAGGTCAGACATCACCCCGGCGAGGCGTATCCCGTTGGTGGTCATCGACACCCGCAGCAGCGTGCCGTCGGACGTCGGGACGTTGGCCAGCCGCCGCACCACGTCGACGACGTCGGGCCGCAGGAGCGGTTCGCCGCCGGTCAGGCGGACCTCCTCGACGCCGAGGTGGGCGAACACCACCGCGACGCGTTCGATCTCGTCCGTGGTCAACAGGTTCTGCTTCGCGATCCACGGAACTCCGTCCGCGGGCATGCAGTAGGTGCAGCGGAGATTGCACTTGTCGGTCAGCGATATCCGCAGGTCGCGGTGCACGCGCCCGTATCGGTCGACCAACGGCTGCGTCATACCAGACCGCCCAGGCCGATCCACGACGACGTTCCGTCGGTCTCCACCTGCTTCTTCCAGACGGGCAGTTCGGCCTTCACACGTTCGACCATGTCGCGGTTCACCGCGTACACATCACCTCGGTGTGCGGCCGAGACCGCGCACACGATCGCGACGTCGCCCACCGCGAGATCGCCGACGCGGTGACTGATCGCTATCCGGACGGCCGGAGTGTCCAGTCCGTCGACGATCGACATGAGTATCGTCGACGCGTCGGGGTGAGCGCTGTACTCGAGGCGTTCCACGCGGCCTGTCGCATCGGGGTCGTGGTCGCGCACGGTCCCGACGAACAGTGCCGTCGCACCCGCCGACCGCTCGGCGACGGCGTCGAGGTGCTCGGCCACGTCGAGCGGGATGTCACTGATTCGTGCGAAGACGATCATGGTCACCCCCGTCCACTTGCGACACCACGTGTGAAGCGACCTGCAGGATCACCGGAACACCGTCCTTGACCGCGCCCGTCGATCCCGCGAGATTCACCACGAGTGCACCGTCGACGATGCCCGAACGACCCCTCGACAGCATTGCTTGAGGCAGCACTGCGACGCCGACGGACCGGATCGTCTCAGCGATGCCGGGCACCTCGGGATTCAACAGAGACGCCGTCGCTTCGGGAGTCACATCGCGTGGCCCCACACCGGTGCCGCCGGTGGTGATGACAAGCCGGGACTTCTCTTCCACCGCACCCATGATCGCCCAGGTGATGCGCTCGCGTTCGTCGGGAACTACCACGACGTCCACATCCCAGCCCGCCTCTACGAGCATCTGCTGCGCCAGCGGACCCGAGACGTCGACGGCTTCACCCGCGGCGCACCGGTCAGAGACGGTGATGACGGTCGCGCGCGGATTCCTCTGGTCAGTCGCGTCAGTCATCCCTCCAGTGTTCCACGACCGGTGTGGGCCCAAACCGTCCCGCTCCGATGGCGAGCGCGTTTACTTGTCATCATGACTTCCCGTGTGCGGGCGATCGTTCCGCTTCTCGTCGTGCTCATGGCGGCACTCGGTCTGCTGACTGCGTGTTCGTCGAGCGCGGACTCCGGAGATTCCGACGTCATCCGATTCGGCACCGAGGGCACCTACTCGCCGTTCAGCTTCCACGATCCGGCGACCAGCGAATTGACCGGTTACGACGTCGATGTGGCGAAAGCCGTCGCCGCGAAGATGGGCAAGCGCGCTGAATTCGTCGAAGCGCCATGGGATTCCCTGTTCGCTGCGTTGGGTGCCGACAGATTCGACGTCGTGGCGAACCAGGTCACGATCACGCCCGAACGCGAGGCGAAGTACTCGATGTCGATCCCGTATGCGATCGGCGAAGGAGTCATCGTGACACGCGCGGACGACTCGTCGATCACGTCCCTCGACGATCTCAAGGGTCGAACGTCGGCCCAGTCTGCCACGAGCAATTGGACCGACGTCGCCACCGAAGCCGGCGCCAGGGTCGAAACTGTCGAAGGTTTCGCGCAGGCCATCACACTGCTGAGGCAGGGTCGGGTGGACGCCACCGTCAACGACAGCCTGTCGGTGTACGCCTACCTGGCCGAGACCGGCGACACGTCTGTGAAGATCGCCGCCAAGACCGGTGAGCGCAGCGAATCCGCGTTCGCCGCACCGCGTGGGAGTCCCCTCACCGCAGACATCAACAAGGCGATCGAGGCCCTGCAGGCCGACGGGACCCTGACTGAGATATCGCAGCGCTATCTGAAGACCGACGCGAGCGGAAGCGTTGCGAAGCCGGTCGAGCCTCAGTCGACGTGGGACCTCGTCCGCTCGAACCTGTGGCCGATGGCGAAGGCGACCGTCACCACGACGATCCCACTCGCGGCGATCAGCTTTGCGATCGGTCTGGTGATCGCACTTGTCGTCGCATTGGCTCGCCTCTCGGAGAAGCGCGGCGTGGCGTGGCTCGCTCGGGTCTACATCTCGATCATTCGCGGCACTCCGCTGCTGGTCCAATTGTTCATCATCTTCTATGCGCTGCCCGAGATAGGCATCAAAGTCGAGCCGTTCCCGGCAGCGATCGTGGCGTTCTCGCTGAACGTGGGTGGGTACGCCGCCGAGATCATCCGCGCCGCGATCATCTCGGTGCCGAGCGGCCAGACCGAAGCCGCGCAGACGATCGGCATGAACTACGCGACGACGATGCGGCGGATCATCCTGCCGCAGGCGGCACGCATCGCAGTTCCTGGGCTGTCCAACACGCTCATCTCCCTGGTCAAGGACACGTCGCTCGCTTCGGTCATCCTGGTGACCGAACTGTTCCGCACCGCCCAGATCGCGGCCGCGCCGACATTCGAGTTCCTCCCCCTCTACGTGACCGCCGCCGTCTACTACTGGGTGGTGTGCTTGGTGTTGTCCATGCTTCAGGGTCGACTGGAGCTTCGTCTCGGAAGGTTCATCGCATCATGACCGAACTGATCTCCGTCCAAGGACTGCACAAGGCGTTCGGCGACCTCGACGTGCTCCGGGGCATCGACTTCACCGTCGACGAGGGCACTGTCACCGCAGTGATCGGCCCATCCGGTTCTGGAAAGACGACCCTGCTCAGATCCTTGAACGCACTCGATCTGCCCGATGCGGGTGTGATCCGCGTGGCGGACTCGACGATCGACTTCTCGACTCGACCCCAACGCGAGGCCATCGCCGAATACCGTGCACAGTCGGGTTTCGTGTTCCAGAACCACAATCTGTTCCCACACAAGACCGTGATGGAGAACGTCATCGAAGGCCCCGTCATCGTGCAGAAGCGGCCGGTCGCCGAGGCCACCGCTGATGCACGTGCGCTCCTTGACAGCGTTGGTCTCGGCGATCGGCTCGACTCCTACCCCAGCCAACTGTCCGGCGGTCAGCAGCAACGGGTCGGCATCGTCCGTGCACTCGCCATGAAGCCGAAGGTTCTGCTGCTCGACGAGCCGACATCCGCCCTCGACCCCGAACTCGTCGGCGGTGTCCTCGCCGTGATCAAAGACCTCGCCTCGCAGGGGTGGACGATGGTCGTCGTCACCCATGAGATCGCATTCGCGCGGAAGGTGGCCGATCAGGTTCTCTTCGTCGATCAAGGTGTCATCGCCGAGCAAGGTCCCCCGTCTGATGTGATCGACAACCCAACCGAAGAACGCACCATTCAGTTCCTCCACCGCCTGACAGAGGTCTGATCACGCGGGTCGCACTCCTCGCGCGGGGCACAGGGAGATGAGCCTGCATACACGCTCCCGGCCGGTCACAACGACGGGGAGCGTCGTCCAGCGGGAGATCGCCAGGCGCACACGAGGGTCAATCGGTTCATTCGCAACCATCGACTGATCGTCGAAGTGTCACCGATGTCCTGATGCAGGACTATCACTGATGTCTTTAGACAAGACAGGATGCCACGCATTCGAACGTACGTTTTTGTCGGAGGTGATCTATATCATTTGACTAGTTCCCGGTTGACGCCGGGGCGAAGGTTCTTTGACAAGTCGATAGCGCGCTGCAGTCAGGCGAACCCGTTACAGACTGCTCGTTCCTCGGGTGAGAGTGCGAGCCGCGGGAGACTCGCAGCGGCACTTGGCCGGGCTGGTGACCCGGCACCACGTGACCGCCGACGGGCACCACCCGCTTGTGGATGGGTGGTGCTGTCGGAGGTCGCTGCCGAACCGTTGGTCGGTTCATGTTTGTTGCCACGCACCTTAGGTTTAGAAGGGGGTTTGTCATGTTCACGTCTATTGTGTGCGAGCTCACCGACAGAATCGTCGACGAACTCGCACCACCCACAGCCACCGAGCCCGACTCGGGCGAGCCGCCTAGGTTGGCGTGCCGTCTGGCGTCGGCGAGCAAGGTCGGCGCCGATGACGCCGAGATTCTGTCGGCGATTGTCGAAGTCGCGCGGGCCCGCAATGTTCTCGACGCGGCCCAAGCGCAACTGGTTCGTACGGCGGAGCGGGCGGGGATCCCGTTCCGCAAACATCTCCGGTCGGCGAAGATGCTGCTGACTGAGATCGGTGTCCCACCCGCGGTGGCGGATCGAACTGTTCGCAATGGTCATCACGCGGAGCGGTTCACCAACGTCGGGCGTGGGATGCGCGACGGGTCGATGTCGGCGGAGATCGCCGATGCGATCGGAGTCGGTGTTGCGACCGTTGCGAAGCGGGTTCCGCTCGCCCCAGGCGAGCAGCAGCGGTTGGCTCGCAAGTTGGCGTTGAACACCACCCCCGCGGAGGTGAAGACCGCGGCAAAGCAGGAGGCGATCGCGTTGGCTGCGGAGTCCGATGATCCAGCTTTGGTTCCGGCGTCGGAGAATCCGGAACTCAATGAGATGTCGTTGCATCTGAACGACGAAGGACGCGTCGAGGCCACCATGGATCTCGACGTCGTGACCGGTGAAGAGTTGAATGCGGCCTTGGATCCGTTGTGCAAGCCGGTTCCCGAGCCGGACGGGTCACCCGATCCACGGACGGCCCGGCAGCGCAGAGCTGATGCACTCGGGCAGATCATCCGGACCTACCTGTCCGGATCGGACCGGCCTACAAGCGGCGGTGTCCTACCGCACGCGTCGATCGTCATACCCACAGTCGGTTCACCTGGTGATGGGGTCGCCAGGCTCGGGTTCACCGGGCCCGTGTCCCCGGCAACGGTCGCGTTGAGCTTGTGCACCTCGGCCGTCACCAGGATCACCGTCAATGGTGAAGGCGTCCCGCTTGATGTCGGACGCGAGCAGCGATTGATGACACCCGGCATCCGTAAGGCCCTCGCGGCGAGGGACTGCGGATGCGCATTCCCCGGCTGCGGACGACCAGTGACCTGGACTGACGCCCATCACTGCACGCCCTGGTCAGAAGGAGGCGAGACCAGCCTGGGCAACGGAGTGCTGCTGTGCAGGATGCACCACACCCTGATTCACCAGAGCGGGTGGGAGGTGTTCATCGGCCACGACGGCCACCCCTGGTTCCTCGAACCGGCCGACCCGGCACGACCCGATCAACCGCGCGTGCCGATCAAGTCCCACGCCCGACGAACGCTGACCGCACACCCTGCCGCGGCGTGATCCGCCTCGGCCCTGCGACTCGTTCCGCGGGCATGGGCGCTGCGTCAGGTTTGTGACCGAGCCGAGGCACGCAGGTCCGATGCTCCGACGGTCGCGGCGAGGAGTGCGACAACGCCGGCGAACACCAGGCCGGCCTCACGGAGTCCGAGAGGGATCGCGAGGAGCCCGACACCGACGGCGGGGAACGCGAGCATCACGTAGATCACCGCGAAGAACGCCGACGACACCCCGCCGCGAAGAGACGCGGGCACACGTTCAACGGTCGTCGACAGTCCGACATTCATACACACGCCGCACCCGAGACCGACGGCGACTGCTGCGGCGATGAGCGGCGCGAGGACCTCACCGGCCAGCGCCCACGCGAGGAGCCCTGCCGATAGGACGAGGACCCCGCATGCGCCGGGCATCGCCCACCGTGCCGAGACCCGTTTGGTGAGGAGCTGCCCAAGGGCGACGCAGGTGAAGATGAGGCAGACGATCGCACCGATGGCGGTGTGACTGGCGATTCCGAGGTAGCGGACCAGAAACAGCCCGGTAGTGGCCGTCAAAACGCCGCTGGAGGCGAAGCCCGCGCCCGCCGACAGCGTGCCCCGGGCGAAGGCGCCGCGTATCTCGCGAGGCACCGCGAGCCGTTCGATGCGGAACACGAACCCACCGCGCCGTCGGTCGTCGACGCCGAACAGTCGCAGGCCGACCATCGCGACGAGGGTGAGAACGAGGTGGATCGCAAACGGCACGACAAGCGGCGACGAACTCAGATCGGCCACAACGCCGCCGAACAGGTTTCCGAGTCCGAGACCGCCCGAGTTGACCGCGACCGCCAGCACTCCGGCGCTCGCCCGACGAGCCACCGGATAGAGGTCGATGATCGCCGCCGTGCCGGCACCGGTCATCAGACCGGCACTCACCCCGGACAGCAGTCGCCCGACGATGAGGCTCGCCAGACTCGGCGGTATCAGGAAGACCCCCGCGCTCAGGACCGCGAAGACCAGCGCCGCCATCAGAACGGGACGTCGCCCGATCTGATCGGAGAGCCGACCGAACATCAGGAGCGCCCCGAACACACCGCACGCGTACACGCCGAACAAGACGGTGACCGTCAACGACGAGAAGCCGAGCCGGTCGGAGTAGATCGGATACAGGGCGGTCGGGATCGTGGTCCCGATCATCGCGACGGTGAAGGCGAACGCCGTCACTGCGACGGCTCGGCGATCCATCATCTGTTCGTCACCAGCGGCACAAGCTGCTCATCGGCGGTCCACGCCCCATGATGTCCGCGCATCGTGGACTCCATCGGTTCGGCAGCCGGTCGGACCAGAACCGTCTCGCCCTCGGCGACCGCGATGACGTCGCCGATGCGAGCGGCGATGTCCGCCGTCGGGACGGCCGACCCGAACCACTGGTCGTCGAACGCCTGCTCGCGTGTGACGACGCGGGCGTGCGACCCGAGGACGCCCCGCCACGCCTCCGCCACGTCGTCGAGCGCGGCGCGATCGTTCAGATATACGTGTCGGACACGGGCCTCCCCCGCGATCTGGCGAACCCCACGATGCAGATCGGGGGCGGCGTCGAGGTCGATGATCGTGCCCGCACTGATCATCCCGTGATCGCCTGTGATCAGGAGTGTGCACGTGGACGGCAGATCCGTGAACAGGTCTGCGACGAAACGGTCGACGTCAGCGAGGACAGTGAGCCACTCGGGTGACTCCGGCCCATGGATGTGTCCGTTCATGTCCAGATCCGTGTAGTACGCGTACGCGAATCGGCGACCTGGGCCGTCGTGTCGCGCAACGGCGAGGATTCCGTCGCGGAGTTCGTCGAGCGTCGCCGCCGGGTGTACGACACCCGTCGCGCGGAACGCGGCGCGGGTGAGCCCGGACCTGGCCTGGTATCCGGGCACCACGTAGTGGACCTCAACCCCGTGCTCGGCCATCGCCTGGAGTCGGCTCTGGGAAGGCTGCGTCCGCTCCGGGTCCACGACGTCCCGTGCATCGGACCCCTGCGCAGTGTCGAGGGTCCACCGCAACGCGTTGAGCGTTCGTGGCCCATCGGGCTGCGGTACGGCGAAGCTGTACCCGATGACACCGTGCACGGCGCACGGAGCACCGACCGCGAGACTCGTCAGGCTCGTCGCCGTCGTCGCCGGGAACCCGGCCTGAAGGACGTGGCCGACCCGGCTGTTCAAGGTCGGCGCGATCTCGGCGTGACGTGCGACCAGCTCGGCGCCGAGCCCGTCGATCAGGAGCACCACCACGTCACGATTCGGTTCCACCCCAAGCAGATTCGGCCCAGCTAGATCGAACGACGATCCGACGGAGGGCAGGACGTCCGCGAGGGTGTGCACCATGATCCCACCATGGCACACACCGCCGCCGATCGTCCGACGACCCGATCGAGTCTCACCTCCAGATTCGACGCACCGGCGAGATCCAGGATTCGACATGCTCCGACGTCACCAACTCGTCGTGCGCGGCGGACACTCCGATGACGTCGACGTCCCCGGTGAGATGCGACGACCAGGTCGACTCGACGGGCACTGCGGCCTCCGCCTCGATCGTCGAGTAGACCAGCACGGTCGGCACGTCGACAGACCCGGCGGTCGGTTCTGTCAACATCCGCTCACAACGAGCATGCGACTCGAAAGACGCAGCCAACTCGCCGTCGGTCAATCCGACAAGCGGCGAACCATCGAGCGCCGACCGGACCACGTCCACCTCGGACTCCGATTCCGACGCGCCGACGAGCGCCCGGACACGGCGTCGCGACTCCGCGGCGTCGATCGTCTCGGCGTCCGCTGCATCGACTGCGTACGCGTCGACCACAGTGAGCGAGACGACTCGCTCGCCTCGCGTGACGAGGGCACGTGCGACGGCGAACGCCAGGTGACCGCCGTACGACCAGCCGAGCAGGTCGTAGGGGCCGGACCGCTGCGTGGCCTGGACCGCGTCCGCGTAGATCTCGGCCAGCGCTCCGAACGACGACGGTTCCACCGAGTCGGGCACCGTGCAGACGTCGCTCACACCGACCACGCCCCACCCCTCCGGGACCTGGTCGACGAGACTCGCGTAGGCCGCGACAAAACCGAACGCCTCGTGGAAGCAGAACACGCGGCGGCCCGTCGTCGACGCTGCGAACTCGGTGACCGCGGGATGCGTCGCGGTGTGCTCGGCGTCGACGTCGCCTGCCGTGGCGAGTGCGGCGATCGCCCGCGGTGTACGAGCGGAGAACACGTCCCGCACGCGCACCGAGAAGCCGTGCTCGCCGTCGTTGAGGCGAGCGGCCGCCTTCATCGCGATCAGCGAGTTGGCCCCGGAGTCGAACACGTCGGCCGTCGCCGACACCGCGGGCACACCGATGAGGTCTGCGAACACGGAGCAGGCGAACTCCTCGGCCGGACCGTCCGGCGGGACCAGTTCGTCGGCAGCGAGCGGCACATCCGGCAGCGCGGCGACGTCGAGCTTGCCGTTGACGGTCAGCGGCAGGTCGTCGATCAGTCCGATCACGGCGGGGACCATGTAGTCCGGCAGCGTCTCGCGCAGCGCTTCGCGGACCGCAGCCGGATCGACGTCGTCGGCGTCCGGCACCGCGTAGCCGACCAGAGCGGGCACGCCCGACGGCGACGTGACGACGCGGACGGCGGCCCGGCTGACTCCGTCAACGGCTGCGATCGCGTCGGCGACCTCGGCCGGTTCGATGCGGAAGCCCCGAATCTTGACCTGGGCGTCGGATCGTCCCAGGTAGTCGAGCGAACCATCGTCCCGCCACCGGGCGACGTCACCCGTCCGGTACATGCGCTCACCGTCGCCCCACGGGCACGCGACGAAGCGTTCCGCGGTCATCCCCGGCTGGCCGAGGTAACCGCGAGCGGTGCCCGCACCCGCCAGGTACAGCTCACCGGGTGTGTTCGGCGGCACCGGCGACAGACCGGAGTCGAGGACGTACGCGCGTGTGTTGTGGATCGGCTCCCCGACCGACGACGTGACGCTGTCGGCGAGATCTGCGCCCAGCGCGTTGATGGTGTATTCGGTGGGCCCGTACAGGTTGTAACCGGACACGCCCGGCGCTTCACGAAGCGCCGTCCACACGGCGTCCGGAACCGCTTCACCGCCGAGCGACACGAACGACACCCGGGTGTCGAGCAGCCCGGCGTCGAGCAGAACCTGACCGTACGACGGGGTCACGTCGAAGCCGTCGACTCCCGCGCGGTCGTAGTAGGCGAGCAACGCGGGCGGATCCTTGCGGAGTTCCTCGTCGATGACGTCGACGCTGTGGCCGTCCAGCAGCCAGAACAACTGCTCCCACGACGCGTCGAACGAGAACGACGTGGTGTGCGCGATCCGCATCCGGCGTCCGCCCTGCTCGGCGACCACGCGGTCGAAGATCTTCGCCCGATGGTTCACAAGCATGTTCGTCAATCCGCGGTACCCGACGGCCACCCCCTTCGGGCGGCCCGTGGAGCCGGACGTGTAGATGACGTAGGCGAGGTTGTCCCCCGCCGCGCGGGGCGCCTCACCGACGGCGAGATCCGTGTCCGCGATTCGCGCCAACTCGTCGCTGATCGACGGATCGTCGAGGTCGACGACCCGCGCCCCCGCGGGGAGCCGGCCTGCCGGAAGCAGATCCGTGGTCCCGACGATCACCTCCGGATCGGCCGTGGCGATCATGTAGGCGATCCGATCGGCCGGATAGTCTGCGTCCACGGGGACGTATGCCGCGCCCGCCGCGAAGCACGCGAACATCGCCAGCACCATCCGCTCGTCACGGGGCAGCAGCAGGACCACCCGTTGCTCGGGTCCGGCGCCTCGGGAGATCAGCAGTCGAGCGAGCCGGTTCACCCGCGCCGACATCTGCGCGAATGTCAGAACCGTCGATCCGGCGACCAGCGCCGTCGCGTCGGGTGTGCGACGCGCCTGCGCCGTGAAGAGCTCGGCGATGGTGACGTCCGGAACGTCGTGGCCGGTGTCGTTCCAGCGTTGCACCACCAGCTCGTGCTCGACCGGGGTGGTGACACCGATCCGCGGGACGAGTGTTGACGTGTCCGTCGCCATCGTCGTGAGCACGTCGACGTATCGGTCGGTCAGGACTCGGGCCTCGTCCGCGTCGAGGACGTCGGACCGGTACGCGCACCGCAGCACGATCTGCTCAGCCGGATCGGCTGCGAACGACACCGGGTAGTGCGTGGCGTCGTTGACGGTGCGGGACACCACCTCGAGTCCGCCGAAGGTGTGTCCCTCCACGCTGGCAGGCACGTTCTGAATGATGAACAACGTGTCGAAGAGGCTGGGCACCCCGGCGTCGTCGGAGATCTGCGTGAGTCCGACGTGATCGGCGTCGAGGACGGTGACCCACGCGTCCTGTTGGGCCCTGACCTGTGCGGCGACCGATCTCGGACGGGACAGGTCCACACGGACCGGAACTGTGTTGAACAGCAGTCCGACCACACGTTCGGCGCCGTCGACGTCGGCGGGTCGGCCGGCGACCGTCGTTCCGAACACGACGTCTGTCCGGCCGGTGAGGCGCCCGAGGGTGATTCCCCAGGCGGTCTGCAGGAAGGTTCCGACGGTGACGCCCGCCGCGGCTGCCGCCCGGCGGACACGACCGCTGAGATCTGCGTCGAGCGTCCGGTGGTGGTCGGCTGCGCGGAGGGCGTCCGGTCGACTCGCGGTCGCGGCCGGATAGAGCACCGTCGGCTCGTCGACGCCCGACAGGTACCGACGCCACGATGCCGCCGCAGCGTCGTCGTCGTGCTCGGACAGGCGGTCGAGGCAGGCCCGCATCGACGCGGCAGGCGCCGCCGACTCACCCGCGTACAACGCGAACAGGTCGTCGAGAAGTCGTCCGATCGACCAGCCGTCCATGAGGACGTGCTCAAAGGAGAACACCACGAGCCACTCGTCGTCGGCTGCGGGCACCAACGCGAATCGGATCAGCGGGGGACGCTCGGCGTGGAAAGGCGCGAAGCGTTCGGCCGCGAGGATCGACTCGACGCCGTCGCGCACCACATCGGCGCGCGTGTACACCCGGATCGGAGCGTCGACACTCGAGACGATCACGGACACCGACCGTCCGGCGACCGTCGCGAACGCGGCGCGCAGGCTCGGATGCCGCTGCATCACCGACCCGATCGCTGCCCTCATCCGCGGCACGTCGAGTCGGCCCCGGACGGCCGCGACGGACTGCGATGCGTACAGGTCGACGTCGCCCGAGTCTGCGGCGACCTGCAGATGGAACAGCAGGCCTTCCTGGAGGGCGGTCACCGGCCACACGTCCTCGATCGGGCCGTGCCGCTCGGTCAGTGCGATGCGGTCCGCCGCGGTGAGTCGCAACAGATCGTGGTGAACCGTCTCGGTCCTGTCGACCGCCGCGGCGAGCAGGTCGACGTGCGGCCTCTGCTCCCCCGTCGATCCCCCGGTCAGTGCCCCGGCGATCGCCGCGACGTCCACGGACATCGGATAGTCGTGGACGACGCCGACCTCGACCCGGCCGGAATCGGTGATCGTGACCGTCACGACGGCTCGGTAGTCCCCGAGACCGGATGTACCGAGGCCGGCTGCGTCGGGACCGGTGACGACGGTGTCCGTGTGGTGGACACGAACGAGCAGGTCGGAGTCCGGAAGGTCGGCGAACATCCCCTGTGCGTGCACCGAGTGGTACCGCAGCAAGGTGTAGTCGCCCGCTTCGTCGACGGGCGGCAGTTCGCACACGCCGCGATACATGAGGACCGGGTACCGCCAGGTGAGGACACCCGGCACAAACGCGTCGTCCGGGGTCCGGCGTGCGGTCTCCTCGACGTCGACCAGCGGGTTCTCGCCGAGGTCGACTCCTGCCTCACGGAGTGCTTCGACAACGGCGTCGACGGCCCGGTCGGTCATTCGCCCGGACACGGCGCCGTCGGCGCCGAAGCGTTCCACACGGAGGTCCCCGCGGGCCACGACGGCCGGTTCGTCCGCGTCCACGGCCGCCTCGGCGACGTCCACCCAATGCCCGTCGAGCAGGTCGTCGGACGCTGCGCGGGTCAGTTGCCGGTCCCACCAGTCGGTTGCGGACGGCAGCGCGACGGTCAGGTCGGCGCTGTCGAGGAGCACGCCGACCAGTGCGGCGGCAGCGTCGAGTCGAACGGGGTCGGTTCCGTCGTCGAGCAGGTCGAGACGTCTGACCACTCCGCCGTCGGTGAGCACCCGGGCCCCGCCGGATGGTCTGCGGTCGTCGGCCTCGAACCCGAGGGGATCGTGGTGGACGACGATGCTCGCCAGGCGGTCGACGGCGACTTCCGGACGCGCCGCGTCCGAGCCTTCCGCGGTCAGTCCGAGTGCGGGCGACAACGCGGCGATCACGGCTGCGACCGGGTGATCGACTGCAGCGGCGACGGTTCGGTACGCGGTCCAGAGGCCCCCGGCGTCGAGTCGCCGGTCCACATCGGCGTCGGCGGCCGGATCGACGACGTCGACCGGATCCGCTTCGACAGCGGCGCGGGCGATGCCGATCAGATCGTCGAGCCCGGTGTCGGGCAGTCGCCCGATGAGCACGATCACCGATGTCGCCACACCGACGAGCACGTCGACGACCGAGTCGTCGAACAATCCGTCGGGGACGTCGACGCCGACCTCCCAGCCGCCGTCCGGGAGTTCGGCGAGGGAGGCGACGATGTCGGTGACGCTCCCGCGGCCCACGTCGGCGACCGGAGCGAGGCGACGACCCCCGAGTGTCGGCGCGAGGTCGACCGAGTCGTCGAGGTGGGCGATCATCACCTGGAAGATCGGCGACACGCCGGCGGGGCGGGGCGGGGATAGCCGGTCGACGACGTCACCGAACGGGACGTGCCGCCGGTCGAATGCGGTGAGGGTCTCGGTGCGGAGCCCGTCGGCAGCGGCCCGGAACGACGGCCGCCCGCGAAGGTCACTGCGCAGCACGACGGTGTTGACGAAGTACCCGACGGTGTCTGCGAACGCTTCGTCGTCACGCAGGGTGACCGGCGTTCCGACCGCCACGCGGTCGCCTGCGCCGAGCGCGTCGAGGGCCGCACCCACCGCGAACTGCAACACCATCAGGGGTGTGGTCCGGACCGTCGACGCGACCGCACGAACGGCTTCGACGTCGGACGAACTGATCCGGGCGCTCCGGTACACGACGGACCCGTCGCGGTCGTCCGAGCTGTACGGCAGGTCGGCGACCAGCGGGAAGTCGGCGAGTGCTGCGGCGGTCGACTCCAGGTCGGCGGCCGCGGTCGGCGCTGACCGCTCCTGCTGCCAGAGGCTGTACTCGGCGTACTGCGCGGGCCGGCCCGCCCATGCGGGCGCCTCCCCGTCGGTCCGCGCCGAGTACGCGACGTCGAGGTCGCGGTAGATCAGCGGCGTCGACGTCTCGTCTGTGACGACGTGGTGCAACGACACCGTCAGGACATCGGCGTCGCCGGTGTGGAACAGTCGGATCCGGATCGGAAGGTCTGACGCCAGGTCGGTCCGCTCGGCGCGGAGTTCGACGAGTCGATCGTCGAGGTCGGCGGCGGCGCAGGTCTCCTCGGTGACGACGGCCGTCGGGGTGATCTCGGCGAGCGGGCGCACCGTCTGCCACAGATTGTCACCGTCCCATTCGAAGACGGTTCGCAGCACGTCGTGGCGCCCGAGCATGTCGACGACGGCGGCACGCAAGGTGTCGACGTCGAGCCGGCCGTCGACGGTCCAGACTCCGTGATTCTCATACGCGGCGCCCGCGTCCATCTGGGCCAGCAGCCACAGCGACCGCTGCCCCGGAGTCGCCGGAGCACGAGTGATCTCGGTCCCGCTGACGGTCGGTCCGCCCTGGTCGGAGGCCGATGTCGCCGCGACGAGTGCGGCCAAACCGGAGACGGTCGGGTGCTCGAACACGTCGCGGACGGCGAGCCGTCGACCCGTGGCGCGGGCCAGACCGGACACGAGTCTGGTGGCGATCAGCGAGTGTCCGCCGAGTGCGAAGAAATCCGCGTCCCGCACGGAGACCGGTACGTCGAGGACGTCGGCCATCACCGCGGCCACCGCCTCTTCGACGTCCCCGACGAGTCCGGGGCCGGTGGGTGCGGGTCCGTCGGCCGCGTCGAACGGCGGGAGGGCGCGTCGGTCGATCTTGCCGCTCGCCGAGTGGGTGAACGCGTCGATCACCTGTACGGCGGACGGGACCAGATGGGCAGGGGCCGATCCGGCGCGCAGTGTCGAGAGAAGAGTGGACGCGTCGAGGCCGGCGGTGGTCACGTAGGCGACGAGCCGGGTGGACGCGCCGGTGCCGACGGTGGTCGCGACCGCGGCGTGCACACCGTCGACGGCGGTGAGGATCGCCTCGACCTCGCCCGGTTCCACCCGCATGCCGCGGATCTTGAGTTGGAAGTCGGTGCGGCCGATGAACTCGAGTGCGCCGCCTCCGGTCCAGCGGACGAGATCGCCGGTGCGGTAGAGGCGTCCACCGTCACCGAACGGGTCGGCGACGAAACGGCAGGCTGTCAGTCCCGGTGCGTCGAGGTAGCCGCGGGCGAGCGGTCGGCCGCCGATGTGCAGTTCTCCGATCACTCCGGGGGCCACCGGACGCAGGGACGTGTCGAGGACGTAGGCGCGGGCGCCCGGGATGGGGGCGCCGATGGGAACCGGACCGCCGTGGTGGCCGTGCAGATCGGCGGCGGTCATCTCGACGGCGGCCTCCGCCGGACCGTAGGTGTTCCAGAGATGGACGTCCCACCGAGAACCGATCGTCTCGATCAGGTCCGGGCGGAGCGCTTCGCCGCCTGCCGACAGTTCGAGCCCACGGTCGCCTGGTCTCGCGATCGTGACTCCGGCGTCGATCATCGCGCCGATCATCGACGGGACGAGCTCGACGAACTCGACGTCCTGCTCCACGATGAGCTCACCCAGCTCCACCGGGTCGCGTTCGGCGCCGTCGGGTGCCAGCACAACGGTCGCACCGACAGCCAGCGGCCACAGGATCTCCGGGATGTACGGGTCGAACGCGGGTGACGTCTTCTGAAGGAGTCGTCCGCCGACGGTCAGGGAGAAGGTGTCCTGGCGCCACGCGACGGTGTTGGCGATGGCGGCGTGGGACACGACGACACCCTTGGGAACACCTGTCGATCCCGAAGTGAAGGTGATATAGCAGGTGTGGTCGCCGCGCACCGGTGCTCGTCGTTCGGCATCGGTGATCGGCTCGTCGGAGTAGCCGCCGAGAGACTGATCGTCCAGACCGTCGAGGATCGCCGCGGGTCGGGCGGCGTCGATGATCGCCGACCGCCGGTCGGCGCCCTGGGCCGGGTCGACGGGCACGAAGGCGGCGCCCGCAGCGACGACGCCCATGATCGACACGACGGTGTCGATGCTCCGGTCGGCGATGACGACCACCCGGTCGTCGGCGCCGACGCCACGGTTCAGCAGGTGGCGTGCGAGGCGGTTGGCACGCCCGGCGAGGTCGCAGTAGGTCACCGTGGCCGGCGAATCGGGTCGGCTGACGGCGACTGTGGTCGGGTGCGCCTGCGCGCTCCGATCCAGTGCCCCGACGAGGGAGTCGAGGCCGACCGCGGGCCCGCCGTCGGGCCACGTCGCGGTGACGAGTGCGGCATCGGCGGCGGTGGCGGCCGGCAGGTCGCGGACCTGGACCGTCGGGTCGGTCGCCAGTGCTCGCGCGACGGTCCGCCAGGCTGCGGCGATGCGTTCGACGGTCGCCTCGTCGAAGAGGTCCACCGCGTAGTCGATCCG
Organism: Gordonia malaquae; assembly: GCF_037148075.1. Classification (NCBI taxonomy): domain Bacteria; kingdom Bacillati; phylum Actinomycetota; class Actinomycetes; order Mycobacteriales; family Gordoniaceae; genus Gordonia; species Gordonia malaquae. Next base: position 79,639 of record NZ_JBBCUB010000002.1, on the reverse strand, counting down.
GACCGCGAGACGGTGCCCGTCGTCGAGCACCGTGGTCGACAGGTCGAACTGCACGAGGTCGGCGGGGTGGTCGACGGCCTCGACCCGGTGACCGGCGAAACGTGGGGAGTCGCCGGGCGCCCGGTAGGCGACCAAGTTCTGGAACAGCGGATGGCGCGTCAACGACCGAGTCGGTGCGAGTTCGTCGACGATCCGCTCGAACGGCGTCTGCTGGTCGTCGATGGCGTCGAGGTCGATGTCGCGCACCGTGGTGACCAGGTCGCCGAGCGTCGCCGACGGACTGATCCGTGTACGCAGGACAAGGGTGTTGACGAAGAGTCCGACCAGGTCGGCGACGGCGTGGTCGGTGCGGCCCGCGACGGGGGTGCCGAGCACGATGTCGTCGCCTGCGCCGAGTTGTGCGAGCGCGACGGCGGTCGCGACGTGCGACAGGACGAACATCGACGCGCCGGTCCGGCGTCCGAGCGCACGCAGCCCCGCGGTCTGGGCCGCGTCGACGGTGAAGGCGACGGTCGCACCGCGCTGGTCGGACACGTCGGGCCGGTGCCGATCACGTGGGGTCGGGATCTCGTCGGGAATGCCTGCGAGGCGTTCGGTCCACCGGGCCAGTGCGTCGTCGGGGATCGGTGCGGCCGCGTAGTCGATGTATTGGACGGGAAGCGGACGCCAGGTGGGGACGCGCTGCGCGAGTCGTGCCTCGTAGGCCGTCGAAAGGTCGCGGACCAGGATCGGCGCCGACCACTCGTCTGCGGCGATGTGGTGGACGGCGGCCACCAGCACACTGTGCCCGTCTGCACCGCGGATCAGGGTGAGACGGATCGGCTGTTCGGCGGCGATGTCGAAGGCGTGTGCACCTGCCGCGGCGACCGCCGCCCCGGCCGCGTCGCCCGCCGACGCGAGGTCGACCACGTTCGGGTCGGCCACCTCGACGTCGATGACGGCGACCGCGGTGTCGGCGTCGTCGACCGTCAGGACGTGCTGCCACGATCCGTCGTCGTCGGCGCGGTACACGGTTCGGAGCACTTCGTGTCGCTCGATCACGTCCGCGAACGCCGCGGTCAACGCCGCGTGGTCGAGGGTCGCCGGAATCGCGAGCGCAAACCGGATGGTGTGGACCGCGCTGGGCCCGTCGAGCCGGTGCAGGAACCACATGCGTTCCTGCGCGGCGGACAGCCGCGGCCGCTCGGGCCGGTCCGTCGACGCCACGACGGCGTCGGGTCGGGGAGATTCCGCACGGCGGGATTCGGCGCGGAGCCGGTCGATGCGGTCGGCGAGCTCACCGAGGACCGGGTGGTCGAACGCTTCGCGGATCCCGACGGTCACGCCGAGTTCCTTGGTCAGTCGCGCCGTCAGCCGCGCCGCGGACAGCGAGTGGCCGCCCAGCGACAGCAGATCGTCGTCCATGCCAGGGTCTGCGGTGTCGAGGACGTCCGCGACGGCGGCGGCGACTGCCCGTTCGGTCTCAGTGGCGGGCGGTCGGTGCAGATCGGGTCGCGGCGCGGGAACGTCCAGAGCGGCGAGCGCGCGGCGATCGACTTTGCCGTTCGGCGACAACGGGATGGCGGGGACGGGCGCCAGGACCGTCGGGACCAGGTGGGTGGGCAGTGATGCGCCGAGACGTCGGCGCACGTCGCCGAGGTCGACGTCGCCGACGACAAAACCGGCGAGGACGTCGCCGCCTGCGGTGGACAACACGGTGACTGCCGCGCCGTCGACGCCGGGCAGCGCGGAGAGCGCGGCTTCCACCTCACCCGGTTCGACTCGGAATCCTCGGATCGAGAGTTGGGCGTCGGCGCGGCCGTCGAAGACGAGGGCGCCTGTCGGGTCGCGGTGCACGAGGTCGCCGGTCCGGTAGAGCCTGGTCCCGTCCCCGGTCGGGTCGGCCACGAACCGGACGGCGGTGACGTCGGGAGCGCCGGGGTATCCGCGGGCCAGCTGCGGCCCTGCGACGTACAGGTCGCCGGTCACCCCGTCGGCGACGGGCCGAAGCCACTGGTCGAGGATCACCACGGTGGTGCCGGGCACCTCGTGACCGATGGGGACGCTGCTGCCGGAGCCGATGGTGTCGGCGTCGACGCTGTGCACCGTCACATCGCCGACCACTTCGGATGAACCGTACGAGTTCACCAGGCGGGCAGCCGGGTCGACGGCGAGCAGCCGGGCCGCGACGTCCGTTCGGAGCGCTTCGCCGCTGGACACCCACAGCGGGGGTCGGGCGGCGACGGGGAGATCGTCGACGAGCACGTCGAGGAGTGCGGGGACCGCACCGAATCGGTCGACGGGATGCGTGGCGAGGAGGTCGGCGAGCACCGTCGGGTCCCGTCGAGCGGCGTCGTCGGCGACGACCACCGGCGATGCGGTCGCGACGGCCAGCAAGATCTCGGTGAGTCCGTCGACGAAGCTCGGTGAGCTCTTCGCGAGCCGCGCGCGGTCGGCCCCCGCTACGTCGAGGTCCCAGCTCAGGCGGGTTGCGAGTCCACGCTGAGTGGACAGGACGGGCTTCGGGCGACCGGTGGAGCCGGAGGTGAACAGCAGGTACGCGCCGTGGTCGGGACGCGGTCGCGGCAACTCGATCTCGTCGTCGACATCATCGATCGGGTCGTCGACGTTGACGACGGGTAGTCCCGCGACGAGGTCTGCGGTGGCCGACGACACGACGGCGACGGCGGGCCCGCCGTCGCCCAGCATCGCGGTGATGCGATCGGCCGGATAGTCGGGATCAACAGGCATGGCGACGGCGCCCGAACGGACGACGGCCAGGAGCGCGGTCACCAGGTCCGTGCGCCGGTCGAGGACCACGGCGACCGGTACGTCCGGTCCTGCTCCCGCCCGCACGAGGCGGCGAGCGAGTCGTTCGACGCGCGCCCAGAACGCACCGCGGGTGACGCGGCCGTCGGGCCCGTCGACAGCGACGGAATCAGGATCGACGGCGGCTGCCGTCCGGGCAGCGGCGAAGACGTCGTCGACGAGGTCCGGTCCGTCGATCGGTGCAGGCGGCGCGATGTCTGCGGGCACTCCCGCGATGCGTGCGAGAATCGGGTCGTCGCCGGATGCAATCGTCTCGAGCACACGCGCGAGGACTGCGGGAGCGTGCGCGGCAACGGGGCCTGCGGTCGCGTCGAGTTCGATCGCGACGTCCAACTCGCCGGTCGGCTCCGGGGTCACGGTGAGGACCACCGGGTAGTCGGTCTCGTTCCGACCCGGTGTGATCGACAGGGTGAGGCCTGCCTGTCGGCCGAGGTCGGTGAGTGCGGCCTCGTCGAGCGGGTAGTTCTCGAACACCACCAGACTGTCGAAGAGCTCACCGAGGCCCGCTCGTGCCTGTACGTCGTGGAGTGCGACGTGGTGTGAGGTGAGGAGCGCGGACTGCTCGGCGGCCATCGCTCGGAGCAGTTCGCTCACGGTCGCGGCCGGATCGAGCCGCACTCGCACGGGAACAGTGTTGATGAACAGTCCGACTGTCGACTCGACGTCGGGCAGGTCGGCCGGACGCCCGGACACGACGGCCCCGAACACCACGTCATCGTTCCCGGTGAGCGCAGAGACGACCAGGGCCCACGCCGCCTGGATCACGGTGTTGACGGTGACGCCCGTCGACCGGGCGAGTGCGGTGAGCCGCCCGTGGGCGGCGACGTCGAGGGTGGTCCGGACGGTGACCGGGTCGCCGTGACGGCGGGTCCCCCCGGATAGGCGGGTCGGCGAGGCGAGGCCGCCGAGGTGGGCAGACCACCGGTCGGCCGCGGCCGTGTCCGCGCCGGCCAGCCACCCGAGGTACGAGCGGTAGCTCGGTGCCTCCGGCAGGTCCATGCCCGCGTACAGCCGGAACAGGTCGGCGACGACGATCGGGGTCGACCACCCGTCCCAGATCAAGTGGTGGTTGGTGATGAGGAGGCGGTGTCTGCCTCCCCCGAGGTCCGCGACGGTGAAGCGGACGAGTGGCGGGCGGGCGACGGTGAATCCCCGGCGGTGGTCGGCGTCGACGATCGCCGTCCACGCGGACTCGGCGTCGGCGGCGTCCCGCAGGTCGACGACGTCGACCTGCGGCGTCACCCGGTCGACGATCATCACCACGGGCTCCCCCGACGCCCGCTGCCGGAACGCGCCGCGGAGTCCGGGGTGCCGATCGACGAGTGCCGCCGCCGCCGTCCGGAAGCGGTCCACGTCGAACGTGCCGTTGATGTCGACGGCCAGCTGGACGACGTACGGGTCCACGCCGTCGGTGCTGCGCGCCACGTAGAACAGCCCCTGCTGCAGCGGGGACAGCGGCCACAGGTCGACGACTTTGGGCTGTGCGGTTGCGGGGGTGGCGCGGGTTGTCACAGGTCCTCCAGATCGAAGTCGGCGAGGTCGTCGAGTTCGGCTTGCGAGATGGATACGAGGGTGTCCGACGGGGTGAGGCCACCGGAGGTGTCGGACGTCAGGTGCTCGATGAGTTCGTCGACGGCCCGCCGCCACGCGTGGACGAGAGCGTCGACCGCCACGGTCGACACGCTCGCCGCGACACGCCAGGAGGCGGCGAGGCACGGTCCGTCCGGTCCGTCGACGAGTTCGACGTCGAGGTGCACGAGGTGACTGAGCACCAGGTCGTGGGCCATCGTCTCGGCCTTCTCGACCGCGGAGCCGGACGAGTCCGCGATCCGCCACTCCCCCGTGTCGGCCGGGGCCGTGCCGTCCGCGCCGAGGTAGTTGAGCAGGACGGCGGACGGCGCCGTTCCCGGCAGTCCCGCACCGTTGTGCGGGACCGCGAGACGGGCCTCTTTCGCTGCAGGCAGCAGCCCGGCCGGTGTCGCGGTCTCCTGGTCGAGGCGCAGCGGAACGACGGTGGTGAACCATCCGACGGTCCTGGACAGATCCCACGGCCCGTGTGCTCGACCATGGTCCTCCACGTCGACGGTGTCGTCCTGCCCGCAGGCACGCAGTGCCGAGACGGTCACGGCGGCCAGCGCGTCCTGGGTGGTCGCCCGGTAGGTCTCGATCGGCCGGGTCAGCAGCACGTCCGTGGCTTCGACGTCGACCGTCACAGTCCGCGTGTGTGCGGTCCCAACGGTGTCCGAGAGGTTCGACGGACCGTCGTCGGTCGATGCGGGCTGTGCGAGCGCCGGCCGGTGAACAGTCATCCATTCGCGGTACGACGTGGCGGCCGGTTCGACTCGCCCGCCGGACCACAACGCCTGCAGGTCGTCGACGACGACTCGCCACGAGTAGGCGTCGACCACCAGGTGATGTGCGACCAGCAGCAGTTCTCCCGAGTCGCCGGACGGTCGCCACCACGCGGCGAGCATCACTCCTGCAGCTGGGTCGATCTGGTCGAACACCCAGGTCAGGGCGGTTTCGAGGTCGGTGTCGGCGTCCAGGAGCGGAACGGCGTCCGGACGTTCGGGCACGTCGAGTGCGCCGTCGACTTCGAGTCGCGCGCCGAGTACCTCGTGCGTCGAGACCAGTGCGCCCAGTGCCGCCTTGACGTCGTCGACAGTGCACCGCGGCGGTGCCGTCAGCAGTCGCAGTTGGACGAACCGCTCCATCCCGCGGCGGCCGACGGCGGACGCGGCGATCGGCGATGCCGGGACGTGCCCGTGCCGGTCGACGGTTCCGGTGGTGATCTGCGAACCGCTGATGCGGGCGCGTGCGGCGAGGCCTGCGACGGTGCGGGTCTCGAAGACGTCGCGCGGATCGAACTCGAGGCCGGCCCGGCGGGCGCGGGCCACGAGTTGGATGGACACGATGCTGTCGCCGCCGAGGTGGAAGAAGTCGTCGTCCACCGACACGGGTTCGTCGAGCCGGAGAACGTCGCCGATCACTTCGACGAGGAGTTGTTCCACCGGGGTGCGTGGGGCGCGCCCGTCTGCGACTGCGGTCCGCGCCGGGTCGGGAAGCGACCGTCTGTCGATTTTGCCGTTCGGCGTCACCGGCAGCGCGTCGAGGAGCACCAGGTGCGCCGGTACCAGATGTGCGGGCAGACGCTGCTGGGCCTGCTCACGGACCTGTTCGACCGTGGTCGTGCCGGTGATGTACCCGATGAGTTGCAGTCCGTGTCCCACGTCTCGGGCGACGACCACGGTCGCCGCCACGCCGTCGAGGGCGGCCAGCGCGGCTTCGACGTCGCCCGGTTCGATCCGCTGTCCGCGGATCTTGACCTGGAAGTCGCTGCGCCCGACGTAGTGCAGCGCCCCGGTGTGGTCGTGGTGGACGAGGTCGCCGGTCCGGTACAGCCGGCGGCCTGTGCCGGTCGGGTCGGCGACGAACCGGCCTGCGGTGAGTCCGGGCCGACCCACGTAACCGCGGGCCACCTGGACGCCGCCGAGGTACAGCTCCCCCACCACCCCGGTCGGGACCGGGCGCAGCCACTGGTCGAGGACGTGCAGGCTGGTGCAGGCGACGGGATCGCCGATCGGGACGGGCCCGGCGTCGTCGAGGACCCGACACGCCGTCACGTCCACGGCGGCCTCGGTCGGCCCGTACAGGTTGTGGACCTGCGCGCCGAGGGCGATGGCGGCGGACGCGGTGGGACGACCGAGCGCCTCACCGCTGCAGAGGACCCGCATCCCGCTCAGCACGGACGCCGTGGGGTCGAGCACGAAGGCGGCGAGCATCGTCGGGACGAAGTGTGCGGTGGTGACACCGTGGCGGGCGAACGCTGAGGCGAGGTACGCGGTGTCCTTGTGCGTCTCCGGAGCGATCACCAGCGTGGCGGCCCCGGCGAGCGCGGGCCAGAACAGTTCCCACACGGACACGTCGAAAGTCGACGGTGTCTTCTGGACGACGACGTCGTCGGTGGTCAGGCCGTATGTCTCCTGTGCCCAGACCAACCTGTTCGCGGCCGCGGCGTGCGACACGACGACGCCCTTGGGACGACCGGTGGAGCCGGAGGTGAACAGCACGTACATCGGGTGGTCCGCCCGCAGCGGACCGGTGCGTTCGGTGTCGGAGATCGGCGTCGTGCGGTGCGCGCGAACGACGTCGACGGTCGACGGCTCGTCGAGGACCACGAGGTCCCCGTCGCGACCGGTGAGAACTCCCGCGGAGCCCGACGTGGTGACGATCACCGATGCGGACGCATCGTCGAGCATCGCGTCGATGCGTTCACGCGGGAGATCGGGGTCGATCGGCAGGTACGCGCCGCCTGCGCACACCACCGCCCACACCGAGACCAGGAGGTCGACGCTCCGCGGCAGGACGACGGCGACCACACTCTCCGGGCCCACGCCGCGACCGATGAGTTCGCGTGCCAGACGGCGGATCGAGTCGGTGTGCTCGGCGAAGGTGATGTCGGGAGAGCCGTCGACGATCACTGCGCGTCGGTCGCGGCAGTGGTCGACGGACGCGTCGAACAGGTCGACGACGGTCCGTGTGCCGATCGGCGAGCGCAGTGGTCCGCCTGCGGCGAGCGGCTCGGCGACGGCCGCGGGAATCGCGGCCACCGGCACGTCGGGCCCGGTGGCGAGCGCGACGACGGCCGACAGGAGTCCGTCCATGAGGGCTCGGGCCACGTCGGCGGGCACCCCGTCGTGGTGTTTGAGGACGATGCGGGTGGCGGGTCCCGGGATCACGATCACCGTCACGGGGTAGCCCGTGGAGTCGCGGATCCCGGTCACCTCGACCCCGCCGGACAGGGCGTCGTCGGAGTAGTTCTCGAAGACGAGAAGGGTGTCGAACAAGCTGTCCGCGCCGACGACCCGATGGATCTCGGCAAGGGCCACGTGGTGGATGTCGGCGAGCGCGGCTTGTTCCCGCTGCACGCGGTGGCACGCCTGGTGCGCCGTCTCCCGCGGGTCGAGGGTGATGCGCACCGGCACCGTGTTGATGAGGAGACCGATGATCGACTCGACGCCGGGCACGTCGACGTCACGTCCGGACACCGACGTGCCGAACACGATGTCGCCGTGGCCGACTCGGGCGGCGAGCACTGCGGCCCACGCGGTCTGGAAGAGGGTGTTCGTCGTCAGTCCCGCCGATCGGGCCGCTGCGCTCACCGCGGCCGACTGGTCGACGTCCAGTTCGGCGTGCAGGTCGTGCGAGCCTGCTCCGGGTCCGGCGTCGACGATCCGGGTCGGGGTCGCGATTCCAGCGAGGGCTGTGCGCCACCGGTCGAGTGCCGGAGCGTCCGCGGCCCGGTCGCCGACAGCCCGGAGGTAGTCGACGATGCCTGCCGCGGGCCCGATCTCGTGGTCCGCGTAGCCGTCGAACAGTTCCCGGAGGAGAAGGGGCGACGACCAGCCGTCGAGGATCAGGTGGTGGTGTGTCAGGACGACCCTCGAGCCGTCGCCGAGGCCGTCGACGACAGTCAGGCGCAGGAGCGGGATGCTGCCGTCGTCGTCACCGTTGAGCGGCCACTCGCGGGATCGGTCGAGGTCGAGGAAGTGTTCCCAGTCCGCGGTGTCGGTGATCGTCAGGTGGTCGACGGGGACGTCGACTCGAGTCGGGATCACCGACACCGGAAGCCCCGCCGAGGTGGTCCGCATGGTCGCCCCGAGATGCGGGTGGCGGATCATCAGACGATCGGCCGACTCTTTGAGGCGGATCGGGTCGATCGTCTCCGGTGATTGGAGCAGCATCTGGACGACGTACCGGTCGGCGTCCTCGGAGGCGTAGGTCGCCTCGAAGAGCAGGCCCTGCGCCAACGGCGTCGCCGGCAGCACATCGACGACGCTCATGTGCCGTTCGAAGTCGGCGAGGTCGTCGGCGGTGACGTCGGCGAGCACGTCGGACGGGGTGAGACCGCCAATCAGGCCGTCGCGCTCGGCGCACGCGATGTCGTCGAGGGCGGTCCGCCAGGCTGCGGCGAGGCGGTGGACGGCCTGCAGGTCCACGGCGTCGGGAGCGCAGCGCCACTGTGCGGTCAGCGCGCCGTCCGGGGTCGACGCCACGTTGATCTGCAGGTGATGGGTCAGCGGCATGTCGGGATCGGAGCTCACCCCGAGGGCGCCGACACCGTCGCGTCCGGGTGCGGGCAGCACCGTCCAGGGCCCCTCGGATTCGGTGTCGTCACCGAAGCGTCCGAGGTAGTTGAAGAGGATCTGGCGGGCGGGGGCGTCGGAGAGGTCGGCGTCGGGTCGGTGGGCGTACAGCGCGCCGTAGCCGATTCCGCGGTCGGGCACCGCCCTGATCTGTTCCTTGACGTCCTTGAGGAGTCGGTCGACGTCGACGTGCGGTCGGGTGTGCAGACGGACCGGTGCGACGGTGGTGAACCACCCGACGGTGCGTGACAGGTCGAGGTCCTCCGGAAGGTGTCCGGTCTCGCGACCGTGGCCTTCGAGATCGATCACGAGGGTGTCGCCGTCCATAGCCCGCAGCAGTGCGGCGGCGAGGACGTCGGCGACGGTTCCCGAGATCGCCGCTGCCGCGGCGCTGATCGCGACTCCGGTCGCCGCGCTGATCTCGACGGTGAGATCGGTGGCGGCGCCCACGGTGTCCCGGTCGGCGTCGAGTGCCGACCCGGAGAGCCGCGCGTCCCACTCGGCGAGCGTCTGCCGCCAGAACGGAACCTGGTCTGCCAGCGTCCCGTCGGTCGCGGACTGCCGCAGGCTCTCGCCCCATGCGCGGAACGGTGTCGGCGCCGGTTCGACGACGGGGTGCACCCCGGAGGTCACCTGTTCGCATGCTGCGCGCAGGTCGTCGAGGATCACCGACCAGGACACGGCGTCGACGGCGAGGTGATGCACGGCGATGACGGCACACGGACCGTGTGCGGGCGATACGACGTGCACGAACCTCGCGAGCACACCCGCGGCCGGGTCGAGGGCGCGGTATGCGCGCTCGCCGATGTCTGCGGGGTCGCCGGAGTCGTCGCCGAGCCACCGGTGCAGAGCATTCTCGTCGACGGCGGAGATCGTCAGGTCGCCGTCGGCGCGCATGCGCAGCACGTCGTGGGCGCGGATGACGGCGGATGCGGCCGCGTGGAGGGCTGCCGCGTCCACGTGCGGCGGCAGGACGACCATCATCGCCTGTCCGTGTCCGCGGGTCCACGGACCGTCGTGGTCGAGCACTTCGGCCATGATCGGCGTGGGGACGACGGCGCCCGTCGGGTCGATCGTCGGTGCGGCGCTGTCGTCGACGGGCCGGGCCAGCGCGGCGATGCCCCTGACGGTGGCGCCTGCGAACACGTGACCGGTGGTGATGGCGAGGCCTGCGCGACGGCATCGGGACACCAGGCGCAGGGCGGCGATGCTGTCGCCGCCGAGGCTGAAGAAGTCCTCGGACGGATCGGTGACGGCCGTACCGAGCAGTTCTTCCACCGTCTCGGCGACGATGCGCTCGACAGCGGTCCACGCGGAGCTGTCGACGACGATCGTCTCGGTGCCGAGGTGGGCGGTCTCGATCGCGGCGAGCGCTCTGCGGTCGAGCTTTCCGCTCGAGGTGACCGGGAGGGCGTCGAGCACGGTGACCGTGGCCGGATGAAGGTGCGGCGGCGCGGACTCCGCGACGGACGCCTTGATCCGACTCGGCTGCAGTGCCGCTCCGCGGCGAGGGGCGACGAACGCGGCGAGGACGTGCTCGTCGCCGCGGCGGCGGGTGATGACGGCTGCGGCCGCGACGTCGTCGAGCCCGGCGATGAGGGACTCGAGTTCGCCGGGCTCTACTCGGTGCCCGCGGATCTTGATCTGGGAGTCGTTGCGGGCGACGAATGTGAGCCGGTCGTCGTCGCCGCGACGGACGATGTCGCCGGTCCGGTACAGGCGTTCGCCGGGTGCGCCGAACGGGTCGGCGACGAAGCGGCCGGCCGTGAGGTCGCCGCGTCCGAGGTAGCCGCGGGCGAGTTGGACGCCCCCGATGTAGAGCTCCCCGGTCTGCCCGGGTTCGACCTGGCGCAGCCACCCGTCGAGCACGTGCGCGGTGGTGTTCGGGATCGGTCGGCCGATGGGCACCGACCCCGCGGCGGCGGAACCGGGTGCACGTTCTCCGGTCACGGTGTGCGCCGTGACCTCTACTGCGGCTTCCGCAGGCCCGTAGGTGTTGACGACGGTGCAGTCCCAGGCGGCGCTCAGCCGCTGGGCGAGCCCGGTGTCGAGCGCTTCACCGCCTGCCGACACGGTGCGGATGGTTCCCGGTCGCGGGCCGCGACCGGTCTCGAGCAGCGCGGCGATCACCGACGGCACGAGTTCGACGAACTCGACGGGCGTCGCGGCGAGGACGTCGGCGAATGCGTCGAGGTCCCGATCGGCGCCGGGTGGCGTCATGACGACGGCGCCCCCGACCACGAGCGGCCACAGGATCTCGGGGACGAACGGGTCGAAGCCGGGCGAGGTCTTCTGCAGGAGCCGCTCCCCCGGCGCCAGTCCGAACTCTGCCTGTCGCCACCAGATCAGGTTGCCGATGGCCCGGTGGGAGACGACGACACCTTTCGGGCGACCGGTCGATCCGGACGTGAACACCAGGTAGGCGGCGTTGTCGAGGTCGACTCTGTGTGAATGAGGTGTTGGTGGTGTACCGACGGTCGCCAGGTCGGCCATGTCCACCGCGAGACCGCCGACGGCGTCGTGGACCGCTGCGGGGGTGGCGGTGTCGACGATCACCAGGGAGGGCTCGGCGTCGGTCACAATGAGCGCGATGCGGTCGGCCGGGTAGTCCGGGTCGATCGGAGCGACCACGCCACCGGCGAGGAGGACGCCGACGACGGCCTCGACCAGGGCGCGGCTGCGCGGCACGGCGACCGCGACGACGGTCTCCGGGCACACTCCACGGTCGACGAGGGCGGATGCGACACCGCGTGCCGACTCCAGGATCTCGGCGTACGTCGACTCACGGCCGTCAGCGACGACGGCGACGGCGGCGGGTGTGCGTCGGGCGGCGTCGACGATCTGTGTCGCGATGTCGAGGGCGGGCGCGAGGTCCGGATCGACGTCGCTCCGCAGCGCTGTCGACGCTCGGTCGACGACTCGGGCGAGTGGAGTGTTCGGTGCGGAGATGAACGCGCGGACACCGTCGGCGAGGTCCGATGCGACGGTGTCGAGGCGCGCGGTGTCGTACCGGTCCGCGTCGGCGTCGAGCAGCAGCACGAGGTGCTCGCCTGTTCTCTCCACGGTCACCGACAGATCGTCGACCGGTCCCCGCGCATACGACACGATGTGGCCGGTGACCCCGCCGAACCGGAATCGGTCGCCGCCGGGTTTGACGTTGATCCAGAGTCCCGAGGTCATCGACTCTCCGCGGGTCCGCTGGTGCGGACGCACGTCGGCGACCCGAGCGGCGACGGTGCGAGTCGCCTCGACCGGTGTCGCCCACGGTCCGATGCGCAACGGAAGCGGCAGCACGTTGACGGTGGTCGTGGGAACGGTCAGGGCGGCGCTGCGCATGCGGTCGGCCACGGGCAGGCCGATCGTGACGTCGGAGCACGCCATCACCGACGAGGCGTGTGCGGCGACCGCGGCCACCACGGCCTCGATCCATGTCGATCCGGCCTCGGCGCCGAGCGCGTCGAGGTCGACCGCGTCGATCCGGACGACTGCCGTGCGGATGGAGGAGGCGATTCCGGGCACATGTCGAGGGCCGCTGATGCTGGCGGCCGACTCGTGGTCGGAGTCGACGAGGACGTCGTCCCAGAAGGCCTCGTCGGCTCGGGCGTCCTCGGACTCGAGGTAGGTGCGCTCTTCGTCGACGAGTGTGGCGACGGACCCGTATCGTCCGCGCTCGGTGTCCGAGCCGTGGGCGTGGATCTGGGCGGCGCGCCGGGCGATGAGCCCGAGACCGTGGGCGTCGACGACGATGTGGTGAGCGCGCACGGCCACGGTGATCCCCGACTCGCCGCCGTCGAGCACGATCGCCTCGACACACGGATCAACGGCGGGATCGATGGGACGAGGCCACCAGTGCGCGACGAATGCGGACGCGTCGGCGCCCGCGAGGTCGTGCACCGGGACCGTCGACACGTCGTGCGCGCGCAGGTGCGCCACGACCTCGTCGTCGACGACGTCGAAGCGAGCCGACAGCATCTCCGCCTCGGCGAGCGCTTGTGAGAAGGCCGCGGCCACGGCGCGCGCGCCGCCGTCGGGCACCTCGGGAAGCACCCAGGCGTCCGCGACGACGTGGCTGACGCTCGACGGTTCGACGAGCGTGGAACTGAACCAGATTCCGCGCTGCGCCCCCGTGGCGGCCAGAGTCCCGGTGGCAGCGAGAGTCTCCGTCATGCGAGCGTGTACACCGTCTCGCCGCAGTAGATGTGTTGGGCGGACGTCACCCGCAGCCCGGCGTCGGCGAACAGGGCCCGGTGCTCGGCGTCCGTCCGGAAGCCGGAGCCGTAGACGGCGAGATTGGTCAGGTCGGCCATCGTGTCGTGGTCGCTGATCTGGCTCTCCTGCATCGGCTCTTCGACGACGATGAGGCGGGCTCGACTCGACGAGAGGCGGCGGAGGAGGTGGACGGCGTCGGCGTCGGGGTTCTTGTCGAGCATCGACACCAGCAGCACGCCATCGGCCTCGGGCAGTTCCTCGAACACCGACTGGGCGCAGAAGCTGATCCGTTCGAACAGCGGGTCGGAGGCGATCGCCTCGGCGAGATCGGCGCGGATGTGCTCGATCTGGGCCGGCATGCCGAGGATCGTGACCCGCAGGTCGCCGAACGTCTCGGCCAGTTTGGTGGCGTAAGTGGCGGCGCCGTCGGCATGGACCACGACGTGCGTCAGCCCGTCGAACACGTCGGTGGTCACCAGGGTGGGCGCGATGTAGTTCGCGAAGTCGTCGGCGTCGGCGAAGTATCGTGCGCCGGACGGGTGCGACCCGAGGAGGCTGCGGTAACCGATCCCGAACATGTCGCCGTACACGGACTCACCCGTGCGGACGGCGTCGGCGAGGCCGAACAGTGCACGTTCGGCGAGCGCCTCCGGGCTGTGCAGGTGGAGGTCCTTCGCGTAGTAGTCGTCGGTCAACTGTTCGCCGAGGTTCGTCAGCCGGTAGTCGTCGCCTTCCTGCTCGACGAGGTCCGCGGTGATCAGGTAGCGGAGGAACTTGCTGAGCGCTGCGGGGTCGCATTCGGTGGCGGCGGCGAGGTCGGCGAGCCTGCTCACCCCGCGCGAGAGCTGCTCGGGGACGTCCAGGGTGACGGCCACGCGCAGCGCGATCGGAGGAAGCAGTTCGCACATCTCGTGGAACTTGTCTTCGGCCCAGTCCTCTGTCGCGTCGGGCAGAGCGGGATCGTCGGCGAGGGTCGCCACGGTCTCCCGACGCCAGTAGCCCGCGACCTCCAGGTGGTTCTTCGGCAGACCGCGGACTTCGACGAGGTGGCGTCGAATCGCTTTGAGACTCAACGTCTCCCCCGCGACCCATGCGTACACCGAGCCGTCGGGCCAGTCGAGTCCGGCGACGGCGTCGAGCATCAGGTCGGTGGTGCCGCCCGGCGCGTCTCCGCGTACCAGCCACCGGACGTCGACGTCGGGGCCGGCGACCAGATCCTGTTTGTCGGCGCCCGCGGCGACCTCGATGATCACGGTGGCGGCCTGTCCGGCGGGGTGGTCTTCGATCCACCGACCGATGGCCGGGAGCGCCGTCTCGTCGCCGACGATCAGCATGTGGTCGATGTTCTCGGGGTGCGCGTCGGTGACGTGCGGTCCGACGATGTGGGCCCGGTCCCCGACCGAGCAGCGGGCCGACCAGGTCGACGCGATGCCGGTGCCGTGGCGGACGAAGTCGACGACCAGGCGCGCGGAGTCGGCGTCCCAGTACCGGACCGTGTACGCCCGGACCATCGGCCGACGGTCCTGCGGGTGGATCAGTTCACCGTCTCCCTGTACCGGGAGCGCTGCCTCGCTCTCACCGGGCGACGGGAAGACGAACCGGACCGCGTCGTCGAACTCGTCGCTGCGGAACGCGGGCACCTCGATGCCGTCAACGGTGACGTATCCGCGAAGCTGTTCACCGCCGAAGACGATCCGCCGCATGCCCGGCGTCACGTCGTAGGCGTCGATCACCTCGATCTCGCGGATCGCGGGACTGTAGAACGTCTTCTGACGGACGGTGCGGGGCATGGTTGATCGACTCCTGGTGCGTGGGCTGGACGGACTGTGGTCAGGCGGTGTGGGACAGGTCGCGCGCGGACACCACAGACTGCAGGATCTCGCCCGAGCGGATCGCGATGTTCGACAGCAACGACGAGGTGAGGCCGTGAGTGTGCTCGGTCCCGCCCTGCGTGTAGACGGCGCCCGCGATGGGGCGGGTGGTCACGACGCGGTAGTCGCGGTCGACGTCGCCGGTGAACTGGTCCGCTTCGACGAGGTCGCCGAGGAGTCCGCCGAGATCGGTCGGGGTGAATCCCGTCGCGTAGACGACGGCGTCGACGCTCGTGTGCTCGGTCTCGCCGGTGAGGAGGTTCTCGATCGCGACGTTCACGCCGTCGTCGGCCTCGTCTGCACTGAGGAGTTTGGACGCTCCGCGCATGAACAGCCGACGGTCGCCGTCGACGTGCTCGGCGTACTCGCGGCGGTAGAGCTCACGAATGAGGTCCAGGTCCACGCAGGAGTAGTTCGTCGACCGGTGGTAGTTGAGCAGCGACTCGCGCTGCGAGTTGTCGGCCATGTAGAACTCGTCGACTGCTGTCGCGTCGAAGATCCGGTTGGCGTAGGGACTGTCGTCGGCGGGCACGTACCCGTACTTGGCGAAAACGTTGTGGACCTGCGCGGACGGGTAGTTGTCGTGGAGGTACTCGACGACTTCGGCCGCGCTCTGTCCCGCGCCGACTACGAGGAACCGGTTGTGGGTGGCGGCTGGGAGCGCCGCCAGATGATCAAGCAGACGGTGATTGTGAAACTGGCGGTTCGACGAGGACACACCGTCGGGGAGCGACTCGCGCAGTCCGCCCGCGACGACGACGTTCCGCGCGTTCAGGGTGATCGGTCCGGCGGGTCCGGTCGCCTCGACGACGAGGTGGCCGTCCGCCTCGCCGACGGCATCGGCGCGGGTGCCGTATCGCACGTCGGCGTTCACCTTCCGTTCCGCCCACCCGAGGTAGTCGTGGAACTCGCGGCGGGTCGGGAAGAACGTCTGGTGATTGATGAAATGCGCCATCCGGCCCCGGTCGGCGAGGTAACTGAGGAAGGAGAAGTCGCTGGTCGTGTTGCGCTGCGTCACCAGGTCCTTGAGGAACGAGATCTGCATGGTGGTGCCCGGCAGAAGCATTCCGGGATGCCATGCGAATGCCTGCTTCGACTCGACGAACACGGCGGAGACCCGATCTGCAGGCCTGGCGGCCCGGTTGTGCTCCTCGATCGCGATCGCCAGGCCCAGATTCGACGGTCCGAATCCGACGCCCACGATGTCGATCACGCTTGACGAGTCGGTTCGCATGAGCACGTGTTCCTCAATCCCTCGAGAGTCGTTCCTTCGTTTGGCTGAACTTCATTCATTCAGCCTTTGGTTAGCCTAACCTATCTCTGTTTGTGTTTCGAGTTGGGTCCCGCGAGCAGCGATCGACTCCTCGCTCAGCGGAATCACGATGGGCGTCAACGTCTCCGGGTCGGCGATGATGCGGCACGGCAAACCGAACACATGCTCCACGAGCTCTGCGGTCACGATGTCGACGGGCCGCCCCTCGGCGACGATCGCCCCCTGTTTCATCACGATGATGTGGTCGGCGAACCGGCACGCGTGATGAAGGTCATGCAGCACGGCGACGATGGTGTGCCCGTTCTCTCGCATGAGTCGCCTGCACATCGTGAGCAGATCGATCTGGTACGCGACGTCCAAGTACGTCGTGGGCTCGTCGAGCAGGATCAACGGCGTCTCCTGTGCGAGCACCATCGCGAACCAGACCCGCTGACGCTGTCCCCCGGACAACTCGTCGACGACTCGTCCGGCGAGGTCCCCGACACCGGTGGCCCCCATCGCCGTGACGACGGCCGCCTCATCACGTTCGGTCCACTGTTTGATGAGGCTCTGATGCGGATACCGCCCGCGCGAGACCAGGTCGACGACCCTGATTCCGTCCGGAGCCGTCGAATGCTGCGGAAGCAGGCCGAGCCTGCGCGCGACCTCCTTCGACGGGTACGAGTTGATGCTCTCGCCGTCGAGGATCACCCGGCCGCCCTTCGGCGCGAGCAGCCTAGACAACGACCTCAGCAGCGTCGACTTTCCGCAGGCGTTCGGACCGACGATCGCCGTCACCACCCCGTCCGGGATCGCGACGGTGAGATCGGAACTGATGATCGTCTTGTCGTAGCCGGTGGACAGTCCGTCGGCCCGGAGGCGAGAGCCCTCACCCGTGCCCTTGTCGTCCGTCCCCGCACCTTTGTCGTCTGTCATCGCCTGGTCCCCTCTCGGAACAGAAGCCACATGAAATAGAGTCCGCCGACCGACACCGTCACCACGCCGACGGGAACCGGCTGCGGAAGGAGTTGCGTGACGATGTCGCACACGCTCACCAGGAATGCGCCGACCGCCGCCGATGAGACCATCCCGACCGTGCCGGTGCGGGTGATCCGCCGAGCGATCTGAGGTGCGGCGAGGGCGATGAACGCGATCGGACCGGTGACGGCCACACCGAACGCGCTGAGTGCGGTACCGGTCGCCAACATGCCGATCCGGGTGCGCTCGACGCCGACACCGAGCGCTTTCGCCGTGTCGTCGCCCATCTCCAGGACCGGCATGCGCCATGCCACCCATCCGATCGCGATCGCCGCGAACGGAAGGAACACGAGAGACGCGTTCACCGCGCCCCAGTCGGAGCCGTCGAGGGTCCCCATCCCCCACCGTTGCAACGCCATCGCCACTTCGGCGCGCCGGTACAGCAGCAGCCACGCCGTCACCGACGACAGCATGAAGCTGACTCCGATTCCGACGATGATCAGACGGAAGCCCTGGACTCCCCCTCGAAACGCGAGCAGGTACACCACGGCTGCGGTTCCGAAGCCGCCGATCAACGCGCCGACCACTTTGAGGTCGTACGATCCGCCGACGTACAGCGTCGCGACCACCACGCCCAGGTAGGCGCCGGAGTCGAAGCCGATCACGTCGGGACTGCCGAGCGAGTTGCGGGTCAAGGACTGGAATATCGCGCCGCTCACACCGAGGACGGATCCGACGATCAACGCCATCACGATGCGCGGCGCCCGGATCTCGTCGACGATGAGGACGTCGTAGGAGTCGGCGCGGCCGAGAATGACGTCGAACACTGTCGTCAACGGGACCGCGATCGGACCGACGGTGAACGCGACGACCGCGGCCGTCGCCGAGGCGACGATGAGCAGCGTGACCGAGGCGAGCACTCGAACGTCCACCCGCAACGACAGTCCACCCGGCCCTCGGACCGGGATCACTCGGCGCCCGTAGTCGACGCCTTTCGTCCCGCTCACAGTTCGCTCGCCGTTCTGCGTCGAGCGAGGGCGATGAGCACCGGCGCGCCGATGAAGGCGGTGATGATGCCTGCCGGGATCTCCTCGTCGCCGAGGGTCACCCGACCGAGCATGTCGGCGCACACGACCAGGATGGCGCCGCCGACGAGGCTGAACGGCAGGATCCACCGCTGATCGGGGCCGACGATCCAGCGCACCACGTGCGGGATCATCAGACCGACGAACCCGATGGGGCCCGCCGCAGCGGTCGCGGCGCCGCACATCAGTGTCACCGCGGCCACTCCGAGGACGCGGACACGCGTCAACGGCACGCCGAGCGCAACAGCCATGTCGTCGCCGAGAGCCACCGCGTTCAGCGCACGCGCCACCAGCACCGCGACGACGGCGCCGACCAACACGAACGCGGCCATCCCCGCCACCACGCCGAATCCGCGGTTGGTGATCGAGCCCGCCTGCCAGAACCTCATGGTCGTGAAGGCCGCCGAGTCGATGAGCACCATGCCCTGGGTCACGCCTCCGAGGAACGCGGCGAGCGCGACGCCGGACAACGCGAGGCGCACCGGTGTCGCTCCCGCACGTCCGCTGTTCGCGAGGGCATACACGATCACCGCGGCGACCGCGGCGCCGATGAGGGCGAACCACACATAGCCCCAGTAACTGCCGATGCCGAACACCGACACGGCTACGACGATGGCGAACGCCGAGCCCGCGTTGACGCCGAGGATGCCCGGATCGGCGAGCGGATTGCGGGTCATCGCCTGAATGATCGCACCCGACATCGCCAGCGCGGCGCCGACGAGGACCGCGAGGAGTCCACGCGGGATCCGCTGATCCCACAGGACGTTGACCTCATCGAGGTTCGGGTTTGTCGGCGACCGGTCCGCATGAAGCAATGCGTCGACGACGTGTGAGACGGGGATGTCGCGTACGCCGACTCCGAGGCTGACCACGAACAGCGCAACGACTGCGGCGATCGCGAGGCACATCGCGATCGACCGCAGCCGGTTGGATCGTACGAGGCCCTGTGGCACGTCACGATCCGGTGCCGCCGCAGTGGACGGCTCGTGGTCGACAGCGGTCAGCGCTTGACCTTTCCGGCGGCCGCCGTCAGCGCGTCACGCACGCCCGCATTGTCCAGAACGTAGTTCATGTTCAGGTACGTCGGAGTGCCTGCGGCCTCCGAGAGCGCCTTGTTCTCGATCGTCCGGCCGTCCCTGACCACTGCGAGGTTCTTGAACACCGAGTTCTCGGTGATCTCCTTGCGGTCGGCGTAGAAGTTCAGGATCAAGATGTCACGATCGAGCGACGACAGGTCTTCCAGGGAAGGCTGTGCCGGATCGGTGGAGGGCGGCGGGACCAGACCGAACATCTTCAGGTAGTTCGCGACGTACGGCTCGACGGAGTCGTTGGTGATGCCTCCGCCGATGTACTGGACGGCGAGCGCCGCGGTCTTGCCGACGACCGTCGGGTTGTCCTTGCGCCACTGTGCGGCCTTGGCGTCGGTGTCGGAGATGACCTTCTCCGCTTCGCTCTCCTTGCCGAGAGCCTTGGCGACGGTGCGCAGGAACGTCGGAGCGTCGACGTCCGACGGCGAGGTGAACGGCTTGGGGAACGTGACGACGGGAGCGATCTTGCTCAGCTGCTTGTAGGTGTCGTCCATGTACCAGCTGCCGACCGCCAGGATCAGGTCGGGCCGCGCCTTGACGACGTCTTCGGTACGGATCTCGTACGAGGTTCCGGTCCAGATGCGCTCAGGGTCGGCGTCGGCCTTCTTCAGCGCGTCCTTGGTCCAGGTGTTGAACGGGAACTCCTTGTACTCGGCGACCACGCTCGGCGTGACGCCGAGTGCCTGAGCAGCGTTGAGGTCGGCCTCGGACACGGCGAGGATCCGCTTGGGCGACGCGGGGACCTTGACGGTGCCGAACGCGTTCTCCATCGCGATCTCGCCGCCGGCGGAACTGCCGGAGTCGTCGGAGCCGCACGCTCCGAGGACGGCGGCGAGGAGCGAGATGACTGCGGCGAGGACGACGGCGGTCAGGCGGGATCGCCTGCGGACCGAGTGTGTCGGGATCGTCTGCTTCATAAAGGTCTTCCTTCGATGTGCGGCGTGATCGGTCCGGCCGATCACTCAAACCGTAACTAAGCGTAGCCTAAGCTAGTTCGCGACCTTTTGCCCAGGCCGCCCAGATCTCGCTGTAACGACCGCCGGAGGCCACGAGGTCGGTGTGCGGACCGGCCTCGATCACGCGCCCACCGGCCAGGTGGACGATCCGATCCGCGGCGGCCGCCTGACTGAGCCGGTGCGCGATGATCAGCGCCGATCGACCGTCCAGCACGGCCGCGGCCGAATCCTCCAACACTCCGGCGCCGACACTGCCCGCATCGGCGGTCGCCTCGTCGACGATCACCACGTCCGGATCGAGAAGGTCGATCCGGGCCAGGGCGAGTTGTTGAGCCACCATCGCATCGACCTGGTGACCGTGCTCGCCGACCACGGACTCCAGACCGTCGTCCAGACTCCTGGCCCACGCTGCGGCTCCGACCTTCTCCAGAGCCGCCCACACGTCCTCGACGTCGGCGTCGGGGCGCGCGAGGAGCAGGTCCTCGCGGAGAGTTCCGGAGAACACGTGAACCTCTTGAGTCAGCAACGCCACTCGTCGTGCCCGCTGAGCATCCGGGATGTCTGACACCGGCACTCCCCCGAGGGTCACCGTTCCGTGATCCGCGGAATGGATGCCCGCGAGAATCGTGGCGAGCGTGCTCTTGCCTGCGCCCGACATGCCGACCAGTGCGACGTGTTCACCCGGCCGGACGGCCACCGACACGTCGTGCAGGATCGGATGCTCACGCGTGTACCCGAAGTCGACGCCCGAGGCGACGAGCCCGGTGCCGTCGTCGCGGCCGTCGACATCACTGTGCGTCCTGGTGTCGGGCACGTCGAGGACGCCGACGATGCGGCCGAGCGCCGCGGCGCCAGACTGGAGGTCGTCGAGGACGTACATGAGCTGTCCGATCGGGTCGAACAGCGCGAGGAAGAACAGCATGGCGGCGGTCACGGCGCCGACGGTCACCGCTCCGTCGCCGACCAAGGTGAATCCGACGAGCAGGATGACGGCCATGCCGATGAACTCGCCGAGGTTGAGTCGACCGGCCAACCGGTTCTGCAGGACGGTCGCCTGCATGGCGCGCCGCACAACGGCCCACGAGTGCTTGTCGATGCGGCGGCTCAGACGCGAGCCGAGGTCGAACGCACGGACTGTCGGCAGGCCCTGCACCGGTCCGAGGACGTGGTGTGCGCGGTCGGCCGCGGCGACACGTTCGGCTGCGTACACGGCGGGCGCCTGCTGGATGTACATGCGGGCGGTGACGTAATAGAGCGGTGCGGTCACCACGGCGACCAACAGGAATCGCCAGTCGATCGCGGCGAGGCCGATCACCGTGACGACCACTCCCGCCTGAGCCATCAGGACGGACGGCAGCGCCGTGCCGATCGCCTCACCGACCTTGTCGACGTCGTCCGTTGCGCGCGAGAGGACGTCGCCGCTGCCCGCAGCCTCGACGCGGGCGACCGGCAGGCGCAGTACCCCGGCCAGCATCTCTTCGCGGAGATCGGCGAGGACGGACTCGAACACCGATGCCGCGGCGGCGATCCCGATACCGGTGCAGACCGCGCACGCGACCGCCGCGGCGACCATGAACGCCGCCCGCACCACCACGTCGGAGGTGTCTCCTCCGGTGGCGACGACGTCGACGATCGAGCCGAGCAGGCGGGGCGTGACGAGTCCGAAAGCGCCGGCCGCGGTCATGGCGACGACGACGAGAACGAGGCGGGCACGGTGCCGACCGAGGTGTGCCGCCAGATGCCGGGCGGTCCGCCGCCAGTCGGCCACGGGCAGGCGGTCGTGGTGGATCTGAGTGCTCATCGGCTGATCTCCTGGCTCGTGTCGAGTCGGACGACGGTGTCGGCTGCGGCGATCCACGCCGGTGACTGGGTGAACACGACAGTTGCGGCGTCGGTGCGGGCTGCGCGGACCCGTTCGGTGACGGTGGCTTCGGTGATGGAGTCGACAGCGGTCGTCGGGTCGGTCAACACCAGGAACGCCGACTCGGCGGCCAGTGCGCGCGCCAGTGCGACACGTTGCCGTTGACCGCCGGACAGCATGTTCCCCGCCTCGCCGACCGGTGTGGCGAGGCCGTCAGACAGCACGGCCGCGACATCGTCGCAGGCGGCGGCGAACACGGCCCGCGTCACCCTGTCCGTGTTCGGCTCCCCTGCGGCGGCGGAGATGTTCTCGACGACCGATCCTTCGAACAGGTGCGGGGTGTGCGGAACCACGCGTACCGTGGCCCTTCCCGCATCGTGATCAAGATCGTTGAGATCGACGTCGCCGATCTCGACGGTGATGCCGCAGTCGGTCTCCTCCCTCGCCAGTGCGGCGGTGAGAATTCGACCGGTGGCCTGATCTGCGGCGATCACGGTGAGCCCACGTTCGGGCACGCGCAGTTCGGGCAGGTCGGAGTGTCCGCGGATCACCAGGGGCCCGGACGCGTCGGGTCGGTCTCCCGCCTGCACGCCCGGTCCCGCCTGCAGCACGGACAGGACGCGGCCCGCGCTGGGGACGGCTCCGTTCCACACCGCACCGAAGTTCGTTCCGATCGCGTTGAGCGGACCCATGATGAACTGGGTCAGTCCGACGACAGTGATCAGTTCGCCGAGACCCATGTGGCCGCTCACCGCCAGGACGCCCGCGGCCAGGCCGACCGCGATGACAAATATCGACGAGACTGTCTGCAGCAGTGCGACGTAGGCGCCTTCGGTGCGCATGGCCGCGATCGCATGGTCGCGGGCCTTGCCGCTGGCCGCGCGGTACCGCTGGGCGGCCTCGCCTTCGGCGCCGATACCCTTGAGGACTCGGAATCCGGCGACGAGGTCGCCCGCCGTCCCAGCCGCCAAGCCAACCGATTCCTGTTGCTGCTCGGTTCGCGCTCGCAGCGGCGCACCCGCACGGTCGAGCACCCAGAACATCGCCGGCGCGCCCAGGAGCACGGCGACGCCGAGTGGCCACGAGATCCACAGGAGGATCACGCCCGCGACGACGACGGCCGCCATCTCGCCGACGGGGAACACCGCCAGCAGCACTGCTCGGGACAGCCGTCCCACGTCGGACGTGGCGATGCTCAACGCGGTGCCCGGCAGTCGTGCGGGACCGTCGGTCCCCGCCGGGTCGAGCATGCGGTCGGTCACGCGCATGCGGAACTGGTGCTCGATCACGTTGAGCGCGTACACCGCGAGCCGGTCGCCGAATCGCCAGGTGAACGACAGCAGCACGAAGTCCGCTGCCAGAACGGCGAGCCAGAAGACGAGTGCGTCCCAATCCTGGGCGAGGACGGCACGGTCGATCGCCAGTCCCATCACGACAGGCACCAGCGCCTCGCCCACGAAGTGGGCGATCACCAGGATCATCGCCGGGACGGTGTATCGGTTCGCACCCCACATGGTGCGCAGGACGAGCCGTCGCGGGGTGGTCTCGGCGTCGACCGGCACGAGTGTGCCGCGTTCGGCCGGTCGATCCCCCGCGAGGAATCCTGTAGGTGTCATCATCGGTCCCCTGTATCGGTGAGCTGTGTCTGTGTACGCGTGTCGTCGAGGCTGTGTCGCCACGCTCGGGCCAGTTCATTCACCA
Organism: Gordonia malaquae; assembly: GCF_037148075.1. NCBI lineage: Bacteria > Bacillati > Actinomycetota > Actinomycetes > Mycobacteriales > Gordoniaceae > Gordonia > Gordonia malaquae. The sequence goes on along the minus strand of NZ_JBBCUB010000002.1, from coordinate 55,684 downwards.
GTGTGACGTCGTCTCCGATGACCGACACATGGTGGTCCCCGTCGTCGGTGCTCCGGTAGCGCGCCACGATCGGGTAGCGCCGTTCGGCGCCTTCGGCTCGGCTGGGCTCGGCGGACGGCCCGTACAGCCGCGTCACCAGCACCTGAGCCGACGGGCGCCGCCGCAGAGCCTTGCGGACCGCGGGCGCGTGGACCTGGGCGAGCGCGTGCCAGTGCCGGGTGGACGCCGGTCCTGCCTGCTCTGCGGGCACCGTTGGAGTGAACGGACCGGCTGCTGCCGGGTGCACACCGGGGACGGACCGCAGGTCCGTCTCGACGTCGATGAGCACGTCGTCCCCGAGCACATGCCGGACGGCCGCGGCGAGCGCGTCCTCCACCGAACTCAATTCCGGTGCCTGCTCTGTCGCTCCGGACCCGTAGACGCGGAAGTCGTCGTGGCCGGTGGCCGTGTCGAGCGCGCCCGCCACGTCGACCACGGACGGCGCTGTGTGCGGCGTCGCCGCCACGAGTGCGGTGATCGCCGCATGCAGCGACGCGCGGTCCATCGCGAGGGCGTGCGCGGCCAACACCAACGTCGAACCGTCGTCGCCGGTCACCACGGCGGCGGCCACGGCGCGGCCCGCGGTGATGTCGATCGCGGATCGTGCGGATTCGGCGGCTTCGGCTGCGGCGTCGGCGGCACCCGGTCGGGTGAGGACGGTGAGCGGCACGGGTGCGACGTCGCCGCCCGCCTCAGACGCCCAGATCAGCTTGTTCCGGGGTGTCACCCGCATCGTGGTCGCGTCCACCGATTCCGCCAGGCGTGTGAGCCGCTCGCGGAGGTCGTCGACGTCGCCCGCGTCGATCGGGGCGGTCTCGGTGTAGACGAGATCGGCCGGGCCGAGGCCCGACGTCCGGATCTGGTGGAGAACCGGTGTCGGCGGGATCGCGGTCCGTTCGATCTCCGGCGCGCAGGCCGCAGCCAGGGCGGCGGCGGTGCGCAAGCGGAACACGTCCTGCGCGGTCACGGTGAAGCCCGCTCGAATCGCCTGTGCGACCACTCTGGTGGAGCTGATGCTGTCGCCGCCCAGTGCGAAGAAGTCGTCGTCGGGCCCCACGTCCGGGCGTCCGAGGATCTCTCCGATGATCGTGACGACGGCCTGTTCGGCGGCGTTGGCGGGTGCCCGGCCGCCGGTGGCGGGCGTGTCCGCCGGATCCGGGAGCGCCGCGCGATCGACTTTCCCGTTCGGGGTGAGAGGCAGGTGGTCGAGGACGACGATGCGGTCGGGCACCGCATGTCGAGGCAGTCGGGTCCCCGCGGCGGCCGCCAGGGACGCCACGTCGAGCGCGGCCCCCGGCTCGGCGACGACATAGCCGACGAGTCGCGGAGGTGTTCCGGTCATGTCGACGACGGCAGCGGCCACACCGGCGGCTCCGAGCAGCGCTGCCTCGACCTCACCGGCCTCCACCCGCATGCCGCGCACGGAGAACTGCAGGTCGACACGACCGTGCAGGACGATCGACCCGTCTGCGGTGCGAGCGGCGAGGTCGCCGGTCCGGTACAGGCGATCGCCGGGCGCCCCGAACGGGTCCGCGATGAATCTGGACGCGGTCAGAGCTGCGGCGCCGTGGTAGCCGCGCGCGGTCTGGGGTCCGGCGACGTGGAGTTCGCCGATCGCTCCGTCGGGAACCGGCCGGAGCCAGCGGTCGAGGATGCGGACACCCGACCCAGGGGTCGGCCGCCCGACCGTGACCGCCGCCCCGTCGGTCATGCGCCCCGCGGTGACGTCTCCGGTCACCTCGGACGATCCGTAGAAGTTCTCGACCTCGGCGCCGTCCGCCGTCATCAGGGTCACGACGTCGCCGGTCAGCGGTTCGGCGCTGAGAATCCAGCGCCGGATGGAGCGGACCTGCGCCGCGCACGTCCGCTTCAGTTCGGCGGCCGCACTGGGAATGGTTGTCAACTCGTCGACCTGCCACTGGTCCACCAAGGCTGCGAGTGCGGTCAGGTCACGCATCTCGGCCTCGTCGGCGATGACGATGCGCTCGGCGGTGAGCGCTGCGGCGAGCAGTTCGGTCAGACCGTCGACGAAGCTCAGCGAGCTCTTCACCAGACGGGTGCCGTGGCGTGCCGCACCGTCGGGATGCTGCCACTGCAGTCGTGCCGCGACTGCTCGCTGGGTGCCAAGCACGGCTTTCGGCACACCCGTGGAACCGGATGTGAACAGCAGGTAGGCCCCGTTGTCTGGTCGCGGCGGAACCGGAACCTGCGCACCGGACACCTCGATGTCGGTGTGTCCGTCGATGACGACGGTCGGCGTCGACGCGGCACTCATGTGGGCGATGCGGTCGTCGGGGTACGCCGGGTCGACGGGTACGAGGACCGCGCCCGCGGCCAGGACTGCGAGGCTCGCACACAGCAGGTCGACTCCGCGTTCGAGTTGCACGACTACTCGGTCCTCCGGTCCGACTCCACTGTCGTGGAGTCGGTCCCGGAGTTCGCATGTGCGGGCCGCGATCTCGGATCCAGGAGTGGTGACGCCGGAGAAGACGACGTCGGGAAGGTCCGACAGCGCCGCGGAGACGCGTGCGGCGATCGTCGATTCGGCGGGCGGCGCCTCCGGGGCTGGGATCTCCAGCGATCCGAGGCGCAGCAGGTTGGCACCGGTGACGGTGCTGCCGGACGCCATCGCGGCCAGGACCTCGACGAACAGGTCGGTGGCGGCGTCCGCCGGACGGTCACCCAGTTCTGAGCGCCGGTTGGTCACAGTCAGGACGATCTCGTCGTGCAAGGCTGCCATCACGGTGAGCGGGTAGTGCGGCGCCTCGATCACGTCGATCGGCCCGAAGGTGAACGGCGCCCCGTCGGTGTCGTCGGCGACGTCGGGAAGGTTCTCGATCACGATCAGGGTGTCGAACAGCGAACTGACCCCGACGGTGCGGTGCAGGTCGGACAGTGCGACGTGGGGATGATCGGCGACGGTCGCCGCGGCACGCGCGTACGTGTCGACGGCGTCGGACACCGGTGTGGACGGCGACCACCGGACACGGGCCGGGACCGTGTTGACTAGCAGTCCGACAACCCCGTCGAGGCCGGGTCCTCGTCCGGAGACGACCGATCCGAACAGGACGTCGGTCCGCCCGGTGATCAGACCGAGCGCCAGTCCCCACGCGGTGTGCAGGACAGAGCTGACGGTGACCCCCCTGGTACGGGCGTAGTCGGCGAGCCCGGTCGCGTCGAGGCGGCGCGTCCGCACTCCGACGCCCGGCATCCCGCTGTTGTGCTCCGGGTCCTCGGTGCGGGTGGACACGTCGAGGGCCGCGACGATCGACGTGGCCTCGTCGACTCCGTCGAGGTACTCGGTCCACACCCGATGCTCTGCCGCACGGTCACGTGAGTGCAGTGCTCGCATCGCCGCCCGATGCCGGTCGGCCGTCGCCCGGGGTCCCCCGGTGTAGGCACGCCGCAGTTCGGTGAGGACCAGCGGCACGGACCATCCGTCGGCGACGATGTGATGGACCGTCTGCACGAGTCGGTGACTGGTCGGACCGAGGGTGACGAGGGTGTATCTCGTCAACGGCGCCGCGGTGAGGTCGAACCCGCGGGCGCGGTCCTCGTCGGCGGCCCGGCGAACCGCGTCGACGGGATCTGCGGCCCCGGTCGCATCGACGACGCGGAACTCCGGGGCTGGCGTGTCACCGGTGACGACGACGGTCGCACCGTCTCGCACCTGGACGAACCGTGCGGACAATGCGCTGTGACGGCCGATCGCGGTGTGCGCGGCGCGCGCCAATGTGTCGGCGTCGACGTGACCGTCGACGGTGATGATCTGCTGCACCAGGTACGGATCGACGTCGGATGCTGCGGAGTGGAACGCGATGCCCTCCTGCACCGGTGTGGGTGCGCTGACGTCGAGCAGTCCGGGATGGGCGGCTTCGAGTTCGGCGACGTCGGCGGCGGTGAGGTTCACCGTCGGGAAGTCGGAGGCCGTGTGCCCGGAGACGTCCGCGGAAGCGACGCCGGTCAGCACCTCGACCCAGCGGTCGGCGATCGCGAGGACGGCGTCGTCGGTCAACACACCCGAGGCACGGCTGAAGACCGCCGACATCACCGGACCGGACGGGCCGTCGGCGACGACGGCGTTCACCTCGAGCGGTCGAGGAAGCGGCATTCGCGGGTCGCGTCCCTCGTACGGCACCGTCGCCGCGGCCATCGCCCAGTCGGCGTCGGCGGCGGCGAAACGGCCGAGGTAGTTGAACAGGACCGGCGCCCGGTGGGCAGGCGCCGGATCCGCGGCGAGATGGCGGAGCGCTCCGTACCCGATTCCATTGCGTGGCACCCGTCTGAGCTGTTCTTTGACACCCTTGACCAGTGCCGCACTGTCGGTTCGGTCGACCTCCGAGAGGTCGATTCGGACCGGGTACAGGGTGGTGAACCAGCCGACGGTGCGGGACAGGTCGATGTCTCCGACGGCGTCGGATTCGCGGCCGTGCCCCTCCATCTCGACGGTCACCGCGTCGGTCCCGAGATGCTCGGTCACCGCGACGGCGAGTGCCGCGACCAGCGCGTCGTTCGGCGATCCGTGCACCGCTGCGGGCAATGAATCGATGAGTCTGCGGGTCAGGTCGACGCCGAGTTCCACCTGGTGGTCCGCTTCGGTGGCGACGGTGTCGATCACCGGGTCGAGTGCTCGACTGCCGAGGTCTCCCGGCGCCGCGGCACAGGTCGCCGCCCAGAAGTCGCGTTCGTCGTCGAAGGCGCCCGCCGTGGTCGCCGCAGCGAGCGCCGCCGCCCATCCGCGCCACGGCACGGGTTCGGGCGATACCGCATCGGGGTCGTCCACGGCGATGGCGAGGTCGTCGGCGATCACCCGGAGGGAGATCCCGTCGATCACCGCGTGATGTGCGATGACGACAAGGCGTCCGGTGGACCCTGGCCTGTCGATCCACGTCGCCGACAGGACCCGGCCGGTGCCGTGGTCGAGGTGCTTGGCCGCCTGCGCCGCGTGGTCGTCTGCGGTGGCGGCGAGTGCGGCGTCGTCGGTGTGCGGTTCGACGGCGCCGACATGGACGTTCACCTGCGCTGTGGTGTTCGGCGCTGCGGTGTTCGGCACGGTGATGTCGACGGCGCTGGCGAGGGTCGCGGCGAGGATCGGGTGCGCCCGAACCACGGCGTTCAGCGCGGATTGGACGACGTCGCGGGTCATCCCCGCCGGCGTGGTGAGGCAGATGCCCTGGTGGAAGCCGTCGAGGCCGACGGGCGACGCCACCTCGTGGAGCCAGCGCAGGATGGGAGTGGGCTCCGCGGCGCCCGCGGGATCAACGCTCGAGGCGATCGGGTCGCCGGACGGACGGAGTTGGACGGCGAGGTCGATCGGGGTGCGCGCAGTGAACACGTCGCGGACGCGCACGGTGAACCCGTCACGCCGGAGAGCGCTGATGACCCGGATGGCGATGATGCTGTCTCCGCCGAGCGCGAAGAAGTCGTCGTCGGCCGCGACGGCGTCGAGGCCGAGCACCTCGGCGAACACACCACACACGAGGTCTTCCTCCGGCGTGGACGGTGTGAGCGAGCCGGCCGTCGACTCCCGTGCGGGCGCAGGCAGGGCACGACGATCGACTTTGCCGTTCGCGGTGGTCGGCATCGCATCGAGAGTCACGACGATCTCGGGGATCATGTAGTCGGGCAGGGTGATCGCGCAGGAGCGCTGCACTTCGACGTCGGCAGACCAGTCGTCCGGCCGGTCCGCCGAGGCGGTCACATAGGCCACCAGCCGCTGCGTGTTGCCCACGTCGGCCACGGCGACGGCGCAGTGCCGGACCCCGACGGCGGACGCGACGGCCGCCTCGATCTCCTCCAGTTCGATGCGGCGGCCGCGGAGCTTCACTTGGTTGTCGACGCGGCCGAGGAACTCGAGGCTGCCGTCCGAGGTCCACCGCGCCCGGTCACCGGTCCGGTACATGCGCGCGCCGCCCGGACCGAACGGATCGGCGACGAACCGCGACCCGGTGAGGCCCGGGGCGTTCACGTAGCCTCGGCCGAGCAGGAACCCGGCGGCGTACAACTCACCGGGTTCGCCGACACCGAGCGGCGTGAGTCGTTCGTCGAGGACGTACAGGCGGGTGCGCGGGTTCGGTTTGCCGATGGACGTCGCGATGCGCTCGGCGCTCTCCCGGTAGATGACGTGGGAGACGCCGATGGTCGCCTCGGCAGGCCCGTACCCGTGATAGAGCGTGGTGTCCGTCTGCTGGCGGAATCTGGCGAACAGCCCCGGGGTGAGCACCTCGCCTCCACACCAGACGTGACGCAGGCCTGCCATCGCGCTGCGCCCGTCCGCGGCTCGGTCGCGGTCCATCTCGAGGAGGGCGTCGAGCATCGAGGACACGAGGTACACGAACGTCACATGTTCGGTCTCGATGAGTTCGAGAAGTCGGTCCGGGTCGCGTTCCTCCCCCGTCGCCGCGACGACCACACGGCCGCCGGACACCAACGGAAGGAGGATCTCGTTGACGGAGATGTCGAACGACAGCGGCGCTTTGAACAGGGTCGCGTCGTCGTCTCCGAATCCGAGGATCTCCTCGCGCTGCCATACGAGGCGTTCGCAGATCGCCTCGTGTCGGATCATCGCACCCTTGGGTGTCCCGGTGGAGCCGGAGGTGAAGATCACGTAGGCCAGCCGGAGGCCGTCGCCGGGTCGTGGATTCGACATCGGCAGCGCCGCGAGACGGGCGATCGGATCGGCGGCGGTTTCGCGGGGCTCCGCGGTGACGTCGAGGGTCAGCACCGGGACCGGCCATTCGACGGTGGCGGGATCGGCGACGACGACGCTCGCTCCCGCGTCGGCGATCACCTGGTCGCGGCGCGCTGCGGGCCACGTGGGGTCGACGGGGACGAATGCGCCGCCCGAGGCCAGCGCTGCGAGAACGGTGACGACCATCTCCGCCGATCGGGGCATGCCGACCGCGACGACGCTCTCGGGTCCGACACCCGCGTCGATCAGCTTGGCGGCGAGGTCGGCCGTCTGTTGAGCGAGATCGCGGTAGGTCAGTCGAATCCGTTGGTCTACGACCGCGATGTGGTCGGGGGTCCTCATCGCCTGTCGGGCGACGAGCGACGGGACAGTCGACTCCGCAAGGGCTTTGCTCATAAGGTTAGGGTAACCTACGCTTTGATTCACGTCGGATTCACCCACCGAGACCATCCTCGGGCCGGGCCGAATCCCCAACGACAGGAGTGTTGTTGTCCACCAACCCTTTCGACGATGAGTCCGGCACGTTCTTCGTACTCGTCAACGACGAGGAGCAGCATTCGCTCTGGCCCTCGTTCGCCGACGTACCCGCAGGCTGGCGCATCGTGCACGGCGCGCCGACGGGTGTCGACCGCACATCGTGCGTCGATTACGTCGAACAGAACTGGACCGATCTGCGCCCCCGCAGCCTTCGCGACGCCATGGCCGCCGACGCAGCCGGACGCTGACGCACCCCTTACCACCGTTCACTCACCGAGAGGCTCGACAAAGCTATGAATCGCACGCTCGTCAACGGCAAGATCCACCGCGCCACAGTCACCCAGGCCGACCTTCACTATGTGGGTTCCATCACCATCGACGCCGACCTGATGGCCGCCGCCGACCTGGTCGAGGGCGAGCAGGTGAGTGTCGTCGACATCACCAACGGCGCCCGCCTCGAGACCTACGCGATCACCGGGGAATCCGGTTCCGGCCGCATCTGCATCAACGGCGCCGCCGCGCACCTGGTGAACCCGGGTGATCTTGTCATCATCATGTCGTACGGCCAGTTCTCGGAGGCGGAAGTCGTCCTCCACGAGCCCAAGGTGGTGCACGTCGACGCCGACAACCGCATCGTGGCACTGGGCAACGATCCAGCCGAGCCGGTGCCCGGCGCCGTCGATCAATTCGCCTCACGCTGACGCACAGGCCCCGGATCGTTCTCGATCCGGGGCCTGCGCTCGCATGCCCCGACGGCGCGAGCCGTGTGAGGCGAGGTCGATCAGCCGAGGTCTATGTAGCCGCCACGAGTGCCGAAGAAGTCTGTCGCCGACACTTCCGAACCGTCGTCCAGGCGCAGCGTCTCGAACACGATGGCAGCGTCAGGCGTGGTGCGCGACGAACCGCAGACCACAGCCACTCCCCCTTCGTAGGGCACGGTCACTCGCCCGGGGGTGCCGCCGAATCGGCCCGTAGACACATGCGCCTTCAGCACGCGGACGCGCGCGCCTCGGAACGTGAAGTGCGCGTTCGGATACGGGTCAGACTGTGCCCGCACCAGCAGTTCGATGTCGTCGGCGCTCGAGGTGAAGTCGATACGCGATTCGAGGTCGGAACGCTTGTGGAAGTACGTCATGGACGCCGGGGCCTGCACAGTCTCGCGCAGAGTTCCGGCCGCGAGGTCGGAGAGTGAACGGACCACAAGCGGCTCGATCAGGTCCATCGTCGCGAGGACCAGTTCTGTCGTGGTGCTCGTCGGACCGACGGGAACCGCCTGCTGCGCGACGATCGGACCGGTGTCCAAGCCCTCATCCATGCGGTGAACGGTCACTCCGACATGAGACTCCCGATTGAGGAGTGCCCACAGGATCGGCGAGAACCCCGCGTAGCGCGGAAGAAGTGAATCGTGGATGTTGAGCGTGCCGTGTGTCGGCGCGTCGTAGATCTCACGGGGCAGCCAGGTCCGCCAGTTGTTGGCGACGATCACGTCCGGCTCAGCCGCCGCCACCGCGTCGATCAGCTCCTGGTCCGCGCGTGTCGCCACGTGAACGGGCACGCCGTTGGCACGCGCGAGGTCCTCGACGGAGTCGGCCCACATCTGCTCGTACGGGTGATCGCTCGCCGGGTGAGTCACCGCCAGCGCCACCTCATGATCGGTGCCGAGCACCGCGGACAGCGTCCGATGGCCCCAGGTCTGGTAGCCGAGTGTCACGACTCGCATGTCACACCTGCCCGGTCAGTTCGCGAACCCACGCGCCGACCTCTGGCACTTCGGCGAGGGTGACGAGGTCGACGTCGACGGACCCGTCCGCTCGCCATCTCTCGACCAGCGACATGAGACGCACCGAGTCGAGCCCCATGTCGAGAACGTTGACGTCGTCGCCGAGTTCGTCGGGCCCCACTCCGAGCATCTCGGCGAGATCGTCGACGATCCGTTCACGTGTCAGTGTCGATTCACTCGCTGTCATGTGGGTGTTCACCTTTCATCCGCCGCGACCGTTCGCGGCTTGTTCTGTTCGGTCAGGATTTCGCGCAGTCGGCGCCTGCTCACTTTTCCGACTCCCGTCTCGGGGAACTCGTCGACCACGACGACACTGTCGGGCAGTTTCCAGTCGGCGAGTCCTCGATCACGCGCGAACGCCCGCAGCATCGGCAGGCTCGGCGGCTCGCCGGAGTCGATGGCGATCACATACGCGCAGGTCCGCTCGCCGAGGTACTCGTCGGCGACGGCGACGACGATCACGTCTCGGACTGCCGGGTGTTCGAGGAGATGCTCTTCGAGTTGCTCCGCCGACACCTTCTCGCCGCCTCGATTGATGCGGTCGCCCCCGCGCCCGAGCACCACGAGATCACCCCCGTCAGTGATCTCGACGACATCGCCGGTGCGGTACCAGCCGTCGGGCGCGAACGACGCCGGGGCCGCGCCGTTCCAGTAGCCGCGAATCGTGTACGGACCTTGGACCTCGAGGAAACCCGGGCCCTCGGCGACGGCCGCCCCATCGTCGTCGACCAGTCTCAGCTGGTCCAGCGGCGACATCGGCCTGCCCTGCGTCCGGGTCACGACGTCGATGGGGTCGTCGAGCCGGGTGTAGCAGACGAGCCCTTCCGCCATGCCGAAGACCTGCTGCAACGTGACGCCGAGCGCGGGGCCGATCCGGCGGGCGAGTTCGTCTGGGCAGCGCGCCCCTCCGACCTGGATCGTCTCCAGACTGGAGATGTCCTGGGTCGTGCCTCGCTCAGCCGTTTCGGTCCACAGCCGAGCGAGGGGCGGAACGAGTCCGACCATCGTCGCGCGCTCACGTTCCACCAGCGGCCACGCCGCCGACGGCGCCGGGGACGGCGACAGCACTACAGTTCCGCCTGCGTAGAGCGCGCCGAGGATGCCTGGCGACGACATCGGAAAGTTGTGTGCGACGGGCAGGACGACCAGGTACACGGTGTCGCCGGAGACTCCGCACACTTCGTTGCTCCGCCACACGCTGTACAGATAGTCGGCATGGGTGCGGGGAATCAGTTTGGGCACGCCGGTGCTGCCTCCCGAGAGCTGCAGGAACGCAACGGACTCCGGCTCCGACCGCGGGTGGCCACACGGGTCGGTGTGCAGCGATTCGAGGGTGTCGATCGGTATCAGGCGCCGAACTGTGTCGACCTGGTCGGCGACGGTCTGGGCCAACGCCGAGTGATCGAATCGGTCGTGCACCCGAGGATGGACGATCGCCACCACGTCTGCAGCACGTGCGATGCCGACGAGTTCAGCCTCCCGGTGCGCGGGCAGACCGAAGACCGGCAGTGCGCCGAGTCGGAACAACGCGAACACGGTCTCCACGAATTCGATCGCGTTCGGCATCTGGAGCAGGACGCGTTCGCCGGGCTCGATTCCGAGTGCGGAGAATCCTGCGGCGAGGCGTCCGACCCGTAGGTCGAGTTCACGGTAGGTGCACGACCGATCCACGTCGACGACGGCGGTGCGGTCGGCGATCGACGGATCCGATGCGCGTGCGGTCAGCACATCGTCGAAGGTCTCGGCGCGCCACAACCCCTCGGATCGATACTGTTCGGCGAGTTCAGAGGGCCAACTGGTGAAGGTCACAAGGTAAGGCTAGCCTAATGGCATGGCGATTCCATCCATCACCCCGTACCGAATCCCGCTCGGCCCCTTTCCTGCTCGCGTGGAGTGGGATCTGGCCGCCGATCGGACAGCCCTGCTCATCCACGACATGCAGGAGTACTTCATCGACGCCTACCAGCGTGATGAAGAGCCGATGTCGACGGCCTTGGCGAACATGGTCCGCATCCGTGAGGCGGCCGAGGAGTCCGGTGTCCCGGTGGTCTACACGGCCCAACCCGGCGATCAGCATCCCGCTCGGCGCGGCATTCTGCGCGACTTCTGGGGAACGGGCCTCGTGTCCGGGCGCGACGAGCAGATCGTTCCGGAACTCGCGCCTCGCGACGGCGACATCCAGGTGACCAAGTGGCGGTACTCGGGTTTCGCCCGAACTGATCTGCGTCAGCTGCTCGCCCATCACGGACGCGACCAGCTGATCGTGATCGGCGTGTACGCCCACATGGGGTGCATGATCAGCGCGACGGATGCCTTCATGAGCGACGTCGCACCGTTCTTCGCCGTTGACGCCATGGCCGACTTCAGCCGTGACGAGCACGAGATGGCTGCCAATTACATCGCCAAACGCGCGGGCCTGGTCATGACGACCGACTCGATCGTCGAGGCTCTCCTGACGTCCCGGACCCGCGCCACCGCCTGAGCGGCCCGCCACTCGTTTCAGCCGGGCAACAGTTGTCGTATCGCGCCGATGGTGTCGGCCTCGGACGGCGGCTTCGCGTCGACGCCTGTGCGATACCGCTTGACACGAGCGAATCGGAGCGCTGCCCCGCCAGGATATCGAGTCGACCGTTGCACACCGTCGATGGCGATCTCGACGACCGTCTCGGGGCGGACACGCATCACGTGGCCGTCGTCGCCGGTGGCGATCGTCGGGAAGTGAGAAGTCTGCCAACGCAGTGTCTCGTCGGTGAGGCCTTTGAACGTCTTGCCGACCATGACGAATCCGCCTGGCTCACCGAACTCGCCGTCGGGGTCGCGTGCTCCCAGGTGAAGATTCGACAGCCAGTCCGACCGGCGGCCGGAACCGTGTTCGACGGCGAGCACCACGAGGTCGTAGGTGTAGACCGGTTTCACCTTCACCCAGTTCGCACCGCGCCGTCCGGCCGCGTACACCGAGTCGAGTGACTTCACCACGATCCCCTCGTGGCCGCGTGCCAGGGCCTCGTCGAGCACGGCTTGCGCCGCAGCCGGATCTGCGTCGGGCAGGACCGACCCGCCGATGACGTGGTCACCTGCGACCCGCGCGAGAACCTCGCGTCGTACCGACAGCGGCTCGTCGATCAACGACCGTCCTTCGCCGTACAGGACGTCGAAGAACCACACGTGCAAAGCGGAGCCCGCATCGCGGCCGAGTCCGCTCATGGTGTCCTGGAAGGGACGCGCGGCACCGGACTCGTCCAGGGCGAGCGTCTCGCCGTCGAGCACCAGGTCGCCTCCGGGGAAGCTCGCCACCAGCGCAGCGATGTCCGGGACTCGGTCGGTGATGTCGGCGAGGCTCCGCGTGTAGGCGGTGACCACACCGCCGACGCGGTGCACTTGGAGCCGCGCTCCGTCGAGCTTGTACTCGACGGACGACGCGCCCATGCCCGTCGTCGCTTCTCCCGCGGTCGGAGCCGATCCGGCCAGCATCGGCTGGACGGGAACACCGGGCGTCAAACCGACCTCGGTGAGGTCGTCACCGGATAGTGCCGCGCGGACCGTGCCACCGAGGTCACCGCTGAGCATCACTGCGCGACGAACTATCTCTTTCGGCGTGTCCGTGGCCAGGGCTGCGGCGTCGACGAGCACACCTTCCAGGGCTCCCGTTCGCATCTCGCCGATCATGACTCGCATCAGATAGTCCTGTTCTGCGACGTCGGCTCGGCCGAGCAATCGGTCGAGCGTCTGTGCACGCACGGCAGCCGATCCGGTGCCGTGCGCTCCGGCGAGCGTGGAGAAGGCCTCGTCCACGTCGCTCACCGTGAGCACCGACCCGGCCCCGGGCTCCGGTCGTGCTTTGTTCACGGTGCGCCACCCGATACCGAGTCGACCTTGGCGAGGGCGCCCGAGGAGCAACCCGACTGCGGCGACGACCTCCGACGGTTCGAGTCGTCCGATGAGATCTGCCAATGTCTGCGTCTTCGTGAGCCGGGAGCGTGTGGCGGCGACGGTCGACGACGCCGCGACGAGGCCGTTGAGCAGCATCAACGACCAAACGCCGAGCCGTCGAACTTCTCTCGCGTCACGAACGCCTCGACCTCCGCACGACGCAGCCGAGTCAGTTGTCTGACCGGTCGGCCCAACGGGACCACTGCCGCGAGCGCGTGATGCTCCGGAATCCCGAGAAGTTCCCGGACCGCGGGCTCCTCGGCCACTGCCATCGTGGTGATGGTGCCGCCGAACCCCGCCGCCCTCGCGGCGGTCAGGATGTTCCAGATCAACGGATACACGGACCCTCCCGGGACCACCGCGATGCGGTCCAAGTCTGCGTCCAAGGCCGCCACCGATGCCAGGTCGACCGTGATCACGAGGACCACCGGTGCATCGGCGATCGGCGCGACGAACGCTCCGAGACCTCGAACGGCGTCCAGTTCCGACTGGGTGACGGCGGTCGGGTGCACGGGATTCCACGGATTCTCCCCTGCCGCCTTCTGCGCGAGGTACCGGCGACCGCCGGTGCGACTGAGGTCGGCCAGCGCCCGTTTGGTCACCGGATCCCGGATCACCACGACGTGGGCGCCCTGGCGGTTGCCGCCGCTCGGCGCGAACCTCGCAGTGTCGAGAATCCGGTACAGGTCGTCGTCGGACACGTCGTCGGCGGTGAAGTCACGTGCGGCGAACGTCGTGCGGACCACGTCGTCGTATTCCATGGTCCGATGGTCGCACCCAGACGAGCCTGACGCTACCGCTTGGTGAACGCGATCGTTCCGCCGCTCGACGGCGGCTTCGCGGACGTGCCCGGACCGAGGAAGTCACGGCCGATCCACACTGTCGAGGTGAGTCTCCGGTACTCGTGTGTGCTGATCATCAGGCCGCCGAAATCGCGGCTGAAGTCGGCCGTCCACGTCGGTCGCCGATCAGCGAACGACCGTGGCGCGAAGACCACCGGGCCTCCCGCGTCTCTGCCCGTGATGTAGTTCTTGTACACCCACGGCTGACCTTGAGGTCCTTTCGCAAACGTCAGTCCGTCGCCGAGCTTCGACTGCGTCGTGGTGAAGATCTTCGAGTCCTGGTAGTCGTCGACACCGTTCTTTCCCTTCTGCGCGGGAAGCAGGTAGAGACGGTAGCGACCCGGTTCGGGAAGCGTCCCCGGGGCCGCGGAATCGAAGAGGTCGAGAATCTGCTGACTTGTGCAGTGATCCATCAGGCTGTCTATCGTCGTCGCAGCGCTGGCGTCGTCGATGACGCACCTGCCGTCCGGATCGCCAGGAGCCGCCGACGCTACGCCCGCCGAGGCGAGAGCCACGACGCCGACTAGCGGGACGAGCACCATCCGCATGAGTGCTGACTTGGTCATTTCACGGTCACCTTCGTCTGGTCGAGAATGCTCTGCGCGAGCGGCCCGAGGTTGAACAGGACACGGTGTTGCTGCAGCTGACGATCGTACGGCGTACGCATGTAGGCGGCGAGGGCGTCCCAGTTGTGCGCCACCTGCCACTCGTACTTGGGCAGCAGCTCGGCGTTGATGTACTCCCAGCGCGACACGAAGACCGACCAGTTCCACGAGGGCAGCGGTGTCGTGACCCGCACGGTCCGACCCGCGACTCGTGTGGTCACGTCATACGGTCGATGGGCCCTCATCGGTCGGACCCCGGCCACGGACGGCGAACCGACGATCGTCGACGCGTACGTCAGCGCTTCACCTACCGGCGCCCGGTACGCTCTCGTCTCGTCCCATTGGCGCGCGACCACGGTCTCCTGCTCCCGACGGAGGAGTGCGCCGTTGCCCGCCGAGATGCGGGAGGCGTCCCCGGATGCGATGTCGGTGAACGCATCGAGGACGTCCGTCGGGTACAGCCCTGTTCGGACGAGCTCGCGGACGGCATCGAGACCTCCGTCGACGTAGGCGGTGTGCAGCGGCATCAGGTCGCCGAAGATGTTCTTCTGCATCACGAGGATCTGTCCGATCACGGCGGTGATGTCGGCGGGTGTGATCGTCGCACCGACCTCCGCGAGCGCGCGCACGCCGGCGGGCAACGCCGCGACCACTCGGTCACCACCGGCAGCCGACGACCTGCGGACGATCTCCGCCATGACCGGTTGAAGCCGGGAGATCTCGAACACCCGCCCGCCGAGTTCGAGGTCGATGAGTCCTCCCCCGAAATCGGCCCCGACCTGGCCTGCCATCCCGGCCCATCGAAGTTCACGATGAGCGAGCTGGAGATCCTCGTAATAGCGGTACGAGCGTTCGAGATTGGTCAGGTTCGCCGTCGCCCCGGCTCGAGGATTCCATTGCGCGAGATCGATACCGGCTTTCTCCGTGGTGCGCACCAGCCAGTACGTGTACAGGAGTGCGCCGTACCGTGCTGGAGCGAGTCCCTCCGACCGGGCCTGGGCGAGCAGAGGACGGATCTGAGAGCTTCGGTGCGGGAGATCGGGATTGGGAGCTCCGACGCCGTGCGACGCGTCACGATTGGGCAGCGGCGCGTCCAGATACCGCGCGAGGACCTCGGATGCCGGCGACGCGACCACCGATCCGGCCGGTGTCAGCGCACATGCCATGAGCGCCACGCTGATCACTGCCGTGATTCTTCGCTTCATACCGCCTCGATCCGTCGTCTGCCGTCCCCTTTTCCCAGCGACGTGCGGCGGCCAGACTACGACAGACTCGCCGAACGCCACCAACCGAGGCACGGATCAGACGTCGCCGCCCCTTCCGGGCCCGCGGAACACAGACGGCGGCGAACCCACGGCTTTTGTGAACGCCGCGGTGAACGAGGCGGGCGAGGAGTATCCCAACCGAGCCGACACTTCGGTGACGGTCTCGGTGACCAGCATCGGGAGGGCCGCCAGGAGACGAGCCCGAGTGCGCCACACTGCAGCGCTGACGCCCGTCTGCTCGCGGAACCTGCGGTCGAACGTGCGTGTGCTCAGCGACACCGTCGCTGCCCAATCGCCTGTGCTCACGCCGACGTCCGGCTTCGCGATGTAGGCGCGGCACAGCCTGCGGAGCGGTTCACATTCCGGGAGCACGACGTCGAACGGCGACGGCGCGAGAACGCTTATCTCGTGCAGCATCAAAGCGATGAGCGTCGAGTCGCGTTCGGACCGAGGACTGTCCAGGGTCAGACGACTGACCGCCCCGAGGATCTCGCGGAGCAGCGGTTCCACCTCGATCACCATGCACGACGCGGGCCACCACGGCACCGCGCCGGGGTCGATGTACACACTCCACGTCGACACGCCGTGCATGTGCACTCGATGTGGAGTGCTGGGCGGGATGAGAACGGCGCGTTCGGCCGGAACGATCCACCGGCCGTCGTCGGTCTCGACGTCCATCACCCCGGTCGATCCGTACAACAACTGCGCCCGACGGTGGCTGTGCCGCGGAAGAACGGCATCCGAGCCGTAGTCGGTCCCGACTGGGAGCACGTCGATCGGCAGGTCTTCGTAGTCGTCGATCGTCAGCCTGGACACGACTCCGATGCTAGTGGCCGACACTCGAAGATGATTGGCGCACTATCGATTGCCCGCCTTGAGTCTCGTCGACTGAAGTGGAGACATGACAACAGTCGCACTCTTGATCATCGGCGCCACGGTGGGTGTCACCACGGTTCTCTTCGGATTCGGAGGCGGATTCGTGACCGTTCCCGTGATCACCATTGTCGACGCCTCTTTCGGTGGTGACGCGATCCGGATTGCGACAGCGACATCAGCGCTGGTGATGCTCGTGAACGCAGCGGTGGCGACGGCATCCACGAATCGCCGTGTGCTCGCAGGGTTGGGAGGTAGGGCCGGGCTGTTCGGACTGCTCGCCCTCGGCGGAGCCGCGGGCGCGTGGGCCGGCCGACTCGCACCGGACTCGTTGATCACCTGGGGCTTCGTCGCATACGTCGCCGCGACGGTTCTCGATCTGGTGGTCCGACCGGGTTTCGTGCGCACCCCGCGGGCGTCCGCACTCGGAGACACCGGGACAGACGGCATGTCGACGTGGACGGGCGTCCCGATTGGAACTGTCGCCGCATTCTTGGGCGTCGGCGGGAGCGTCATGACAGTCCCACTCCTGCGACGAGCCGGGTCGACGATGTCCGACGCCGCCGCCCTGGCCAATCCGCTCACCCTCGCGATCGTCGTTCCTGCGCTCGTCGTGTCGCTCTCCGAACGATCCGTTGCAACTCCGGCGCCGGGCCTTGTTGGATCGGTTGACGTCGGGGCCGCCGCCGCGCTCCTCGCGGCGTCGATCCCGGTCGTCGTCGTCCTTCGACGCCGACCGCCTCGGATTCCCGATCGTCTCCACGCGATGGTCTACATCGCACTGTTGGTCGCTGCCGGCGGGGTCGTCGCGACCGTGCACTGACCGTGCTTCCCGCCGTCGGCCATGATGGACTCATGACGACACGTACCGGAACGGTTCCCGGCGACATCGACCTGTGCTTCGAGGAGTTCGGCGATGCGACGGACCCTGCGGTCCTGCTGATCATGGGCCTGGGTGCCCAGATGGTGCACTGGCGGACGGAGTTCTGCGAGAAGATCGCCGCCGCCGGATACCACGTGATCCGGTTCGACAATCGCGACTCGGGGCTGTCCGACAAGCTCGACGGGGTGCACTCCGGCGGCGCTCCACTGCCGATCAAACTGCTGCAGTTCTTCGTCGGAATACCGGTCTCGGGGTCCGCCTACACGCTCACGGACATGGCCGATGACGCACGCCGCGTCCTCGATCACCTTGCCATCGACCGTGCTCACATCGTCGGAGCGTCGATGGGCGGCATGATCGCGCAGGTCTTCGCCGCCGATCACCCCGACCGCACACTGTCGGCGACGGTCATCATGTCGAGCAACAATCGCCCGTTCCTTCCGCCGCCCGGTCCCCGCCAGATGCTGGCGCTGATCTCCCCTCCCCCGAAAGACGCAACACGCGAACAGCTCATCGAGCGCAGCGCCCGAATGTACGGGATCATCGGGAGCCCGGTCTTCCCCGCACCGATTGACGTCGCCATCGCCAATGTCACCGAGTACATCGAACGCTGCTACTACCCGATGGGCTTCGCCCGCCAGTTCGCCGCGATTCTGGGGTCGGGCCGCCTCGACGGGCACAACCGTCGGACGACCGCACGAACACTGGTCCTCCACGGCACCCACGACAAGCTGATGCGACCGTCCGGTGCGCGGGCGGTCGCGACGACGGTGCCCGACGGTCGACTCATCATGGTCGACGGCATGGCCCACGACCTGCCGGAACCGCTGTGGGATCAGATCGTCGGCGAGTTGACGGCGCACTTCGCGAACTGACCGCGCCTGTTCAGCCTGCGCGCAACTGCACTGCCCTCAGCGCGACGTACAGTTCGGCGGACTGCGCCGGATCGGTGGTGTCTCGACCAGTCAGGTCGCTGATCTTTCGCAGCCGGTAACGCACCGTGTTCCGATGGCAGAAGAGGGTGTCGGCGACCCTCGTGGCCGATCCGCCGCAGCGGAACCACGCGTCGAGGACGGCGAGCAGGTCGGCGCGCTCGGTGTCGGACAGACCGAGGACCGGTCCGAGGATCTGCGCGGCGGCCACGTCGCCTGCCGCGGTGTCGGATGCCAGCAGGTGGGCGATAGGGTCGTCGCCGAACCGTGTCACGCCTCTGCTCGCCGCGCCCGCAGCGCTGCGTGCCTCAGTGAGCGCGGACACGATCGACATCGGGGACGTGAACAGCGTGCCGATCCCGACCCGCCCGCCGGTCGTGGCGCCCACGTGGTCGGCGGCCCGGTACGCGTCATCGGCGGTCGGTGCGATGACGAGGCCCACCACTGAGTCGACGTGCATGTCCCATGCCGACTGCACACCGAGCGCCGCCACTCCCCGACGCAGGCTCGCCGGTGTCAACGCCGTCGGGTCGCAGTCGGCGACGACAACACCGAACACTCCGGATTCGGGGAGACCGAGTCCGCGCATCGCCTCCAGAAGTCGAGACGGATGGCCGGAGTGATCGTCGAAGAGCGACCGCACGAGCCGCGCCGCACGCATCTCGTCAGCCCTGGTCAGGTCGATCTCGGTGTCGTGGTAGGCCTGGACGGCAGCATCGGAGTATGTGTCGACGATCTCCCACAGGTCGGCGGCGACTCCGCTCAACTCGACGTCGCCGGGACCGTCGGCGAGTTCGGTGATCCGGTCCCAGAGCGCTCGTCCGCCGAGGCGAAACGCCCGCAGCAGCGAGGAGATCGGGATGCCGAGTTCGGCTTTGAGCCGACCGGCGGCGTGTGCGGGACGCAGGTCGATCCGCGAACGATCCGCCAGCGCCTCGACCATCGCGTGCAAGTTGCCGACGCACGCCTCACGCAATTGCTCGGCCGTCAGCATCGTCGCCTCGGAGTAGTACGAATCGGACGCCACGATCGCACTGATCAACGAATCGACCACCGTGTCGTCGCCGGCACGCACCTCGACGGCCACTCGTTCGGCCAGGTTCCGAGCCTCGGGTGCGATCAACACAGAAGTCATGGATGCGAGCCTAGCCCCTCGTGGTGACGCGCACCACGACCAGTTTGTGCGTACGCACAACCTGGGGCGCCGAAACAGCGGCGTCGGCACATATCCTCGCTGCTTCCGCACATGGTCGAATGGACGCACACTGCGCCGAGCCCGAAGATCACGGCGCACCTCACCGAGACGGAGCACCCGTGGCATCCACGACCGCCGACCAGTCCATCGCCGCCGTCGACCGAGCGATCGTCGACCTCACCGAGGGCGAACGCCGTTGGGCCGCACTGTCGCTCACCGAGCGGGCCGACCTGCTCGACACGGTGCGCGACCTCACCGTCGCTCATGCGGGCGAATGGGTCGACGCCGCGATCACGATCAAGAAGCTCGATCCGACGTCTCCGCTCGTCGGCGAGGAGTGGATGTCGGGGCCGTACGCGTTCGCCGGTGGCCTCGGCGTGGTCGCCCAGTCGCTGCGCGCACTCGCCGCAGGCGACAGCCCCCTGGCGGGCGCCACGTTCGGTGAGGCGTCGGGGCACACCACCGTGCAGGCGATGCCCGCGGGCCTGAACGACATGCTTCTGCTCAGCGGATTCTCCGCTCAGGTATGGCTTCAAGAAGGCGTGACCCGAGCCGATGCTCTCCGCGACGCCGGGCTCGCGCAGCATCACCCGGAGCAGACCGGCGGTGTCGGAGTGGTCCTCGGCGCGGGCAACATCATGTCGATCGCGCCCCTCGACACTCTCTACGAACTCGTCGCGTTCAATCGTGTCGTCGCACTCAAGCTGAATCCGGTCACCGACGCACTGCTGCCGACGTTCCAGACCGTCTTCGCTCCGCTGATCGAACTCGGCGCGGTCCGGATCCTCACCGGTGGCGCCGACGTCGGCAAGCTGCTCGTCGAGCACACCGGTGTCGCCCACGTGCACATGACGGGCAGCGCGATCACGCACGACGCCATCGTGTGGGGCGCCGGACCGGACGCCGCAGAACGCAAGAAGTCGGGCACTCCCCTCCTCTCGGTCCCGGTGACGAGTGAACTCGGCGGTGTGTCGCCGACCATCGTCCTTCCCGGCAAGTGGTCGCGCGCGGACATCGAGTTCCAGGCCGCCCACGTCGCCACGCAGCGCCTCCACAACGGCGGGTACAACTGCGTGGCTTCGCAGTCGGTGATCGTGTCCGCCGACTGGCCGCAGCGCGACGAGTTCCTCGCCGCCTTGAAGAAGGCATTCGACACCGCACCGGCTCGACCTGCGTACTACCCGGGCAGCGACAGCCGTGTCGACGGCGCGGTCGCGACCTACCCCGAAGCGGGGCGTTTCGGCCCAGGCGGAGGACGTGTCCTGGTCGAAGGGTTGGCAGCCTCGAAGGACGAACCGCTCTTGACCACCGAGTACTTCGCTCCCGTCCTCGGCGTCGTTGAGCTGCCCGGAGCCGGAGCCGAATTCGCACGCGCCGCAGTCGACGCCGCGAACACCCAGTTCGCCGGGACACTCGGCGTGAATCTGATCGCGCACCCCAAGACGATTCGCGAGCTCGGCGGCACGTTCGACGACCTGATCGCCGAACTGCGGTACGGCACCATCGCCGTCAACGCCTGGACCGGTCTCGGCTTCCTGACGCCCACCGCGACGTGGGGCGCCTTCCCCGGCCACACGATCGACGACGTCCAGAGCGGCATCGGAGTGGTCCACAACGCGTGGCTCATCAATCGCCCGGAGCGCACGGTGATCCGCGGGCCGTTCCGCCCCGCACCGCGATCGGTGATCCACGCCGAGTGGGCGCTGTCACCCAAGCCGCCGTGGTTCGTCGACAACCGTTCGTCGGCGACCACGGGCCGTCTCCTCGCGCAGTTCGCGGGCGCACCGAGCCTCGCCAAGCTGCCCGCCATCGTCGTCTCCGCACTGAAGGGCTGACACGTGAGCATCCCCACGCAGACCGAGTACATCGTCGTCGGAGCGGGTTCGGCAGGCGCAGTCGTCGCCGCGCGTCTCGCCGAACGAGGACGGGAGGTTGTGCTCCTCGAGGCCGGCCCGGAGAAGAAGGACAAGTTCACCGCGATCCCCGCGGCGTTCTCCAAGCTGTTCAAGTCCGACCTGGACTGGAACTACCAGACCGCGGCCCAGCCCGGACTCGGAGGCCGCAGCATCTTCTTCCCTCGCGGGAAGGTTCTCGGTGGGTCGTCGTCGATGAACGCGATGATGTGGGTCCGCGGCTTCGCCGCCGACTACGACGCGTGGGCGCAGGCCGCAGGCGACGAGTGGGGCTACGCGAGTGTGCTCGAGTACTTCAAGCGGATCGAGGCCGTCGAAGGCTCGAACGACCCCGATCACGGACGCAGCGGCCCGCTTCACGTGTCCAAGCAGCGGAGTCCGCGCGAGTACACCAAGATGTTCCTCCAAGCCGTCGAGAAGGCAGGCTATCGGCGCGAGCCGGCGAACACGGCGTCACCCGAGGGCTTCACCGAGACGATGGTCAACCAGCATCGCGGCGCTCGCTGGAGCACCTCGGAGGCGTACCTCGATCCGGCGCGCAGCCGCAAGAACCTGACGATCGTCACCGGTGCGCTCGCCCGCAAGGTGGTGTTGGACGGGACCCGCGCCGTGGGAGTCGAGGTGAGCCACGGCGGACGCACACAGACGATTCGCGCGTCACGCGAGGTGATCCTGAGCGGAGGAGCGATCAACTCCCCGCAGTTGCTGATGCTGTCCGGCATCGGCGCTGCAGACCAGTTGAGTCCCCTCGGTCTGGGCGTCGTCGTCGACGCGCCCGAAGTGGGCGCGAACCTCTCCGACCATCTCGTCTCGATGTTCGGCTATCGGGTCCCGTCCGGCACTCTCGCCGATGCGGAGAAGCCTCTTCAGCTCATCAACTACCTGGCTCGACGACGCGGGATGCTCACGTCGAACGTCGCCGAGGCGTACGGGTTCTTCCGGTCACGCGATGATCTGGAACTGCCCGATCTCGAGATGATCTACGCTCCCGCGCCGTTCTACGACGAGGGCATCGGCGAACCTGATGGGCACGGCCTGGTCGCGGGCCCGATCCTGGTCGCGCCGAAGAGCCGCGGGACGGTTACCCTGACATCCGCCGATCCGACGGCCAAGGTGCTCGTGGACCCCAAGTATCTGTCCGACCCCGACGGCGCCGACCGTGCCGCGATGCTTCAGGGCCTGCGCGTGGCCCACACGATTCTGCACACCGAACCGATGCGCAGTGTGATCGGAGACATGGCCCGCCCCAGACGTGCGGCGTCGACGCTCGACGAGACTGTTGCGATCGCGTTGGAGCAGAACTCGCACACGCTCTATCACCCCACCGGAACATGTCGGATGGGGTCGGACGAGCGCAGCGTCGTCGCACCCGATCTGACGGTCCGCGGAGTCACCGGGCTGCGTGTCGCGGACGCGTCCGTAATGCCCACGATCGTCCGCGGCCACACTCACGCGCCGTCGGTTGTGATCGGTGAGCGGGCCGCGGACCTCATCACTGAGTGACAGGCGTCGAAGCGGCTATCAGCGCCGTAGGCCGTGCTTGCGGGCGATGATCGACGACACGATCCCGACGGGCATGAGCCGCTTGAGCAGGAAGACGACCGGAGCGTTCGACCCGACCGCGTAGAACTCACGCGGCGGGTCGGCTTCGATCGCTTTGACGATCACCTCCGCGACCTTGACCGGTGAGATTCCGCCCTTCTCGTTCGCATCGAGATGGGTAATCATCGTGTCGACATCGGCCTTGTACACCGAGTCTTCCGCGGTGTACTTGGTGCGCCGTTCGCCGATCCCTGTCGCGATCGATCCCGGCTCGACGTGCGCCACCCACACGCCGAACGGCGACAGTTCTTGGCGTGCTGACGCGGCGAAACCCTTCAACGCCGCCTTCGCCGCAACATATGAGCCGCGGAACCCCAGCGGAAAACTCGCGAGCATGGACCCGACGGTGATGACGCGACCGTATCCACGCGCCCGCATTCCCGGGAGGAGCTTCTGGGTCAGCTGGACGACTCCGAACACGTTCGTCTGGAACAGGCGATCCACCGCGTCGGCGGGCAGTTCCTCCAACGCGCCCGACTGGCTCTCCCCCGCGTTGTGTACCACGATGTCCACGTCGCCGACGGCATCGGCGCACGCCGCGATCGAGTCGCGGTCTGCGAGGTCGAGGGCGACGTACTCAACGCCGGCCAACCTCTTGTCCGCTGGAATCGTCGCAGGATTGCGCGACGTTCCCAGGACTCGATACCCGCGCGCCGCAAGCAGGCGGGCCACCTCGAGTCCGATTCCCGACGACGCTCCCGTCACCAGTGCCGTTCGGGTAGTGCTGTTCGTCATGCGTCTCCTCCAGTGATTCGGGCTGCAGCCCGTCCTGCTGCGCGTCCGGAGAAGATGCAACCACCCAGAAAAGTGCCTTCGAGTGCGTTGTACCCGTGGACGCCGCCTCCGCCGAAACCGGCGACCTCACCCGCAGCGTACAGACCGGGGATCGGCGCGCCGTCGTCTCCCAGCACTCGGGAGTCGAGGTCGGTGTTCAGGCCGCCGAGCGTCTTGCGGGACAGGATGTTCAGGCGCACCGCGATGAGTGGGCCATGCGCCGGGTCGAGGAGTCGGTGCGGCGACGCGACCCGAACCACCTTGTCGCCGAGGTAGTTCCGCGCGCCCCGGATCAGGTGGAGCTGAGCGTCCTTTCCGTACTTGTTCGCCACTTCGCGATCACGGGCCTCTATCTGCTCACGAAGTCTCTCCACCTCGACGGTGCCGCCGCGGGACAGCTCGTTCATGCCCTTCACCAGTTCGTCCAGCGTGTCGGCTACGACAAAATCGACACCCTTCTGCTTGAACGCCTCGACCGGGCCTGGAGCCCCCTTGCTCTTGATGCGGCCGAAAGCGAGCTTGAGATCCTTCTCGGTGATGTCCGGGTTCTGTTCCGACCCGGACAGTGCGAACTCCTTCTCGATGATCGACTCGGTGAGCACGAACCACGAATAGTCGTGGCCCCCCTTGAGGATCGCCGCCATCGTGGCGTTCGTGTCGCATCCGGGGAAGTTGGGCGCGGGCAGTCGTTCGCCGTCGGCGTCGAACCACATCGACGAGGGTCCGGGGATGATCCGGATCGCGTGGTCGGGCCAGATCGGGTCCCAGTTGTGGATACCTTCGGTGTAGGCCCACACCCGATCCCGGTTGACGATGCGTCCACCCGCCTGTTCGGTGATCTCGAGCATTCGGCCGTCGACGTGTGCGGGAACGCCTGCGATGATGTGCTTCGGGAACGGGCCGAGTCGTTCGGTGGGCCAGTACTGCTTCATCAGATCAAAGTTGTGGCCGATGCCGCCGGATGTGACGAGCACGGTCGGCGCCCGGAACTCGAAGGCACCGACGACGTCGCGGCCGGTCGCCACGCCTCGGTCCGCGTCCGTCGCCTCCAGAACACTGCCCGAGACCCCGACGACCGCGCCGTCGTCGGTGATCAGCTCGTCGACGCGGTGACGGAACGCGAAGCGGACGAGGCCGCGGCCTTCTGCCTTCTCGACCGGTTCGCGGAACACTCGGACCACTTCGGGGCCGGTGCCCCACGTGAGGTGAAACCTCGGCACAGAGTTGCCGTGACCGTCTGCGACGGTGCCGCCCCGCTCCGCCCATCCGACCACCGGGGTGAACCGGAGGCCGAGGGCGTGGAGATAGTCGCGCTTCTCATTTTCGGCGAAGTCGAGGTAGGCACGCGCCCACCGCTCCGGCCACTCGTCTTCGTTGCCCGCGCCGAGCCGATCGAACGCCGCCGAGCCCTTCCAGTCCTGCCACGCGAGCGCCGACGAATCTTTGATTCCGAGTCGACGCTGCTCGGGCGAATCGACGAGGAAGAGTCCGCCGAGACTCCAGAACGCCTGGCCGCCGAGATTGTTGCGGTTCTCCTGGTCGAGTATCAGCACACGCCGGCCGGCGAGCGCGAGTTCATGCGCGGCGACGAGGCCGGCGAGGCCCGCCCCCACGACGATCGCGTCCGGTGTGAACCCATTGATGTCCGTCGTACTGCCTGTCACCGCGTGACCTCTCGTCGTCTCCAGTAGACCATCCATAAATAGAACGATGGTTCTTGTTATGCGTATCGTGTCATGTGACGCCGCACACGGTCAATGGTCCACGACGAGAGGACACTCATGGCAAAAGGGGAACAGACACGCGCCCGCACCGTCGCCCGCTTCCTCGAGGCGGGCGCCGAGGTTTTCGCCGAGCGTGGATTCCATGCAGCGACGATGGCCGAGATCTGTTCACGAGCCGGGTTGTCGCGCGGAGCCTTCTACTCGAACTTCGACGGCAAAGAGTCCCTGTTCCTCGCCCTGTTCGAACAGCACGCGGCCGCCCAGCTCGACGCGGTGGCCTCGGCATTCGAGAACGCACCCGACCTCGCCGGCGCGATAGCTGCGGCGGTTCACGCGGCCGTCGCCGACGCGGAGGCCGAGCGCCGATGGTTCCTCATCTCGACCGAGTTCACCATCTACGCCGCACGTAACAGCGACGCGGCACGACTCCTCAACGAACACGACGCTCGGGTCCGCCGTCGTCTCGCGACAACAATCGCCCGATTCACCTCCGGCGACGACTCCGCTGAGCCGACGGACGACGACCTCGCCACAGCGCGATTCACCATCGCCCTCTACGAAGGCGCCCACCTCGGCGCACTCGTCGACAACAACACCGACCGGGCACGCCTCACCCTGCTGGAGTTTCTACCGATGGCGATTCAGCGCTCCCGCACCGATCAGGAATGAAGAAGCGCTGGTCGAAACGTCGCCCTACGCTGAATCCATGACCGAGAACAGTTCTTCAACAATCGACTTCCGCGCTGTCGTGGAACAGGTCGGCGACCGAAAACTCCTCCGCTTGCCCGCAGACGCCAGCGCCGGACTACCGTCCCGAGGCCAGGTCGCAGTCGTCGGCACGCTCGCCGGCCGAGAGTTCACCACAGTTGTCGAGCCAGACGGCAAGCGAGGCCACTGGCTCAACCTGGACCACACGGAGCTGCCCGCGGGCGACGCGGTCGACGCCAGCCTGAGCCCGACGAAGTCGTGGCCGGAGCCCGATATCCCCTCCGACTTCCAAGACGCGCTCGACCATGCCCCCGATACCGGCGAACTGTGGTCCACGATCACGCCGATGGCTCGCTGGGAGTGGATTCGCTGGGTTCAGGCGACGAAGAGCCCCAGCACTCGAGCGCGCCGGGTCGACGTCGGGATCTCAAAACTCCGCGACGGCAAGCGCCGACCGTGCTGCTTCGACCTCGCGTCGTGCACCGACCCCGAGGTCGCCAAGAGCGGCGTCCTCATCGACTGACACCAGACCCACTCGACCGATCGCAAAATATTAATGAGACTTGGTTCAATAATTGCAAGACACCACGGCATGCCCTCCACCACGTAAGACCCGATTTCACTTGGATTCCCGCCGATCGAATCTCAATTCGCAAGCGTGTCGACCGACCATTTCTGCGACATTTTGCGATACGATTCGCGACATGAGAATCTCGGCGACGAGCGGCGGCATGCTGCTCGGATATGCGAGGGGCAGCGTTCGGGCGGCCCCGATCGAAGCGCAGATCGACGCGCTCTCCGAGGCCGGCGTCGTGCCCGCACGCATCTACAGCGATGACCGCCGCACCTCCGATGGCAGCTACGAACGTCCCGGTTGGACAGCCCTTCTGGACTACGCCCGATCGGGCGACACCGCAGTGGTCGTCGGAATCGACCGGCTCGGCCGGACCGTGCCCGAGATGCTGGCGAGCGCTCGAGATCTCTCCGACCGGGAGATCGGTCTGCTGTCGATCCGCGAAGGAATCGACACCTCGGATCCCGCAGGGTCGATGATCGTCGGCGTCCTCGCTTCCCTCGCGTCGTTGGACGAGGAGTCACGGCCCTCCGGCCGTCGGCGAGGCTCACACAGAGCAGAGGTCGCAGTCGGCCGACCACGGGCACTCGACGACAGCCAAATCGCAACCGCCGAGCGCATGCGCGCCGACGGACTCTCCGTCCCCGCCATCGCGGAGGCCCTCGGCGTGAGCCGAGCGACGCTCTACCGCGCGCTCGCCGAGCGGAGGTCCGTCCGGTGATGTCATCCACTCCGGAGTACCCCGAACTCGACATCGTCACCCCATACGGGATCGTCACCCGGCTACCGACGTCGTTTCCGATCATCGACCCAGAACTCGACGGGCACCTCGACCCGTGCCTGTTCCAGGCGGGGTTCGACGACGCCAACATGCGCCTCGCCGCATTCCCGGCGTCGTGGGCCAAACATCACGCATCGACCGTTCTCGACACCGAACCCGCAGTCGACGACGACGAACCGAGCTACACGCGTGGCTACCGAGCAGCGCTGTACGGGTATCTCAAGCACTCATAGAGGCGTTCTAGAACGCAGCCAGGCCCTTGCCGATCACGTTCGCTCCGAGGACCACGAACAACACGGTCATGATCGTGGCGTTGTTGGCCGTCAGCCAACTGCGGATCCCGGCCAACACTTGTGACGCCCGTTGCGGAGCGACGGTGGCGAGGACGACTGGCACCAACACCGTCGTCGCCGCGACTGCGCTGAACGTGGCGATCGCGACCGCGGTGGAACCGCTATCGAGTCCCGCGTCGCCGATGACGGCGCCGGCCGCAGCAGCGACTAGGAGGTTCTTCGGATTCAGCGCCGCCAGGGCTAGGCCGAGCCCCATGGCTGCGGGCGCTCGCATCCCGTCGATTCTCGACATCCAGGCCGGAAGTTCCTCCGCGACTCCCGGCGCGGGTCGACTGCGCCACTGCCGGACGCCCAGCAGGGCCAGAGTCACGCCCATCGCCAGCAGCGTTCCGCCGAGAATCGGCTGCGGCCCGGCCGTCTCGGTTGACACGACACTCGCCAGGAGCATGGTGATCGTCGTCGCGGCGACGATCCCGACGATCCAGCCGAGCAGAAACGACCAACTGAGTCGACCCGCACGTGGTGTCATCAGCATCAGGATGACTGCGATGATCGGAATCGGGCTGACTGCGATTGCGACAGCACTGGTGAGCGTCGCACCGATTGCCTCCAACACGACAACCCCGTTCAGGGGCGAGTGATGGTCGGAAACGTCCAGGATCCGTCGAGGATCTCTTGACGCGGCCGATACACCCTGACGAGGTAATTCCACCCCTGGGTGAGCGGCAGATGATTCGCGGCCGACGGGTTGCCGCCGAAGCGGACCGTGATCGAGCCGTCCGCGTCCCGGACCCCCGTCACACTGTTCACCGTGTACGCGCCGACGTCGTTGGGCTCGAAGAAGCCGTCCGCGTTGTAGAGCGAGATCGACCAGAATCCGTCAACCGGGACCTCGCCGACAGTGAGCGTGTATTCCCCGACCGGCAGGTTCGGCTCCACATTGGTGTAACGGGCCTCCGATGCGGGCAGCCCGCCCCAGCCCAGAGCCGTTCCGAGCAGATGGTGGATCGGATCGACTTCTTCGCGGCGGCCGAAGCACTTCTCGAGCCCGTGCAACCCGCGCGCAAGTACGAGGACTGCGTCCCGAGTCTGCGTGAACGACTCGTGATCGAATGAGGTCGGAGCGAACTGGCGCCCGACGACCGAATGCACCGCGAGCTCGCTCTGCAACCGGTTGACCTCGGCGACGTCGGCCGGATCCTCGGGATCGACCAGAATGCGCGCGCCAGCGCAGACGAAATCGCTGCCGAGGTCCTCAGCGGTCAGCTCGTAGGTTCCGGGCTCGTGAATCACCTTGTTGACGTAGTGATCCTGGTTCACGAACATGACGGAGACGTACCTGTCTCCAACGTCGGGGATGGTGACGGACGCACCTTCGGAGACGTCGATGATCGCGGCGCTGTACAGAGTGTCACGATTCATCCGGATCACGGTCTGCGCGTCGATCGGGGTGGGGACGCGGTAGTGGTTCCAGATATTCGATGAGCCCGCGGACGCAGCGATCCCGGCGAACATCCGGTCGCTTTCCGCTCGTACGAAGTTCTCAAAAGTCACGGTTGAGACAGACGATGTCATATTGGCTATTATGACCCGAGCCCGAGACCGCCACACCATCTATTGTGGATGATTTCTCCGACCCGTTCGCCGATTTCTCAGAGCCTCATTCGGGCAGCTTCGCGTCGACCCGACACGCCGAGCTTGCGGTAGATCGATCGCAGGTGCGTGCGGATCGTGCTCACCGACACGAACAGTTCGGCGGCTATCTCGTTCGCAGTCATCGGCGTGCGCAGGTAGTGGAGGACTTCCCGTTCCCGGTCGGACAGGGCTGCACCGAGAAGACTCGTCGACGCGGCTTGGAGTTCAGCCAAGCGAGCGGCTATGGACTCCCCATGGTGCGTCCCGCCGGCCAAATGGGCGGCGAGCAGGGCGACGAGGTCCGGATCCGACAGTCCTGCACCCGGGGTGATCCCCTCCCGTGCGCCGATGTCGAGAGCGTCCTCCAGGTGTCGTCGGGCAACGTCGACCTCCTGCGCCCGGTAAGCGACGAGGGCCGCTGTCGTCTCGGCTGCAGCGGTCACGTACGAGATGACGCGGTCAGATGCAGTGAGTCCGGCGAGGAGGCGAACGGCGAGTCCGTCAGCGGACAGCCGACGAGCGATGTCTGCGGCAAGCACCCTCACCACCGGTACGTTAGGTGCGTCGGCGAACGACTCGATCAGCTCCAGCGCCTTCGAAGCCTCGCCTCGCGCGGCAGCCAACTGAGCGTGGGCGAGTGCGCGGTAGATATGCCATGGAACTCCATGCGCCTGGGTGTCGCCGATCGCCTCGGTGTAGTTCTCGGCGTCAGCGTACGTGTGGAGTCGACCTGACGCCGCAGCGATGAACACCAGGAACACTCGGCCGAGCGCGGCATAGGACGTGCGGTGGCCACCGTGCGCGATGAGTGCGGTGAATGCTCTCTCGGCTTCGCCCAGCCTGCCGCGCCAGTACTCCCCGTATCCGAATGCGAACAGTCCGATGCCTCCGTCATACGCACCCCAGTCGTCATCAACGTGGTCTGCGGTGATGCGGTCGTCCAGGACCGTGTCAGCATCAGCGAAACGGCCGGCGAAGGTCAGAGCGAAAAGCAGATTGGAAGCCGCCCGGCGTTCGAGCACGGGACACGAGGTCAGGCGGGCTTCGGACAATGCCGTCTGCAACAGGTTCGCGGCGCCGATCGGATCGGTGCGGAGACGGAGGAGAGTCCAACCTACGACGAAGAGCCGGTAACCGTCGACAGTCGAACCGAATACACCGTCCACGAGCAATCGGCGGGCCTGGTCGACGGCGCGTGCGAGTTCGCGATGGTCATCGAGGACGAACAGCTGGACGAACGTGTATGTCACGAGGAACGACGGGTCACCACCGCCCGCAGTGGCAGCAGCTCTCGCCAGTATCCGCGCGCCTTCCTGATCCCCGATCAGATCAAGACAGCATGCCCTAATTGCGAGGATCTCTGGATGTTCGAGTTGCTGTGCCGTCAGCGCCGCACAACTCTCGAGGAGGGCACGCGCGCCCGACTCGACGAGAATCCTGACCCATGTCGCCCGCATGATCGACAACGCCAGTTCGTCGTCTGCACGGACAGCGTGCCGCAACGCCTCTTCCGGATGCCCTGCAGTCAGTTCGTGCGCGGCCTTCTGATGAAGTCGCGCCGCCTGAACCGGATCGATGCGCTCGAGGATTCGGCGACACGCGTCCGCGAAGACTTCGTTCCATCGGTAAGCGGCAGCACTGGAGGCCGCGGACACCCGGACTAGAGGCAGTCCTTCTCTGCGACATCGATCGAACATATCGGCGGCGTCTTTGCGCCCGGTCAGAGCGGCTGCGAGTCTCGTGCTCAGGGCAGTGCAGGTCGTCGTCTCGAGCACGAACGCACGCAGGTCCGGTGCCAGACCCCCAAGAACGCTGACCTCGACGAAGTCGACGAAGAGCGCGTCGGATCCGGATTGGCCGCGCGCTTCAGAAGCCAGACTCAGGTGCACCGCGATAGGCCACCCTCCCGCCGCTTCCGTGGCTCGCTCAGCGTCCGCGTGGCCCATGGGGTGTCCGAGGCGAGCGGCCGTCGCCTTCACCTCGTCGACGTTCATCGCGAGATCCCCCGCGTCGACGAGAACGGCCGAATCCAGTGCGATCTGTTCGACGAACCACGCGGAGACCTCAGGCCGTCCAGCGACTGCGAACCGGACCCGCCTCCCGGTCGCATTGCTCAGCGCCTCGACGATCTCGCCGAGAATCGGCCCTGCGTGGTGCGCGTCATCGATGATCAGCACCAGGCCGTCAGGAATACCGGCCACGGCTTGTGCGATCCGGTCGTACAGGCTGCGAACGGGCCGGCCGGGTGCAACCTGCTGATCGATGGAGGCGAGCACACCGAGCAAGATCGACTCCTCGTCGTCTCTATCGTGGCGAGTCAGTGTGAGCCAGGCGGACGGGACGGCGAACTCCGTCGCGAAGTCCCGCAGAAGCGCGGTCTTCCCGTAGCCTGCCGGGGCCGCTAGGACAACGATTCCGGACGCACTGAAATGCGAGGTGAGACGGTGCACCAGCCGCTGGGGTGCGGACAGACTCGCGTTCGACGGCGGTGGAGCGATCAGAAACCAGCGGGAACGATCCCGAGGGGGAGGCGTTGTCTCGCTGTCCATTGCGACGAGGTTATCAGCGGTACGCAGTCGGACTCCGCCGGTAGCCGAGTCACGATGAACGCACGTGGGCCGTGCGATCCCTGAACACCGATCTGCGAGTTCACCCGAACGACCTAATCCATGGTGAACGATTTTTCGTCTCAGAGTCGTCCGCGGCAGGCGATCTCCGGCAGTCTCGAGTACTGAAGAACTCACGCGGCGGACCTTCGCCGCCCGACTACAAAGGATCGGTCATGAAACA
Source organism: Gordonia malaquae (assembly GCF_037148075.1). Taxonomy (NCBI): domain Bacteria; kingdom Bacillati; phylum Actinomycetota; class Actinomycetes; order Mycobacteriales; family Gordoniaceae; genus Gordonia; species Gordonia malaquae. The sequence goes on along the minus strand of NZ_JBBCUB010000002.1, from coordinate 23,378 downwards.
GGTTCACCGCCGACTCGCCGTTGCCGTCATCGCCGCAAGCTTCAGCATCCCACTGCTCGCCGGATGCTCTGGGGACGACGACTCACCGACCTCCGAAGAGAACGTCACCGCAGCATGCACTGCACTCAGCGAACTGAAATCCACCCTCGACAGCGCATCCTCCGACATGAAGACCGCCACCACGGTCGGCGAACTGCGGACGATTCGCGAAAGCATCGTCGCGGCTTACGACAAAGCAGACGCAGCTGTTGAGGATGTTGCCGACGACCAGGCGAATGCCCTGACTGACGCCTGGACCACCTTCACCAAGAACGCATCAGCGGTTGGCGACGACGCGTCGTTGGCGCAAGCCCGCGACACCATGGTTGCCGAGGCACAGTCGTTTGCGCGCACTCGAGACGAGGTTCAGGCCGAGCTCAGCTGCCAATAGCTCATCGCGCGAGCGGCTTCGACCAGCTCAGGCCGCTCGATGTCGCGGCTTCAGGATCACCACCGGGATGTCGCGGTCGGTTCGCTGCTGGTAGCCGTCGTAGCCTGGATTGGCTTTGACGATCGTCGGCCACAGCGCGGCCTTCTCGGCGCTGTCGGCGTGGTGTGCGGTCCACTCGGTCGTCACATCGTCGACGGTCACCTCGACGTCCGGCTGTGCCACCAGGTTCTTGAACCAGTCCGGGTGGTCGGAGTGCCCGCCTTTCGACGCGACGACGACGATGCGATCCGGCTCGTAGACGGGCGCGGTCAGCATCGTCGATCGACGTTGCCCCGACTTCCGTCCGACGGTGTGCAGTTCGAGCGTCTGCATTCCCAGCATCTTCTTCGGGAAGCGGCCGCCGGTGACGGTGAGCAGTGTGCGATGCCCGTTCTCGAGGATCCAGGCTCCGGCCGAGGCTGTCATGTCATGCAGGTTCATGGATCTATTGTGCACCGCCGGTCACAGTCAAGCATTCTGCGCGGACCGACGGGAATGCACTCGACCACGCCCGCGGCCGCGTTGTGCTTGTGGACCGCATGTTCTCACTCGTCAGGGGTTCCTCAATGACACAGACCGTATCGACGCCAGACCGCTTCGCCTCCGATTGGGAGGAGTGGCACGATTCGCGCGAGCGCACCCTCAAAGATCCGCTCGGTTGGTTGTCGATCAATCGACTCGAATGGCTGGACTCGGAGGCTCAGCGATTCGAAGGGTTGCCCGGCACCTGGTGGACGGACGGCGAGACTGCTCATGTGACCGCGTCCGATCACGAGACTTTCGCCGACCAGACCTTCACCCTGCACCCGACAGGTGCAGGCGAGGTCGTTGAACTCGCCGGGGTACATGTCGAGGTCGCCCGGCGAGGCGCGGGCTACTTGATCCGCATTCACGACCCGGAGGCGTCCACGCTCGCGGCGTTCCGCGGTGTCCCGGCGTTCGAGCCGGATGCCGCGTGGCAGATCACTGGACGATTCGAACCGTACAGCGCGCCTCGAGACATCGCCGTGGGCGCCGTCGCCGAAGGGTTGGAGCACGTCTACGTCTCCCCCGGCGACATCGTCCTCGAACGCGACGGCGCAGCACACCGCCTCATCGCGTTCAACGGGCACTCCGGCGGGTTGTCGATCCTCTTCACAGACGCGACGTCGGGTGTGTCGACTTACGCTGCCAACCGCAGTCTCGCGATCGACGCCTCCGATGACGTGATTCAGGACGGCGGCGATGTGCTGCTCGACTTCAACCGCGCGACGAACCTTCCGTGCGCGTTCATCGACTTCGCGACGTGCCCACTCCCACCCGCAGGCAACACCCTTCCGTTCGCAGTGACCGCGGGAGAGAAGACGCCGTACGAACGGAACTGACCCGCGACGATATCGTGCTGGGCGTGGCCCATCTCCTGTTCTCCTACGGAACTCTTCGCCTGCCCGCCGTCCAGTCGTCCCTGTACGGCGGGCCGGTCCCGACTGTCGACGATCGTCTCCTCGGATTCCGCCTCGAGTGGGTGCAGATCACCGATCCCGAGGTCGTGGCGACAAGCGGATCGGATCGCCATCCGATCCTGGTCAGGAGCGGCCCGGAGGACGCAGTCGACGGGTCGTGTCTGACGTTGACCGACGACGATCTGATCGCGACCGACGACTACGAGGTCGACGACTACCGTCGGATCGAGGCCGACCTGGCGTCGGGTCGTCGAGCATGGGTCTACGTGTCCGCGGACACCGACGATTGAGTTGATCCGCTGGTCCCGTCGGCAGGCGTCCAACGACGCAGTAGCGGCATGACACCCCGCCGGACGACGCCCGACAAGAACAGTACGAACAGCGAGTAGTACCCCACCGACGGCGCGGCCAGAGCGAGAGCACCTGCGCCGAGGAACAGGATCGCTGTGGCGACGCTGTCGGCAACTCCGCTGCGCACCTCGTCGCCGCGGAGGTCATGCAGGTCCGGGCACCGCCCCAGGTACACGCGGACGGCCATCCACATCACGGCTGTGGCGAGCATGCTGCCGATGTACACCACCACTGCGCCCGACGAACCGTTCGCAGCCCGCCCGGTGAGAGCTGTCGCGACCGGCAGCCACACGATCGTGAGCAGCCAGCCGATGCTCAGCCACAGGAGCGGCGCCGAGACGTGTTCGACGTGCGAGAACACCCGGTGATGCCCGAGCCAGAACGAACCGATGAGCGCGAAGCTGATCAGGAACGTGATGACCTGCCCGTCGTGCTCTCTGAACCAGTCCCAGACAGCAGAGTGGTCCCCGATCTCGGACGCCGATTCCATGAGCGGCAGGATCAGCAGCGTCATCGCGATCGCGATCACCGCATCGATGAACGCCTTCGCCCGCTCTGCAGGGAGAAGTTGAACGATCGCGGGTTCGGCGTCAGGCCTCTCATCCATTCCGCTCACGGTAGCCGCGACAACCCCGCCCGACCACCGGAGAACCGAGTTCGAGCCCAGAAAATGCAAGAAGACTCCTTCCGATTTCTCGGAAGGAGTCTTCTTTGTTCGGTCGGGCTGACAGGACTTGAACCTGCGACCCCCTGACCCCCAGTCAGGTGCGCTACCAAGCTGCGCCACAGCCCGTCCACTTCCCTGAGGAAGCGAGACTTACCTTAGCCCACTCGGCCGCTAGTCGACGAATCGCCTGGTCGGAGGGCCTGCAGGGCACCGAAACTGATCAAGCCCTGGCCAATCACGTAGGTCGCCATCGCGAGTGAGTCGAACCAGCCGGGCGAGGTCTCGGGCAGGAACAGGAGCAGTGCCAGCAACGAATCGCTCGTCAAGAACAGCGCAGCTCCGATGGCGATCGTCCGGTTGCATCGAGACGCGGTGGCCGCCGTCGCCTGGAGCACCAGCCCGTACGCACCAACGCCGAGAAAGAGCGCCCCGGCGCGCAGGCCCACGACGGCGACCATGACGACCCACCAGACCACGTACACGAGCGCCCACCGCGGCATCGGGCCGATCGCCAGGATCCGAACGAACAGCACGATGTAAGCGACGTGTGCAGCGGCGAAGAACAGCAGCATGAACGGCAACTCGTCGCCGTCGGGCACCACCGCCCCGACGCTGTCGCCGAACCAGGAGAACAGCAGGGCCGCACCGATGAGCACGATCGCTCGACGCTCGGCGTCCCGAGCCGCCGCGATCACCGGTATCGCCAACAACGGCATCAACAGCAGCTTGGTCGGCCCAGCGATCGTGCCCTGAGCAGCAAGTGACCCGACGTGCACGACTGCCACAACAACATACGGAAGCCAGAGCGCGACGTCTCGCGCCTTCGGTGTCATGCGCCCATGCTAGGGCGGACACCTCGTCTCACATTCACCGGATCGCCGGGATCGGCATGAAAATCATGCCATCGTCCGACGCGGGTCGTCACTTGCGGCGCTGTTCTCGCTTGTCGCGGACTCGCACGTTCACGCGTACCGGCGATCCGTCGAATCCGAACTCCTCGCGGAGACGGCGCTCGATGAACCGGCGGTAGCCGGCCTCGAGGAAGCCGCTCGTGAACAAGACGAAGGTCGGAGGCCGTGTCGCGGCCTGCGTCGCGAACATGACACGAGGCTGGCGTCCACCACGAACCGGCGGCGGCGTGGCCGCGATGACGTCCTTGAGCCAGCTGTTGAGGCGACCGGTCGACACGCGCCGGTCCCACGACTCCAAGGCGCCTTCGAGCGCGGGGACGAGCTTCTGGACGCTTCGGCCGGTGTGCGCCGAGATGTTGACTCGTCGCGCCCACGGGACGCGGGCGAGTTCCCGGTCGATCTCCTTGTCGAGTTCGTACCGACGGTCCTCGTCCACGAGGTCCCACTTGTTGAAGACGACCACGAGCGCACGGCCGGTCTCGACGACCAACGACAGGATGCGGAGATCCTGCTCGGTGATCGGCTGGCCGGCGTCGATCAGCAGCAGCGCGACCTCGGCCGACTCCAACGCAGCGCGAGTGCGCAGCGACGCGTAGTACTCGTGACCGGTTGCCGTGTGCACCTTGCGGCGCAGACCGGCGGTGTCGACGAAATGCCACGGCTTGCCGTCGAGTTCGATCATCTCGTCGACGGGGTCGACCGTGGTGCCTGCGACGTTGTCGACCACGGACCGCTCCTCGCCCGCGAGGCGATTGAGGAGCGAGCTCTTGCCGACGTTCGGTTTGCCGACCAGTGCCACGCGGCGCGGGCCGCCCGGCGCGAACCGCTCGCGCGGCTTCTCCGGCAGTTTCTGCAGGATCAGGTCGAGCAGTTCTGCGGTGCCGCGTCCGTGCGCTGCGGAGATCGTGTGCGGTTCGCCGAGGCCAAGCGACCACAGGACGGCTGCGTCGGCCTCGGCGCGTTCACTGTCGACCTTGTTCGCGGCCAGGATCACCGGGGCTTTGGCACGACGGAGCACACGCGCGACGGCCTCGTCGCTCGCCGTCGCGCCGACAGTCGCGTCCACGACCACAACGATCAGGTCGGCAGTGCGCATCGCCAATTCTGCCTGCGCCGCGATCGACTGGCCCATCCCCTTCGCGTCGGGCTCCCACCCGCCGGTGTCGGTGACCATGAACGGCGTCCCGGTCCACTCGGCCCGGTACGACACCCGGTCGCGAGTGACGCCGGGAACGTCCTCGACGACGGCCTCGCGGCGTCCGAGGATGCGGTTGACCAGAGTCGACTTGCCGACGTTGGGGCGGCCGACCACGGCGACCACGGGAAGTGCCGGAGCCTCGTTGAAGACGTTCTCGCTCAGGAACTCCCCGAGCTCCCAGTCCGATTCGCTCTCCCACGTGCCGTCGCCCGCGGTGTCGGGCGCCTCGAGGGCGTTCGTGTAGTCGTCAGTCATCGGTGTTCTCCGATCCGCTCGGAAACGAGCTCGGTGAGCCGGTCGAGGACCTGCTCCAAAGTCATGTCACTGGTGTCGACGAGAACCGCGTCGTCCGCGGCGCGCAGCGGTGACGCCGCGCGTGTCGAGTCCAGATGGTCACGTCGGTTGACGCTGTCGAGCACCTCGTCGAGGACGCTCTCGCGGCCTGCCGCGATGTTCTGGCGGTGCCTGCGTTCGGCACGCGCCTCAGGGGTGGCGGTGAGGAACACCTTCAACGCCGCGGTCGGGAACACGACGGTCCCGATGTCGCGTCCTTCGACGACGAGCAGCGCCGAATCCGCGTGGTCACGCTGCAGGTCGACGAGCCTTTCCCGCACGTCGGCGTTGGCCGACACCGCGGACACGTCCGCGGTCACGGTGTCGGTGCGGATCTCGGCCGAGACGTCGTCGCCGTCGAGCGTGACGACGGTCGTGCCGTCCTCCCCCGGAGCGAGCCTGATGTCCGCGGCGGCGACCACACTCGCGACGTCGTCCGAATCAGGGGCGACATCGGCACGCTGGACGGCGAGGGTCGCCGCACGGTACATGGCGCCGGTGTCCAGATAGTGGGCGCCGACGCGGTCGGCGAGACGCCGTGCGACGGTCGACTTGCCGGTTCCGGCGGGTCCGTCGATGGCCACGACCGACATCACAGGCCCACCGCCTTGTACAGCGCGCCGATCTCCTTGCTGTCGAGCGCACGGAGACTGCCCGGCCGCTGCGTGCCAAGATTCACTGCGCCGATGTCGGTGCGGACCAGGCGGATCACCGGGTGGCCGACGGCGTCCATCATGCGTCGGACGACGTGCTTGCGGCCTTCGTGCAACGTGAGGCGGATCAGGGACTCACCCTGGTAGAGCTCCATCTGCGTGTAGGAGTCGACCTTGACCGGGCCGTCCTCGAGGTCAACGCCCTCCCGCAGGCGGCGACCGAGACCACGGCCCACCTCTCCGCGTACTGTCGCCATGTACGTCTTGGGAACCTCGAACGACGGGTGCATGAGTCGGTGTGCGAGCTCACCGTCGTTGGTCAGGAGGATGAGACCTTCGGTCTCGGCGTCAAGGCGCCCGACGTGGAACAGCCGCTGCCCGGACATGACGCGTTCAGCGACGAGGTCGCCGATGCACGGCCGCCCCTGATCGTCGCTCATCGTCGACTGCCAGCCCTTGGGCTTGTTGAGTGCGAGATACTGCTTCGTCTCGTCGATGACCACACGCGCGCCGTCGACCTTGATGATCGCCGTGTTCGGATCGATGCGGAGGCCCTGCTCAAGCACGATCTCGCCGTCGACCTCGACTCGACCTGCAGCGATCATCTCCTCCGCGCCGCGCCGCGATGCGACGCCTGCTGCGGCGAGGACCTTCTGGAGGCGCATGCCGTCGGCGATGTACGTGGCGCCGTCACCGTCGACGACGGGCTTCTGCGTACGAGCCGGGCGTGAATTGTTGAACCGGATCTTGCCGATCTCGGCGTTCGGGCGTGAGCCCTTGCGGTGCTGCTTGCGGGTGCCCTGACCGCCTCGGCCCTGGGCCGCTGCGCCGCCCTTGCCCTGGCCTGACGCGGACTTGCCGCCGGTCTTCTTACCCGTCGGCTTCTGGCCGCGAGAGTCGCCGGCGCGGGAACGTCCCGCACCTTCTCCTCGTCCCGGTCTGCCGTCTCGGCTAGCGGATGCCATGAGTGAATCCTTCGATTGCTGGTGTGCAGTTGTGTATGACGCGAACGCGGCGCGAGTTATTCCTCGTCGGCCTGTCGGAGTGCTTCCTTCGACGCGTCAACCTCTGATTCTGACGGACGAGCGCTGAGTTTGGCGAATCGCGGGTCGTCGAGGAGTTCGTCGCCGAGGTCGTCGATGACGTCGACGTCCGGCAGCAGCGGAGCGAGGTCGGGCAATTCACTGAGCGATGCGAGACCGAGTCGCTCGAGGAACATCTCACTCGTCGCGTACAGGGTTCCGGTGGTCTGGGGATCGTTCCCCACCTCGTTGACCAGGCCCCGGGCGACGAGTGTCCGCATCACGCCGTCCACGTTGACGCCGCGGATCGCGCTGACTCGCGCGCGCGTGACGGGCTGGCGGTAGGCCACCACAGCGAGCGTCTCGAGTGCTGCGCGAGTGAGCTTGCTGCGCGTCCCGTCGAGAAGGAGACGTTCGACATAGGGCGCGTACTCGGACCGTGTGTAGAAGCGCCAACCGTCGCCCGCGTATCGCAGATCGATCCCGCTTCCTGCGTCGGTGAGGTCGCGGCTCATCCGGGTGAGCATGTCGCGAACACGTTTGACCTCATCCTCGACCGCGTTCGCGAGTTCCTCGGTTGTGACGGGCGTGTCGACCACCAGGAGGACTGCTTCGAGCGCCGACCTGAGCTCGTCGTCGTCGAGCCTGTCGAGATCGTCGACGCCGACGTCCGCAGAGTCCTCAGTCATCGCTAGCCCCTCACCCATAGTCTTCCGTGGTGTCGATGTCGATCTCGTCGGTGTCGCGGTCGCTGGTCCAGACCACTTTGAGTTCGCCGAGCGCCTCCGGCTGGGAGAACAGCACGGCTCGTTCGCGATACAACTCGAGCAGACCGAGGAATCGTGCGACCACTTCGAGTCCGCTCGTGCATTCCGCGACGAGCTGGGAGAAGCTGAGCCACTCCCCCTTGGCGTCTGCCAGGAGCTCCGACAGTCGCTTGGCCTGTTCCGGCACGGACACCGGCGACCCGTGGAGATGGTCGAGACCGACGGTCGGAATCGGTTTCGGCGCGATCGCCGCCGCGGCGATCTGCGCGAACTGTGCGGCGTCGACGCCGATCTTCACCTCGGGCAGCAGGTCCACGTAGCGGTCCTCAAGTGATACCGCGCGCGGATACCGTTGCAGTGCAGCGGCTTCCAGTTCGGCGAACAGTACAGCGACCTGCTTGAAGGCTCGGTACTGCAGCAGTCGCGCGAACAGCAGATCGCGGGCTTCGAGCAGCGCGAGGTCTTCGGGGTCGTCCACTTCGCCGGAGGGCAGCAATCGTGCGGCCTTCAGGTCCAGCAGGGTCGCGGCGATCACCAGGAACTCGGTGGTCTGCTCGAGGTCGGAGTCTGGACCGAGTGCCTTGGTGTAGGCGATGAAATCGTCGGTGACCACATGCAGAGCGACTTCGGTCACGTCGAGCCGGTGCTGGCTGATCAGGTTCAACAACAGGTCGAACGGCCCGGTGAAATTGGTCAGCTTGACCGTGAACTTCCCGTCATCCGCCGGGTCGGCCCCAGCAGCATCCTCAACGGCACCGCCCTGGGCCGCCTCGTCGATGACGGGGGTCTGCGTCACGTGCGCGTTTCGTTGTGGGCGATCACCTCTCGCGCAAGGCTCCGGTACGCGGCTGCGCCCGACGACTTGGGCGCCCACGACGTGATCGGCTCACCGGCGACCGACGTCTCGGGGAACCGGACGGTCCGGTTGATGACCGTGTCGAACACCGCGTCGCCGAACACTTCGACCACACGCTGCATCACGTCTCGCGAGTGAAGCGTGCGCTGGTCGTACATCGTGACCACGATCCCGCCGAGTTCCAGCCGCGGGTTGAGGCGGTCGTGCACCTTGTCGATGGTGTCGGTGAGCAAGGCGAGCCCGCGGAGACTGAAGTACTCGCACTCCATCGGGATCAACACGTTGTCGGCGCACGCCAGCGCGTTGACAGTCAGCAGCCCCAGAGAGGGCTGGCAGTCGATGAGGATGTAGTCGTACCGATCGGCCACGGGGTGCAGTGCACGGGCCAGCGCCTGCTCACGACCGACCTCGGTCACGAGCTGGATCTCGGCTGCCGAGAGGTCGATGTTCGACGGGAGCAGGTCGAGCCCGTCGACTCGAGTACGCATCAACACGTCGTCGGTCGCCGCGTACGGCGGCACGAGGAGATTGTGGACGGTCTGCTCGAGTTCGTGGTGCGGCACTCCGAGTCCGGCGGACAGCGCGCCCTGTGGATCCAGGTCGACGAGCAGCACGCGTCGTCCGGCTTCGGCCAGCGAAGCTCCCAGGTTGATGGTCGACGTCGTCTTGCCGACGCCGCCCTTCTGGTTGCACATCGCGATGATGACTGCCGGGCCGTGCTTGTCCAGCGGTGCCGGATCCGGGATGTCGCGGTAGGGACGGCCGGTCGGTCCGAGCTTGTCAGCGGGGACGTCGAGCTCGCCCTGCGTCGCCTTGGCACCGGCTTTGTAGTCCACCTGTCCGATGCTCCTTCTCAGTCTCCGACGGTCCACTGGCAATCCTAGAGGGTCGCCGCCCGAAGGGGTGCGACGCCGTCGGCGAGCCGCGCATCCTTCATGGCGACCGGCCGCAAGAACCCCGGCTCAGCTCCCCTCGATCTAGTCGAGAACACTTCCCTCACATCCCTTCAATTGCCTATTGCGGACATTCGGAATGGGCGCTACGATTAGAACATCAGTTCGAATAGCTTCCACCTCAGCTACAGGTCGAAAGGAGTCCCACCATGGCCAGCACCATCACCGGTTCGCTCGGTGTGGACACCTCAGGCAACGACTTCGACGATCTCGGTGCGGTCCGAACCCTCATCGCCGATGAGGCGCACCTGGCGTGGCGTCGCCTGCGGATGATCGGTGAGATCGCCGCTCGACGCGAGGCCGCGGCGGCCGACGGCGACGACATGCTGCTGTTGAATGGCACCACCGTGCTCGGCGCCGAGGTCGCCGCTGCCATGTCGGTCGGCAAGAGCACCGGGTCGGCCCTGGTCGAGTTGGCACTCGACGCCCGTGACCGCCTCCCGCGCGTCGCAGGCCTGCTGCGCGACGGTCTGATCTCCTTCGCCACCTTCCGAACGATCGTCATGCAGTGCACGGCAGTCGAGGACGCCGAGAGCATCGCGGCCATCGACGCAGACCTCGCGCAGGAACTGCGCGACAGCGGGGCCGTCTCGTGGAGCACCGGCAAAGACACGGCCCGGCGGATCGTCACCGAACACGACCCCGACGCCGTCCGCGACAGCCGCACCGCCCGAGGGAAGGGCGTCACCGTCGCCCACGACGGCGACGAGTCGGTCTTGACCGTCGCCGCCGACGCCGAGCAGGTCCTGCTCGCCAAGAAGGCCATCGACGCCGACGCTGCCGCCCTGACCTGCGCCGACGACCCGAGGTCGGTCGGCGCACGCCGCTCAGATCTGGCGATCGCCCGGCTGACCGGCACCACGTTCGGCTGCACCTGCGGCAACCCCGACTGCCCTGCGGCGGCAACGGCCGCCGAGATCGGCGAACGGTTCGCCACGGTGATCGTCCACGTCATCGCCGATGCGACGACCCTCAACGGAGAGTCGACCAAGGCGGGCTGGATGGACGGATACGGCGTCATCGACTCTCACCACGCACGCGAGATCGCCGCCAGGCCCGGCACTGTCATTCGGCCGCTCGATCTCACCGCCACCACAGCCCGGCCGGCCGACTACCGGCCCGGTGCGGCCGCGGACACCGCCTCCCGCGCGGTGCACGGACGATGCACCGTGCCCGGCTGCAACCGGACAGCGTGGGACTGCGACCTCGACCACGTCACCGAGTTCAACCACGACCGCCCCGCAGCGGGCGGCCCGACATGCCCGTGCAACCTCGGCCCGAAGTGCCGGTTCCATCACCTGGTGAAGACCCATGTCGACGGCTGGCTCGACGACCAGATCACCGACGCCAACGGCGTCATCTGGACCGAGACGACCACCCCGTCCGGCCATACGATCCGGGCACGAGCCCGTAACTATTGGCACCTACCGGGTCTGGGTCTTCTGCCGTGCCGTCACGGCTCCCCGACTGACCCCAGGCATCGACACCAGTGAGGCCCCGACGCGCAGCAAGACTCGCACCCAGGCCAAACACGCCTACCGCATGCAACTGCGGTCACGCCGCCGGTTCGCCCGCGCCTGCGCGGAAGCGGAACGCCAGGTGGAGTACGACTCCGCCGGACCACCACCGTTCTGAGTAGCGTTTCCGTACAGTCGGCCATATGCGTCATTGTCGCCCGGCCGCGTTGTTGATCGCTCTGATCGTGTTTGCACTCGGTGTCGTGTCGATGATCGGGGCGGGTCCGGCGTCGGCAGACTGTGTAGGCTACAAGGACGATCAAGCTCGGATCGCCTCGGCTCTCCGCGACTACGCCGTGGTCGCCAAAGTCCAGGTTATCGATCAGAAGACGATCGACGGTGCTGTCACCGGTTCCATGCCTCTGACCATGGTCGACGTCGAGGTGAAAGAGGCCTACCACGGAACCCGTGTCGGTGAGATCCTGAGCATTGCAACCAGTCCATCGATGGCAGAGCGCCGAACGTTCACTACTGGACCCGAGTACTTCCTTGCCGCGTCGAATGCTCAGGGCGGCAAGTACCTGGACACAGACATTTCGCGATGGGCGCGCCTATACGACCACGGATGCAGCCCGACTGCCGCTGCCGATGAGGTCGGACCGGAGTTCTTCGCAGAACTCCGCGCGAAGACCGGAGTCACCGCGGCGCCGAGCTCTGAGACCTCCGCGGCCGACCCCGGTCGATCATCCGACGCCACAGTCGTGTGGCTCGGCGCGGCAGGCGGCGCAGCACTGGTCATTGTCACGGCAGCGCTTGTGTGGAGAGCGCGTCGCGCCGAAGAACAGTAGACGTCAGCGTGCTCGAGGATGGGCCGTGGCGTACACCTCGCGCATCGTGGTGACGGTGACGAGCGTGTAGACCTGCGTGGTCGTGACTGAAGAGTGCCCAAGAAGCTCTTGGACCACGCGGACGTCGGCCCCACCGTCAAGAAGATGGGTCGCAAAACTGTGTCGCAGAGTGTGCGGCGAGACGTCCTTCGTGATGCCCGCCCGGTCGGCGGCGTCAACGAGGACCTGCCAGGCGCTCTGCCTCGACAGTCGTCCACCCCGAATGTTGAGGAAGAGCGCGGGTGTCCCCTTCTTGACCAGGGCAGGTCGGCCACGCACGAGATACGCATCCACCGCGGCGAGCGCCGGGCGGCCGACCGGAACGATCCGTTCTTTGCCCCCCTTGCCCCGCAGGACCACGGCGCGATGCTCCACATCGATGTCGTCGACGTCGAGCGACGTGACTTCGGAGATACGGGCGCCACAGCTGTACAGCAGTTCGAGCAATGCCCGATCACGGAGGGCACGAGGGCCGTCCGACGTTCCCGCGGCATCGAGGATCGCGAGGACGTCGTCCACCGGCAACGACTTCGGGAGTCGCCGAGGAGCCTTCGGCGGCCGGACGGCATGGGCCACGTCATCGGACACGAGGCCCTCCGCCGCCGCGAACTTGTGAAAGCCTCTGGCTGCGATCAGCGTTCGCGCCACCGAACTGTCCGCAAGCGGGGCCACCTCAGCTGCCGGGTCGCCGCGTCGGAGCGCAACGAGGAACTCGCGGACCGTGTCCTCACGGACATCGGCGAGGTCGGTCAGTCCCTGGCCCTCCAAGAACTCCTGGTAGCGGCGCAGATCACGACGGTACGACGCGATGGTGTTGGCCGCCGCGCCTCGCTCTACCGTGAGGTGATCGAGATAGGCCGCCACCACGTCGTCGACGCCGGACCGGCCCGCCATCAGGAGCTCCGACGCGTCTCGAACGCAGTCGGTCTGTCACGCCACACTTCGTCGACGCCTCTGAGGTCGGCACCCGTGGCGTCGGCGGCAGCCAACGCGAGGATCCCCGCGACCGCGGTCGCGTTGACGATCTCTCCGGACAGAGCCAGCCCGACCGCCTCCGACAGCGGATACCACTCCAGAGCCAGGTCTGCTTCTTCGTGCTCGCGCTCCGCCTCGGGAAGCGCCGTCAGATCCTCGGCGAGATAGACGCGCAACGCCTCGTCCGTGAAGCCCGGCGACACGTCGAGGTCGACAAGCACGCGCCACTGCGCCGCAGCAAGATCCGCTTCTTCGGCGAGTTCCCGTTTCGCAGCGTCAAGCGGACCTTCAGACGGGCCGCCGTCGAGGAGTCCGGCGGGGATCTCCAACAGTCGACGACCGACGGGGTGCCGATACTGGCGGATCAGAGCAACCCGCCCCTGCTCGTCACGTGCGACGACGGCCACCGCACCGTGGTGTTCCACCACTTCGCGGCGTGCCGTCCGGCCGCCCGGCATCTCGACGTCGTCGAGGCGCAGCGACAGGATCGCACCCGAATAGACGGTCTCCGAACCCACGGTCCGGAAGTCGTGCGATCCGGGCCCGCTCACTCTGCGGCCTGGACCTGATCGTCCTCACGGTCCGGCGCGTCGTATCCGTCGAGCTCAACCGGAAGCCGGGTCGCCTGCTTGTAGCGCAGCGCCGCGTCGATCAGGGACTTGAACAGCGGATGCGGACGGGTCGGACGGCTCTTGAGCTCCGGGTGCGCCTGCGTGGCGACGAGGAACGGGTGCACGTCCTTCGGGTACTCGACGAACTCGACGAGGCGACCGTCGGGTGAGGTTCCGGAGAACACGAGGCCCGCTTCGGCGATCTTGTCGCGGTAGTCGTTGTTGACCTCGAACCGGTGACGGTGACGCTCGCTGACATCGGTGGAACCGTACGACTTCGCGACCTGTGAACCCGGGATCAGAGTGGCCGGGTATGCACCGAGACGCATGGTGCCGCCCAGGTCGGCGTCGCCTGCGACGGCTGCCTCCTGATCGGCCATGGTCGCGATCACGGGCGACGGGGTCTCCGGATCGAACTCGGTCGAGCTCGCGTCCGACAGTCCAGCCGAGCGCGCGGCCTCGATGACCACACACTGCAGTCCGAGGCACAGGCCGAGAAGCGGGATCTTGTTCTCGCGGGCGTAACTGATGGCGCCGAGCTTGCCTTCGATTCCGCGGATGCCGAAGCCGCCGGGAACCAGAATCGCGTCCACGTCTCGAAGCGCGGTGTTGGCGCCTTCGGGCGTCTCGCAGTCGTCCGAAGGCACCCACTTGATCTCAGTGCGCGCACGATGGGCGAAACCGCCTGCACGGATGGCCTCGGTCACCGACAGGTAGGCGTCGGGCAAGTCGATGTACTTGCCGACCAGTGCCACCGTGACGGTCTCACGCGGATTGTGGACCCGCTCGAGAAGATCGCCCCACACGGTCCAATCGACGTCGCGGAACGGCAGCCCGAGCTGGCGGACGACGTATGCATCCAACTGCTCGGAGTGCAGCACCTTGGGGATGTCGTAGATAGACGGAGCGTCGGGCGTCGAGATGCAGCCATCGACGTCCACGTCGCACATCAACGCGATCTTCTTCTTCAAGCCGTCCGGAACAGGCCGATCGCAGCGCAGGATCAGGGCGTCCGGCTGAATGCCGATGCTGCGGAGAGCGGCGACCGAGTGCTGCGTCGGCTTGGTCTTCAGTTCACCTGACGGCGCGAGGTACGGAACCAGCGAGACGTGGAGGAAGAAGACGTTGTTGCGACCGAGGTCGTGGCGGATCTGGCGGGCCGCTTCGATGAACGGCAGCGACTCGATGTCGCCGACGGTGCCGCCGATCTCTGTGATCACCACGTCGGGGGCCTCTCCCGACGAATCCGGCTCGTGCATGGCGAGCATCCGCGCCTTGAGTTCGTCGGTGATGTGCGGGATCACCTGCACGGTGTCGCCGAGGTACTCGCCGCGTCGTTCCTTCGCGATGACCGTCGAGTACACCTGACCTGTCGTCACGTTGGCGGTACCCGACAGGTTCCGGTCGAGGAAGCGCTCGTAGTGACCGATGTCGAGGTCCGTCTCGCCGCCGTCCTCGGTGACGAACACCTCACCGTGCTGGAACGGATTCATCGTTCCCGGATCGACATTGAGGTACGGATCGACCTTCTGCATCGTGACACGCATGCCGCGTGCGGTGAGGAGCTGACCCAGGCTCGAAGCGGTGAGACCCTTGCCGAGCGAGGATGCGACACCGCCCGTCACGAAGATGTGCTTGGGACTGACACGCTCGGAACGCAGTGATCGCAAATGATTCTCCCGTCGGGGTGTATCAGGATTGCCGAATACCTGATGACCTACGGGACTTCAGCCTAACAGGGTTTCGCGCGGGTGTGCGCGACACGCCGCCGTCATCGTGCAGGTTCGGCTCCGACCGTGATGGCCGTCGCACCGGGGCCGGTGCCGAAGGCGTCCGAACGGCCCGCGAGCTCTTCGCCGAGCACCAGGATCGTCGTCAGACGCCCGGTCTCGCGGTCGACGTTGTCGACAGTCGAGACAGCGTTGCGGAGCGCCGGATCGGACCGCACGACGCCGATCGGCGAACCGCCTTCGGCTGAGCCTGTGCGCCCGACCAGTGCGCCGCCTTGTCCTCGCATCGCCATCGTGGCTGCGAGCCTGCCGACGAGTTGTCCCTGCGCGCCGGAGTTCTCGCCCATCTCTCCACCTGCAACCACCAGAACGAGGTCGGCGGGCTTCACAGTTCCGTCGGCGAACTCGATGAACTCGCCCCCGCGCAGGGTGTCGAGCACCGTTCGCCGATCGGCGTCCGATGCCGCACGCTGCCCACTCCGATGCAGTAGCGTGACGCCGAGCAAGTCGCCGGTTCGTGATCCGGAGTCCGTGAACTCGACGCGCAGCTGGGCGCCGGTCGGAATGGACTGGTCGATGACAGTCCGCAGTTTGGATGCGTTCTCGTCACGGATGAACGAGGTGGTGAGCCCGATCTGGCCAGCAAACGTCGCTCCCGCGTCGTTGAGCAGTTCCTTGAGCGCCGTCACATCCGCATCAGCAGCGTCAGGCGCCGTGACCACGAGCACCGACTTGCCTTTCAGCACGTCCTTGGTGAGCCGGCCGCCTATCGCGGATGTGAAGCTGTCAGCGGAGTTGACCTGAGCCGACAGGTCGTCTCGCTCGTCCTGCAGGGAACTGATCTTGTCGCGATCGGTGCCGGTGAGCGCGTTGACACGGTCACCGATGAAGCCCGACCCCAGGAAGAGTCCCAACGCAAGCGCGAGAAATACCGCGATCAACGAGATCGCGTGTTGACGCATAGTGATCATTTGGTGTTCCACACAGCTTTCATTTGGTGTTCCACACCCCGGAGACCCACTCGACGAACACATTCCAGCGGTCGACGATCCAGCCGGTCATGTCACTGCCGCCCTGCGTGATGATGACAGTCGCGATGAGCGCGATGAGCGCCGCCAACATCAGCATGGCGATGGCGGTTCCACTCACCCGACTGCGGTAGAGAGTCGAGACCGCTTTCGCGTCGACGAGCTTGGGGCCCACCTTCAGGCGGGTCAGGAACGTCGACGGGATCTGATCGCGCAGTTCACGATCGAAGAAGTCGTTGAGTGAACCGCCGAGGCCGGCTGTCACGATGAGGTCCGCGCCGTGGAAGTCGGCGAGGAGCAGCGCAAGATCTGCGGCGGAGCCGGCAGCGGGGAACGTCGTCGCCCCGACCCCGAGGTCTTGAATGCGTTCGAGCCCCGGAGCGTGACCGTCCGGGTCGGCGGGCAGGACGAGTTCCGCACCCGACTTGAGAGTGTCGGTGTCGATCTCGTCGGGGTCGCCGACGACAATCGCAGGACGGTATCCGGCCTTCATCAGGGTGTCGGCGCCCGCACCGACACCGATCATGATCGGCTGATACTCCTTGATGAACGGCTTGAGCGCCTTCAGGTCCGCGCCGCGACCCACACCTTCGGCGACGACGACCACGTGGCGGCCTTCAAGTTTGCAGTGCACATCCGGGATGCCCACCCCGTCGATGAGCAGCGGCGACTCGCTGCGGATGAACTCGATGGTATTGCCCGAGAACGCTTCGAGGTGGTCGACGAGCCCGGTCTTCGCGTCGAGCATTCGATCGGCGACGATGCGCTCGTCGAGTTCCTCACCCCGCGCCACGACACGATCGCCGACGTACAGGCGCGCATCGTGCACGCGAACCTTCTGTCCGTCCTTGATTCGCGAGAAGATCTCGCCGCCGACATTGTCGAGCAGGACGATGCCCGACGCCGCGAGCACCTCCGGACCGAGGTTCGGATAGCGACCTGTGATCGACTCGCTGACGTTCACAACGGCCGCGACCTTCGCTTCGATCAGCGCGTCGGCGGTCACTCGGTCGAGATCGACCTCGTCGAGGACGGCGATCTCGTCCTCGCCGATCCTCTGCAGGAGTCGTTTGGTGTTCTTGTCGATCCGCGCAATGCCGATCAGACCGGGAAGTACTTCGGTGTTCCGCGATAGCAGGGCAGGCATCCTCATGACTGCCATAGTGGGCCGGTCCGCCGACGATGACCAGGAGGCGCGCCGTAACTCAGGAAACTTTAATCACATCAGTCACATGCGTCTCGGCCTGTCGAGTGCGGTTCCGGCACCTCACTGTTCTGCGCGGGCGGCCTCCGCCGTCTGGAGAAGCTCCTCGGCGTGAGCCCGGCCCGTGTCCGAATCACCAAGTCCAGCAAGCATTCTCGCTAGTTCAGAGACTCGGGCGCCCCGGTCGAGCGCGGTCAGGGTCGATCGCTGTCGACCCGCGGACCCGCCACCTTCCTTTCCGATCAGCAGGTGATTGTCGGCAAAAGCGGCCACCTGCGGCAAGTGAGTCACCACGATCACCTGATGCCGACGGGCGAGACGTGCAAGACGTGCACCGATCTGGACGGCAGCACCGCCGCCCACTCCAGCGTCGACTTCGTCGAATACCATGACCGATCCCGAATCGGGTTCGGCCAGCACCACTTCCAGCGCAAGCATCACGCGGGACAGTTCACCGCCTGACGCGGATTTCGCAATCGGGAGCGGTGCGGCGCCCTTATGCGCGACAAGGCCGAACTCGACGACGTCGGCGCCGTGTCCCCCGGCGTGCGCCTGCGTCCCGTTGATCTCGACCGCCAGCCGGGGATCGTCCGCGGGGCGCAACGAGACGACGACAGCGAGCTCGCTGCCACCCATCGCCAGCCCTGCCAACTCGACGGACACCTTGGCCGCCAACGACTTCGCCGCCTTCGACCGTTGCGCGTGGAGCTTGGTCGCCAACGCTGCGACCTCATCGCGGATGCTGCGCGACGACGCCTCCAACTCGTCGATCCGCGACTGCGGATCATCGATCTCGGTGAGGCGGCGTTGCGCCTGCTCCTGCCACTCGAGCACACCGTCGACGTCGGCCGCGTACTTGCGCGTGAGAGATTTGAGTTCGGCCTGCCGGGTCAAGAGCGAGTCGAGGTCCGCGGCGTCGTCCGGCAGTCCAGCGAGGAAGCCGGTCAGCTCGTCGCCGATGTCGCCGACCACGGCCAGCGCCTCTTCGATCCGAGGGCGCAAGTCGCGCAATGCCTGATCGGCGGCCGACTCCAGAAGCGAGCGGACGGTGCCGAGCGCGTCGACCACCGAGCCGGTGTCACCCGCCACGATGTCCTGCGCCTGCGATGCGGCACTGCGGATGTCCTCCAGATCGGTCAGCCGTCGAACGATCTCGACGAGTTCCGCGTCCTCACCCGGAACGGGCTTCACGGCGTCGATCTCCTCGAGTCCGAACCGCAGACGGTCCGCCTCCTGCGCCATCTCCCGTGAGTCGGCTCGCAGTCGATCGAGTTCGTCGAGAACTCGTACCCACTTGTCGCGGGCCTGCCGGTACTTCGCCAACGTCTTCGCTGCAGCGTCGCCCGCGTACCGGTCGAGCGCGGCCCGCTGTTGGTCACCGCGGATCAGCCGGAGTTGATCGTTCTGACCGTGAATCGCCAGGAGTTCTCCGGTCAGCGCACCGAGGGTGCCTACCGGAACGCTGCGACCGCCCAGTCGTGCGCGTGACCGGCCGTCGGCGTTCACCGTGCGGGACGCGATGACAGTGTTGTCGTCGTCGACGTCGGCCCCGGTCTCGTCGAGGAGTTCGGCGATCGTCGTGCCGTGCTCGGCGGGCAGCCGGAAACGTCCTTCGACGACGGCGCGGTCGTCGCCGGTTCGCACGCGGCCGGCGTCGGCGCGTCCGCCGGAAAGCAGCCGCAGACTGGTCACGATCATCGTCTTGCCCGCACCGGTCTCACCGGTGAGAGCGGTGAATCCGGGATGGAACTCGGCAGACGCCGACTCCACGACGCCGAGGCTTGTGATCGACAGTTCTTCGAGCACCGCGGCTCAGCTCCTCCCCCGCCAACCCGTGACAGGCAGCGAGAACTTCGTGACGAGTCGGTCGGCGAACGGCTCGGAATCGATCCGCACCCAGCGCAGCGAACGCGGAGCGCGCACCACCTCGATGCGCGAACCCGCGGGCACATCGATGACACGCCGACCGTCGCAGAGCGCAACGCCGTCGCGGCCGCCACGGTGGATCTCCACCGCCACGCGCGAGCGCGGTGAGGTGACCATCGGGCGGGCGAACAGGGCATGTGCGTTGCTGGGCACCACGAGGATCGCCTCCAGGTCCGGCCACATCACGGGGCCGCCTGCCGAGAACGCGTACGCGGTGGATCCGGTCGGCGTCGCGACGAGAAGGCCGTCGGCGCCGAACGCCGAGACGGGTCGGCCGTCGACTTCGGTGACGAGCTCGAGGACTCCACTCTTCGCTTTGTTCTGGATCACCACTTCGTTCAGCGCCCAGGTACGGCTACGTGGCGCCGGTGCTCCGGGGTCGCTGACCGTCACGTCGAGGACCATTCGGTCCTCCACGCGGTACCTGCCGGAGATCAGCATGTCGAGCACCTCGTCGACGCGGTGCGACTCGGCCTCGGCGAGGAAACCGATATGACCGAGGTTGATGCCCATCAGCGGCACGGACGACGGATAGGCGAGTTCTGCGGCGCGCAGGAACGTGCCGTCGCCGCCGAGGACGATGACGATCTCACAGCCCGCCGCGGACGCCGACACGGGATCGGTCACGTCGATGTCGGCCCCGGTGCGGCGCAGGATCTCGGGGTCGATGGGATCGGCTGCCGCGGTCTGGTCCGGGTGACCGGAGTCGTGCAGGTCGTGGTCGACCAGGCGAACCGCGACCCCGGCGTCGGCACATCGTTTCGCGATCGTGGTCAGGGTGGTCGTGACCGCGTCTCGACCCGAGTGCGCGACCACCATGAAGGTGCGGTCTGACATGCTGGCCCCGCCTTCGGAGTTCATTCGGGACCGTCGGCGACGGCCTGGAGGATCATCTGCCACACGTCGTCGTCGACCGGCGGCACCTCAACGGTATCCGCAGGCCCGGACGACGTACTCCCCGTGTCCGTCTTCCGCAGCCACAGGAAGTACTCGACGTTGCCCGACGGTCCCGGCAGCGGACTCGCGACAACACCGAGGGTCGTGAGTCCGAGCGTCCGTGCCGTCCGAGCGACGTCCGCGACCACTTCTGCGCGTAGCGCCGGGTCTCGGACGACTCCGCCAGATCCGACGCGGTCCTTGCCGACCTCGAACTGAGGCTTCACCATCGGAAGCGCATCACCGCCGACGGCGAGACACGCCGCGAGCGCGGGCAGCACGAGGCGTAGCGAGATGAACGAGAGGTCGCCGACGATGAGGTCGACCTCTCCTCCGATCGAGTCGGCCGTGATTGTTCGGACGTTGGTGCGATCGTGGACGTGGACGCGGTCGTCAGTCTGCAGCTTCCACACCAACTGGCCGTAGCCGACGTCGACGGCTTCGACCTCTCGGGCTCCTCGACGCAGGAGCACATCGGTGAAGCCGCCGGTGGACGCGCCCGCGTCCAGGCAGCGCTTTCCGTCGACGGAGACTCCTCGAGGTTCGAACGCCTCGAGGGCGCCGAGCAGCTTGTGAGCTCCTCGAGACGCCCAGTCATCGGTGTCCGGCTCGGTGACCAGCACCGGAGTGTCTCGTGCGACGTTGGTCGCGGCCTTCGAGGCCACGGTTCCGTTGACTTTCACTTTGCCTGCGTCGATCAGCTCACGGGCCTGCTCACGCGAACGGGCGAGACCCCGGCGGACCAGCTCGGCGTCGAGGCGTGCACGAGCCGCCATCAGCGTGCGTCCTCGAGAGCCGCCGACAGTGCGTCGTGTGCCTGAGTGAGCAGTTGAGCCTGCCGAGACACTGCGCCGAGGTCGAACTCGTCTCCGACGACGGCGGAGATCATCGCTGCTTCTTCGAGGAGTTCGTCCACTGCGCCTGACACTGGATGATCTGCAGGATCACCCGGTTCTGAGGTGCGCTGAGCTGCCTGTGCGGCCATCGCCCCGGGTGACGGACGTTCCGGTGTGCGACCTGTGTGCGCAAAACCTGTCTGGGTGGGGTCTGCCTCGGAGTTCATAACGTATCCAGGCTAACGCAGGGCGGCGAGACCGACCGCCGCGAGTGCTTCTGCCGCCGTGTCGTCCTCGGCCGCGATACGCAGGTCACGCGTTCCGACATCAGCGGTCCAGACTGCGTGCGCCAGGGTCGGCAGAAGGGCGAGCGGATCGCTCGCACCGCGTGATGCGACAGTGACGTGCTCGTCGATGACCTGCACTCGCCAATCGTCGTGTGGTCCGATCCGCAGCGATTCCGCATCGGACGCGAGCCCGGCGAGGCCGTTCGCGGCGACGTATGTCGGACGGCAGTTCGGGCCTGCAGCCAGCATGTCGACGGCAGTCGACACCCCGGTCAGCACGAGGAGACTGTCGAGACCCACGGTGTGCGCGCCTGCGATGTCGGTGTCGAGTCGGTCACCGACGACAAGTGGACGACGGCCTTCGCCACGCGAGAGGGCATCGCGCATGATGGGTGCCGCAGGTTTGCCCGCGACAAGCGGTTCGGCACCGGTGGCCGATTTGACCGCGGCGACCATCGAACCGTTGCCGACGAGAAGTCCTCGTTCGTTCGGCAGTGTCGTGTCGACATTGCACGCGACCCAGACGGCCCCGTTTCGCACCGCGAGCGCCGCTTCGGACAGCTCGGCCCACCCGGTGTCCGGTGAGTGCCCCTGTACCACCGCGGCCGGGATGTCGTCAGCTGAGTCCACGACGACCAGCCCACGGGCGCTGATCTCGTCGCGGAGGCTTTGTGCACCGACGACAAGCACCGTGCTGCCCGCCGGAACTCGCTCTGCGACAAGCGTTGCGCCGGCCTGTGCGCTTGTCACGACTTGGTCGGAGTGCGCCGAGAAGCCGAGCGCGGCGAGGTGATCTGCGACCTCGTCCGGAGAACGGCTCGCATTGTTCGTCACGAACAGGACTCCGGCCGCGGCATCGTTCACGGCCGACACTGCATGCGGGAGCGCAGACGCTCCGGCGAAGAGGGTGCCGTCCAGGTCGAAGAGAAGTGTGTCGTAGTGGGCGCCGAGACTTGTCGACTCGGTCCCAGAGCTGATGCCTTTGCCGTCGACGACGCCGTCTGTGGACTCCGACTCAACGGCTGTGAGGTCCATGAGCCGGAATTCGGCGTCGGTGAGGTCTTCTACGTCGGCGGCAGCGGCATTCTGGAACCAGGTCAATGCATCCGCACGCCGGCCGGCCGCTTCGAGTGACGATGCGTAGGCGTAGAACAAGCGGGCGGCGTCGCTGCCGACACGTCCGGGACGCAGATCTCCGGTCTCGAGGAGAGCGACCGACCGCTCGGGCTGACCGAGATCGAGGCACGCTCCGGACGCCACGATGAGCATCTCGAGCGCTTCCTCGCCGGTCAGGGCGCGCCCGTCTTCGCTCTCGGCGATCTCTACTGCCCGTTCAGGCCGACCGAGGCCGCGCTCGCTGTCGGCGATCAGCGGCAACAGTTCGTCGGCGCCCGTCATGCGGCGTGCCGCACGGAGTTCGGTGATCGCTTCCTGCCACTCTCCGGCGTTGTACGCAGCGATCCCGGCGGTTTCGCGGACGACCCCGACACGCGCCCCTCGCGCTCGTGCGGCACGCGCGTGCGCGAGTGCCGCATCTGGGTCTACCCCGAGCAGGTCTGACGCCATCACCAGGTGTCGAGCCACCCGATCCGCAGTGGTCCGATCCAATGCCTGGAGATCGCGACGGATCTCCGGATCCAGATCCGACGCAGACACATCGTCCGGCAGTGTCGGCTCGTCGCTGTGGGGCTTGCTCATGTCGTCCAATCTACCCGGGTGCAGAAAGTATTCGAGCCCCTCAACCACAAGGGTTGAGGGGCTCGAATAAATGTTGAGTTCGGCGGTGTCCTACTCTCCCACACTGACTAAAGTGCAGTACCATCGGCGCTGGAGGGCTTAGCTTCCGGGTTCGGAATGGGGCCGGGCGTTTCCCCTCCGC